>PLZG01000017.1 GCA_003152075.1 candidate division FCPU426 bacterium
TATTAGTCCAGGTAAAGGTATCGGTAGCAGTGTTGGTGTCAGTGGGTGTGTTGGTGGCCGTAAAGGTATTAGTGAAGGTGCGAGTGTTAGTCCAGGTAAAGGTATACGTGGGCGTAAAGGTATCGGTAGAAGTATTCGTGTAAGTGGGCGTGTTGGTGGCTGTAAAGGTATTGGTAAAAGTCCGTGTATCGGTTGCGGTAAAGGTATCCGTGGCCGTGGAGGTGTCGGTAGCCGTATTGGTCACGGTAAAGGTATTGGTAACCGTGAAGGTATTAGTGGGGGTGTAGGTAAAAATTGGCGTATTGGTATTGGTAGCCGTGTTCGTCGAGGTGAAAGTATTGGTGGAAGTTTTGGTGTTGGTTGCGGTAGCTGTGTTGGTTGCGGTAGCTGTGTTGGTGGAGGTAGAGGTGTTGGTGGAGGTGGACGTTGAAGTGGAGGTGTTCGTGGCTGTGGAGGTGCTGGTGGCTGTTGAAGTCGAGGTATTGGTGGAAGTGGATGTCTTGGTAGAGGTATTGGTGGGTGAAGTCGTTCCCGTATTAGTCATTGTGGGTGTTGAAGTAATGGTGGCAGTGAAGGTATTGGTGGAGGTGGAAGTAGAAGTTGACGTAGAAGTCGCGGTGGAAGTGCTGGTAGCCGTTGAGGTTTTGGTGGAAGTGGGTGTGGAGGTAGACGTCGCCGTGACGGTGGCCGTTGCCGTCGCGGTACTGGTTGAAGTTGAGGTGCTGGTGGATGTCGACGTGCTCGTTGAAGTGGAGGTTTTGGTGGAAGTGGAGGTGGAAGTAGATGTCGCGGTAGCGGTGGCCGTTGCTGTCGCCGTACTGGTTGAGGTGGAAGTGCTAGTGGAAGTCGACGTGCTCGTGGACGTCGAGGTTTTTGTAGAAGTAGCCGTTGCCGTCGCGGTGGCGGTCGCGGTACTAGTTGAGGTGGAAGTGCTGGTAGAAGTCGACGTGCTAGTGGAAGTCGAGGTTTTGGTGGAAGTAGAAGTCGAGGTCGAGGTGCTTGTCGACGAGCTAGTGGAGGTTGAAGTCGAAGTAGAAGTCGAGGTTGAGGTGGATGTTAAGGTATTGGTTGTAGTGGCTGTAAATGTTGGAGTCGGAGTTCTCGTCGGTGTAGGCGTGGGTGTGATACAGCTAGCCGCGCAGGAGGCGGCCAACATGTTTACCCAATATTCCTGTTTCCCATTGGCGTAAATGGCATTTCCCAAACCCCAGGTCATTTTCTGGGTTCCCGATAAGGGAACATTGGCGTAGGACTGGTCAAAAGCGGTTGGCTGGCCGCAAGTGCCAAGACCCGTACAGTTATACCATTCGGAAGCCGTATAGGAAGCGGCAGTGGGCGAACCTGCGGTGCTACTATAAAATTCGTCCGTGAACTGCGGGTTGGAAGGGGGGTTATTAAGCCCGTATTGACTTCCCCCGAAGACGGAGAAATTGTTGGTGCTGCAGGCGGTGCTAGTGTCTCCCGAACAACTCCAATCCAATGTCGGAGCCCAGGGAGTAACTCCCTCATTAAGAGGGGACCCGGCGTTATCATGCTCAAGGTCCCAATAATAAAGACCATCGTCTAATGCAACCGCGCTGCAAACGTTTGGCGCCGGAACTGTGTAAACAATTACCAATGAAGCCGACCAAGCCGTATTAGCGCCAATGTTGGGATAGGTTACTGTGTAGGACGTTGTTCCCGTGGCGACTTGAGCAGTAACATCGTAGCGAATATTATAGGCCGTTTGATTAGGGTAACTCTTGACGTCGTATCCATAACGGGGATCTTTAAATACGTTCCACAAGTTGCCCGTGCCGGTCATGATACCCGCCGCTGTGGTTTTCCCCCCCAATACTACCGCGCCAGTCGAGGGACTGGGCGAAGAACTGCTGCCGTTATATTCGACCACATCCAAGAAAGCTTTCACGATAGTGGCGCCAGCGGGTGGGGCGCATTGCATAGTAACTATTTGGGGTGACGCGTTTCCTCCAGCCGTGCTTCCTCCGCAATAAAGGACAGACACCCCCGAAGCCCCATAGCTGTAAAACTGGTTGATAGCCTCAGTACTGGCAGCAGAACTGGAAGTGGTGCATTGGTCAACGGTAGAGCTTTGAACCCAAGTACAAGCCTGGCCCGAATTTAAATTATAGGAACACCCACCGGTATTAGGGGTCGGAGTGCTGGTGAACGTGGCCGTCGGCCCACCGGGTGTGTTTGTTTTGGTGGGCGTGGCCGTGGGTCCACAAGGGGGAAGTTGAACGCTACTCGAACCATTCGCACAAGCAGTTATGGGACCTAAGACAACCGAGTTCCCCCGCGCATCGGTGAGTTGAAAATAAAATGGACCCGTCGTCCCGTTCAGGTTACCGCTGCCCGTTCCCCAATATTCATCCCCTCCTACCCCATTAGCTCCCATGACCAAGGCGGTGAAAGGACCTCCACTGCTCGTGCTCCAGCCGACGCTCACAAGAGGAAACAAATAATCCTGGAACTGAATGGGGGCATAACCGGAGCTGCAACCCGACTTCCAGGAATAAGTAATATTGCCCGAGGCATTACCGACATTAATCAAACTCACGGGACATTGAACGAAATTCCAGGTGATGTTGGCCACGCCATGAGCAGCGTTGTTGGTCAATGCATTCCAGGCGGCGTCCTGAAGGTCTAATTGGTTAGCAGAGCAGCTGGGGCAGTTGTCGACCACTTGTACCGTGACTGATTGGCCGGACGAGGCGTCATGGGCGGCGATACAAGCTCCACAAGCTAACCCATTCTGGTAATCCGGAGTGCCGATGGCAACGCCATAACCCGTGTTATAGGTTCCAGATGAGAAGAAACAATTTCCCGTTCCGGGAGCAAGGGCGGAGTACCAAGTGGCGGTCGTTGTATAGACCGTGGGTGGATCGGTGGAACAATACTTGGAGGAGCCCACGACTTGGGCTTGAAGAGGGGAAACTGCGACCGCAAAAGCAATAAGAACCAGGAGAACGAGTTGAAGACCCGCTCTTAAACCGGTTGAATATATTTCCCTTGAGATAAATCTCATTTTCTTTCCCGCCATTTACTATTAGCAAACTTCATTTCAGGAATCGATTTCAGTAAAACTTAAAACACCAAATATTTTTACCATGCCAATCTAATACAAAAAAAAGTTGAACCTATGTTTCGTTAGAATCTTACTGAAACAAGTTTAATGTTTTTACTCTTTACCCTTAAAACTTACCACAACCACCATTAAAAAAGGGCTTTTCTGGCTATTTATCTAATATTTCAGTTTCACATTAAAATCAATTTAATGCGCCCAAATTTTGAACAAACATCTCGACATAAGTAAAAAATATTTTTTCAACCTGTCACATAGTAAAGAATCAGTAAAGAACATTAATTTAGGGGTGTACTTAGTTTTATTTCAATCCCTGGGCTACCTAAAAAATCATTTTTAAAAAAAGCTGCCATTTAATAGAAATTCTAAGAAATCAACTTCTTCTAAAAGAGTAGCCTGGCCAAAAGTCTATAATTTTTTTTAGCAATTTGAAGGTTTTAAACACCCCAAGCCCCCACTCAATTCCCCTCCAAAACCCATGCTTTCATTGTAGGATTGTATCTATGAAACCTCTTAACATCATTGTACTGCTTTTCATTCTATCCCTGGTTCCGGTCGCGCATGCGGACTTTGGAAACTGGTTCGTGGCCAACAAAAGGCTTTCCACCTCACTGGATACCTCCAATAAAAAAATTTCCTTTCGTTTCACCTGCCAAGAGGACATGGATCTTTCCGCCGTAGCCATTTTTTGTTCCGAAGCGTTAGGGTCTCCAGGCTATCGAGTAAGCTTCCAAGATAATATTGATGGTCTGCCTTCTGGCACTCCATTGGCTTTTTCTACATATATACCCTTAGCTCAAACTTGGTCCACTCTTCCTTTGACTTCCGCTCCACTCATTAAAGGCAAGGTTTACCATGTGGTAATTGAACATGATATTAACCGAGGCGGGGGCCATCCCGTGGGCAAGATTGGCCCTTCCCATTTCGCCTCCTTTCTTTCCACCGATGTTTTGAATCATCTTCACCCCAATGACGGAAGTCCCGATTTGGAGGCAAACGTCCTCTTTTTCGACGGTCAACATTGGAAGGAATTAAATCAGGAACCTGTTTACGCGGTATATGGGGTAGGTTCTAGATTTCAAGGAAACCCTTACGATAAACCCGGCATCCGGCCCGTTTATGGAAGTGGTAATCCCAATGACAAGTCCAGCCAAGTGCTTCAAGGTGAGTCATTACATTTTCATTGTGGTTTCCCCGCTAAAAGTTTCGCCATTCGGATCAGAAAAGAAGGGACTCCCCAAAGTCCATTAAACTACCTTCTCCTGAAAAACCAATTTGAAATCCACAAAGCTCTCCAAATTCACAAATCACTTGCCCTCACACCAAACCAAGTCTCCTCAAGTTTTCAATGGGTAACTATTGGTTTCGATGACAAGGGGGCTTCTAATTTTTCGGATGAATGTTGGTTCTTTGCGCTGCAGACCGATTCGGGCCATGCTTCCCAAAATTATCCTGGATGCGAAGACTGTTACATTCTTTCGGATGTGAGGAATTCTGGCGGCCTTGGCAAAGCGGCCGAGCTAACCTTTGATGGGGGAGCCCACCTATCGCGGGCTGTTTATTCCACGGACGGAGGCGACCCATTCCATTGGCTAGACGATTTCGAAAGCGATTCCAACATAGGAGCCATTGGCCCCCCCTGTCCCCCCCAGACGGCTATCGAATATCAACCCATTCCAACCCCTCAACCATTGGAAGGGGTGGGGGACTTCAACCCATGAACCCAATGAAATTATCTGTGTCGAAAATGGCCCCCCGTTTTTGGCTAGGATGTTTTTTATTCCTGTGTGTGGGATCGGCTTATATCCCAGAATCCGCCCATGGGGTTGAGCCCCTATTGGATATAGGGGTTTTCAAGCTTTCCCGACTCGAGGCCTTTAACCTGGCAAGAGACGGTAAATTTCCGGAAGCCGTTCAAGCCGAGGAAAGAGCCCTCCGGATCGCGGAGGCCCAATTCGGTCCCCTTCATCCCTCACTGGTGCCTATTTACAGCGACTTGGGAACTCTTCATCGTTCCATGGCGGAATATCAAAAATCAGAACAGGATTACAAATGGGGTTTGGCCCTCTTGGAAAAAAATATGGGCCTTGACCATCCCTCAGTGGCTGAGTTCCTTGACAGGCTTGCCTCGCTGAATGCCGACTTGGGGCGAAATGATGAAGCCGAATTGTTGGAAAAAAGGGCCCTCTCCATCCGAAAGTCAAATCCCTCGAGCGACCCCAAGGTTCTAGCCCAAACCCTGGGCCTCCTAGGCCAAATTGAAACCAACCTTAAAAACTATTCTCAGGCTCAAAACTGCTTCCAAGAAGCTCTGGAGACCCAGGAAAAAAGTCCCAAACCCGATTACAACCTTCCCATCCACCTTTTAACTGCTCAAGCCAGGGTTTTTCAATTGGAGAAAAATTTTGCCAAAGCTCAGTCCTGCCTAGAAATAGCTCTGGACATGGCTCAAAAACATTTTCAAGCGGTTAGTGTGGAAGTAGCGAACGGGATGGAGAATTTAGCTGATTTATTTCAAGTCCAAAACCAAGTAGATAAAGCCCATCCCCTTTATGAATCCGCCCTTCAAATCGACCAACGTTATGTGGGGAAAGTTTTTTCCTTCTCCGCCCTGCCCTACCTGAAACGCTTGGCGAAAGTCGAGTGGTCCGCAGGCGACGCCAAAGCTTCAGAAGATTTGTGGAAAAAATCCCTTCAAATTGAAAAAGAAGCTTTCGGACCCCGCCACACATTAATCGCCTTGGATTTACTTCATTTGGCGGAAGCGGAAATATCCTTGAAAGAAAAAAACAAGGCCCAAGAAAACCTCAAGGAATCCATTAACATCCTAAAAAATTACTTTCCAAATGATTATCCATTGGTTGTTTTGGCTCGAGAACAGCTGAAGGTACGTTAAAAGGAAACCTGTAAACTTTCCCGGCAGGCCTTAGTGCTGTATGACGATTTGAGTGACTTGATGTCCCGCGTTGCCGCCCTGGGAGGTGGTCAAGTCCACCACCACGAAGTAAAAACCGCTGGCTATTCCCGTGACATCC
>PLZG01000031.1 GCA_003152075.1 candidate division FCPU426 bacterium
GGATGTCACGGGAATAGCCAGCGGTCTTTACTTCGTGGTGGTGGACTTGACCACCTCCCAGGGCGGCAACGCGGGACATCAAGTCACTCAAATCGTCATACAGCACTAAAACCAATCCATAAATTTTTACTGATTTCTTGAAGATTTACCATTGGGGTGATGTTTGGTATTCTCCTTTGACTAAAACTTTTGGAGAAATCGTTCTTTAATGAAATGTCTTCGGATTCTTTTTTTAATAATATTAATAATGAGATTAATTTCTTCACCGGCTTTTGCCCAGAATGTTTCTGGACAGACGGGCATCGTCGAGCATAAGTTAAAACCCATTGAGATTTCCTATACAACTCTGACCGGGTTATTTTATTCCTTGGACCACGAAATTCTTAGGGATGATAAAGATTTTGAGAGCTTAATATTTCCATTAAATGATTATGAATCCATCCGTTTATTGAAACGGTCGGAGAACTCGGCGTCAACAGGAAAAGTATTAAGGTATATCGGGCTGGCTGGACTGTTGACGGGATTAACAGGAATATTAGCGGTGCCTTCAAACCAGCAAACGCCTTTTTGGCTTACCGCTATCGGGGGAGGACTTTCCATCGACATTAGCGGGTTTTTCCAAACGGAGGCCCAAACCACTAAGTTCAACTGTGTTCAGCGCTATAACCGTTTTGCCCGGGGCGAGGAACAGGTTCTGCCGAAAGCCACGGAAGACGAAAAATCGCTGCTTGATTTTGATAAAACCGGTAACTCGTCCGATAAAAAACCGGTAACTAAATAAGGGGGCTTGTTCCGGCCCCCCTGCGGTTCGTAAAAATGAACTTTCTGGGATTGAAGTCAAAATGAAAATCGGCGATATTGCCTGATGATCTAATAAGATTTGGTGAATGCTAAACGAGGTTAATTGCGACATGCGGCTTCATAACAGGATAATGGTTTTTCTTTTAACGCTCATTTTGATTGTGGTTGGCCCAATGGGGTCTTTCGCCGCTTCGCCCGATAAACCCTCTGGACCGGCCAAAAAGAAAATCAAACTGGACACTGCTGTTACCGCGTCCCCTGATAAAAGGGAAGGCCTTTCCGCAGAGGATTTAGGTTTTTCCCAATCCGATATCAAAAGCGACCCCCAGTTTCAAAAAGACCTGGAAGCCCGTTCGGATATGCTTAGGATTCATCAGACCCTGGGGTTGATCACGGCTGTCCCCATGACCACGGAGTATGTCCTGGGCTTGGTCACCGCAGGTAATGTCGCCAATGGAAGTTCGGACACGAACCTACACGCGACATTGGGCATCGCCACGACGGGGCTCTATATCACCACCGCCATGTTCGCTATCTTGGCGCCCAAGCCAAAAGGCTTAAAAGCTACGGGAGCGTCGGAGTTCCACCAAGTTTTATCCTGGATTCACATGCCCTTGATGATCTTGACGCCTCTGGTGGGTGATATGGCCAATGACCGAATCGCCAATCACCAGCCTGTGGGTGACCTGGGAACTATCCATTTTGTCATGGCGACGACCCTCCTAGCTTCCTACCTTACTTCCATCACGGTCATGACTTTTTGATCTTTAAGTGAAAAGGACATCCATGAAAACGACTCTTGTCTTTTTGTTTGCTTTGGCTTGCCCAGCCCTGGCATTTTCAGCCGATTTAAAGGGGCATTGGGAGCTCGAAAAGTCCGAAATTAGCTATACGGTCACCCATCCCCTGCATGTGGTCCATGGAAAGAGTTTATCGGCAAGGGGAAAAGGTGTATGCTATAGCGGTCATTGTAAGTTTTTGGTTGCCGTGTTGGTCAATTCCTTTGATTCCGGGGACCATAACCGGGACACCCACATGTGGGAAGTCACCCGGGCGGGCCTTTATCCCTTGATCCAGGTTTGGGTCAAAATAGGGGACACCGGTGGGAAAACCCCTCACCAGGTCTTGGCGGACTTGGAAATTGAGTTTAACGGCCATAAGGCCAAGTATCCCAGGGTTCCCTTGGGTGTTGAATGGAAAGCGGATGAAGTCCACGTGACCGGCACGATTCCCCTGACCTTGAAGGATTTTGAGATACAACCACCCAGCCTTTTAACCATGCCTATTCGGAACGAAGTTCCGGTGAAATTGGACACGGTTTGGAAGCGCGGGGGTTCAAAAGAAACGAAGAAAAATTAGAGAGAGGTTAAGATTTTATGGCACAGACGATGGAAGCGACACTTAAAAATGAGACGTTGAAGCACGAAATCCTTGAAAAGCCTAATGCGAAGACATGGGACGGACTTTCCCGAATGGCTTTCGCCGCCAATTGGGACCCGGAAGGGGCCATCAACTGGAACCAGCCCATTGAGTTGGGGGGTATTAAGGAAGGCTGGATCAACATCCTTCACTATTTTTATGAGGGGGAGTGGCAGGGGTTGGAAATCATCCAACGCCTCATGAACAAAGCCGCCCATATGTTCAAGATCAACGAGATGGTTACCTATTACTCCACCCAGTGTTGTGATGAAGCCAAACACCTGTTCGTTTTCCGAAAATACCTCTACAAGCTCAATTCGCCTCCGGCTAAGCAAAAGGCCTACGATCCTCTCGTTTGGCTAGCCACCAGCGGGCCTATGCCGGTGGAACGCTGGATATTGGCGACTTACTTCACCGAAACGATGGCGGGTGCCATTTTCCAGAAGTCCCTTGAATTGGACGCGATTGACGTTCTTGGCAAGGAGATGATTCGCTTGATGTTAAAGGACGAATCCCGCCATATCGCCGGAACCAAATTAGGCGTCCAGACCTTGTTGGATCATACGGGTCCTTTCAAGACCTGGATCCTGAAAATGTGGTGGAAACTCTTCACCCGATTGGCCGTCAAGGAAGTGCGAAGCTTGAAGCCTTACGGGGATCAAGTTGGAATCGATCCCGAATACATCCTCCAGAAGTTTTACGCGAAGATGGCCGAGATGGAAGAGTTCTCCCAGAAGTTTTTGAGCGATGAGTTTTCAAAAAAATTTTTGAACCCGAAAGCGGCCGCGTAATCGTTTAAAACTAGGTTCGTTTTCGCAATTAGCAGTGACAAGGAGAGGTATGGGTAAGCGATTATACGTCGGAAGCCTGCCGTTCGAGACGACAGACCTGCAGTTGCAGGAGCTTTTCGCTCCCTGTGGTAAGGTCGATAGCGCGAAAGTAATCATGGACAAGATGTCCGGCCGGTCCAAGGGCTTTGGGTTCGTGGAAATGGGAACCGATGAGGAGGCCAAGGCAGCCATCCTGAAAATGAACGGGGCTACCGTTGGGTCGAGGCAAATTGTGGTTAATGAAGCCCGCCCTATGGAAGATCGTAAAGGTGGTGCAGGTGGTGGAGGATTCAATCGTGGCGGTGGTAACCGCGGTGGTGGTGGAGGTTTCGGCGGTGGCGGCGGATTCGGTGGCGGGCGCCGGGAGGGCAGTGGCGGGGGTGGTCGTGAGGGTGGCTTCGGCGGCGACGGTGGTTTTGGTGGTGGCAAAGACAGCAGGCCTCGCCGGGATAACCGCGGAGGCGGGCGTAAGAGTTCCGATGGTGGTGGGTTTGGTAACCGCTGGTAAATGAAGCAATATCTCACTTAAAGCCTTCTCTGAAAAACGGGGAAGGCTTTGTTTTTTACGGCAATAATTAATTAAAAGGAACCATTCTTTGGGACAACTTTCCTTCATTCCCTTGGGCGGCTTGGGCGAAATCGGCAAAAACATGGCTTTGTTGGATTATGACGGGAGCGCCGTCATGATCGACGCGGGTTTGATGTTTCCTGACGAGATGCACCCGGGCGTGGATTATATCATTCCCGATTTCAACTTCATTGCCGAGCGGCCGGGGTGGCTCAAGGCCATCCTTTTGACCCATGGCCACGAGGACCACATTGGCGCCATCCCATATATTCTTCAAAAACTCAATGTCCCCGTTTACGGCACCAAACTCACCTTAGGATTTGTGAAAGCCAAATTGGAGGAATTTAAACTTCCTGAATCACCCACCTTTATCGAAGTAGATCCCAAGAAGACCTTCGAAGTAGGGCCCTTTCATATCGAGTTTATCCGGGTTACCCACAGTATCGTGGACGGTTGCGGGATCGCCTTAACCACTCCCGCCGGGGTGGTGATCCACACCGGGGACTTCAAAATTGACCCTACCCCCGTGGACGGGATTCCCACGGACCTGAACCGTTTCGCCGATTATGGCTCGAAGGGTGTTTTGATGCTCATGTCCGATTCCACCAACGTGGAGCGGGAAGGCTACACCCTCTCGGAAAAGGTGGTGGGCGAGGAATTTGAGCGGATATTTCCCAAGGCCAAGCGCCGCATCATCGTGGCTTGCTTTGCAAGCAACATCCACCGGGTCCAGCAGGTTATAGAAGCCGCTAAGAAAGTGGGCCGTAAGGTCTGCATTATGGGCCGAAGCATGGTAAGAAACACACAAGTCGCAAGGGACCTTGGGTTTATGCATATCCCGGCCAATCTCCTGGTTCAGCCGGATAACTTGAAGGGTATGGACCCCAAAGAAATAGTCATCGTCACCACCGGGAGCCAAGGCGAGCCTATGAGCAGTGTTTCCCGCATGGCCATGGGTGACCACAAGCAAATATCCCTCCAACCGGATGACATGGTGCTTTTGTCCGCCCGGACCATTCCCGGAAACGAGCGGGCCATTTCCAACATCATCAACTTACTTTATCGCAGGGGCGCGGAAGTCCTCTATGAGGCGGTTTCAGAGATACATGTCTCGGGACACGCCTGCCGGGAAGAACAGAAAATCATGATCGCTCTTACCAAACCCAAGTATTTTATCCCCGTGCACGGGGAATACCGCCATTTGGTCCTGCACGCCCGCCTGGCCGAGGAAATGGGCATATCGCCTCAGAACACCATTATCCTGGAGAATGGCGAGAAGTTTGTGATCGATGGCGAGGAAGTGCGAATCGAGAAGGAATTCTCGGGAGGCACTATCCTGGTGGATGGTAAGCATATCTCCGACGTGGGTGAAGTGGTGTTGCGGGACCGCCTGCACCTATCCCAGGACGGCGTGGTGGTGGCTTTGGTCACCGTGGACGTCGCCAAGGGCAAGATCGTCGGGGGGCCGGACCTGGTGACCCGTGGTTTTTCCGAAAGCCTGTCGGATGAGCTGATGAACGACGCCAAGGAAATGATACGGAAGACCTTGGAAGAAGAGATTCACGACAAGGTGACGGACTGGGCCACAGTGAAAGAAACCATGCGCAAGTCCCTCCAGAAGTTTTTTTCCCAGAAGTCCAACCGCCGGCCGATGGTCATGCCGGTCATTATGGAAATATAGTCGTTTATGGTCTGCCGATAAACCAACCTGGATGTGGAAAAGGAGAAGTGCTTTTATGTTCAAATCACTTGCTTTCTTTGCTTTAATTCTGGGTATGTCCTCTTCTTCTCTCGCGGCTACCATCACATCCGTTACCGATAACGGGCCGGTGGGAAAATATGAAAAGTTAGAAGTCGTTTACGACCTGGGAAAAATTTACAAGAACCCCTTTGACTCCGCCCAAATTGATGTGACCGTCGAATTTAAATCTCCAACCGGGGTACTTCATTCCGTAAAGGGTTTCATTTATCAGGATTATGAGAGAACTGGCGATTTCAGCCAGCAAACCCTGACGCCCAAAGGGGGACTGGTTTGGAAAGCTAGGTTTACATCCAATGAGGAAGGGGCTTGGTCCTATGTCATCAAGGCAAAGGATGCTTCTGGAACCTCTTCGGCCCCGACAAAATCATTTGTCGTCAACCCCTCGGCGAACAAGGGATTCGTCCGAGTTTCCACCAATGACCCCGAATATTTTGCTTTCGACAACGGTGACGCCTATTTCCCTTTGGGTGAGAACATGGGCTGGTCCTCGGGCGGCCGGACCTTCCAATATGACAAGTGGGTAGGGACACTCTCCGAAAACGGAGGCAATTTCATCCGGGTTTGGCAGGCCGGGTGGCACACCGAATATGAATGGGCTTATTCCTATCCCGCCACAACCCTTTTGCCGGGCAATTACATGGACCGCCTCAAGGAAGCCTGGGAACTGGACTATATCCTGGACCTCTGCGCCAAGAAAAATGTCCATGTCATGCTCTGCCTCCTCAACCACGGAAAGTTCTCCAGCACCACCAACCCCAATTGGAAGGACAACCCTTACAACAAGCAAGCCAACCCCAAGGGTGGCTTCATGAACAAACCCGAGGAGTTGTGGACCAGCGAGAAGGCGAAGATGTATATCCAGCGCAACTGGCGGTACTTGGTGGCCCGTTACGCCCATAATACCTCCCTTCAATCCTGGGAGTTGTTCAATGAGATGGAATGGATCGACAATTATTCCGCCTCAGTGACCGAATCGGCCAAGTTTCACCAGGAGATGGGGGATTACCTCAAGGCCACTGACCCCTACAAGCATTTGGTGACCACCAGCTACGCCCACGCCCTCAAGTGGCCGGCAGACGTGTGGAATTCGGGTATGCAATTCACTCAGGAACATAATTACGGCGGCTTGGACATGGCCCAAGTAGCGGCGGGCCTGGTGGAGGGGATGCGTTCCAAATGCCCAGGCAAGCCGGCTTTCGTGGGGGAAATGGGTATCGGGGACGGGGGCGAGAACAAACTGGACCCCACGGGAATTTTTATTCACGGGACCAACTGGGGTTCCCTAACCGCCAAGGCGGCTGGAGGAGGGTTTCCCTGGTGGTGGGATAGTTATGTGGAACCCTTAAACCTTTATTACCGGTGGAAGGGGATCGCGGCCTTCGTGGCGGGAGAGGACTTGGACCGCCGGGGCTACAAACCGGTGGCTTTTACCGTTTTCACGCCGCAAATGACAGACTTGAGTTTTTCCCCCGGCAACAGCGCCTGGGGGGTCAAAGCCGCCGAAAACCAATTCAACCTTTCTCCGGATGGTTCCATTACCCCCTCCGAATCAAACCTGACGGGTTTTGTTTATAGCAAGGCCAAGGCTGAATTCCGGAATCCGCCGACCTTCCACGTCGAAATGCCCAAGGCTGGGAAGTTCCAGGTCAAGCTCAATACGGTTTCCTCCTGGGGCACCAACAACCTGACTATCCTGGTTGACGGCAAGTTCACGGCTGTTAATAACTCGCTGGCCAAGGCCAATGGAGTTTATGTTGCGGAAGTTCCGGCGGGCCCCCATGACATTTCAGTGGATAGTACGGGTCAGGATTGGGTCCAGGTCGCGGCCTATTCCATCAGCAACTATGTTGGGGCCCTCAGTTGCGAGGTTCTGAATGGAAAAGACCGGGTCCTTGGGAGGGTGCAGTCGAGGGCTTTCACCTATGGAAATCCAAAATTGACCCCTGTCAGCGGAGCCACCTTGAAATTGGGTGGCTTGAGTAAGAACGGTGCCTGGATGATCGAGTGGTGGGACACGGAAAAAGGTCTGAAAACTGGAATTGGAAAATTAAAGGCCAATCTAGGCGGGGCGAGCATCACCCTTCCCGCCGTTACAACGGACCTTGCTTTTAAAATATACCCCGCGGAAAACTGAGCCTTGAAGAAATGCCATGCCTGTCAACAACCTTGGGAGGGTTTCCCGGGCATTCAGCCTGGGCGCAACGAGACTTGTTCCCAATGCGGAGCGGACCTGCATTGCTGCCTGAATTGCCGACTTTACGATCTCTCCGCTTCCAACCAATGCCAAAGTCGCACCACCGAAAAGGTGGGAAGTAAGGACAAACGAAATTTCTGCGATGAATTTGATTTTAGCGGAAAGGATGTCCCCGGGAAAGCTCTTGGAAGTGATATGGATAAGAAATGGAAGGATGTATTTAAGGACTAACCTCTGATTACTTTTTGGGGGAAGATTCGTCCAGAAAAGCGCTAAGGGCTTCCAGATCCTCGTGCTTGATCATCATAAAGTGGAGGCCAGCCCCCGAATCCTTCGACCAAACAACTTCGCCAAAGGCGGTGAGACGCCTCTCTCTTCCGGGAAGGGTAATGTCCAGGTGCAGTATGCTCCCGATCCCCAAGGGTTGATCCGAGACGATGTACATGCCCCCGAGACTAATGTCCAAGGACTCGGTGTGTGCCTCGGTTTTTCTCATCTCGATGATCGATTGAATACCGGCCATATCCTCCACCACCCTGTATTTAACGGGGATTTTTATAGAGACCCTTGGATGGGCCCGCTTCTCGACAAATAAATTTCCTTCTAGCATGACGACAACTCCTTGAGCCCTATATTACGAAAATTTCCAAAAAATTGTTAACTCGATAAATCATTGGCAAATTAGGGTTAAATCAGCCTCCTCCGCTTAGTCTTATCAAAGACCTTGGATTTTTAGTCTTTTAGGAGGATGATACCTATCCGGCAACTGCCGGACCATGCGTCTTTTCCTTACCCCTTTTACCAACCTCAAACGACCCAAATTTTCAGGAGCAGTGTCATGAAGCCTATTAAATACCCCGAAACTATCTTCTGCGCCGAGTGCCAGGAGCACGTAAAGATGACGAATTGCAGGCTTTTGCCCCAAACCGCCAAGTCCAAGGTCCAAGTGGAGTTCGATTATGCTTGCGTCACCTGCGGCCATCGGAACTCCGCTGTCCGAGACTTGGAATTCCTGCATTTTAGCGAGAGGGAATTCTGCCAGAAAAACGGTATTGTTGAGTTCAAGCCCGGGTCTAAAAAGATGGGCGGGATTTATGAAAAACGGCCCTTGGGAAAAACGGGTAAAATGCCTGCCGGGAAATACGGCTGATCCCTCCGATTTTAAAACCATTTTTCTATTTAATTTTCATCCTAAAATCCAGTAATTATTTTTACACCGGGTAGGAAACACCCCTTAAAATTTAAGCCGTTCATTCGGCTTAAATTTTAAGGGGTTACATGAAAAAAACTCTCATCGTTTTGGCTTTGATCGCGATCCTGGGCGAAGGTTATTGCGTTTGGTCCCATCGCGAGGGAAGCAAATCGAACCTGAAGTATTATTTCGGAATGGTCCCGGATGCTTATTCCCCCAGGGAGTTTAACAACGAGGATGTCCAGTCCTTGTCCTATTGGGTCAAAATCAATTATCCGGCGGAGAGCGTGATCCGTTATTACGACGAAAGCCTGAAGGCAAAGGGATGGACGTCTCTGGAGGTAAATGGGTCTGGAACTCAACGGAAGTGGAATTCAGGTATCAAGGTCGATCCCGGTTCCGCCGTCCCAGCCTGTGGGTTTACTTATTTTGCTGCCTGGGTGAACGCGGCTAAAAACCGCTTGACCCAATTGACCATCGTTTATTACGATCCCGCGCCTAACAAGATATGTCCTCCGGCCCCGCAAAACAATGAGTGTTTGGTAACCATGCAGGAAATTCCCTACGGCCCCTAATTTTTCCCAGGAGAAGCGAGCCTTAGTTTCATTTACCCTGTTCGGATAGCCAACGTTCTGCCTCGATGGCCGCCATACAGCCCATCCCCGCAGCCGATATGGCCTGACGGTAATAATGGTCGGCCACATCACCTGCCGCGAAAACACCTTCAATATTGGTAACTGTCTTTGGAGGTTGTGGAAGCTTTAAGTAACCCACTTCATCCATGTTGAGCTGACCTTTAAAAATAGAAGTGTTGGGCGTGTGGCCGATGGCGAAGAATAGGCCGGTGAAGGGATAGGATTTTACCGCGTTGCTCTTCAGGTCTTTTACCTTTAAACCGGTTAATTCCTTTTCCCCCTCAAGTTCCGTGATGGCCGAGTTAAGCATCCATTTAATTTTGGGATTGGCCTTGGCCCTTTCCAACATTATTTTTGAAGCGCGGAATTCCTCGCGCCTGTGGATGATGGTGACGCTCTTGCCGAATTTGGTGAGGAAGTTGGCTTCTTCCATCGCCGAATCCCCGCCACCCACCACGGCTATTTCCTGGTTCTTGAAAAAAAAGCCGTCGCAAGTGGCGCAGGCGGATACCCCGTGACCCACCATTTCCATTTCCCGGGGAACACCGCCATATTTGGCCGAGGCGCCCGTCGAGATGATGACCGCCTCAGTTTCCAATTCTTCTTTTTCGTCCACCCACAACTTGAAAGGGCGTTTGGAGAAATCCACTTTGGTCACAAACCCGGTTTTGTAACGGGTTCCAAAACTGGCGGCTTGTTTCTTCATGTTTTCCATCAGCTCCGGTCCCTGGATGCCCTCTGGAAAACCGGGGAAATTCTCCACGAGCGTGGTAGTGGTCAATTGGCCGCCCGGTTGGGGGCCGTCAATCAAGAGAGGGTTCAGGTTCGCACGGGAAGCGTAAAGGGCGGCTGTGTAGCCGGCCGGGCCGGAGCCGATAATGATGACTTTTTCCATTTGAAACTCCTGTTGGTGCGACTTTTTTGTGGAAACGGACGATATGCTAACCTACGAGTATATTCAAAACAAGTCAAGACAGTGGGTTAGGGCAGAGGGTGCAACAGTTGCTTGTAACGCTCCAATTCTTTTTGTCGGACATTCTCGTCCCATCCCAATAGTTCGGCCATGAGCTTAGAAACTTTGTCAGACGCCGAACCCCATCGCTGAGGGCTATAGCCGATTTCCATCCTTCGAAGCATGACGTCCTCCAGGTGCAAGGCTAATTCATTCTTTACGGCAAAGAAAACTTGGGCCAATATTTCAGGTCTCTCAGGATGAAGGGGTTCCCGAAGGCTTGGGTCCTGTTCTAACAGTTCGAAAATTTCGGAGGTTCTTTGCCCATAAAGTCCGACTAGGTGGGCGGCTTGCGTTTCGGTGACGCCGTGCCGGGCGGCCAATCGGGAGGACTCCTTCTTTAAAAACAGATCCCAGGGAACCGGTGGCGTCCCCGGCAAGGGTTGGAAGGATTTTGGGCCCGTGTTTTTCCCAAGTATATTCAACACCTTTCCCAGAGCCTTTCCGGCCATGGCATGGTAAGTGGTGAGCTTGCCTCCAACGATGGTTAACATGTTGCCGGAGCGCAATATCCTGTCCTCCCTGGATACGGAGGAAGCGTGGCCCCCATCGGACCAGGCGAGGGGGCGAAGCCCGGCGAAGGCCGATAAAACCCCACTTCTTTTCCACGAACTACCAGGAAACACCCGGGCGGCTTCGGTGAGAAGGTATTGGACCTCCTCTTCCGTGGGCTTAACCCTGTCCGGGTTTTCAGGGTCATCCAGGTCGGTGGTGCCCACCAGGCTGTAACCGCGCCAGGGGATGATAAAAATGATCCGGTTATCTTTTTGGGTTGTGACCAAGACCGCGTGGGTTGGGAGCACCTGGTTCACCACGATATGGGTTCCACGGGTGGGGCGGACCAGTTTCAAGGCATCGCCGGAGAGCAACTTGGCCGTCTCGTTGGCCCAAGGGCCCGAGGCGTTGACCAGGCAGGAAGCCGTGACCACCCCGCCCTCGTTGGACCGGTCGTCGTGGAAAAAGACCCGGACCTGGGAAGCATCCTTGTCAATTTGGACCACCCGGCAGTAATTAAAACAATGGGCCCCGGCTTTTTCGGCGGCCAGGATATTTTCCAGGACCAGCCTGGCATCGTTGACCTGCGCGTCGTAATAAAGACCGCATCCCGTTAACCCCTCGGCCTTCAGGTTGGGGGCGATTTTGAGTGCCTCAGCGGGGGAAAACCACCGGTGCTTCGCGATATTTTGAGTCCCAGCCAAAAAATCATAAAGCCATAATCCGATTCTCAACATCCATCCGGGACGCTTGTCGCCTTGGTAGCTGGGAAGGAGAAAGGGAATAGGGTGTGCCAGATGGGGGGCCAGCTCAATCAGCCGACGCCGCTCGTGAAGTGCCTCGAAAACCAACGAAAAGCGGGCCTGTTCGAGGTACCGAATTCCCCCATGGATGAGTTTGGTGGATTTGCTGGAAGTGCCTGAAGCGTAGTCACCCTTCTCAAAAAGGGCGACTGAAAGACCTGCCTGGGCGGCTTGTGCGGCCAAGCCAGCGCCGTTGATTCCGCCACCGATAATGGCGAGATCAACCTGGGAAATCTCGGAGGGTTTCACCCGATCAATTTAACGGAAATCGGATTTATTCTCTATTGGCGAGTGTTTAAAGCCTTATTTATCAGCGTTTAGGATTAAAAATTGATGAAGGCAAATTGACGTAGGTATAGGGCCTCGTTAATATGGGGCCTGTTTTGAGGGAAAAAGCCGTTTTGCTCGCCATTCCGGGAAGCTAAAATCGGGAAGATCACATCATTAAAATTGTCTTTCTGCGAGGGTGGCGCACCCAATTCGGCAAATTGAAATAGATAAAAGGAAATGGGTACGTGCCACCCACCTTTGTAGTTGTGGCGAAATTGATTTCGCCACTCGTTTAATGTGAGGGTGGCGAAACTGGCAGACGCACCAGATTTAGGTTCTGGCGGGGCAACCCGTGGGGGTTCAACTCCCCCCCCTCGCACCACTTTCTTAATGAAGCTTGGCAACCTCCGTTCACCAAATGTTTGATGAGAGTGGCGCGGAACCAATTTTCAAAGGGCGAAAATTGGTACGCACCCCTAAACGGGGTTTGCCACAGGTCTTTTGAGAGTGGAGCGGAACGCGGTTTCAAATGAAAAATGCGTACGCACCAAACATCTTATCCATTACATAAGGAGCTTATTGTGAAAGTCAGTGTCAACGATGTCTCCAGTTGTACCAAGGAAGTCCATGTCGAGGTTCCGGCCGAGACGGTCCAAACCAAGGTGGATGAACTTTATAAACGTATTCTCAGCGAAGCCAAGTTACCGGGTTTTCGCAAAGGGAAGGCTCCCCTCAATGCCATCAAGAAGCAATACAAGTCCAATGTCCGGGACGAAATGGTCCAGCACGAATTGCCCGAGTTTTTCAGGACCGTTTTAATCGACCAAAAAATCGATCCCGTGACCAGGCCCCAAATCACCCACCTCCAATTTGAGGAGGGTTCCCCCATGAAATTCGTGGCGACGGTGGAAATCAAACCCGAGTTTAAAATGAAGGATTACAAGGGCCTCAAAATCAAGAAGGAGTCCACCAAGGTGACCGATGCGGAAGTGGATAAGGCCTTGGATGGCTTGAAGGACCAGTTAGCCGAATTTAACCTGGTGACCGACCGAGCCGCGAAGGAAGACGACCTAGTGGTCGTTGATTTTGAAGGGAAAATCGACAATAAAACCTTTGATGGGGGAAGGGCCAACCGTTATCCCATACTGTTGGGGGGTCTGGGTCTCTTGAAAGATTTCGAGACGAATCTTATAGGTATGAAACAAGGCGAGACTAAAACCTTCAAAATGACCTTCCCGAAAGACTATGGGAAAAAGGATGTGGCGGGCAAGGAAGCGGAATTCACAGTGACCCTTCATGAGGTTAAGGAGAAGAAAGTCCCGATGGTGGACAATGATTTCGCCAAAAAAGTAGGCCAGGTTGAGACCGTGAAGGAACTGCGGGAAAAACTGGAAACCCAGATAAAGTCCCACAAGGAAGTGGAACAAAGATCGAAGATGGTGGAGCAAATCGGCGAAAAGCTAATCGTCGACCACCCCTTTGACGTTCCGAGCTCCCTGATCAACATGGAGCAACAGCGGTTGGTGCAGCAGGGTGTGGACCGCTTAAAACAACAGGGGATTGACGCCAATAAATTATCTCCTGAACAGCAGAAGGAATTCGTGGAGAAGTTGAGGCCTGTAGCGCAAAAGAACGTGCACATGGCCTTGATCGTGGAAAAGATATCCGAGGCCGAGAAAATCCAATGCGAGGACAAGGATTTCGAGGATTATGTCGGCAAAATCGCACAGAATGTTAACCAGCCGGCCGACACGGTGAAAAAGTATCTGCACCAGCAGGGAAACTTGGCCTCCATCAAAGAATGGATCCAGTACGAGAAGACTTTGGATTTTTTGATCGCTCAGGCGAAGGTTGAAGCCGCTTAACTAACTTTAGAACCTTTCGGAGGAATTTATGGCATTGATACCTATAGTGGTTGAACAGACGAACCGCGGGGAAAGATCCTACGATATTTATTCCCGTCTCTTGAAGGACCGCATTGTCATCTTGGGCACTCCGGTGAATGACGACGTCGCCAACGCCATCATCGCCCAGCTGTTGTTTTTGGAGTCGGATGATCCGGACAAGGATATCAACCTTTACGTTAACAGCCCCGGGGGGGTAGTTACCTCCGGCTTAGCCATTTATGATACCATCCAATTTATGAGGGCTCCTGTTTCGACGATCTGCGTGGGTCAGGCTGCCAGCATGGGCGCCTTGCTTTTAACCGCAGGGGCTAAGGGGAAACGCTATGCCTTGCCTAACGCCCGCATCATGATCCACCAGCCCTCGGGCGGAGCCCAGGGGCAGGCCACGGATATCGAAATCCAGGCCAGGGAAATCCTCAAGGTCCGGGAAAAGCTGAATAAAATCCTGGTTCACCACACCGGTCAGCCCTTGAAGAAGATTGAGGAAGATGTGGAAAGGGATTATTTCATGTCGGCTGAGGAAGCGAAAGCATACGGTTTAATTGATGAGGTATTGACCAAGAGGGCAGAACCGAAAAAGAAATAAGGCGGGGTTTTAATGCCGAGCGATAAAGAAAAAAATTCATTTTTAAGGTGCTCTTTCTGCGGGAAAACGCAGGACGAGGTGAAGAAGCTCGTCGCGGGGCCTACGGTTTATATTTGTAACGAGTGCGTGGCCCTTTGTAACGACATTTTAAAAGAGGAAGATAAGGGGGAGGCCAGGGGCCCCTCCAAGGGCAAGCTGGTCGTCCCCAAACCCATCGATATCAAGGAAGTCCTCGACGAATACGTGATCGGCCAGGAAAAGGCCAAGCGTATTTTGTCGGTGGCGGTTCATAACCATTACAAACGCCTGGTGGTGAAGACCGGCCCGCAGGACGTTGAATTGTCTAAAAGCAATGTTCTTCTGATTGGCCCCACGGGCGTTGGGAAGACCCTGTTGGCCCAAACACTGGCCCGTATTTTGGATGTGCCCTTCGCTGTGGCTGACGCCACCACCCTGACCGAGGCTGGGTACGTGGGTGAGGATGTGGAGAATATCATCCTCAAGCTCCTGCAAAGCGCTGAGTTCGACGTGCAAAAGGCAGAGCGGGGCATCATCTATATTGACGAAATCGATAAGATTAGCCGCAAATCCGAAAACGCCAGCATTACCCGGGATGTTTCCGGAGAAGGCGTACAGCAGGCCCTTTTGAAAATAATCGAAGGCACCGAAGTCAATGTGCCGCCACAGGGCGGTCGAAAGCATCCCCATCAGGAATATATCAAGGTGGATTCCAGCAACATCCTTTTCGTTTGCGGTGGGGCCTTCGTGGGCCTGGAAAAGATAATCGAGAGCCGATTGGGGCGCCGCTCCATTGGGTTCAAGGGCGAAACCATCAGTCGTCAGGAAAAGAAATTGGGAGAGCTGTTCGACCAGGTCCAACCTGAGGACCTCATCAAATTTGGCCTCATCCCCGAATTTATCGGGCGCCTGCCCGTCACGGCCGCCCTCCATGAACTGGACGAGCCTTCATTGGTGAGGGTACTCACCGAGCCTAAGAACGCCCTGACCAAGCAATACCAACGCTATTTGGAGATGGAAAACGTGAAGCTTAAGTTTACCCCCGAGGCTTTAGCCGCTGTCGCAAAGGAAGCCATCAAGCGCCAATCGGGCGCCCGTGGATTAAGGGCCATCCTTGAGGAAACCATGATGAACCTGATGTTCGAGATTCCCTCTCGCAAGGACATCAAGGAAGTGGTCATCACCGAGGGCGTCCTACTCAAGAAAGAAGAGCCGATCATGGTTTATCAAAAGGGCCGTGGGGAAAATACGGCCTAATCAAACCGCCCCTGGACCACTTCATTGAAATTTTTCGATTTCAACCCCGCTTCCACCAAGCCCCTTATTCACCTGGCCCATGCCAACGGTTTTCCACCACAGACTTACCAAAAAGCCCTCCACCCCCTCTTTGCTAATTACCATGTCATCTCTTTCCTCGTCCGCCCACTATTGGGCGGCACTCCGCCTGAATGGCTCAAACATTGGTCACAAATGGCCGACGACTTGCTGGAGGGCTTAAAGGAAATGGGGGCCCAAAAGGTTATCGGCATCGGGCACAGCCTAGGCGGGGTTCTCACCCTTTACGCGGCAGTCAAACAGCCGGAGCTATTCAGTCATCTCATCCTCATCGACCCCACCATGCTGTCTCCAAAACTTTTGTGGCAAGTCAGGTTAGCGAAGATCATCGGTTTTGAGGCCCGGTCTTTTCTTATCAAAGGCGCCCTGAGGCGGAAGCGAACCTGGGGAAGCGCCGGGGAAGCCTATGAGTATTTCAGGGGAAGGGGGCTTTTCAAGAATTGGTCCGATGAAATTGTGAAGTCTTACGTGAATAGCATGACGGGGCCCTCGCCGGAAGGCGGGGTTCAACTGATCTATCCCCCCGAGTGGGAAGCCCGCATTTATAAGACTATTCCCACTGATGTTTGGAAGTTCGCGAAACAGATTCAACAACCCTCATTGGTTATCCGTGGTGAGACTTCCAATACCTTTACGGCCGACAGCGAGAAGGCCTTCCGGAAAGTGAATCCAGGGGTCTCCTTCGAAGTGGTTACGGGCGCGGGTCACCTGGTACCCCAGGAAAAGCCGGAAGAAATAGGGCGGCTGATAGCGGATTTCCTTAAATGATTGAAAAGATAATGAATTCCCGAAACGGTTATTATTCCCTTTGGCCTTTTTTGGCCCTCCTTCTTTTCCTCGGATTGGTTCTTCCTGCAGAAGCCCAAACGGGCGACGAAAAGACCGCCCAATATCAAAAGGCTATCAAACTGAACCCGCAAGACGCCCAGGCCTATTATGGATGGGGCGCCACGCTGGACGAACAGGGCCAATACGATGAGGCCATCACCCGGTACCAAAAGGCCACTCAGCTGGATCCGCGGTTAGCCGCAGCCCATTACGAGTGGGGAAACGACTTAAGCCGTTTGGGGAGGTATGCGGAAGCCTGTGACCAATTCCGAAAGGCTGTGGAACTGAATCCACGGCTCACGAAGACCTATTACAACTGGAGCCTGGCCTTGATGGTCATGGGCCAATATGAGCAGGCTATTCAAAAGTGCCAAAAGGGTCTCGACATAAACCCGAAGGATCCCCAGGTTTACACCAACTGGGGGGTCATTTTGGGGCAAGAGGGGAAGAGGGCAGAAGCGATCTTAAAATTCCAGGAAGCAGTGGAGATTGACCCCCGCTTTACTACAGCTTATTTCGACTGGGGACTGACTTTGATGGATCGGGGCCGACCCGAGCAGGCCATCCCCTTATTCAAGAAAGTGGTTGAGATTAACTCCCAGGACGCTCAGGCTTATTACCAATGGGGCTTGGCCCTTGAGCAATTAGACCGGCCGGGTGAGGCCACTCAAAAGTTCAAGGCGATTTCGAAATTGAAATCCGCTGATCCGGGTACCAGCGGGGCGGCCAGGGCGGAGATTTTCAAGATCCAAAAAAGGATTCCCAGATAAATAGGGAACTTATGATTTTTTCTTGATCTCGGTCTTGTGGGCCATGTTGGCGTTTATTTCCTCGGCGATCCATAGGTTGGCCATCAATATTTCCTTAAAATCCTCTTTGCGCAAAAGAAACAGGTCACAATCGGTTTCGGCTTTAATCGTGGCCGAACGGGGGGCATCGCTGATGAGGGCGGTTTCACCGAAATAATCCTTGGCGTGGAGTTCAGTGACCAACTTATCTACCAGGCCCTTACGTACCCAGAAGGAAAGGCGGCCCTGCGAGACCAGGTAAAAAATATCGGCTTTAGCCCCTTGCTTGAAAACCGTGAGGCCCGCGGGGACGTGCTGTTTTTTCATGGCGGCCATGAGTTTTTCCAACTCGGGCATTTTCAAGCGGTCCAGGAAGAGGGTGGCCTGAAGACATTCCCGCAAACGGTGGATGTCGTCCAAGGCTCTTTCAGAAGCGTTTTTCTCGGGCATTATTCCTCCTCTTGAATCGGTCGGGGTCATTCTACCAATGACTTTCAAAATTAATCATAAAAGCCGAATTGGGCTTTTTGGCGAAAGACTTTCTTGACACACTTCCTCGAGTCACTATACTAACCTCGACTTTGTGAAATAAATCACAAGGAAAAAGGGCCTAAAAAGGCCCATAATCGTTCGGCTAGCCGAGTCCTCCACCTTCCTAATCCTCAAACCGGCCCAAAATAACGAGGTTACAATGCGCAAAAAGTACATTATGGCCCCCGGGCCTACCCCCATCCCCGCTGAAGTTTTGGCCGAAGCCGGTATGCCCATCATGCATCACCGTACCCCCCAGTTTCAGGCCATATTCAAGGCCACCCATGAGGGGTTACAGATGTTTTTCCGCACAAAACAGCCTGTCATGACCTTTGCGTCCGTTGGGACCGGGGTCATGGAATCGGCCGTTGCCAACATGACATCTCCTGGCGAGAAGGTATTGGTCGCTTCGGCAGGGCACTTCGGAAACCGTTGGAAGGACATTTGCGCCGTATTCGGCGTGCAGGCCGAGCTTTGCGAGGCCGAATGGGGCCAGGCTATTGATCCTGAAGAAGTGAAGAAAAAACTGAAAGCCTCGCCCGAAGTGAAGCTGGTCTTTACTACCTTAAATGAGACCTCCACGGGGGTCGTGAACGACATTCAAACACTCACCAAGGTGGTTCATGAGGCTGGGGCCTTGATCGTGGTGGACGCTATTTCTGGGCTCGGAGCCGCGCCTTGCGAGACGGAGGCCTGGGGAGTGGACCTGATCCTTTCGGGTTCACAAAAGGGCTTCATGATTCCCCCGGGGCTGGCCTTTGTCTGTGCCGCGCCTAGCGCCGTGGAAAAGACCAAGATTGCCAAGAATCCCCGTTATTACTTCAGCTACGACAAAGCTCTTAAAAAGCTGACCGAAGAAAAGATGCCGGACACCCCTTTTACGCCTGCCATTTCGCTGATTATCCAAGTGAGGAAAGCCCTGGAGTTGATTAAGGAAGAGGGTATGGAGAATGTTTGGAAAAGGCACGCCGGGCTCGCTAAGGCCACCCGGGCTGGAGTGGAAGCGATCGGTTTGAAGTTGTTCGCTCCCAAGGCCCCTTCGCCCGCCCTGACGGCGGTTATCGCGCCTGAGGGTATCGACAGCGGACTCATTAATAAGACCTTCCGGGATACCTATGGTATCAGTATTGCCGGGGGACAGGCCAAGGTGAAGGGCAAGATTTTCAGGATCGGGCATTTGGGGTATGTGGATGGTTCGGACATTATTTTAGGTATTGCCACGCTGGAAATGGTTTTGCATAAGTTGGGCAAGAAGGTGCCTTTGGGGGTAGGGGTAAAGGCCGCGCAGGAAATATTGCTGGCGGAGAATCTTTAATCAACAGGAACAACCATGTTTAAAGTTTTGATAACCGATAAATTGTCCGAGCAGGGCATGGAAATCTTCAAAAAAGAGAAGGATTTCCAGACCGACGAGCACATCAATAAAACACCCGAGGAAATCAAGAAAATCGTGGGCGAATACGACGCCTGGGTCATCCGAAGCGGCACCACTGTTACAGCCGACCTGATCGCGGCCGCCCACAAGATGAAGATCATCGGCCGGGCGGGCGTGGGCGTGGACAACGTGGATCTGGAAGCCGCCACCAAGCGCGGAATTATCGTCATGAACACCCCTGACGGGAACACCATTTCAACCTCCGAGCACACCATTGCCATGCTGATGGCCATGGCCCGCAAGATTCCCCAGGCCCAACAATCCCTCAAGGAAAAGAAATGGGAGCGAAGCAAGTTCATTGGTTGTGAGCTCAATGAGAAAATCCTGGGCGTGGTGGGCCTGGGGCGCATTGGCACCAACGTGGCCCGGAAAGCCATCGGTCTGGGAATGCGTATTATCGCCTACGACCCCTACGTGGACCCGGCTAAGACCAAGGGCCATGAGTTTGAGATCGTGACCTTGGACGACATTTTCAAGAGGGCGGACTTTATCACCGTCCACACCCCTCTTACCAAAGAAACCAAGGGGTTGATCGGAACGAAACAAATCGCGGCCATGAAAAACGGGGTGCGTTTAGTCAATTGCGCTCGGGGCGGCATCATCGACGAGGCGGCTCTTTATGAGGGTTTGAAAAACGGCAAGGTAGCCGGAGCGGCGCTGGATGTTTTTGAGAAGGAACCTCCCTTCGACAGCCCACTCTTGACCCAGGAGAATGTAGTTTGCGTGCCCCATTTGGGAGCGGCTACCCAGGAAGCTCAAGTGAACGTTGCTGTGGTGGTGGCGGAGCAGATGGTGGAAGCTCTGCGGGGTGGCCGGGTGCGCGCTGCGGTGAACATGCCCTCCCTGGACCCCAAGGTTCTTGAGGAATTAAAACCCTATTTAACCCTGGTGGAAAAAATCGGTTCCTTCCATTCCCAATTGGCCGAGTCTTTCATCAAGAAAATCCAGGTGGAATACAACGGGGAAGTGACCAAGTTCGACACCAAACCACTGACCCTAAGCCTGGTGAAGGGCCTCCTGCAGAAAAGCGTAAGCGAGGGGGTCAATTACGTAAACGCCCTGGTGATCGCCAAGGAACGGGGCTACGAGATATCGGAAACCGTGGATAACAGCGTGAGGGATTATTCCTCCTTGATCACCGTGACCGTTAAAAACGAAAAGGGAACCCATACCATTTCAGGGACAGTTTTCGGCAAGAAGGAGTTCCGGATCGTCAACTTAGACGGAAATACTACCGACTTTACCCCGGTGGGGAACATGATATGGATGGTTCATGAGGATAGGCCCGGAATCGTCGGGAAGTTGGGGACTGCCCTAGGCAATAACAACGTCAATATCGCCGGGCTTTACGTGGGCCGCCAGGACGTGGGTGGGAAAGCCATCGCCATGGTGAACGTGGATAACGACGTTCCCGAGAAGGTCATGGCAGAGTTGAGGGAGATACCGCATATACAGGATTTAAAGTTCGTGAAGTTTTAATCAAAAAATTTTTCCTCACAGAGGACACAAAGATCAACAGAGTTAGATCAAGCAATTCTTAAGAGGTTTTTTACCCTTTTTTAACCCTGTGTACTCTGTGGTTCAAGTCTTAATACCCCCTGTTTCCTTGACAGGCCCATAGTGGAGAGATACCTTAATACCTATGAAATTAAACGCCCTTTTTCTCCTCGCTCTCTTGGCGGCAGTACCTACACTTCAAGCCGCACCCCAGTTCTGGAACATTAAAGACGCTACACCTACCCCGCCCTCGCCTCCCCAAGTTCAAGGGATTGAGGATCAGTCGTCAGAGTTTCAAACCGCGACTCCCACTCCCGTACTGGCCCCGCAAGTCGAGCTTCCTACCCCGACCCAAACTCCCGAACCTGGGACGTCACCTAAAAACCCGACTCACGCGGCCCTTTTTTCCGTTGTCCTACCCGGTTCCGGCCAAGTGTACGCAGGGGATCCTTTGAAAGGTCTGGTGTTCGCCACTCTTTTTGGCATAGGCCTTTGGCAAACCATCGATAATCTTCAATTGGTGAACGACGGCAATGGGAACCTGGTCTCGAAAAACGAGACCGCCGGAAATCTTTTTGGTTTAGGAACCCTAGCCGCTTACGGTTTTGGAATCCAGGACGCCTTTAACACCGCGGCGAACTACAATAAAGAACACCATCTAACCCTCGGTTTTGGAATTTATCCCCGGCCCAACGCCAGCCTCGCTTTTTGTTTCTAGTGGGTAATGGATGAAAAATTACTTTGCTTTCCCCGGCTCATTTTCCCAAAGAATTTTATTATTTCTCCACGTGATCCCAACTTTGGTTTTGTTGACAGGGTTGGGCTCTACCGCCTTCTCTCTGGAACTTGATCCCTTTCCCGATTACATCTTTTCCCGCGACCCTGTTTCCTTTTCTTTTCATCGGGAGGAGAAGCCCAGCTTTTACTGGGTTAACATCGGGGTGCCCGATCCCTTTTTTAAGGGAGTCCTCCAATATGTGCTGGGGCCCCCGCCCAATCCCACCCTTTATTCCATGCGGAGTATTGAGTATGGGGCGAAAGTGGATGGCTGGTTGACGGATCAGTTGCAATTGCGGGCCGCGATACCTTTCGCGGCCAACGCCATGCTGGACGCCAATGGAAACACCCAAAACGTGGCGAAATTCGGGGACTTGGAAATAGGAGCGACTTATCTTTTGACTGGCAAAAGGGAAAGTGGAAATTTTATTGGGGTTGACGGCTGGTATCGTTTCGCCTCGGGAACCAATCCGTTTAACATGGACTTTCCACTTCTTTCCACTGGCAGGGGCGCTCCAGGGGAAGCCATCGGCTTGATCCTTGGCCAAGAACTAGGTGGATTTTCCTTTTTTCAAAGCGTACACTATGAAAAAACACAGCCAATTACAGTTGATTCCTCGAACAATTTGTTCGGCGCGGGAATTTTCCAATGGCCGGATTATTTTCATGCGACCGCCAGGATTGATTACCTTCTTTTCCACCGGGCCCAAAGGTTTGTCAGGCTTTTTTACGAGTTGCGCATGAGGGAAAGCGGCCTCATGGAGTTTAACCGTCAAGTGGTGACCTATGGTTTGAGTTCCCCTTATGGGGTTGGCCCGACGACGGCAACGACGGACATGCTTTTTTTCTCCTCGGGGGGACTTGAGATTCGGGTCGATAAGGAGTTTACGGCCCAAGGAAAGGTTACCTGGGTGCCATTTGAGACATTTTTTACTACGCGTGAGTTTCGACCGGATTATGGATTGCTTTTCTCGTTCGACCTGACTTTTAGGCCGATTTAACCTTTTATTTAAGGAGTCAACCTATGCCAGAAGCCAATATGTTCGTTGAAAAACGAATTCACCCTAGGGTCTCTGTCAAGATTCCGGTGAAGTATCGGGTGATTGAGGACCAAAAGGAACTTGAGACCGTATTCGAGCGCAAGAAGAAGGAGCAAACCACCAAGACCGTGGACGTCAGCTTGGGGGGGCTTTATATCGTAGCCGAAACCGTTCTGAACATTGGGAGCATCCTCCGTCTGGATATTTCACTCCCCGGCCGGGCTTCCATTATCTCAGCTTTTGCAGAAGTGGTTTGGGCCAACGAAACGGGAGGAGGCCTCCATTTCTTGGCGATGAAGGAAGAGGACGTGGATTTCCTGAAGAACTATTTGGGCAAAGTATCCGACGAAACATGACTCCCCGATGAAACTAAAGGCTACTGACTTATTCTTTTCCCATTGGGGTTGGACGGCCTTGGGGGGCGCGGCGGTTGGACTGGCAGCTTCTTTTTCTAATTATGTAGGTGCCATTTTATTGGGTGGTCTCGCGGGTTGGCTGGCGTTTTATTTATACCTCCGAAGCGCTAATAAAAAGAAAATCGAAATCATTTCCAAGCTTTCCCAGGCTACTCCCGAATCTTCGTTGGTGAGGGGCATCCTTTCCGAGAGCGGGGTTGCTTACGAACCTGTCGAAGCAGCCTTGAGGGGCGCTGTTGGAAAGATTGTTGAGATGGAAAGTCAAACTGGACCCATCCCTCAGGCGCAGAATATCCAATGGACCGAGTTCTCGGACAACATGGAAAACATGTTTCAAGAGCAGGAGAAGATGGCTCAGACCATCCATGCATTTCACGAGGTCATCCGGGACTGGTCTGGCAATATCGAAAAGGCCGGTCGGATCAATAAGTCCCTGCTCCAACTGAACGAGTTGATCGTCAACGACAGCAAAAAGGTGGCTTTGGACACCGATGAGGCGGCTCATTCGGCCACCGACGGTATTAAATCCGTCGGCAAGGAAATCAAGGCCATGACCGAGATCAAGGCCACCATTGGGTCCTCCGCGGAAGTCATCCAGCAGCTTAACCTGGCGTCGGATCAAATCGGCGACTTCCTGGTGACCATTACCTCCATCGCACGAAAAACGAACTTGCTGGCTCTGAACGCGGGTATTGAGGCGGCCCGGGCCGGAGAACATGGCCAGGGTTTTGCCGTGGTGGCCAGCGAAATCAAGATTCTCGCCGAGGCTTCCGCCAAGGCCTCGGCCGACGTGAAACATTTGGTAGATGATATCCGATCGAAGACGGCAAGCGCCATATCCCTTATTAATACCACCGGGAAAATCGAAGAAAACGTCAATGTGGTTTACAGCGCAGGGGATGTTTTCATGAACATCGTCAAGTCTATCCGCAAAGCGGGCGGCCTTTTAGGCGAAATTTCCCAGGCCCTTGACGACCAACGGAACGATAACGAGCTTCTTCTTCAATTGATCAATAAAATTTATGTTTCGGGCGATCACGTGAGGGAGAGATTTGATCTGGTCGAACAAAGCTTGGACCAGGTCCAAAAGTTCTCGCGCAAAATGAAGACCGGTGTTGAAAGTTTGAGGGGCGAGAAGCCTTAGGGAATGAGTGATTGAATCTAGACCCATATTGAAGGCAGCGAAAGCCAACCTTATCTTGCTGATCCCAACCGCTTTCACGTTTTCTTTCAGGTTTTCGGGGATTGAAACCACTGTTTTAAAAATGGTTTCAAATGGAATCCCGAGTCCCAGATTCCAAGTTGACGGTTTTGCCTTAGCGGGGTAAAGTATCCCAGCTTTTAAGGGAAGGTTTGAGGCTGCGGTAGCTCATTTCGAATTTTAGCCTTAAGTCTTTCAACTTGAACCTGGCACCTACAACCTAGCACCTAAATTAGGGGTTAAAAATGATTGTCTGCCCGGCCTGTCATGCTGAAAATCCTGATGGCACGAAAATATGCGTCAAGTGCGCCACTGAGCTCCCCAAAACCGCTGCGGGCGCCGCAGCCAAGGCGAAAGCCGCAGCCGCTCCTTCTGGTAAGGGCTTCAAACTAAAAGACATGGGCCGGGACATGATTGACATGGTCTGGCTTCTTCTCATTATTCTCCTCATTGTGTTCGGGTTTATTTGGGAAGCCACTCATGGAACGATGCGTTGGACTGACACCGAAGAAGCTAAGGTCATGGAACCGCCCGTCAGGCTGGTGAAGGCAGTGGTTCGCCCCCATAAACATTCCCCGGCGGCCAAGGAATCAGCGCCTTCGGTGAAGGTTATGGGTGAGAAACCCGCGGTTGAATTGGGAAATCCGGAGACTTTTTTTCAAAAAGGCAAACACGAGTACGACACCCAGCATTACCAAACTTCCTTTAACTATCTCAAACAAGCTCTAGAGATCGATCCCACTTACGCCAAAGCCTATTTCGGGCTTGGATACCTCTATTCTCGTTTCGCAATGGATGACGCAGCGGTTCGCATGTATGAGATGGCCTTGCGGTTCGACCCCAATCACGTGGATTCCATCAACAACCTGGCCATGATGTACTATCACGCCGGGAATTTTGACGATGCCCTGGATCTGCTTCAAAAGGCTTCCACCTTGGAAAGCCAAAACGCCGATGTGGAATACAACTTAGGGAGTATTTATCTGGAGAAAAACCAGACGGACGCGGCTCTGCAGGCCTTCCAGAAGGCCGCCACCATCCGTCCGGATGACGCCACGATTTACAATGATATGGCTCTAACCTATGAAAAAATGGGGAAGAAGCAAGAGGCCCAGGATTCCTGGCAAAAGGTGATGCAATTCTCGAAGAGTCCTGTTTTGCTTCAGCAGGCGAAAACCCACCTGGATTTCCTTCAAACCCAAAGCTGATAACGGCGTCCGTCAAATATCTGTGATCGGTCATCAGGGTGCCTTCAAACTCAAAAACGCCAAAAGGGAAATTACACTTCGATTTTGAGGTTTGAGGGTTCAGCAGGTTTATTTAGGTTGGTTCTTGATCTTGTTGTAAAGCTTGAAGAGTTCCTTGAAGGCCCGAAGGATGACCTTGAGGTTGGCACCGGTTTGGGTCCCCGCCACTCGAGGATAGTGAGTCACTCCTACCTCCACAAAACGGAAGCCGGCCTTGTTGGAACGGGCTAGAAGCTCAGTTGAAACCATCGCTCCTCCGGCTGACAGGTGAACCTTATCGATCACCCTGCGCTTCATTATTTTGAAGGCGCAATCCACGTCCCTTACCTGGAAGCCGAAAAGAAATTTAACCAAAGTGCCCCACATAAAGGCGTTTAATTTGCGCATGGCGGGGTCTCGACGGTTTTTACGGTAACCCAGGATAAGGTCTCCCTCATCGATTTTGTCAATCAATAGGGTGATTTCCCTCAAATCGAATTGAAGATCCCCATCCGTAAAAAAGACGAAGTCATACCTCGAGGCGTTGTAGCCAGAGATAACGGCCCCGCCATACCCCTGGTTTTTCTCATGGTGAACGGGCCTGACATTTGGGTCTTCCTTGGCCAAGCGGTCAATGATTTCTCCCGTCTTATCCTTACTGCCGTCATTTACGGGAATGATTTCCCACTTTTCGGCAACCTCGGGCAGGATCCGCTGGGAAAGCCGAACCATGTTTTCCACGTTGGCTTCCTCGTTATAAGCGGGGAAGAAAACCGAAAGGGATGAAAGCTTAGGCATGGGGACTCCTTGAGGAGATAAAACGTTGAAATATTACCATAGCGGATTGGGTTGCGGAACAAAAATGGGTTTCGTTCAGGTTTCCTTGAAAGCGGGGACCACTATGGCGGGATCGATGAGGCGGGCCACCTTGTTTCCCACGTCCACGGCGAAGTTGGTGCCCCGGTCTTCGGGATAAACCAAGGCCATGTTGGCCAGAAAAACATTCTCGATGGGTGTTTCGTAAGTGGGTTTCACCTCGCTGTAATGGAGGGGAACGACGGGTTGGGCGTAAAGGTCCTGAAATAGGTAATATTCCTCAAGCCAGCTTTCATTAAATGCGGGGTTGATCTTTTGCAGGTGCGGAAGAAGCTCTGCGAAGATTTCCTCTTTTTTCATTTTGAAGTACTTATGGTCCTGGGGGAGATAATTGCCCACGTACATCAAATGCTTGCCTTGGTACCAGTCCCCGGGGGCGAAATTGGTATGCTCGATGAGGGCGAGAATAGGGATATCGGCGTCGGAGATGTTGATCCAGTACATGTCGCTGAATTTTTGCTTCATCACCAGGATCAGGCATTGGGCGCCCAAAAAGTCCAACTGGGTCACGCGCTTGACGTAATCGGTCGGGAGCTCTTTACAGGTCTTCAAGAAAATAGGAGTGGCGGCCGCAAAGATAAGTCGGTCGTAGGTTTTGACCTGATCGGCAACTTCCAAGCCCTTAAACTTCCCCTTTTCGGTTAGGACCCGGGTAATCGGCTGGTTAAAGTGGATTTGGACCCCGGCTTTTTCAATGGCAGCTGCTAAGGCTTTATGAAAAACCTCGAATCCACCTTTGAAATAACCTAACTTTTCTTCCGAACCTTTGCGAGAGGACGCTCGAGTGTGAATGCGAGCCCAAAGCCAAGCCATGGCGACTTTGTCGTAGAATTTTCCAAATTTACCCTTGAGGAGCGGTTCCCAAATGACTCGTAGGAGAGCCGGGCTGGAATGTTTTTTCATCCATTCGTAACCCGTGATGGATTCGTACTTTTTCCAGTCGTCCACTTTGCCGAGATAAAGGGCCAGTAGGCCGAACCGGATGCGGTCCAAAAAGGGAAGTGGGGTGAATTTGAGCAGCTGCATCGGTGTTCCGAAAGGATAAAGTTTTCCTTTATATGTGAACCCCATCTGACTGGTCAGCCAGTGGAGGCTGCCCCGGATTCCCAATTCGTCCACCATTTCCCGGATGCAGGTGTCGCTGGTGAAAATATGATGGTAATACTTTTCCAGGGTCGTTCCTGCCACAGGGAAACCGGCCGCCAAGCCCCCGGCGTATCCGGAAGCCTCAAATATCTCGACCTCGTGACCAGCCTTGACTAGGCGATAAGCGGCTGTCATTCCCGCAACCCCGGCACCGACGATCCCGATTTTCATGCTTTTTCCTTTTTGTCCTGGTCAATCGACTTCAAGGTTAGTCCCTCGTGATGGAGGTAGTAATAACCGAGAAGGGTGATGGGAAGGAATACAAGCATGTGAACAGTAACAATGTAAGCTAAAGCAGTGTGGCTTGGGATCTGGTAAATGGAAAGCAAGGTGACGCCTATTCCCTCAAAAATCCCCAATCCACCGGGGGTGCTGGGAACCATAAGTCCTAAATTGGTAATTGCCATCAATAAGGCGGCGGAATTGTAATGAATAGGTTCAGGGGCGAGCTGGAATCCAACGGCAACCAAGAAAAAAGCAGTGAATTCACAAGTCCAGGCTGCCAGGGAAAACACTAGAACCAAAAATGTTTCCTTAATGTTTTCAAGTATTTGGAGCCCGTCAAGAAAGGTATGGCATATTTTTTCGAGAGGGGAATGATATTTTTGGGGAGCATGGGAGATTAAATAATTAATGATTTGGATTGTTTTCTTCTTGAAAATAATCATCCCTAAAAAAACCAAAAATGCTGTCCCGAAAATGAAAGAAGCCAATTTGGCAGGAGTTTCAATATTTTTTGAAATGGGGGTGGAAGCTGAGTGTCTTAGGAATATCGACCCACCCAAAATCAACAGCATCGCCATGCCGTCAAAAAGTCTTTCGAGGATAATAGTTCCGAGAGAAGCGCTGCGGCTAATACCCTCTTTCTTCCCGTTTAAATGGGCCCTGAAAAACTCACCTAACCTAAGCGGTGTAACGTTATTCGCCATGAACCCGATAACAAGAGTTGGGAATAAACTTTTAAAAGAACATTTTTTTATGGGGGCAAGTAATATTACCCAACGGAATCCCCGAATGACATAACCAAACATGTAGATGATGAGAGCGGGTAAGAGCCAAACAAAGTGGAAATGGGAGAAGTCGCCAGCCAGATCGGCAAATTTGATATTTCGGAACAAAAGGTAGAAGGAGCCGATGATAAGTGCCAGGGCAATCCAGGTGCGTTTTTGGGTTAACATTTACCTTCCTTTTCCAAAAATCAGACCACATTTTGCCTGAAATTTACGACCTTTGCTACCGAATTACGAAAAGTTGCAGCCCTTTTTAAAAGTGAGGAAGCTTTGCGGAGATTCATTTGGTGTCGGGGGGGGACCCTGGCTAAAATGAAGGTACCAAGATTTGAGAGAGCCGGAATTTTCTGGCGACCCGTAGAACTTTACCAGGAGGGGAAGTATGAACAAGATTAAATTATTTTGCCTGTTTGTGGTTTTTACACTGCCGATGGCGGTTTTAGCGGACGATAAAGCTGCCCCCAAGGACACTCCAAGCAAAGCCGAGAGTACTACGGCCCAGTCTTCCACTGTTTCCTACAAAAGCTTCAAGGAAGCCTACGCGGCCGGAAACCAAGCCTTGAAGGAAAGGAATTTCGAGGGGGCTGTTTCCGCTTATGGGGAGGCCGAAAATTTATCTACCACCCCTAAGGGAAAAAGCCAGGCGGCCAACGCCCAGGGATGGGCCCTCTTGAAAGCGAAAAAATGGGAAGAGGCTAAAAAAGCCTTGGGACGCGCAGTAGAAGAGGACGCGGATAATAAGGTGGCCATGAAAAACCTTGGGGTGGCTTCTTTCCGTCGCTATGAATATGGATTCGCCGGGGTTGAGGAGCTGAAGTCGGCCGTTAAAAATTTGGAGACCAGCGGCGAAAACCAGGAATTGTTGGAGAGGGCCAAAGGCGCTTTGAGTCGCGAAGAGGCTTATGCCCAGGCCACGGTCACTCCGGTGGCGGAAGTCAGCACTACCGGGTTGAATTTCAAAGCTCTTACGGCCTTGGGAGACAAGCTTCAAACCGAGGGAAAGTTTGACCAAGCCTTGAAGGTCTTCAGGGAGGCGGAAGCCATCGCGAAATCCCCGGCTTCCAAAGCCGCAGCCGCCAACCGTCAAGGCAAGGTTCTATTGGATGCCCGTCGGCCCCATGAGTCCGTTCCTTATTTTGAGAAAGCTGTTGAAAACCAGCCCAAGGAAAAAATTTATTTAAACAACCTGGCTTTTAGCTACTGGGTTCTTTACGATTCAGGCAAGGGTAAGACGGAAGACTTGAAAAAGGCCGTCGACGCTTTTTACAAAGCCAACGCCATTGACGCCTCTTTTCACTCGGAAAACTTGAAGATGGCTTTGGATGAGCTCAAGGAAGTTGATCCGGAGGCAGCAAAGGCTTATGGTGCGAAGAAGGAAAAAGAGGAAGCGGCTGGTGAGGATGAAAAAGGGGAAACTAAGACCGACAAGGATAGCGGCGAAAAGGAAGATTCTAAGTAAGATTCCTGATAAAAGTGAATTTTTGTAAAGGGGCGAATCGATTTGGTTCGCCCCTTTTTATTTTTGATAATTGATATTAAATGTGGGACTATCTCATTGTCTCCACCCCATGAAATGGATATTGGAATGTCCCTCGCTAACGACTTGAACCGACTTCACCAAAATATCAGGGAATGTTCCAAGTGTTTTCCTAAGGGGGGAAATTGCCCCGTTGCGGGCACTGGACCGGGGAAGAAAGGCGGCCTATTTCTGATTGGTCAGGCTCCGGGCATCCGGGAACCGGCGGCCCAAAAAAATTTCGCATGGACCGCGGGAAAGCGCCTGTTCCAATGGTTTCAAACGATCGGAATGTCGGAGGAGAACCTTCGCCGGTACGCCTATATCACGGCGGTCACCAAGTGTTATCCGGGTAAGGCCAAGGGCGGGAAAGGGGACCGCCGGCCGAGTCCCCAGGAAGTGGAGAACTGCGCGCATTATCTGGATGAGGCCCTGTGTTTATTCGCCCCTTCGGTCGTGGTTTTGATCGGCAGTATGGCCATTGAGCGTGTTTTGGGCCCCTATCCCTTTTCCGAAGTCATTGGGAAAGAATTTGAAAAAGATCTCCCGGGAGGCCCCGCTTGGGTTATTCCTATCCCTCACCCTTCCGGTGCCAGTCCTTGGCCCTATTTACCGGGGAACAAGCAAAAGTTAGAACGAGCTTTTCGGCTGATAAAAAATCGGCTCCAGAAGGAAAAACTTTATCAGCAATTATCGGGAGTCAGCCGTCAGTTATCCACTCAAGTGAAACCTTAGCCACAACTCCACTGAGTGCTTCAAGAGTGAATCGAATGGGCTGTTGTTAGTTCCTGATGCCTTGGCTAAAATGGTGCCTCATTAATTTTCCTTGGAGGTTCGCGTGATTCAATTCTCCGCTGTTTCCAGCCTTTCCCAAACACCCAAAACCTGGGTTTTTTTGGCTTGTGAAAAAGAAGACGGGTTTCTCAATTTTCCTGGAAAAGCCGGAGTCGAGATTCGGAAGGTTATCGAGGAGGAGGGGTTTTCCGGAAAGGAAGGCCAGGCAGCGGTAGCCCATCCGAAGGGGGCGATAAAAGCGGAAAAGGTTATTGTTTTAGGGGTGGGAACAAAGACGGAAGTGACGGTTGAGACCTTGCGCCGGGCGAGTGGACGCCTTGCCCGTAAAGCCCGTGAATTTCGGGTTGAAGAAGCTTTGATCGAATGGCCGAGGCAATTCAAGGGCGAGCAAATCAAAGCCTTTGTTGAGGGCCTTATTTTAGGTTCCTACCAATACACCCGTTACAAAACCCAACTGAAAGACGCTTCCAAGGGCATCCAAAAATTTATCTTAAAGGTTCCATTGGACCAGCTTTCATCTTCCAAAGCCTCACTTAAAATCGCTGAAAGTTATTGCGAAGGGGTTTTGCTGGCCAGGGACCTCATCAATGGGGCCCCCAGCGATATTACCCCCAGGGTTTTAGCCGACACGGCCCGGAAAATGGTCAAAGGGCCGGTTCGTTTGAAGCTTTACTCGACCAAGGAACTCAAGCGCATGGGCGCGGGCGGAATACTGGGCGTCAACATCGGAAGCGCCCTGGAACCCTACCTGATCCACCTTCATTACAAACCTGCTGGGAAGCCTAAGAAATCTATCGCCATCGTGGGCAAGGGCATAACTTTTGATTCGGGCGGATTGTCCTTGAAGCCCGCCGGCTCCATGGAAACGATGAAAATGGATATGTCGGGTGCGGCGGCAGTTTTGGGGGTGTTCAGCCAATTGGCCAAATTGAAACCCAATGTCGAAGTTCACGGCATCATTGCCACCACCGAAAACATGCCCGGTGGAAGGGCCTACAAGCCCGGCGACGTGTTGAAAGCCATGAATGGCAAGACCATGGAGGTCTTGAATACAGATGCCGAGGGAAGGCTGGTCCTATCCGATGCCTTGTCCTACGCCGTTAAACAAAAGGTAGATGGCATTGTCGATATGGCCACCTTGACCGGGGCCTGCGTTATCGCCTTGGGATCGCTTATATCGGGTGCCATGTCGAACGACCCCAAGCTGATGGATAAGGTGAAGGAAGCCACCGAAGCCGAAGGTGAATCCATCTGGGAATTGCCCTTAGTGAAGGAATACCGTGACGATATTAAAAGCAAAGTGGCCGATATTAAGAATATCGGCGGCGGCCGTGAAGCCGGGACTATCATCGGAGGGCTTTTCCTCCAGGAATTCGTGGGTGATACCCCCTGGGTGCACCTGGATATCGCAGGGCCAGCCTACTTGGAGCGGGAATACCCCGCCGTCCCCTATCTTACCTTTGGGGGAACCGGCTTGATGGTCCGAAGCCTTTTGACCCTCCTTCGAAACCAGTCATAACGTAGGTTTTTCAGTTTAAAAACGTTAAAATGCCTGCCTCCCTGCCAGGAATGGCGTTTTATATGACCTTGCAACTATATGGGACCATTAATCGTCTTAAAGTTAGGTAAACCAGGTGACGAATGACTGAAACTGAAGCCATCGACCGTTGCCGAAAAGGGGATATTGCCGGGCTTCAGGTGTTATATGAAATGCACCGGACAAAGGCTTATCATTTGTCCTGGAGGATGTTGGGTTCCTCTGAGGACGCTGAGGACGCCTTGCAGGAAGTTTTTCTTAAGGTCTTCGACCGGATCAAAAACTATCGGGGAGATTCGGCCTTTAGTACTTGGCTTTACCGGATGACCACGAACCATTGCCTTGATTTGCTGAGGAGGAGGAAAATCGTGGCCTTCCTGGGGTTCGAGAATGCCCCTGAGGTAGCGGATAAGAAAGACAGCGTCAAGGCCATCGATCTGGGTTTAAGCCCTTCGGTGGAAAGAGTCCTGGCGAAATTGCCGGAAAAACAAAAAGCCTGTCTTTTGCTCCGGGAAATGGATGAATTAAGTTACGAGGATATCGCGGTTGCCCTCCAGCTTTCGCTGGGGTCGGTCAAATCCAATATCCACCGGGCGAAGGCCTTCTTGAAGGAAGAACTGGAAAAAGAAGGAATGACTCAAGAAGACGTTTAGAGGGGAAGTTAAAGAGGGAAATCATGAGAAAAATTTTGAAAGACGAAGACATTACCAAAATCCTAAAAAAAATGGGGAAGATTCCTGTTGATGGGATTACCTATGATCGTGTTTGGTTCAAGTTAGAAGAGCGATTGGAAAAACGCGAAAAGAGTTTCCTGGATAACGTTGTTTGGCGCCCCTGGGGTCATCCCATCCGGTGGGTTGCGGCGGCAGCCTGCCTATTGGTGACTTTTACGGGTGTTCTTTATAATCAAAAAATCGTGGAACAAGCGGACCTTGCGGCTTACGTGGAAACCGTTTCCAACCCGACGGCTAATGTCACTAAAGACCTTGGGATTGTTCATGTTTCCGCCTTGATTACGGAAGGGCCCTCTCCATCCGTTCACGAGGCTTTTTTCTCCGAGGGGGACCACACTGATTCATTGTTGAACGACGAATTGTCGCTATAAAAATTTAATTCGGGGGGATGAATGAGAGTTTATTACCGATTTATTGCCTTTGTTTTTGTGGTGACTTTATTGAGCACCCGCCTCGGTTTTTCTGCGGACGCCGCGCAGCCCGCCGTTCAAGCCAAGCCCACCGAGACCACCAATCATTTGTCTGGTAGGGAACTGCTTAAAAAGCTCCAATTGACGGATGATCAGCGTAAACAGCTTCGCCAAAACAGGGGCGCATATCGTAAGGCCATGGCCGTCATTGATGGTGAGTTGAAAATTAACCAAGTGGATATGGATAACGAATTGGAAAAACCGGAACCTGACCAGGCCAAATTGGACCTTATTGTGCAGAAAATAGGGGAGTTGTACGGCAAAAAACTTTCGGAAAAGATCAAGGCAAAGCTGGAATTTGAAAAGAAAATCCTGACACCCCAGCAATTAGACCTGTTGAAAACACTTCAAGGTAAGGAAGGCCCGGAAGAGAATCTTTAAAGTTTAGTTATCCACTTTTTTCTTCATTTTTGGACGTTCATTTTTTGTGCGGTTTTTTATCCACCCAAATTTTCCCTTATAATGTGCAAATGCACACAAACGCCCAGGGTCACCAAAGTTGCTAACAAAAATTCGTTGCTTTTCACCGACTATTTCACCTTAAACTTTGACATGCTTTTAGGCCCGGTGATATTATTTAAGCCATGGGTATTCTCTTCAACTTCGCATCCCCGTTTTTGAACCTACTCAAGAAACTTGTGAACGGTCTCGAGTTCCGCAAGTTTAAGGAAGCCGTTCATCGTAACCCCCAAGATCATTATCTACGCGCCCGATTCGCTAAATATTGCCTCAAAACCTATTTTCAAGGTTCCTCTTCCAAGGTTCACGTGGTCGAAGCGGTTAACCAGTTTGAGAACATCGTCCACTCGGAAGTTCTCGATCTTGAAGTCTATTATTTAATGGGCAAGTTCTATCAGGGGCAGGATAACGCCAAGGCTATCGAGATTTACCGCAAGGGGATCAAACGCTACAATGATTTTGTATCTAAGAGCATTGAATTTCGTCACGATTATGTTGAAACAGCCTTCACGATGGCTTTGAATCTTCTAGCCTTGGAATCCAACGTGGCCGATCCGGAATTAGGCAAATTTTTTAAGAACATCCGCCGGACTTACTTAAAGAACTTCCTCGATAGCAAGGTGGATTTTAGCCAAGAGATTCTGGGAGATCCGGGAAAGCTTCGTCCAAGCGTAAATTAAACCGATTACAGCAAAAACAAAAAGGCCCTGGGTTTCCAGGGCCTTTTTTTATTTAAGTTTAAGAAAAGTATTAAACTTCAGTTGTAACCTTTGCGGCGCGGGAATAAAGACCGGAAGCGGCAAAGTATCCAATCACTAGGACTCCCACGTACCAATACCATTCGTCGTGAAGGAAATGGCCGCCGGCGGCCAGCATGCCAAAAGCCATGGGGAAGGACAAGTAAACGTTAATTTTGGAAAAGAGGGCCGCGCGGGCAACGACTTCCGGAGGGGCTGCGTTACCTGTTTTAACCCCGGTAATAATCTTGCGCTGGCAGGGCCAAATGACGAACCAAACGTTGATCCACATAATGGTCCCGAAGAGGGCGCCCAACGAAATCCAATGGCCGCGAGCGGTTGTCATGTTTTGCCAATTATTTGGAGAGTAATTGATATAAAGAAGGGCCAGTCCAAGTAAAAAGGTAATCATGGCCGCCCAGCGGAACCAGAAAAGGGCCCGAGGCATCAATTCGGGAACCACCTTCTTTTTGGTGTCCGCATCCAGTGTTTTGGCGAAGTTGGCATTAACGAAGTTAAAGAAATAAAGCAAACCTATCCACATAATCCCGAAAACCACGTGGAACCAGCGGAAAAAGATATTTAATAGCTCAGTTAAAGTTACGTCACCCATAAACCCTCCATCCATCGAGATTTGACCTAAAGACGGTGCTTACGTTATTCGGGCGACTTGGAAAAGTCAAGGAGGGGGTACCCTTGGGCGCCTTAAATTAGTTGGGACTGAAAATGGTTAAAGAGTCTTTGATTTTTACTACCATGACGCCTGAAAATCGCTATCATTTGATTGAAATCAATCTGCTTTAATTTCTTTAAGGTTTGAACATGAACGAATGTGAGCAAATTCATCCACTGCTGAGGGGTTATTTGGGCGAAATCCTTTCCGCTAGGGAACGCCGACTGGTGGCAAGACACCTGAACCTTTGCGCTTCCGCCCGCAAGGAGCTGGATCGGTTACGCAGCGGGCCCGTGAAGGCTCCCCTCAATCCTATTGAGCCCCCGACCGAACCGTGGGATTTAAAAATATTGCGCTGGATGTACAAAACACCCAAGCCCGCTCCTAAGCAAATGGAGCAGGAGCCTAAGAAAGTAAAGCCTTCCAAATCATCCGCGCCGCCTTCACTCCAAACTCCCTCAGGAACGTTCTCCTCCAGTTCACCATTCAGGTCCATACTCAAGATTATTCTTTTTTTTGGGGTTTTGATCCTTTTGACCCACTTCATTCAAAACGCTGGTCAAAATTCCATGGTGAAAGGCGTCAAGCGTTGGCTTTCTAAAAACCATATATTTGGCGCGACCTCCTCATTGGAATTGGTGTTGGATCTGACCAATTTGTCTCATTGGGGAGGCAACGTAGCACCGGTGGCTAGTTCGTGTCAAAGCCTCATCACTGACCCGGAGCATTTGAAGGTCTACTGGGATTTCCTTTTGCCGGGTGAACCCTTGCCCAATGTGGACTTCACCAAAAACGCTTTAGTTTTCGTCTTTCTGGGTCCCAAAGCCACCATTGGTTTCTCGGCCAAGTTTAAACGTATGGAAAACTATACGGACAAGACAATCCTCTGGTACGACGAAGTTCCTCCCAATTCCGGTGAAATAGCTTCGGCCGCCGCGAATCGTCCCTGGGTACTTCAACTTGTGCCCAAACCAAGCCAAGAACCAGTCTTAATTCAAAAAATCCAGTAAACTTTCTCGCCCTGGGATAAGTCCTAAAGATTTTCGGAAAAAGAAAGTCTTTTGGATTAAACTCTCTGTCCTTTGATACCTCTGTGGTTAAACTTTTTTTGGAGATTTAAATGAAAATCGGAATTGTCGGCCTGCCCAACGTGGGAAAGTCCACCTTGTTTAACGCCATTACCAAATCAAAAGCACCGGCGGAAAACTACCCCTTTTGCACCATCGACCCTAATGTGGGTGTGGTGACGGTGCCTGATGAACGCATTGGTAAACTGGCTGAAATCGAAAAGAGCGAAAAGCAAGTTCCTGCTATCGTTGAGTTTGTTGACATCGCGGGATTGGTCAAGGGCGCCAGCAAGGGAGAGGGTTTAGGCAACAAGTTTCTTTCCCATATCCGTGAGGTGGACGCTATCGCCATGGTGGTCCGTTGTTTTGAGGATTCCAATATTGTCCATGTGGAAGGGACGATTGATCCTGTTCGTGATATTGAGATTATCCTGACCGAATTATGCTTGGCTGACCTGGAAACGGTTGATAAGCGGCTGCAAAGAACCGAAAAGGGGAAGAGGGCGGGAGACAAGGAAGCCCTTGCCGAATGGGATCTTTTTAGCTTGGTGAAAAAAGCCCTGGAAGAGGGAAAGCCAGCCATGTCGGTTCCCGCCACGCCCGAACAGGAAAAGAAATTGAAAGAGTTAAGCCTGCTAACCCGCAAGCCTTTCATGTTTATCGGCAATGTCGCCGAGGGGGACTTGGTGGATGTCACTAAAAACAGGTTCTATCAGAATCTCCTTCGATACACTGAGAAACAAAAAGCCAGTTGCCTCTCCATCTCCGCAAAGATTGAGGCGGAAGTGGCCGAATTGTCAGATGAGGAAGCGGTTCAATTTTTGGCGGATTTGGGTATTAAGGAAAGAGGCCTCCACGCCATAATCCGTAAAGCCTATGAAACCCTCGGGCTTATATCCTATTTCACGGCCGGCCCCATGGAAGCCAGGGCTTGGACCATTACCCGGGGGACATTGGCCCCCCAGGCGGCAGGGAAGATCCATTCCGACATTGAGCGTGGATTCATAAGAGCCGAAGTTTATTCCTACGAGGACCTCAAATCGGCGGGTTCGGTGGTAAAGGCCCGGGAAGCGGGCAAGCTGCGCACTGAGGGCAAGGAATACTTGATGAAAGATGGGGACGTTGTCCATTTTAGGTTCAATGTTTAAGGTGTTTCCGATGAGTTTGAAAAAAACCGTGTTTATTCTGGGAATGCTTCTGGCGGTTTTTCCCGCCTTCGCGGCCAATGAGGACCTGGAAACGGTGGAGGCCCCCGCCCTGGGAGAAAGGGTAGCCACCTACCTTCAAACCATGGTGACGGCTGTCAGCCAGACTATGGCCATTAAACCTTCCTCCAATCAAGCCCTGAACCAGGAACCCTACCGGGCCACAGTTACTTACAACTTCGGCCTTATGGCCATAGATGTGTCCCTGGTGGGTACCCAGGCCGACAAAAAGAAGGTCAAGGACATCATCGAATTCACCAAAAAGCTCCTTTTGGGTTTTAACAAGAAGCTCGATTACAATTTTGGAATCACACTGGAAGAGCAGGATATTAATATCGAGTACCAGAACGTCCTGGAAAACCGCACCATTCTTCAATGCCAAGGCGGGTTTTTCTCCGCGCCGGATTCAAAGAAAGACCGCTGAGTCTCTTACCGCAAAACGATCAATTTTCCAATCGAGTGGCCCTGAGGAGTTTTTACCACGAGGTAATAGAGCCCGTCCGCCAGGGGTGTGTTCCATTTATCTTTCGTCACGAGCGACAACGTTACTGATCCTGCAGCTTGGGCTCCGTAATCAACCTCGTATACTTTTCTAAAGGCGGTGGTGAACACTTGGACTGACACATCATTGGCCGCCTGTCCGAGGGTTAATTGGATGTGGGCCGGATTGGAATCCAAAACGGGATTGGGATAAATCACGAGTTTTCCACCCGAGCCATGGGTGGGTGAAAAGATAGGGCTAAAAGTGGGTGTAATGGTTTGGGTGAAGGTGATTGTTGGAGGAATAGTTGAGGTCGGGCTATTGGTGGGAGTGTTCGTGGGTGTGGATGAAGGGGTCATAGTTAAGGTGTAAGTCGGGGGTGGCGGTGGAAAGGTCCAAGTAAGAGTTGGAGTATTGGTGGGCGAGTTAGTCGGGGAGGATGTGGATGATGCTGTAGGAGTCTTGGTTGGAGTTTGAGTCCTGGTTAAGGTAGGAGTTGCGGTCGGACTAGAAGTGGGGCTATTCGTGGGGGTGTTGGAGGGTGCTATTGTTCCGGTGTTTGTGGCGGAAGGAGAAGGCGTGTTTGTGGCACTTGCACTGGGTGTTCCGGTCAAGCTGTTGGTGGGCGAAAGCGTTGGAGTTGTTGTAGGAGTTCGCGTGGGAGTGGTTGTTGGGCTGGAAGTGGGACTATTAGTAGGCGTCAATGTGGAGGTTCGGGTTGGGGTTGGTGTCGGACTGTTCATTGTTGTGTTGGTAGGCGTAAGAGTTGGGGTATCAGTAGGAGTTTTGGTTGGTGAGTTTGTTGGGCTGTTGGCACCCGGAGGGGTTGAGGTTGGTGTTGAGGAAGGGGTGGCTGTTGGGGTGGAGCCGGTCACCAATTTCCAAACACTGCTTCCGAATGTGGTTAGGTAGCGGTCACCCGTGGCGGTGTCGAAAGTTACCCGGTGGGTGTTCCTAAAGGGTACGTCTGTGATCCGGTTCCAATTGATTCCCGCGTCCAAGCTTTCCCAAATACCCTGATTTTCGGTCCCAAGATAAACATCCGAGGCGTTGCTGGGATTCACGCTGGGGCAAAAGCCGTCAATGGGGTTGAGAGTTGTGGGAAAAGTCGAAATCGGGTGGGTCCAACTGGTTCCGCCATTGGTCGAACGGTACATCCCCTTTTGCTGGGGCGAACCCCATTTCATGGAAGCGGCGTAAATGGTCGTGCCGGAAGAGTCGATATCGAAACCTTGTAGGTAATAAAGGGGAACCCCCGCACCGTCGCCATTAATTGTCAGGCAGTTCCAGCTGGTTCCGCCGTTAGTGGATTTCCAGATTCCCCCGGTGTTGGCCACATTCCAACCACCAACCGTATAAGCAGAAATCAGGCAATAGAGGTTTCCGCCATTGTCCATCTTGAGTTGGTAAGCGTGGTAGTTAGCTCCAAGACCTAATCCTGTGTTCACGGCAGCCCAGTTGGCCCCTCCATTGGTGGATTTAAAGACTCCACCGTTGGCTGCGCTGTTGCCCCAGATCGCCACGTACATATTTCCCGCACCATCCCGAAGAATGGAGGTGGCCGGGGTGCCCGGTAAACCCGTGGATACGCTGACCCAATTGGCCCCATTGTCGGTGCTTTTCAAAACCCCTCCCACTCCGGGCGCACGGCCTATTTGGGTGGAATGGGGGATGTCATGCTGGTTGGATGCGGCGGCATAAATAGTTTGGGTTCCTGCATCAAAGGCCATTTCATAAATCGTGTTATGCCAGGTTACGCTAAAGGGAAGGCTGTGGTACCAGGTATTGCCGCTATCAGTGGATCGCTGGAGGCCAATGTCGCTCTGGGCGATGTAATGGGTGGTGGAAGACCAGGGACTAATGTAGTAATGCCAGGCGGTGGTGACTTCCAAACCACGGGAAGTCCATTTTTTTCCAGCGGCAATTGGGTTGGTATCGGAGAAGGTGGAATAGATTTGGTTCCAGGTCGTTCCGCCGTCGGTGGTCTGGTAACTGGTATCCAGGTCGGTGGCGGCTACCCGATTGGGGTTGGCGGGGTCCACCTTGATCTGAATCCAAGCGGCCCCTTCCTGGAATAAAATATCCCAGTCGATCCAGCCTAAGGTCACGTTGCCGCCGCCCTTCACTGGGATAAAGACATTGTTCCAGGTAGCACCATAGTCCGTGGTTTTCCAAACGCTTTCGGTGACCGCGTTGGAATTATTGAGGGCATAGGCGGTTGCCGGATAACTTTCGGAGCATTCAACTTTATTAAAGCCGTCGGTTACCGTGCCGACTTGGGCCAGCGTCCAATTGGCAGCCCCGTTGATAGAGCGGTAAATATCGGTGCCGTTGCCGGTTCCGCCACGGGTGCTGTCATAAACCCCGTAAAGAACCACAGTGGTACCCGTGCTGGCACCCGAAAATCCGGTAAGGGCGTTACCCGGTAGACCCGTGTTGGCCGCCACGAAACCGCCCCCTGTGTTCACGTTGGTGCCTTTAAAAACGCCCCCGCCAGTTTGCGCAAAGGAATCAATGTCCGAGCCGATATAGACGGTCCGGTTACCGGCAGGAGAAGACTGATCAATGACCGCGTCCCACACATAGCCGTCCACACCCGTACAGACATTCCAGGATGTCCCGCCATTGATGGAGTAATAAGCGCCTGAGTCCGCGCCGAGGACAATGAAGTTGGAATTTCCCCGGTCTAGCATGATGCGGGTTATACGGGTGTTGTTTCCCCAGGTGGGTTGGGTTGCATAGGTCCAATTGACTCCTTCGTCCGTGCTTTTTAAAAGGCTCCCACCAGTGTCATCTTTCTGCATGCCGAAGGCCCAGAGGTTGTTGATGTTATTGGGGTCATAACCAATGGGACAGGAGCCGTTGGGGTAATCGGTCAAGGAGCCGAACTGTATGTAATCCAACATGGTGTAGTTAGTGGTGTTATTGGTTGAGCGGTAGATGCCGCCCATGTCGCATTGCAGAAAAACGAGGTTGGGATCAAGTGGGGAATATGACGGCGCGAATTGGGCTCCGCCTCCACCGACGCCTAGGTTTGTCCAGGCTTGGGCGTGAAGTAGGGAAGTGATGAGTAAAAAGGATAAGGTCATGCATGACCTGGTTTTCATAGGCTAATTTTATCTCGGATTTGTTTTCGGGGATTGGAATTCAGACAATCAATTACATGTCCTGGTACAGGGTGGATTCTAAAGTAGGGAAGCCTTAATCAGTCATAAACCCTGAATTAATGGTGATTTTTAGTGAAAATTATTTTATTTGATGTCCACAAAAGGGCTAAAGAAAGGGTAATATTGACCGTTATTAAATCAACCAAGCAATATCTCTCGACGCTATATATTTAAGGCCTGAAAGCTTTGTCAATGCGTGTTTTAAAACTGAGTAATTCCTACCTTTCTCAAGTAACTTTGTTGCTTGTGTCATTTTTTGTTTGGGTAATTTTGTTGAGTCCAATTGGGAACGTATTTGCCCTGACTCCCACACTTAGCCCAACCAATACTCGCACTAATACGAATACGGCGACGGTTACAAATACACCTACCAATACTGGAACGCCGACAAATACATTTACAATCACTAATACCCTTACTCCAACCAATACTCATACCCCTAGCAACACACCTACCCAGACCTTCACCCGGACAAATACGGGTACACCAACCGACACTCGCACACCGACCAATACCTTTACCATTACTGATACTCCGACTCCGACTAACACTCGGACCAATACTGGTACATCTACTAATACCTTCACCATAACCAACACTCGGACCCACACCAATACACCAACTGTTACCGATACCCATACGGTTACCAACACGCCTACCCAAACCCCAACAAGGACAAATACCCGGACCCCGACCAGTACCTTTACTATTACCAACACTCGGACTCACACCAATACCCCTACGGTTACCAATACTCACACAGTGACCAACACACCCACCAAGACCCCCACAAAGACGACTACCGGGACTTCCACGAGTACTTTTACCATTACCGATACTCGGACTCACACCAATACTCCTACAATGACCAATACCTCTACGATTACCCCGACAAGGACGAATACTGGGACATCGACTAATACCCACACACCAAGTAACACATTTACCGTCACGAATACACACACCGTGACGAGAACTCCCACCGCAACCAATACACGGACCAACACGGGAACGCCGACCAATACACAAACTCGAACTAATACTTTTACCATTACCGATACCCGGACTCCCACCAATACTCCAACGGTGACTAACACCTCGACGAATACTCATACGAGAACGAATACCGGGACCCCGACTAATACTCACACACCAACTAATACATTCACTGTCACGAATACTCATACCATGACGAATACCCCCACGGCAACCAACACCCGGACAAACACAGGAACCCCAACCAATACCCGTACCTCGACGAATACCTTCACGGTAACGAATACTCACACGGTGACGGATACTCCTACCGCTACCAATACCCGAACTAACACTGGATCCCCGACTAGTACCCATACTCCTACAAATACCTTTACGGTTACCAATACCCACACGTTGACCAACACTTCCACTTCAACTTTCACCCGGACGAATACAGGTACCTCGACGAATACACCTACTTTCACAAATACACATACCCCAACGAATACCCCAACTCAGACCTTTACCCGGACTGATACGGGAACCCCAACCAATACTCATACTGTGACTAACACGCCAACCTCAACTTTCACACGAACAAATACGGGAACGTCAACCAATACGCCTACCGCAACCAATACTCACACGGTGACGAATACTCCTACTGCAACCAATACCAGGACCAATACGGGCACGCCGACTAACACTCGTACATTCACTAATACTTTCACTGTAACCAATACTCCTACGGTGACTAATACCTCTACCGTAACCAATACCCGGACAAACACGGGAACCTCAACCAATACACGTACCCAGACTAACACACCTACTTTGACCAACACCCACACCGTGACGAATACCCCTACCTCAACCAATACCAGGACTAATACGGGAACCTCAACCAATACACGCACCCCGACTAACACTCCCACTGTGACCAATACCCACACCGTGACGAATACTCCTACCTCAACCAATACCAGGACTAATACGGGAACCTCAACCAATACACGCACCCCGACTAACACTCCCACTGTGACTAATACTCACACGGTGACGAATACCCACACCGTGACGAATACTCCTACCTCAACCAATACCAGGACTAATACAGGAACCTCAACCAATACACGCACCCCGACTAACACACCTACTGTGACTAACACCCACACGGTGACGAATACCTCTACCTCAACCAATACCAGGACCAACACAGGTACACCTACTAATACCCATACCTTCACAAATACCTTTACGGTTACAAATACCCATACATTGACCAATACGCCTACCTCGACCTTTACGCGGACAAATACCGGGACCCCCACGAATACGCCTACCCCAACAAATACCCGTACACCAACGAGTGCCTTTACTCAGACTTTCACCAGGACCAATACGGGAACCCCCACCAATACCCATACCTTCACTAACACCTCCACTTTGACGAATACCCATACGGTGACCGACACCCCCACACCCACCTTTACCAGAACCAATACAGGAACCCCCACAAACACCCATACCTTCACAAATACCTTTACGATTACAAATACTCGTACATCGACCAATACGCCTACCTCGACCTTTACGCGGACAAATACCGGGACCTCAACGAATACATCCACTCCAACCAATACATGCACACCAACAAATACTCCCACTCA
>PLZG01000046.1 GCA_003152075.1 candidate division FCPU426 bacterium
TTGGGGTAAACTTGTCAAAGTTAACAGGGAAGATCTGTCCACAACGGGGAGCCATCGTGGACATCTAAATAAGGGTTGAATGCCTGTTCAACCTGAGTCCATGTCATGGACAGCTAGTATTGCTTTCTTCCAAATCGTGAGATAAGTCACATTGGTCCGTTTATAAGTCGTTCATTATAAGATTGCAAAATTGGTGAGAAAGTCCGTTATGATCAATAGTTTCAAACTACTCAGAAACATTTATTAGACTCCATAATTTTTAGGAGGTTTTGATGATTTCCATTTCTAATCGAATCCCTCTAGCCGTCTCGGCCTTGCTGACACTTTTTTTCGCCGTTTGGGGCGGGTTGCTACGCCTGCAATGGCATCTCCCAATACCCCAGGCTAATTGGATCTCTTTTCACGGTCCTTTAATGGTGAACGGTTTTTTTGGAACGGTCATCGGCCTGGCCCGGGCAAGTGTCCTGAAATCCAAGATTGGTCTGTTAGTGCCTTTGGCAACCGCGATGGGTGCCTGGACCCTTCTATTGGGCGGCCCCGAAAATTGGGGAGCGCTTTTGTTCCTAGCAGCCAGCTTGGGTTATCTTTTGGTTTCCATCGCCTTCTTTTGGAAACAACAGGCTTTTGCCGCCGCCTTGGCGCTTGCCGGGGGATGCGGTTGGGCCTGGGCCAATTTCTTTTGGTGGCATGGGGAACCTATTCCCCACGTGATGAACGGTTGGCAAATTCTATTTGTCCTGACCATCGCTTCTGAAAGATTAGAAGCCGTCCATTGGCAACCAACCCTTGGCCGAACACTGGCCCTTATGACGGTCACTGGTTTACTGATGACCGGCATGGGCTTTCAACCCTTTCAGCCGGCCCTAGGTGTCCGAATGGTGGCTGCTGGGTTTCTTTTACTGGCTATGTGTCTATTGTTTTTCGATAGGGGCTGGAACAGCGAAAAAACGGAAGGCTGGAAAGGATTTACCAAAGCTTGCTTGATTTCCGCCTACGCCTGGCTTTTCATCGGCGGGTTTGTCGGATTAGTGACCGCCCCGGTGGATTCTGGTTTCACTTACGACGCCTTCCTGCATTGCGTTTTTTTGGGATTGGTTTTTTCTATGGTTTTCAGCCATGCCCCCCTTCTATTACCGCGCGTCTTGAGAACTCCCGTTCCTTTCCATCCGTTCTTTTATGCCCATTGGCTCCTTTTACAGGCCTCCCTCGTGGCAAGGGTTGGCGGGGACGTGCTTGAATCCACCCCTTTGCGCCGATGGGGGGCGTTGTTAAACTCCTTTGCCCTTTTACTCTTTATCCTTAACACCGCGATTGCGATGTTTCGCGGCAAACGTTCGAGGCATTTATGACTCGGCTCCGCCATCCGACGGGGTTTGGAATTCCCCCACTTTGATTCCTTCTCGACGTCGCGTACCGAACTACTCTCTAATCCAACCAACCTCTGTTGATGACTTTCTGGAAAAGAATGTAGTTTTCCTTGTGAATATGCTGGTGCAAGTCGTCCTCTAATTCTTTCAAACCCAGGTAAAGGGCTTTGTAAGAACGGCACGCGTCGGCGGGTACGACGAGATCGTTGGTGACCTTATGAATTTCAATCCGATTCGTTTCCATCGACAAAAAATGCAATGTGAGTCTAACTAACCCCCAAGGTATGGAAAATTACTCTCAAAAATGAAAGATGTTTATTTCAGATAAAAGATTAGCCAGTGTTCGGTTTTCTATTTACCAATTTTCTTATCGACCGGGGTGGGCGCATGGGTCTCAGACGGCTTATAGGGGAGTAGCCGTTCCGTTTCTATTGTCTTTTCTTCAGTCGTTAATGTCTTTTCAACCCTTGGAAAAAAAACATCCTCTTCAAACCGAATATGAGCGGTAAGGGTGTCGGCGAAAAGTTGAAGATCTTTCTTAACTGCGGATTTTGATAGCGTCCGGATTGTTTGATGGTCATCTAGTATTTTTTTAATGTCCGGGTCATTAGGTCCGACATGTTTTTCAAAAATCTTTAAGAGTTCTTCCTCTTCCCCCCGGAAATGCGAATCCAAATCCATGGCGAATAAGTCAGCGACTTTTTGGCTTAAAGCTAACAAAGGAGCTTTTTCGCCGTCATTCAACCTGGTAAGACGGTCCCGGATATTCCGGGCCGCCACCAGCGCCCTATGGTGGCCTTGGGTCAAAGGCCAAAGAAACTTTTCACGTTTCATAAATCCATCCCTCGCAAGTCGTTTTCCCTATTTCCTCGGTAAAAGTCGAATTTTTCAGCCTATTCCTTGGGCGGCATGAACAGAAAGGTTTCCCGAACGTCCTCTTCCTCTGAATATTTTAGGGAAGGCTTAAAAAGGTCACTTCTGGATAGAATGCCGACAACCTTTAAGGGATTTGATTTTTCAACCACCGGCATTCGCCCGATTTGATTTGAAGCCATGCGGCTGGCGGCTTGTCGGCAGTTTTCTCCGGTATAGGCCACAATTGGCACCTTTTCAATTAAATCCTGGGCCGGTTTGTCCCCGATGTCGAATAACGAAGGTTGTTTCAGAATATCATAAGGGGCGATGACACCTACCAAATGATGCTGACTGTCCACCACCGGATATCCCCGATGTTTGTGGCTACCGGAAAAATATTTTCGGACCAAGACCTTTACCTTCATTTTGGCCGGAATGGTGACGACTTTTTTCGTCATCACATCTTCCACATGAACCTGTTCCAGGATATCCACCGAATACTCCCTGAAAATATGGAACCCACGGCGGGCCACCTTTTCCGTCAAGATGGACCTTTTCATCACAAGGACCGTGAAGGTGTGGGCTACCATTGTCGCGATTAAAAGGGGAAGTAAGACCCCCTCGTCGTGGGTCAATTCAAAGGCGAAAAGGATGGCCGTAAAGGGTGAGCGCATGACTCCGCCTAGAACGGCGGACATGCTGATCAAAGGCCAAAGAGTGGCCGCATCCGTGGGAAGAAAAAAAGACTCCATAACTCCCAGACCGCTTCCCATGATCAGCAAAGGCGCAAGAACACCGCCTGAAGTACCGGAACCCAGTGAAAAGGACCAAACAAACCCTTTCACTAAAACCAGAAGCAATACTGCGGTGAAAGTCATATTTCCTTTTAGAAAATCCCCAATAACGTCATATCCCACGCCAAGAACCCGGGGTTGGAAATAGCCTCCTATTCCAATGGCTAATCCTCCTATGGCAGGCCACCACATCCAGTGGATGGGGAGTCGTTGGAATAAATCTTCAAACTTGTAAACCGCTCCGGTAAGGATGGTTGCGAAAAATCCGGCAAAAAGACCAACGAGTGCCGCGCAAAAAAGGTCTTGGATCGGCAATAGCCCATGTGGCGGCATTGGAAAGAGGGGCCCGGGTCCCAAGAGAATAGGGCGGAGAGCGGCGGCAACCGCGCTAGCCAGGGCAACTGGTACCACGCTGCGAGGCTTCCACTCAAAAAGTAAAAGTTCAACGGCCAAAAGAACGGCCGCCACCGGGGTGGCGAAAGTGGCTGACATTCCTGCGGCGGCGCCGGCTACTAATAAGGTACGACGCTCCGCCGCCGTCAAATGAAAGACTTGGGCGATGATGGATCCGAAAGCCCCGCCTGTCATGATGATGGGCCCCTCAGCCCCAAAGGGACCTCCGGAACCAATTGAAACAGCAGCGGATAAAGGTTTAATAACGGCTAATTTTGGTTGCATCAGGCTTTTATTGAAAAGGATGGCCTCTAACGCCTCCGGGATGCCATGGCCACGGATGCGGTCAGACCCATAACGCGCCATAAGCCCAATAATGAGTCCGCCTATCACGGGTACCAATATCACAAGCAACCCAAGGTGGTTATCGGCGGGAGACCGAAAATCCAAAGAAAATTGCTGGTAAAAGAAAAGGTTGGTGAAAAAATAAATGGTTTTAAGAAGTACCACGGCTATCAAAGAACAGAGAGAACCTACAACAAGGGCGATGGATGAAATTAAGAGAAGACGGTGATTGGTCGAAAAGTCAGATTTACTATCTCTCAAGAATAAAGTCCTTTCAAAAAGGAATTTCTCAAACAGATCGAAATAAAAAATAACCGTAAACGTCCTGAATTACAACCCGGGGGCCAAGATTAGATGTTTTTTAACAAACTAATAAAACAATAAAAAACTTGTTTTATTAGTTTACTTGGGCATAATGATCCAAGCTAATTCATCTCAAGGAGGCTTTATGCTTTTGATTGCGGTCGGATTGTTTGCGATAGCTGCGGTGGGAGGGTTGATTCTCGCGACGCTTCATTTTAAAAAAAAGAATCTTCCTCTTCCCTTGGCTTTGACCCATGGTCTCTTTGGGGCCGCGGGTTTGGTTACAGTCCTGCTTTTCGTCCTGCGAACGGGAACTTCATCAAAGGCGGCGATTGCCCTCGCCCTTTTTGTGGTGGCCGCCCTTGGAGGGTTTTATCTTTTTTCCTTTCACTTAAGGAAAAAGGCTTTGCCGAGCACGGTCGTGGTGATCCATGCTTTGGTCGCCGTTTCGGCTTTCGCCATTCTTTTAATGGCGACATTCCTGGGTAATTAAAACGATGGTTCCCGATTTCAAGCAATTGCGAGTGTTGGGGCACCCGGCGCACGTGCCCCTCACTCATTTCCCCTTGGCTCTTTGGACCATCGCTTTCTTGGGGGATCTGGTCTATGCCTGGTCGGGAACCCTTTTTTGGCGGTCTTTCGCCTTTTGGAATATCGTTTGCGGCTTAGGCATTGGGTCTTTAACCCTTTGCACGGGTTTTTATGATTATCTATTTATCCCCGAAAACAAACTTTTTGCCGCCAAAACGGCCACCCTCCATATGATGGTGATGCTTGGGGCGACCTGTCTTTTCGGTGTCAGCCTTTATTTTCACCGGGGAACGGAGCCTCTTACCCATTTCCATTTAATGATGGCCCTGCTTTTTTCAGGGACGGGAACCCTTCTCCTACATTGGGGCGGTTGGTTGGGCGGACAGTTGGTGTACCGTCATGGGTTAGGTTATGATTTATGACATCCCGTCGACCGAGGTTTTGAATCATGAAATTTGAGGGTTTGCCCCATATGCGCAGGTCCATCCTTTTGTTATTGAAAACAGAGGGGTCCTCTACCATGACTAAGTTGGCTTCTAAAATGAAAATCACCAAGGAGGCTGTCCGGCAGCAATTAATGGGTCTCAATAAAGAAGGTTGGGTTCAAAAGGATGTTATTCGGGAACTCAAGGCTCGGTCTGGCCGCCCAACCGTCCGTTACAGCCTGACTAACGCCGGTGATCACTTTTTTCCAAAGAATTACGACGCATTAGCTATTGAAATTTTGGAAACCATTGGCCTAAAACTTGGCCCGGCCGACTTACGGAAATTGCTATCAACCTTAACGGAAACAAGGGTAAAAAAGTGGCAAGCTCTCTTGGCCGGAAAGTCATTGTCTGAAAAAGTTAAATCACTGAAAGATCTTTATCTGGCAAAGGACCCTTTCACGTCCGTTTCCGAGACTTCCGATGGTTTCAGACTGGTGGAAGGTAATTGTCCTTTTCTAAACGTTGCTTCCCGACAACCAGCCCTATGCAGCGTAAGTGTTTTCGCGCTAACCCAACTTTTGGGTGTGAAGGTTGTCCGTGAAGAACGTTTTCAATCTGGTGATGGCCGTTGCGTCTTTCACATCTATAAAAACAAGCCGGTGAAACAGAAAGCATTGAATTTTCAACTGGAACCCGAACTTTTAAAAGTCTCTTCCGATTAGTTGCGGTTTTAAAGTTATAAAGGTTTCTCCTGATTCATTCAAATTTTTTTCGGCTTCTCCAGTATTACCCTCCGTTAGAAACAAAAAAGATGTCTCGTGCCAAAATCGGAGTGTGAGGGCTCGTGCACTTGCCGGAGATTGTTTTTTCGAAGCTGTTTTTGGCATTTCCGCCCTTCTTTTAAAGGCAATCCCATTTTTTCTAAAATATCTGAAAAGCGGTAATTGAAGAACTGTGTCGTCGATAAATTTTTATCTCCTCAAGCCCCTGTCTATACCTTCTCGAAAAAAATTAATAACTGTCTCGTGAATAATCAAATTGATAGCCCGGACTATCAATTTGATTCCTTCCAAAAAATATTCGGTAGGCTTCCGTTCGAGATTTATTATTTATTTAAGAAAATATAAATCTTCCAGAGTTGGATTTAAAAAGGGGCGGAAGGGTAAACTGACTCGTCTAAAAAATATCTTGAATAATTGACCGGCGAAAAAATTGAGACTGATGATGCGAGATTTGATTGACCGATCGCCGTCGATAATAAAATGTCGAATTGGAAAAGCTTAGAAGGCCGGTTTCGACGATTACAACTATGCGAAACAAGATGGGAAAAGAGGCTGTTTCCAATGAAACGTGCTTTTAAAGTTGGGGACCATGTGGGCTGGAATTCAGAAGCTGGACATGTTAGCGGAACCATCAAGAGAAAGATCACGTCCGCCATCAAGTTTAAGACTTATACCGTTCGTGCGTCCAAGGATGATCCCCAGTATTTGATCAAGATCGACAAGACCGATCATATGGCCATGCATAAAGGCACGGCCCTTAAAATAATCCACAAAAACGCCCCCGTTTCATCTAAACGGACAACGAACTCTAAATAGAAGGATCGTCCATCAAATGCAAAGGGTAAAAGACAACCATATCCTGGCAATCAACAGCGGCTCTTCCAGCTTGAAGATCGCGCTATTCCGCATGGACAAGAAGGAGACAGTGGACTTGTCGGCGCGGGTTGAACGAATTGGGTTGTCCGGGTGTCATTTTCGAATCAAGGATGGAAAGGGCCGGGTTTTGTTTGAAGAGCATCAACGTCTTCGAGATCACGACGCGGCGATAAATAAGTTCTTGAAGTGGCTTCAAAAGCGAAAAACCCCTTTGGCGGCGGTGGGCCATCGGGTGGTTAATGGCGGCCTGAATTACGACCTACCTGAATTGATCACGCCGCGAATGGAAAAAGCCCTCATTGGGCTCGAACCGCTTGATCCGGACCATCTGCCGCAGGAGCTTAAGGCGATCAAAGCCGTTCGCCGGTTTTATCCTGAGTTGACCCAGGTCGCCTGCTTCGACACCGCTTTTCACCGGCATATGCCGGACATAGCGCAATGGTATCCACTGCCGCGCGAATTGTGGCGTGAGGGAATTCGCCGCTATGGCTTTCACGGCTTGTCCTACGAGTATCTCATCCATGAAATAAAGCGTGTGGCGGGCGCCAAGGCCGCCAGGGGGCGGGTGATCATCGCGCACTTGGGGAACGGCGCGAGCATGGCGGCCATTCGCGGCGGCAAGAGTATGGACACGACGATGGGCTTCACGCCCACGGGAGGGCTAATGATGGGTACGCGCTCGGGGGATTTGGATCCCGGGGTGATACTTTATCTTCTTCGGGAAAAATTCATGCCGCTTCCCGCTGTCAGCGATTTGGTCAATCACCGCTCCGGGCTATTAGGTGTTTCGGGAATCAGTTCGGATTTACGGGACCTAGTCGCCCAGAAGACAAAAAATCCACACGCACTCGAGGCCATCGAACTCTTTTGTTATCAAGCGAGAAAATTCGTTGGAGCGCTTGCGGGAGTCTTGGGCGGCCTCGACACGTTGATTTTTACGGCGGGCATCGGAGAAAACATGCCGAGGATTCGGCGGCGAATCTGCCAACGCCTGGATTTTCTTGGGATTCACTTGGATCCAGCCCTCAATGAGCGAAATGCCGAGGTTATCTCCCGTTCCGGCAGCCAGGTTACCGTGCGGGTGATGAAGACCAACGAAGAACTGATGATCGCCCGCCACACCCGGAGTCTTCTGCGACATTAGAAAGGAATGGCGGATGAAACCAAACGAAGTGCCTACGCCATCTGAACGAATGGAAGACACCCCCCTTTCCAAAGAACACCTGGATCGAATCAACCGGTATTGGCGGGCGGCTAATTATCTGTCGGTTGGTCAAATTTATCTTTACGACAATCCGCTGCTGAAACGGCCGCTGACGNNATGCTTCTGGGACACTGGGGCACGACCCCCGGGCAGAATTTCATTTACGCGCACCTGAATCGGATTATCAAAAAATACGACCTCAATATGATTTACGTTTGCGGTCCAGGACACGGTGGTCCGGCTGTCGTGGGCAATACTTATCTTGAAGGCACTTACAGCGAAATTTATCCAAATATCAGCAGGGATGAGGCCGGGCTCCGGAAGCTTTTTCTCCAGTTTTCGTTTCCCGGAGGAATTCCAAGCCACGCTTCACCCGAATGTCCCGGCTCAATCCACGAAGGCGGTGAATTAGGTTATTCCCTGAGTCATTCTTTCGGGGCGGTATTCGACAATCCGGGACTCGTCGTCGCCTGTGTTATCGGCGATGGCGAGGCGGAAACGGGTCCCTTGGCCACCGCGTGGCAATCTAATAAATTCCTCGATCCTGCCACCGACGGAGCAGTACTGCCCATCTTGCATTTGAACGGCTATAAGATATCCAACCCGACCGTCCTTGCCCGCATC
>PLZG01000047.1 GCA_003152075.1 candidate division FCPU426 bacterium
ACACTTTTGGACCGGCGTTTACACATTGCGCGGTGACGAACCTCAGAAAGGCGGGTGTGAACGACTCGGTCATCATGTCCATATCGGGCCATAAGACCTACGCGATGTTCAAACGGTACAACCGGATCGACCGGAAGGACCGAGTGGACGCGTTGAAGCGGGTGGAAAAGGCCAATGACACGGATATGACAAAGGTCGAAAACACTAAAACGTCTGAATGAAGATTTTCGTTGCAGGATAAGAGGTTTGAAGCGGGAAGCGGACGAGAGCCTAGCAGCTGTCACGCAGGAGGTCGCGGGTTCGATCCCCGTCAACCCCGCCATTTTAAAAATCACTGCCACTTGCACAAATTAAAAGCCTTTGCCTGCAATGACTTTAACGAGTCTTGCCGACAAGGGCTTTTTTTTAATCCATGACCGTCCAGGGTCATCCATGGCATTCCGTGGCAAAAAAGGACAACGAAGGACACGAATAGGACACGAGATTTATTTACTTTTGGCATTAAATGACCTTGCGAACTTTAGGGGCGAGCGGTAAAAGTAAAGACGCATTTGGTAATACTGACTCCAGCCAAAGAAGATGTAAGCTTGGAAGAGGGTGTTGACCTATAAACCCAGGGTTGGCGCCGAGGCGATTAGATTGAAGAAGGGATGAAGGATTATGCGTAGCGACATGAGCAAAGTTATTGTGGAGCGTCCCAGGCGGGGTGGGAGCCATGACCGGAAAGGGCGGCCAGCGAGGGAATTTGAGGATATGCCCTCTAAACAGTCCATGAAGCGGAAACATTTCGATCTTAAGGAACTTAACGAGAATCTTAAGCCCCTCAAGAGGTATCTTCATAAAAACGTTGGCCGCCCTTGGGACAAGATTTTCAGTGAAATCTGCGAAAACATCCGGATGGATAATGCCGTTCAAAAGCATGTTCGCGGACATGTCTTTGATTATGTCCATCGGCATGTGACGATGGAAGGAAAAGTGGTTTTCACCAGACGCTTCTTTGGAGAATACGAACTTTGGAACGGTGATTTTTATGTATGCCCGAAATCAGGGATATTGAAGGAGTATCGTCGCCGGACCAAAGCGCGGGGTCGGCGTGTTGACCCGTTGGAAGAAAGCCTAAAAAGCATATCCTCGGAGAAGTCGCGGACAGTAATAAAGGGAACCGAAGTATTCAAGGTTTACCGGAATCCTGATACCGGGGAGTTCGGCTTGCATTGTCCCGCCCGCCAGGTTCATGCTGAAATTGATTTCAATGAAACCCTTCTGCGCCGTGGGTTCAAACCCCTCGATTCATTTTTCTCGGAATTTTTAAACGCCATTCCCATGAACCACCCTTATTGGGTGACTTATAGCCGCTTGTACCATGAATGTAAAGTACGGGCGGTTAATCCTAAACTTTGAAAGTGTAGAACGAAACTCCGGAGGGGATTGGGATAATGGGGAACCTAGGCCATCATTCCCAATGACCGGTAGGTTTTCTGCCTGCGCCAAGCCATTTTTTTGAGCACCGGCACGAAATCGTCCAAGTAGTCATAAACCACGGCGTTCTTTTTGCCTTCATAAGTGCGCTGAATTCTTCCTAAATATTGAATGAGTTTTCCCTTGAAGGAAATGGGGAAAGACAGGAAAAGGGTATCAAGTTTGGGGCAGTCGAAACCTTCCCCTAGATATTGGCCCGTGGCCACCAGGAGGATTTCGGCGTCGGGTGCCGCTTCCATGACTCCTTGGATGACAGCCGCTCGTTCCTTTTTGCCCATATCCCCGGTTAAGAGCCCCGGCGCTTTGCCTTGCGCTCTCAGCATTTCCACCAACCGCTTGCAATGCTCCTTCCTTTGACTCAGCACAAGGCACTTCCGGCCTTCTGAAAGGGCTTGGACTACGTCCTCAACAATAATTCCATTGCGGGGTTCATCCTGAGACAAGGCCCGAAAAATCCCCTGGATCGAGAATTCCTCTTCGATTTGCTCGAATCGAAAGTTGGTTGGGCGGGTTTTAAGCTTTGTTTCCAATCCATCGTTGGTTTCCACCATGCGGTAGCGCAAAGGCCCGCATTGCATGAAGATCAAGTCTTGGAGCCCGTCCCTACGAATAGGTGTGGCGGTCAGGCCCAGCATATACCGGGCCGGAGCTTGCTTGATGTATTGTTCAAAGGACACAGCGGGCAGGACGTGGCATTCGTCCACTAGGATGAAACCATACCTGGAAAAGAATTCCCTTAAATCCTCGATCCCTTTGAGGCTCTGGATCATGGCCAAATCCACGGTTCCGGTCTGGCGTTTCCTGCCGCCGCCAACTTGGCCAATTTGCCGGGCTTTCAACCCTAGCATCTTTTTCAACTGCGCGCGCCATTGGTCCAGTATGGGTTTGCGGTGCGAAAGGACAAGGGTGGGTAGGTTACGTTTGGCAATAGCGTAACATCCCATCACCGTTTTTCCGGCTCCCGGCGGTGCGACCAAAACCCCTGTTTCATGGCGTAAAACCTCCCGCATGGCCTTCTCTTGATTGACGGTCAATTCTCCATGGAACTTCAATTTCAAAGGATCAGGAATCAACCGGGTGTCGGTTAACTCTATTGAGCTTCCGGCTTCTTCCAATATCTTTCTTAAGTCTTCCAGAGTGCCGCGTGGGAAGTGGAGATAAGCGGCATCTTCACCGTAGCACCGAATGAATCGCGGAATACCGTAGGTGGAGAAGCGCATGTTTTGCCGCTCATAGAAGACGGGATTGTGCAGGGAAGCCAGATGCTTGAGTTGGGACAAAAGCCAGGGAGGTATGCCTGATTTCTCAACGCTAACGGAAGCGTCCAAGACACAGCGGATAAGGGGTGGGGCTGGAAACTTTTTCTTAAGAACCGGCGAAACAGCTTTTGCCATTGTTTGGGGACCTACTTCAATGGGTGGAATCTTTTCCAGTATTGCGGACAATTGAACCGGGTTTAAGCGCTGGATGGAACTTAAGAACGCCCATTGGTCGGGATGGGGGTTCAAGTTCGGGTCTTCCGAATCCAGGAACTCCGTGCATCCCATTTCCCGGCGTTGTTTCTGTAAGGGAAGCGCGATCAGGTTGCCGAACCCGCCCTTAGGCATGAAATCTTGGTTGGGGAAGAAGCGGTCGTAGCTGGCCAAATCCACCTCGGCCCTGCGCTCTATGGTGTCCCGCAGGAGGCGTAGACCCAGTTGTCGGGCAGAAACAGCCTGGACGGGGATAGAAAAGAAAACCCAGACATGACCACCGTTCCCAGACCGGGATTTTTCCAAATAGGCTGGAATGCCGTAGGAAGCGCAGGATAGCAGATAAGCCAAAGCGTCCAATTCCCAACCGGCTTTATCGAAATCGCAAGCAAGGAACCAACAAGTATTGTCCTTGATGAGGGGATAGACGCCGATGGTTTTTTTTGCCCGAAAGGTGGTCTTGAACAACCTGATCGGTCAGGGGAAAGTACTTCTTAGGCTTTCCCTTTCCCACCCAAGGGTTTTCGCAGACCGGGGAGTAACCTTTTTTTCCGGTTGCCTGACTCAT
>PLZG01000114.1 GCA_003152075.1 candidate division FCPU426 bacterium
TTGATACGACGTTTCTACCCGAAGAAGACTGATTTTGCTACCATAACTCCAGAGCAAGTGCGCCGCGTGGAACGGATTCTCAATAGCCGTCCTCGTAAGTGCCTTCGCTTCAAAACGCCGGAGCAGGTCTTTCGCCTAGGTGTTGCACTTACTGGTTGAATTCAGCTTCTTGAATCTAATAATTGGGCCTGGTTGTGTCTATTCCTCTATTTTTTTCTTCCATTCCCCCAAAAGGTTTAACGCGTCACGGGGAGTCAATCCGTCCAGATCCAAGCCCTTGAGTTCTTCCAAAACCGGGTGCTTGCCGCCGGAGCCGAAAAAGGAAAGTTGGGGCGCATCAGGAGGTGGCGCTTCGGCTGTAGGTGCGAGCACTTCGGTGATTTTAGATAGAAAGGTCCCGGTTTCCAGACTGGCCAGGATTTTCTTGGCCCGGGCTACCACTTCCTTGGGCACACCGGCCAGGCGGGCGACCTGAATCCCGTAGCTCTTATCCGTGCCGCCTTCCACAATTTTGCGCAAGAAAAGAATCTGTTCATTCCATTCCCTCACCGCGATATTGAAATTCTTCACATTAGGGAAAGTTCCAGCCAAGCGGGTGAGTTCGTGATAGTGGGTGGCGAAAAGGGTTCGGGCTTTCAACTTCTGGGCAAGGTATTCCACCACGGCCCAGGCAATGGAAACTCCGTCGTAAGTGGAAGTACCCCGCCCAACTTCATCCAGGATCAGCAGACTTTTACTGGTAGCGTGATTCAAGATATTCGCCGTCTCCACCATCTCCACCATGAATGTACTCTGCCCTTGGGTTAAGGCGTCGGAAGCACCCACCCGGGAGAAGATACGATCCACAATGCCAGCCTTCATTTGTTTGGCTGGAACGAAGAAACCTACCTGAGCCATCAGGGACAAGAGCGCCACCTGCCGGATATAGGTGCTCTTCCCCGCCATGTTGGGCCCGGTCAAGACGATGATCTCAGTCCCGTCCGTTCCCAAATGGGTGTCGTTGGGCACGAATTGGTCGGAGGAAAGGATACGGTCTAGCACCGGGTGCCGCCCATCCACAATGGTGAGTTCAGGGGAATCGTCCACATCCGGGCGCACATGCCTTCCCCGGTCGGCTACGGCGGCCATGCAGGAAAAGGTATCCAGTTCCGCGATGATGCGGGCTACCCTTTGGAGGCGAGAAAGTTCCTTGCCTACCTGGACCCGGACCTCATCAAAGAGTTCGTATTCAAGCCGATCAGCCTTTTCTTGGGCGCCCAGGATCTTTCCTTCCATTTCTTTCAACTCGGGGGTGATAAACCGCTCGGCATTAACCAAGGTTTGCTTGCGGTGATAATCCTGCGGAATTTTATCCAGGTTGGCCTTGGAGACCTCGATGTAATAACCGAAGACGGACGTGTAACGAACCTTGAGGGAACCAATGCCGGTGCGAACCTTTTCCTTCTCTTCCAACTGGGCAAGCCAGGTCTTTCCTTCCAGGGCGCCCTTCTTGAGCCCGTCCAATTCCTTGTGGTATCCAGCCTTGATCAGCCCGCCTTCCTTCAGGGCCAGGGGCGGCTCGTCATGGATGGACTTCTCCAAAAGCAAGTGGACTTCCTTCAGGTTGTCCCAAACCTCCACCTTCTCCTTGAGCCAAAGACATTTGAACCCGGCTAGCACACCCTGGATTTTAGGCAGTAATCCCAGGGTCGTCCGGAGCGCCACCATATCCCTTGCGTTGGCCGTGCCACAGCCGATACGCCCAGCCAACCTTTCCAGGTCGGACACTTCCCGAAAGAAATCCCTGAGGGTCTCCCTTTCTTCCTTGCGGGCAAGAAGTTCCTCAACCGCGTCCTGCCGCCGCTTGATTTGGGATACGGAAGTCAGCGGGGTCACCAGCCATTGGCGCAAAAGCCGCCCGCCCATGGAGGTAACGGTCTCATCCAAAACCGAAAGGAGCGTGCCTTCCTTGCCCCCGTCCCTCATGGATTTCACGATTTCGAGATTCCGCTGGGTGGTGGCGTCCAACACCATGCCCTCGCCCACTTGGAAAGTGGAGAGGCTGACCAGATGGGACAAGACGCTGTGGGTGGTTTCTTTCAGGTATTGGAGGATGGCCCCCGCCGCGCGGATAGCCTGGTCCTGGCCAGACAGGCCAAAACCATCAAGGGACTTAACCTGAAAATGTTCCTGCAGGGTTTCCTTTCCTTCGTCAGTAGAGAATTTCCAATCTTCCATGTGGGATTGCTTGGCGCCATTGGCAGTCTTTAAAAGGTGCCCCCATTCCTCGACTGCCGGGGCGTTTTGGGAAAGCAGGATTTCAGAAGGGTTGAACTTGGAAAGCTCGTTAGCGGCCACGGAAAAGCGCTCGGGCCCGGTGAGTTCACAGGTCTTGAATTCCCCGGTCGTCACATCCACCACGGCCAGCCCAAGGCTTTGGGGCGCGTAGGCCAGGGCCACCAGGTAGTTGTTGGACTTCTCGTCCAACATAGAGGCGGACAGGATAGTGCCAGGCGTAATGACACGGGAAATCTCCCGCTTCATCAGGCCCTTGGCCGCGGCCGGGTCTTCGGTTTGCTCACAAATAGCGATGGAGAAGCCCTGTTTGACAAGTTTGGAAATGTAGTTTTCAGCGGCATGGAAAGGAATGCCCGCCATAGGCACCTTCTGGTTGTTGCCCCCGGCGCGGGCCGTCAAGGTGAGGTGCAGGACCCGGGCGGCGGTCTTGGCGTCATCGAAGAACATCTCATAAAAATCGCCCAAACGGAAAAAGAGGATCTCCTCTTTGTGGATCCTCTTCATGTCCAGGTACTGCTTCATCATGGGAGTCAGGTCATCCATCGAACACCTTGAACCTTTTCACCGCCAAGACGCCAAGTCCGCCAAGAACGGAAAAAATTGTTTAAAAAATTTTTCATGTTTTGAATCTAAATCTCAAACAAATTATTAAAAAGTCTTTCTTAGCGAACTTGGCGTCTTGGCGGTCCAATTTGCTGTTAGTCTTCGACGACAATTGCCTTCTCTTTGAGCTTCTGCGTCAAAACATTGGCAAGCTTTTGGGCCGAATCCTTATCCTCAAAATTCCCGACACGCACTTTATACATGGGATAGGGCATATCCTTCGCCTTCACTGTCACCACATATGATTTGTAACCGGCCTTCTTGACCCCTTGGCGCGCCTTGTCCACGTAAAGCTTCTTGGAAAAAACACCTACTTGCACGTGGAAGGGCTTTGAAACAGCCTCCACTTCTTGAACGGCAACTTCGGGAGTGGGCGTCGCCATAACAGCTACGGTAGTAGAGGGGGTTTCAGCCGCCACCGGTGTGGAAGTAGGCTCTTCCTTCACCGAAGCCATTACCTGGGGCAGGTCCAAATGAGCCTTTTCCAGGTCCCGCATATGGTCTTTGGCTTCCGAAACTTCCATGGACTTGGGAAAGGTTTCGACTAGGGACTGGTAGGCCCCATGCGCTTCCTTGTACTTTTTCTCGCCTTCATAGGTTTGGCCCAGCTTCAGGTAAACCAAATTGAGCTCGTCATAGAAATGGTACTGGTCGAGGATTCTAAGGTATTGCTTTTCCGCGTCGGAATATTTCTTCATCTTAAAGTAGGCGTTCCCCATTCCCAAAAGGGACTTGGGGGCCCAGGAACTATCCTTGGCCTTATCCAGGACTTTCCTGTACTCATCAACGGCATCCTGGTTTTTATCCAAAGCCAAAAGCGAGGAAGCGTACCAGTAATGGATCTCGAACAAGGAGGAACTCTTAGGATAATCCTTGATGAACTCCTGGTAACTATCGGCGGCTTCCGAGTACTTATCGGCGAGATAGAAGCGGGCTCCTAAATCCTTTTGGGCCTCTTCCCCCTCGGGCCGGTTGTTGTATTCGGCGGCCAAGCTTTGGAATTGGGCGATAGAAATGGTGAAATCATCCTGCAATCTCGCCAGCATTAGCCGAGCCTTGGGGACAAAATCCTCAAGGGGGGAGGCCTTGGCCAGCAAAGGGTTCAATATCCCTTTGGCTTCCTTGTATTTCTTTTGTTTGAAATAGTCCTCGGCCTTATCAAAGGCCGCGCGTAGTTCGTCCGTGGCGCCGGGGGTGGATTGGGCGGCCAAAGCAAGCCCCGGAGAAACAACGGCAAAAACCAAAAAGAATATTGAGCCACAGATAAATGGGATGAATAAGGACAAATTCAAAAATGTCTTTTTTATTTTTAAAACCATTGAGTGATTTCCATTTCCTTTTTCATCCGTGTTAATCCCATTCATCTGTGGCTAAATTGTTGTGCCGTAAAGATTCGCGACTTTGTGACTTTCGATCTTCACCTTAACCACATCCCCCGCTTTGTAACCCTTGCCGGGGAAAACCACCGTGCGGTTCTGTCGGCTCTTGCCATAATAAGCATCCGGGGTCTTGTCGGCAGGGCCGTCTACCAACACTTCCTCAATCTTGCCCAGCCTGGATTCACAAGCTTCCGAGGCCTGTTTCCAAGCCTTCTCATTCAATCGAGCCAGCCGCTCATCCTGTACTTCCCCAGAAACCTGGTCCAACATGCGGGCCGCGGGAGTTCCCAATCGGGGCGAATATTTGAAGCTGTAAACCGCGTCGTATTTGACCTCATCCAGCAAATCCAGGGTGCCTTGGAAATCCTTTTCTTCCTCCCCCGGAAAACCCACGATAAGGTCGGTCGTAATGAACAAATCCTTTATGGAAGAACGTAATTTTTGGACCTGCACCAGGTAATGGGCCACGCTGTATTTGCGGTTCATACGCTTCAAGACCTTGTCCGAACCGCACTGGACCGGAAGGTGGATGGAATTGCAGACGGCGGGAACGGTCGCCATGACCTCGATCAAATCGTCCGGCATGTCCAGGGGATGGGAGGTCATGAAACGGACCCGTTGGATGCCCTTGATCTCCCCGACCAACTTGACCAGTTGGGAGAACGTGATTCCCTTGCCCTTGGAATTCAACCCTAATCCGTAGGAATTAACGTTCTGACCCAACAACATGACCTCTTTCACCCCGGCTTGGGCGATAGTGGCAACCTCCTCCAAAATACTCTCAGTCGGCCTGGAAATCTCGCGGCCCCGCGTGAATGGCACCACGCAAAAGGTGCAGAATTTATCGCACCCCTTCATGATTTCAATGAAAGCCTTATGGGGTTGGGCCAAGCGGCGGGGATCATTCTCAGGAAAATAAACAGGATCGAAGTCGGCCAAGACTTGACTTACCCCGGTTCCCGCCGCTTCCCGGATGACTTGGGGAACTTTCATATACTGGTCGGGCCCGACCACCATATCCAAGAAGGGCGCCCTTTCCAGGAGTTGGTTTTTATAACTGGTGGCCATGCATCCCATGACACCAATGACCCGGCCCTCTTTCTCCCTTTTCCAATCCCCCAACTGACCCAAACGGGAAAAAACCTTGTGTTCGGCGTGTTCCCGGATGGAACAGGTGTTGAAGAGGATGACATCCGCTTCTTTCGCTATGGGGGTAATGGAGAAATGGTTCTTCAGGAGGAGCCCGGTCACATGATCCGATTCCAGGACGTTGGACTGGCACCCAAAGGTTTCCATGAAGACTTTTTTTTCTTTGGTTTCCTGGGACAGCGTTTCCATGTTTTTCCGTGAGTAAGGGTTGAGGAGGTTCAAATTTTAGAGGGTTTTAAAGCCCATAGCAACCGGGGATTGGAGTGATAGCAGGGCGATTTCCTAAAATCGGACTGTAAGGGCGCCATTCATGGCGCCCAGGGCGCGATAAATCGCGCCCCTACAAGTGTTGCTTAAAATTTCGACTGAAATATGCCCAAGCTGTGTTTCTAAACATGCGAGGGATTAATGATGTTTAATGATCCAAAAGGCGAGGAAAAGGGCGAATAAAATCAACCCGATTCTGAATATCCAACCTTTGGAGAGTGTACTTCTCCGGGCATTTCGAGAGAGGGTCTCATCCCAGCGCTTGTGGCCCCGCCAACTAAAGATGTTCCCTTCCTCGTCATAAACAATAGGCAGGTTAGCCCCGCAACGGCCGCAAACATGGTTTTCCGGAATATTAAAAGCCCCGCACTTAAGGCACTCAGTGTCGGTAGTTTTAGGATGGGGTGAGGCCGATTCAGCCATTGGGACTTCCAAAATCAATTTTGAATTCAAAATTTCGAGTTATGAATTATGGAATTTTTCAGCCGGTTCCGGTTGAAAAATGACCTGAATTTAAAATCCAACATTCAAAATTCATAATTGCTTTTACTTTTGTTACTTGAGTCCGGCAAGCCGGGTCAGGACCAGGCCGATTTTCTTGGCTTCCTCAACCATTTTTTTCTGGGTATAGATATTCTGCAATTTTTTATAGGTGTCGATGACCTCTTGCTTTTTATTCTGCTTCAAATAGATCTCTGCTTTCTTTTTGAGAACGTCGGTGTTATCGGGCTCAAGGGCCAGGATGGAATCAAAATAACTGAAAGCCGCGTCCACCTTATTTTCCTTCAAGGCGTTGTTGGCCAGGTTCAGGTAAATTTGCATGGCCTCGGGCCTTTTACCAACTTGGAGCAGGGTCCGGGCAAGGCGGGGTTGGAGCCTGGGATCATCCGGGTGCTTTTGAATCAAAGCATTGATATGGGTGTAAGCCGCGTTCCAGTCCTTGGTTTCCTCCGCGACAACTAGGAGCTGTTCCACAATGGATTCATCCTCCGGATTTTCCTTTTGAAGGGCCTCGAATTGGGTCTTGGCTTCAGCGGGTTTCTTGAGAGCCAGTAAGGTTTTTGCGAATAGAAGCCGCAGGTCGGTGCGTCCCGCGGAGATGGCCGTCTCCAAAGCGCCTTTAGCCTCATCGTATTGACCGGCGTCAAAAGCCACCTGCGACAACTTGCCATAATGCTTGGCCATGCCATCGTGATCATCCTTACGTTTAGCCAGGACCGCGAATAATCGTAGGGTGTCCAACCCTTCCGGGTCCATGAGGGAGATTTTGCCGGCGTATTCTTGGGCCAGGTCCAATCGCCCCTCGGATAGGTGAATGTCCGCGACAGCTTTAAGCTGGGCCGACGCTTCCGTAACCATGGCTCGCTCGATAAAAAGATTGGCCAGTTTTTCCCTGTAGGAAAAATTGATCGGTTCGGCGGCGATCAATTGGCTGTAATAGGCCACTGCTTCCTCAAGCTTGCCTTCGGCGGCCAGGTTTTCAGCCTCTTGGGACTTGGCGAAAGACATCAGCTGTTGGCGCTGCTTGATATCCATCTTATCGGAGGAAAGTTTGGAGATTTTCTTGTCGATATTGACGACTTTTTGCATGTTGCCAAGCTTGGTGTAAAGCTCGCGGGACTGCAGGTAAGCCTCGAAAGCTTCCTTATCGTCTTTTTTCTTGGCGTAGGCGTCCCCCATCATGTTGAAAACATGGGGATCGTAGGGGTCGTCCCTCGCGAGGATTTTATATTCCTCAATGGCCTTATACCACTCGCCACTTTGGACGTAGATAAAAGCCATCTTGACGTGCATTGCCTTATCTTCGGCCATGGCTTCTCATTTCCTGGATTCTAAGGATAGGCGTTCCTGGATAGGTGAATACCAGGGACTTAAATAAAGGTGGTTGATTGGGGATCATGGAGGTGGTCAGGTTTTCAAGCCTTCGACGTTATAGGCGATAACTTTCTCGGCTTTTCCCTTAACTTTAATGGGATCAAGCATGGTGGCGTTCACTTTATGCTTCACGCGCTCGTAGGTGGCGGCCGAGATCAGAATCTGCCCCTTTTCCGCGACCGATTCCAAACGCTGGGTCAAGTTGACGTTGTCGCCGATGGCCGTGTATTCCATCCGCTCGTTGGAACCAATGTTACCCACGACCGCTTCCCCCGTATTGATTCCGATACCGATATTGACTTCCCTTTTCCCTTCCATTTTCCACTTGGCCTGCAGTTCCTTCATCTTAACGCTCATTTCAATAGCCGCCAGGACGGCCCTTTCGGCGTGGTCGGCCATGTCGATAGGCGCCCCATAAACAGCCATAATGGCGTCTCCCATGAATTTATCCAGTGTCCCCTCGTATTTAAAGATGATGGAGGTCATGGCGGTGAAGTACTCGTTCAAGAGATGGACGACTTCCTCGGCGCTTAAGACCTCGGACATGGGGGTAAAACCGCGGATGTCGGAGAAGAAAATCGTGATTACTTTTTTCTCGCCGCCCAGTTTCAAACCATCCTGATGCTGGAGGATACGGTCCACCACGCTCTTGGTAACGTATTTGGAGAAGGCTCCCTTGATGACTTCTTTTTCCCTTAAAGATTTGGCCATGTTGTTGAAGGCGTCGGTCAGGTCGCCCAATTCATCGGCCCTTTTGATGTTGATGTTTTGGTCGAAATTCCCCGCCGCGATGGCCGACACGCCCTTGACCAACAGGCGGATGGGTTTGATCATGACCGTCACGAAAACTGTCATGGCAATAATGCCCAACAGCAAAATACCCACCGTAGTCAGGATGATGGAAACCGCCACATACCTAACCACCCGGGTGATGCTGTTTTGGTTCATCCCGATATGGACTTCGCCAATCTTATTTTGCTTGCCCTCGGCGGAAACCAGGATGGGCGCGGCGATGTCGTAGAGGGTGCGATTTTTATCCGGGTAAGCCTGGGTCAGCATGGGTTCTTCGCTTAGGACTTTGATTCCAGGGGGGGCCTGGTAGTTCTTATGCTCCATGACATTTTGAAGGTTATTGTCCGCGATTGTTTTCCCGCTCTTGTCGATGATTTTCACATATTCCATATCGGATTTTTGAATCTCATTTTGATCGGGCCAAAGGTACTTTTGCACCATCACGTTGAGAACATTACTCGACTGAATCAGTTGTTCCTGCCAGGGAGTCAGCCCCGAGGGAATGTTTCGAACGGAGGCATTGGATTCCTGTTCCATGGCGTCCTTCGCATTTTGATTGAGGGGAATGTCGATATCCTCACTCGCCCCCGCTTGGGTTACGGCTCTGGTGAGAATTTCAAAAACCTTGTCCGCATTGTTGGAAGCCAAGCTCCGGACCTGGGCCTCCCCGCGGCTGATGACCTGTTGGGTCAGGGTTTGTTGGAGTTGGCTTAAAACCAGCCAGGTCACAACACCCATAACCACGCAAATGAGGAAGGTTAAAACGAGGATGAATTTGACCCGAAGGGAGAAAAGATGGTGCTTTTGAACGGGTTTGGGCGCCGGGACCGGTGTTTTGGATGGCTCAGTCATGCTAAAAAAATCTCCCGTCAAACTCCTGGAACTTTTGAAAAAGACGCACCGTTACTATAAACAAGCGTATTTGGACTGTCAAATGTAACAACAGACATTGGTGTTTAACATCACCCTCGCCGCAACCTTCTTCACTTGAGAAGGAGGGTGAGACACAAGAAAACCTTCTCCCGCAAGGGGAGAGGGTATGCCGGCCACCGATAAGTCTTATAGGACGCCGGTATTATGCCGATATCATTTTGGATGGTCTCCAAAATCGGCATTGGGTGAGGGGTGATGTTTTGGATAAAGAGACTTATTTCAAACCGAAGAAAGGTTTAAGGTGCCTTTTCCTCAACCGAGTCCTGGGAAGGAATCGGGGAAGGATCAGTCACGGCGGTTTCGTCTTCGGGGGCGGGCGCCAAACCAAGTTTGGATTCGCGGCGGCGGAGTTCCCCTTCCATTTCCTTGAGAAATTCAGGCGAGGGTTTGTCCCCGGCCAATTCCTGGATCTCGGAGACTTTGGGCATGTCCGAAAGATCCTTCAAACCAAAGTGGATCAGGAACTCGTTCGTCGTGGCGTAGAGGAGCGGACGACCCGCCGTCTCAGCTCTACCCAAAATACGGATCATCCTTTTCTCTAAAAGGCTTTGGATCATGTTGGTCACGTCCACACCGCGAATAGCCTCGATTTCCGCCCGGGTGACAGGCTGTTTATAGGCGATGATGGCCAGGGCTTCCATTGAGGCCTTGGACAAGCGGGTCTTGGAAATGATCTTGTAAAGTTCCTTGGCCCAACGGTGGTACTCGGGCCGGGTGACCAATTGGAACCCGTCTGCGATCTGGACCAGTTGGAAACTGCGGTCCATTTGGTTGATTTCTTCCAGGAGAACCGCGAAAGCCTGCTGGATTTCCTCTGCTGTGGCGTCCTTCACAAGGGCCGTCGCCCTTTTTACCGTAAGAGGCGCCTCGCTCACAAAGAGAAGGCTTTCGAGAATAATTTTGAGTTTGTCAATTTCCATTTAGGCCGCTCCTCCAAAGAACATTAAAATCTTAAACCACCAAGGGCACCAAGTAAAACATAGGAATTTAAAAAAAAATAGGAATTTTTTGCTTTTAACTTGGTGTTCTTGGTGAACTTGGTGGTTCATTCTAGTCTGTGTCGTAAAAACTAATTGATGACGGGAGGTTCAGTTATTTCGTTCTGAAGAAGATAAACCTCAATCTCGCCGAATAGTTTGTTCTGGACCACCCTGACCAACTTCAGCCGGATCAATTCCAGCAAGGCTAAAAGGGCGATGATTTTCTCAATTTTGGTGCGGCAAGCCGTCAGGATGGGCCGGAAGACGATCTTTTGCTCGGCCTGTAGCAAGTCCATCAGGTCGTTGATCTTTTGGGTGACCGTGATTTCGGGCCTGAGCAGTTCAGCCGTCACATCCTCTTGGGAATGGATTAGCACGTCCTTAAAGGCGGCCAATAATCCGAAAAGGGTGACCTCTTCCAGGTGCTCTTCCTCCCCCACTTCTTTGAGGTTGGTCGGGATTTTACGGGACAAAAGGTGACCCCGGAGCTTTTCCAGGTCCAACAGTTGATCCGCCGCATCCTTGAACTTTTTATACTCAATTAGGCGGCGCATCAACTCTAACCGCGGATCCTCCTCGGGTTGATCCGGGGTGGGGTCAACGGGGAGCAGCATCCGGCTTTTAACTTGCATGAGGGTGGCGGCCATCACCAGGAAATCCCCGGCGATTTCAAGATTCAAGGTTTGCATGATTTCCAGGTAGGCCAGGTATTCCTTGGTGATCTTGGAGATGGGGATGTCATAGATATCCAGCTCATGTTCCTTGATGAGATGGAGCAATAGGTCCATGGGCCCATCGAAGGAGGGGATGGTGATTTGGTAGGTGGGGCGCTGGTCATCCTTACCGATGATTTCCTTGATGACAACGGTGGTGACGGAATTGGAGAGGGAAACCTCTACCGGGCCAACCGGAACGTTGATCTCTTTATCTTTTTCGCTCAATGTCGCCCCTATGACACAGTGTGTTTGCCAGAATTTTGAATTATGAATTTTTAGTTTTAAATTAAAGAAATTTCCACTTCGTGGAAATCACAACAATTCATAATTAAGAATTAAAAATTTAAAATTAAACAGACATCAAAATCAAAAATCCACGTCCCGGATAGCCTTTCTCACTTTGGAATTCGGTATTCCTGTCGCCTCATAAACCATTTCCATGGTTTGGGCGGCGGCTTTCCTTGCTTTTCTCGCCCCGTTCAACAACACATCTTCCACCAGATCGGGTTTTTCATCCATCTTTTTCCGCTTCTCCCGGACCGCTCCCCCGAACACTTCTTCCAACTTGGCGAGAAGCAATTTCTTGGCGTCCCCATATCCCATTCCGCCTTCGCGAAAACCTTTTTCCATGAGAGCCGTCTCCTCGGGCTTAGACATCAACTTGAATAAAAGGAAAATCACGTTTTGGTCCGGGTCCTTGGGTTCGCTCACGCCCTTGGAATCGGTCACGATATTCATGACCTTTTTTTTGACCTCGGCCGGTTCCCCGAATATAGGGATCACGCTGGCTTCGTCGCTCTTGCTCATCTTGCCGCCGGTCAAACCCACCACCTTGGGTGCCTCGCTCAAGACTCCTTCCGGCAGTTTGAAGACGTCCTTTTTGAAAGTGTTGTTGAAATACCCCGCCATGTCGCGGCACATTTCAATGTGTTGAATCTGGTCCTGGCCTACGGGCACCCGGTCGCTTTGGTAGATGAGAATGTCCGCCGCCATCAGGGCCGGATAAAAAAATAATCCCAGGTTGGGGGCTATTCCCTTAGCTATTTTGTCCTTGTAGGAATGGGCCCTTTCCATCAATCCCATGCCCGTCACCGTGCTAAGAATCCAGGCTAATTCAGTGACTTCGGGCACATCACTTTGGCGGAATAAGAGGGCTTTGGCCGGGTCCAGCCCCAGGGCCAGGTAATCAGCGGCGGCCA
>PLZG01000004.1 GCA_003152075.1 candidate division FCPU426 bacterium
GGAAACTCTTGAGTTTCATAATTTGATGAACGATGGAAAAGAAGTGTTGGTGGCCCGGTCGGGCATGGGAAATCACGCTCATTTCATGAAGGTATACCAATTGGATGGAATGAAGTTTAAAGAAATTTTGAATATTGAGGGATATGGGATTGGCCCTGAGATAATTAAAGACAATGGAAAAGAAATTATTGTTGACTTCAAGAATAGCTTATTGGGGACTTGCGAATCTTGCCAGGTTTATCACGAACAGGTTTATCGATGGGATGGAAAAGAATTCAAAGCGGAGAAAGATGAGCTTGGAAAAGCTGAGGATGAATATTCCAAAAGTTATGAAGACGAGGGTAACAAATTAAAGCACTGTGAAAAATCGCTTCAGCTTTATCAAGAATATTTAAAAACAAATCCAAACAGTTTTGCCGCCGTTGCTAATTGCGCCTACCTGTATAACGAATTGGGTCAGAAAGACAAAGTAAAGCCATTTAACCAATTGCTGGAAAAGTTAGTAGACATGCCTAATACTGAATGTCCACACTGCACCCTGGAGACACTTACCTGGGATAAGAGAAATCGACAGAGGGTTCTTGACCAAATAGCTGGTAATTAGATTTTGAGGTGGGTAGCTGACAAACCAAAAATTTAGAAATTAAATTTCTTCAATTTCCCTGAAAATCCTTCCGTTTCAAATTTGCCAACCCGTTAAAACTTGACCCTCTCCCCAAATCAGGCTTATACATAAGGTGTACAAGTGTATACCTTTACCCTTTTTTGGAGGATTTCTGACCTATGCACGCCCACTATCTTGGCCCCGTCGAGAAACACAAAGAGATCCTCCTTGACCTAATCGATCCCCCTATTCACGCGGGGGCACCAGGCCCCCCGGAGGAGTACCGACGAAAGAGGGTGGACCTCAACAAGCTCCTCATGGACAACATTGACGCCACTTTCCTTTGGTTCGCCGACGGGGAATCCATGATCGATATAGGCATTCACACTGACGATCTTTTGGTGATCGACCGTTCCTTGGACGCGGTGGATGGGGACATTGTGGTAGCTGGTTTCAACGGGGAAAACACCGTTAAGAGGCTTTCGGTTAAAAAAGAAAAGGTTTTATTGCTTCCCGAAAATCCCAATTACCAACCCATCCCCATTGACCCGGAAGAAGGTATCTCGATTTTTGGGGTTGTGATCCTAGTCATTCACCCCTTGAGGACATCCTATGAACTCCGTCGTCGCCTTAATCGACTGCAATAATTTCTATGTCTCTTGTGAGAGGGTCTTTAATACCTGGCTCCACAATAAGCCGGTGGTGGTTCTTTCCAACAACGATGGCATCATTATCGCCAGGTCAAACGAGGCCAAGGCCTTAGGGATCAAGATGGGTTCCCCCCTCTTTGAAGTAAGGGAAATTATTGAGAGGGAGGGGATCATCGTCATCTCCTCCAATTACCCCTATTACTTCGACATGTGCGACCGGGTGCGGGGCGTCTTGGCCCGGTTCACACCGCTCCTGGATAAATACTCTATTGATGAATGCTTCCTGGATCTCTCCGGTATCCCGCCTGAGGAGCTGGAAGGTTATGGCCGCCTGATCAAAAAGACGGTTGAGAAATGGACGGGGATACCGGTCACCGTGGGGATCGCCGAGACGAAGTGCCTTGCGAAGGTCGCCAATAAGATCGCCAAGAAGTCGAAGAAGGCGGGTGGTGTCCTGAACCTTTACCAATCCCCGCACCTGGAGAGGGCTTTGGGGATGACTGACGTGGGCAGTCTTTGGGGCGTTGGGCCGGCTTACGAGAACGTCTTGAAGGGGGTGGGGATCAAGACGGCTTTGGATTTCGTCAAGGCCGAGGAACATTGGGTGCGGAAAAAAATGACGGTGGTGGGGGCCAGGATACAGATGGAACTCAAGGGCTTCCCTTGCATTCCCCTGGAATGGATTCCTCCCCCGAAGGAGCAAATGGGCATTGCCCAGGGTTTCGGGGTATTGGTTTCGAGCCTGGTTGAAATGCGGGAGGCCGCAGCCTTCAAGGGCTCGGAAATGGCGGCCAAAGCGAGGAGGGAAAAGAAGGCCATCAAGGAAATGACGGTCTGGATTCAGACCAATCCTTTTAGCGACGGCCCCAAGCACGAGGATTCGGAGCCCATCGTTTTTCCGGTGGCAACCCAGGACACCTCCACCCTTATCCGGGCCGTGGAGGGGCCGGTGTCCCGACTTTACAAACCCGGTTTCGGCTACAAACGGATCGGGGTTTGGGCGAAGAAACTGGAAGGCGAGGATTGCGTCCAGGGCCATCTATGGGCCAACCCGGATCGGGAGAAGAAACCAAAGCTTCTTGAATGTATGGACCAGATCAACCGGGACTTTGGGCCTGGCACCCTGCGCATGGCCTCGGTGGGCGTGAACCAAGGGTGGCTAACCCGGTTCGACCACCAAAGCCCGGCTTACACGACGGACCCGTTGGGGATTCCAATAGCGAAAGTCGGATAAAAAACTCTCGTGAAATCATTTCAGCGAGGAATGGCAATGGTTTTGTGCATGTCCCATGGAAGTGAAACTTCCGCGCCATGGAAGTCGAAAAATGAAGTTTTTGGTTTGTTTGGGTGGGTTTTCCACTTCTCCGATGGCGAACCCCCCTATCTACGCATCAAGTGATGATGCTAGAACCGATAGGGGGGTTCGCCCTCTACGCAGTGGAAAACCTTTAGAAATCAGAGAACTTGACTTGATGAGTAGATAGAGAAGAGTAAGAAGAAGAAACACACAGAAACAGAAGTGGGAGGAAGCTAGGAAGTGGTAGGTGTATTCGATGGGGTACTAGGTAAGACAGACCGGTGCAGGTGGAAGTAGTTTTAGGTGGGGGTTGGTAGGGGTATTGGAAGGATAAAGAATCGAGGTAATAGGGCTTCCTGGTAAACCACCAGGAAGCCCTATTTTTTTTGACAGCCTGGGGAACAGGATAGAGGACTGCTTTAAGAACATAAGCCTAGAAGACAGCAGGGAGGACATAGAGGATAAAGACAGCCTAAAGGACACAGATAGGAATTGAATCGGCGATTTAAGGGGGGAACGAAAAAGGAAAGCACTTTTTCGTGGGCCTTCCCCCTGGGTCAAGCTACCCCACAAAACCCGTGGGGCATCTTTCCCCACCCCTATCCCCTGGGGGCTTTGCCCCCAGGCCCCTTACCAAAAGGGGGCCCTTTTGGAATTCCCGAGGAAACACCATTGGGAGCGAGGGGAGTTGTCGCGTTGAAACTCCCTTTCATTTTCCAACGGGGACCCCACCAAGCAGAAATCCCCCTCACCGGCTTTCTATCCAGCCAAAGCATTGGAGCCCTTCGGGGAATGGAATTTTGGAGGCTAAAAGCCGATGAGGGGGATTTCAGATTGGCCCATCCCCGTTGGCACTGTCCCGCCTGGGCCACCAAAAAATGCGGCCCTGGCAGGACAGCGATAAATGAAAGGGGACGCGCGAGTCCTCAGGGCCGTTTCAAAAAAGGAAAATTTCGGGGTAACAAAAGTGATACCCCCTCGGTTTCCCTTTTTTGAAAGGACTTCGTCCCCGCCTTCGAAAACCACGAAGGCTCCCGGCACTTCGGGTATCGGGGAAACCTTAAAACCTTCGTCGTGGATCTGAGTCGTTATTCCCGCCTGAAGCATTCCAGCAAACCCAATCCAGAAGACCTAGAAGTCCGGTACTCCAGGACCTTGGACGATGGACAGTTTCGGGAGTTCGTCCCGAGGCCCCATAGCGGTTTTTCTTTCCACACGGCCACCCTTGCAAGGCAACTTTTGCGCCAGCCAAAGAACGGCTGTCACAAAAGTTAAGGGATGGCCTTAGTTTTCTTTCCCTCCGATTAGTTCAGGACGTTTCCCCACACGAACTCCCAAAACTCCTTTTTTGCCTTCCCCTCCCCCCTCTTTTGGTGAGGGGGGAGGCGGAAGGCGGGTTTTAAAAGGCGAAGAACCTTTAAAAAAAATAAGGAGGTGGTGGGCATGGACGAGAACACACAGCAGGAAGAAAAACAGGGAGGAATCCAAGGGGGTCAATCGACCCAGGCCTGGAAGGTCACGGACGAGGAAATCGACCGGGTCATCAAAAAGCTGGAAGAAGGTTGGGGCTGGTAAGGGGGAGTTATGGAGCGCCCATCGTTTCAGGTCAGAAGATTCAAAGTTTTGGACCGGTATGAAATCCACTTTGGGGAGAGCCAAGGGTTCTTTTTCTACGAGATCGAGGACTTGGAAACTCTTGCCACGGTGGACGTAAAAGACGGCTTAACCGAGGGCGAGTTTTTAGAAGCGGTGGGAAGCGCCATGAACTCGATGGAATTTATCGTTTTTCAAAAGCTTATTCACTCAATCACATAAGGAGGCAGACAGATGAAAAACAACATAGCCGAGGAAATAACGAACCGGATTTTAGCCGACCTGGAAAAAGGGGTCATGCCTTGGGAGAAACCCTGGAAACAGGGGCGGGGGCTCCCCCTGCCGGTTAACGCCAGCACAGGGAAGCACTACCGGGGAATTAACG
>PLZG01000052.1 GCA_003152075.1 candidate division FCPU426 bacterium
TTAAGGATTCCCACGCCTTTTGGCTGGAACAGGCCGCCCAGGAACTGCAGTGGTTTAAAAAGCCAACTAAAACCCTTGAATATACTTGGGACTCGAAAAAGCGGGTCATTGAGCACACCTGGTTCGCCGACGGGGAATTGAACGTATCGGTAAATTGTTTGGACCGCCACTTGAACGGCCCTAACAAAAACAAGACCGCCATCCTTTGGCAAGGCGAGAAGGACGAGGAAGTCCGCAAGATCACCTACACCGAACTCCACGAAATGGTCTGCAGGTTTGCCAATGTCCTTCTTTCCAAAGGGATCAAAAAAGGGGACCGGGTTTGCATTTACATGCCCATGGTTCCCGAGGCGGGGGCGGCGCTACTAGCCTGCGCCCGGCTGGGCGTGATCCACTCGGTGGTGTTCGCCGGTTTTTCCGCGGCATCCATCAAGGACCGCATCCAAGATTCCCAAAACGTGGCGGTCATCACCGCCGACGTAGGATTTCGGGCTGGCAAGACTATCCAACTGAAGAATATTGTCGACGAGGCGTTGAAAGAATGTCCCACCATCAAGAACGTCATCGTGTTCCAAAGGGGCGAGGGCAAGGTCAATATGCAGGAGGGCCGCGATTTCTGGTGGCATGAGGAGATGAAAAAGGCCAGCCCTATCCACAAGGCTGAACCCATGAAGGCTGAGGACCATTTCTTTATCCTCTACACCTCGGGTTCCACGGGTAAGCCGAAGGGCGTGCTCCACACCATGGCGGGTTACCTGCTTCACGTGGCTATGACACACAAGTACATCTTCGATTACCACCCGGAGGATATTTACTGGTGCACCGCGGATATCGGCTGGGTCACAGGGCATAGCTATATTGTTTATGGACCTTTGGCCAACGGGGCGACCTCGCTGATGTTCGAGGGGGTGCCGAACTTTCCCGATCCGGGTCGTTTTTGGCAGGTGGTGGCCAAGCACAAAGTGAACATTTTCTATACCGCCCCCACGGCTATCCGGGCCCTGATGCGCGAGGGGGAAGAGTGGCCGAAAAAGCACGACTTGAGTTCCTTGCGGGTTTTGGGGTCGGTGGGTGAGCCCATTAACCCGGAAGCCTGGCTCTGGTACCACCGTAACGTGGGAAGGGACAAGTGCCCTATTGTTGACACCTGGTGGCAGACAGAAACGGGGGGTATTTTGATTTCGGCTATGCCCGGCGCCCACACGCTCAAACCTGGCAGCGCCTCCCGGCCTTTCTTTGGAGTGGAACCGGTCGTCCTGCGGGACGACGGCAGCGAGTGTAATCGCAACGAGGGCGGCAAGCTTTGCATCAAGAAACCCTGGCCCGGAATCATGCGCACCACCTGGGGCGACCATGACCGATTCATCAACACCTATTTCCAGACTTTCATGAACCTCTATTTCACGGGGGATGGTTGCCGCGTGGACCAGGACGGGGATTATTGGCTCATGGGCCGGGTGGACGACGTGGTCAACATCTCCGGCCACCGCATTGGCACGGCGGAAGTTGAAAGCGCGCTGGTATCCTACCCGAAAGTATCTGAGGCGGCGGTGGTGGGCTATCCCCATGACATCAAGGGCCACGCTCTCTATGCTTACGTGACCTTGAAAGAGGGCGTGGTGGTTTCGGACGACATCAAAAAAGAATTGATCCAACATGTTCGTAAAGAAATTGGACCCATTGCCCAGCCGGATAAGATCCAATTCTCCGAGGGCCTGCCCAAGACCCGAAGTGGAAAGATCATGCGACGTATCTTGAGAAAAATAGCCGAGAACGATACGGGCAATTTAGGGGATACCACCACCCTGGCTGATCCAAGCGTGGTGGATAAGCTGGTGGCGGGGAAACAGTAACAACCCTAAAAGTTTATTGCTGTCATTGCGAGGAATGCCAGCCGAATAGGCGGGCGTTCATGACGAAACAACCTCAGTTTAAAATAAGACTCCCCTCACCCTACCCTCTCCCTGAAGGCTCTCATAGGGAAGGTCCCCTATGTACCCTCGAAACCACGGCCAAGGGGCGAGGGTTTAAATTGTTTGGTTTGCTAATTGGATTATCTTAAAGTTAATTAGTTTTATTCCCCTAAATTCACGGCTCGCAATGACAGGTAAATAATTTTTTTGGGCCCCTGTTTGGCTTAAACAGGGGCCTTTTATTTTGATAGGATAACTGGCCGAAACAACCATTTTGAAAGGTGTTCCATGCGTCGAATTATCGCCCTTTTGCTCCTTTTTTCCGCCTTGGGGATTTCCCCCGCGCTTGCCGATAACGAGAGCCTCAAGAAAACTGTCGTTAAGATTTTCACCGTGACCAACCGGCCCAATTACTATCAACCCTGGGTTTTGGGCTATCAGTACAACGCCAGCGGCTCCGGATGCATCCTCCCCGGACACCGTATCTTGACCAACGCCCACGTGGTTTCTGACCAGGTATTTATCCAAGTTATGAAGGCGGGGGATACGAAAAAATACACCGCTCAAGTGCAATACGTGGACCATGACCGGGAAGTGGCGGTCTTGAAGGTAAAGGACGCCGATTTTTTCACCGATACACTTCCTGTCGAGTTCGGGGAATTGCCCTTTCAAAGGGATAAAGTGGCGGTTTATGGCTTTCCTGTAGGGGGAGATGAACTGTCGATTACGGAGGGGGTTGTTTCCCGCATTGAAGTTCAAAGGTACGTTCATTCTATGAGAAGCTTCCTGACTATTCAGACTGATGCGGCCATTAATCCTGGAAATAGTGGGGGACCCGCTTTCAAGGGGGGCAAAATGATCGGCCTGGCTTTCCAGGCTTTTGGCGGTTCAGAGGCCCAGAACACGGGTTATATCGTTCCGATCGTAATTATCCAGCGGTCCTTGAAGGACATGGAAAATGGGGCCGTGGATGGGGCACCCAGCCTGGGGTTTTACTGGCAAAAAATGGAAAGTCCCACTTTGAGATCCTTCTATAAAATGAAGCCGGGGCAAGCGGGCATCTTGGTGACTAAAGTTGTTTTCGGCTCTCCTTCTTTTGGGAGTCTTCAGGAGCAGGATGTTCTTACCTCCCTAGGAGGAGTCAAGATCGCAAACAACGGCACTATCGCTTTCCGTAAGGACGAGAGGGTCAGCTTTTCTCACGTGGTGGGCCAATATCAAATGGGCCAAAAAATCATCATGGATGTATTAAGGGACGGTAAGCCAAAGACCTTTTCCCTGGACCTGAAACCCTATTCACAATTGGTGGAGGGACCTTCTTATGACGTGCGGCCTTCTTATTACATTTTCGCGGGATTAGTTTTTATGCCGTTGACCGTGGATTATTTGAGCCTGTGGAAAAATAACACGGCTCCTACCAAGCTGGAAAATTTTTATGAGAACGAAATGGCCTCGGAAAAACGCCGCCAGATAGTGTTTATTAACGAAGTCCTGCCCCATGACATCAACGTTGGGTATCACAACCTCAAACAGGGGGTGGTCGAGAAGATTAATGATCGACCCATTTCGGATTTAAAAGATGTGGTTGAGGCTTTCAAGCATCCCTCGGGCAAGTTTCATGTGGTTCAATTGGATCACCCGATTGGGGATGGGGAAAATTTTGGAAACTGGGTCGTCCTGGAGGCCAAAGATGCCGAAAAAGCGACCAAAGAAATACTTAAATCCTTTGGAATTACCCGAGACCGGTCTGACGATTTAAATGAAGGCGAAACCGCCAAGAAAATCAAAGCCGAGTCCTCCAATAAAGAGGTGAATCAGGAATAGACCCGCGCGCGATGAATAAAATCGTTATATAAATGTCTTTTATTTAGCCAATCAATTATAGGCCCTGTAAAACCCTTTGTATTATACTTAGCTCATGGGCACTAAATTAACCAAAGCCGCCATGGCTTATTACGCCACCGAGTGCGCATCCTTCAATTTCCGAAAGGCCGCCCGGGCCGTGACCCAGCTTTTCGACAAGACACTCCAGCCTTCCGGCGTGCGATCCACCCAGCTCGGCCTATTGCTGGCGGCAGGTATTTACGAAAAGGCCACCATGTCCCAATTGGCCGAAGTTATCGTTGCCGATCGGACCACACTTACGCGGGCGCTCAAGCCACTCATCCGCCAGGGTTTATTGAAAAATATCCCTGGTAAGGATAAACGCAAAAACGGGATTTCCCTCACCCCCAAGGGCCACCGAGTCATTCGAAAAGCAGGACCCTACTGGAAAAAAGCCCAGGACCAGCTGGTCAAAGGTTTCGGTAAGGAGCAATGGAAGGAGTTCCGGCATAAGCTCGCTAAAGCGATTCAAGTGGTTAAAAAAGCCTGACTTCAAGCCTGTCATTACCCGCCTGAACCCCGTAACTTCTTCCTTCTTAAACAGGTATATTCCCTTATCGAAGTGCTCAGGCACCTAATTGGGGAGGATGAAAATGAAGAAATTATTGTTTATTGGAGTTTCCCTTCTGTGGTTGGGATGTTTAGGCCTGGCTTGCAACAGTAACTCAACCCCGACTTCGGCCCAAGGAACCCCCGTTCCAGGTCATGGTGGTTATTGACCCTTTAACCCCCTTTTTTCCCCACCCTAGGGGTGGAAAATCGGCTTGAATTCCCGCCGCCTCCAATTCCCTTTAATTACGGCCATTTAAACCGAAACTAATTTCCGACCGGGCACGTCCAAAGTACAGAGATAAGCCATAATGAAATAGGCTTTAACCAACCCTTACTTAAAGGTGACACTGTGAAAAAATTTCTGCTCGTTTTATTCGTAGTTACATTATTCCCGGCAGTCTTTTCTTTCGCCCAGGATGACGGTCGTCACCGCGGGGGAAACGGCGGTGGGGGAAGTTTGGGCAATTCCAATTCATCTGGCGGCGAAAGAATCAAAAGTTCAGGTGACGGAGGGAACAAATCACAGTGGAGCGGAAATCAAAAGCCCCTAAAACAGCGAAAAGGGGGAAACAAGCCATCTTCAAAACAACGTGGTTTGGTTAACCGCAATAAAGGGGTTAATCCCGCCAACAATTGGACCGGTGGCCACCCGGCAAACAATTCCAATCGAGGGATCAATTCCCAAAACCAACAAAATAACGGAATTGGAAAAAATGCTGGTAGGAATGGTAATAGTTTACAAAAAGCCGGTATTAATCGTGGTCAAAGCGCCACCATTCCACCCAAATTCCAGAAGATGGGAATCCGAAGCGTACCCCAGCCGATTCAAAACCGCGGGCAAATCCTAAGAACCAATCGGCAACAATCCGTTATCACTCCACCCAGTTCGGGCCCCCATGGCCAAATCCTCCACGCATCGGCAATGGCTCCAAGAGCAATGACCGGCAATATCGTGCAGACCCATATGTCGACCATAGCCCATAGCGCCTCATTTACCGCCCAAATCAATGTTTATAATCGAAACGAAAACCGGGCCAACAATTACTATTGGCACACTTGGAACGGTAATAATTATTGTCATTATTACGATAATTGGGGTTACCACTGGTACGGCTGGTACATCGGTCCCAGCTATTTCTGGACCCGGTATTATAGCGACAACTGGTGGTGGTATGACTCGGGCTATGACCGATGGTGCTACTGGCACGACGGAGGATGGTGGTGGCAGGATCCGGCCCGCGTGAATGTGGTTTATGTTTACAACAACGGAAATTACTCACCCATCAACTCGGCGGTATCCGATAACAATGGTTCCAACCTGGTGGTGTATCAGAGCAATGACGGGACCCGGAAAGTGAAAATAATGGGGGACAGCCGGGACGCTTTTCTTTACGACACAAGCAATTCACCATCCTTTGACCCGGTGTTTTTGGGTACGGGAGTCAAGGACGTGAAATTTTCGGATACCAGTAACGGCAGCCCGCTTCAAATCATTCTGACCTTGAATAACGGTTCATTCCAAATGTTAGATGGGAATGGAAACCACTATAACGCCGGTAATAACGACTAATTCTTTCTCTCTCGGGGGATTGGGATTAAAATGAACCGATCTCAATCCCGGGAGAATTCATGAACTATGATCAATTTGAGGCTTGGCTGAAGAATCTTGCCAAGGAAGATTGGAAGTACTTGGAAAAACATCCCGCCTGGAAAAAAGAATATCAAAAGGTCCAAAAAGGCTACGCCTTGCCCAAGGGTTTTGTGGAAATGACCATGGAAATTCTCGAGGGTGGGTCCGAAAGCGAAACATAATATCCGCTTCCGTTTACTTTAAACACTCTCTTGCAATTTAGCCCCAACTCAAATATAAAAACCCATTCTTATTTCCGGGAGGAAAAAATGAAGAGGATTTTTGGAGTTTTGTTGTTGGTTTTGGCTTCTTTTGGGCCGATTTTTGCCGAGTTAAAGACACAAGTTGTTGAATATAAGGATGGTGGAACAACCCTAGAGGGCTATTTGGCCTATGACGACTCAGTACAAGGCAAGCGCCCCGGAATATTGGTGGTCCATGAGTGGAACGGCTTGGGGCGTTACGCCAAGAGCCGGGCGGATCAATTGGCAAAGCTGGGATATGTGGCTTTTGCGGCGGATATATATGGAAAGGGTGTCAGGCCTGAATCTTTTGAGGCCTGTAAGGCCGAATCGGGAAAATACTACGCGGACCGGGTAATGTTAAGGCGCCGGGCGAATGCCGGGTTGGCCGTATTGAGAAAAAATGATTTGGTGGACACCGAAAAAATAGCGGCAATCGGCTATTGTTTTGGCGGGGCTACGGTATTGGAATTAGGCCGGAGTGGGGCCGATATCGCCGGAATCGTTTCTTTCCACGGGGGACTGGATAATCCAAAGCCCGCAGACGCGAAAAACATCAAGGCCAAGGTGTTGGTTTGCCAGGGTGGGGCGGATAATTTCACCCTTTCGAGCGTTCCCGGGTTCAAGAAGGAAATGGATGATGCCAAGGTGGATTACCAATTTATCTCTTACAAAGGAGCGGTCCATGGGTTCACTAATCCTGACAATAAAGGAACGGTTCCGGGATTAAAATACAACGCCAAGGCTGATAAGGCTTCCTGGAAAGCCATGAAGGAATTCTTGAAAAACATATTCAAGTCATAAAAGAAGTTTTAATAAAAAAGGCCTGGGATCAATTGGTTCCAGGCCTTTTTTTGTTGGATGGGAAAGAATTTTTTAACTTGGGTTGCTTCGTCGTATCGTTCCCCTATTCGGGGAACACTCCTCGCAATGACAGCCATATATTTAAAGAGCTCAAAACAGAACTCGTTTTTGTTTTAAGCTGCGTGACCACTGGAACTGGTAGGAGGTGGGGTATCGGAAGGCTTATTTTCCTCGGCAACTGGAGGAGCTGGTGAGGAGGGAGGTGCTTGGGCTTCAGGTTGGGCTGGGGTAGGCGGGGTTAAAGGAAGCTGGGTAGCCGGTTCGGCTAAAGGTGATACTGCTGGAGCAGAGGAAGAGGGGGTTGAGACCGAGGTCATGGTACCGCTATAAGCTGCCGGTTTATCTACCGATGGGTTTGTCGCAGGTTGGGCAGGGATCACGGGCTGACTGGGGGCTGGGTAGGCCTGACTGGTCGAAAAAGGGGTGGATGGGCGTTGGCCTGGCTCCCCGGTGGGGGGGAAGTTTGAGAGAGGTCTAGGGGTTTGGAGTTCAGCAGTAGGGCTTGGGCGGTCTTTCATCCAGAGGTAAACCCCGGCTACCAAAGCCAAAAGGGCGAGCAGTAAAGAAATGATCATGCCTGAACTGCTCGTGGATTCAGGAGTTTTTGCTGGTGGTTGGCTTTCTTGAGCTGTTGCAGGAGGTGCGGATTTTTCGGGTGCTGAGGGGGAGGCTTCTTTGGAAGTGGTGGAAGGGACGGCAGCTTCTGGCGCCGGGGCCTTATGCTTTTTATGGACAACCAATTGGGTGCCTTCGGGACCGGTCGACTTAGCCCCAAGGGGGGCGGCTTTAGCCTCGGCCAACTGGGTGGCTTTCTTTAGCTCTTCCTTGGTGATGGTGGTGGGGATAGTAAACTTCTGACCAGCGTAAATGAGGTTAGGATTGCGGACTTTGTCCTGATTTGTGGCGTAAAGCAGGGGCCACTTGGTAGGGTCTCCCCAGACTCTTTTGGATATAGTCCAAAGGCAATCACCCTTTTTGACCACATAAATACTGGGTTTTTCAACAGGTTTGGGGGATTCGGCCAAAAGGATAGTGGGCGCTAAAATTGTGAAAAGCGCTAAAAAGAGGGTCTTTTTCTTCATCTTGCACCTCCAGGCCTTTACAGAAAAGGCTTACAATTCCACGTTACTCCTTTTGGGTATTTTGTCAATTATTTTTAGTTTTGGGACGGGATGGCCGTTTGCCTTCTGAAACTACTTTTGGGCATCAAACTGAAAAAGTTCCTAAGACGCACTTTTTCAGCCGACGACATTTGCGGAAGCCCCACGATTCCTGCGGAATCTTTGGGGTAACAGGCTGCTTTGTAGGCCTATTTTTAATTTTTCAGCAGCCTGTCAGAGGTCGAGAGAACCCACTTGCGCAGTTTGTCTTGGGCGCTGGCGAAAGGGAACTTCGTCAATTTTTTTGGCGGGACCCATTGGAAATCTTTTGAGAGCTTCAAAGGTTTCGTCGAGGCGGCCCTGAACAGCCTCAAGTTGATTTTATGGTGGGTGATTTGATGGCGGACCGCGTGTAATTCTTTCCGGTGAGCCGTCACCTTCAGGTGCTTTTCTAATTTTCCAAGGGCTTCCTCGTGGGTTTTACCCTCCGCGCTGGGGAATTCCCACATTCCCTTCAACCATTTCTCGTCTTGGGACCTTTTCTTCAGCAAAATTTTCCCTTTGTTCTCGATCAAAAGGGCCGCCATGGGAACTTCCACGGTTTCGGCGGCCTTGGGCATCTCGGGCAATTCGTTTTGCAGGCCCCTCTGGGAGGCCTCACAGAGGTTGAGCATAGGGCACAGGAGGCATTGGGGATTGTCCGAAAGGCAAAGGGTGGCCCCCAACTCCATTAAGGCCTGGTTAAAATCGCCGGGGCGGTCCTGGGGGATCAATTGCTGGGCCAAATCCCAAACTTTTTGGTGGCCATTCCCACTTTTAAGGTTGCCTCTTAAAAGGAATATCCTGGAAAAAACACGGATCACGTTGCCGTCCACTAGGGGATGAGGCTTTTGAAAGGCGATGGAAAGGATGGCCCCGGCGCTATAGGGGCCGACACCTGGAAGTTTCTGAATTTCATCCAACGTATCAGGTAGTCTATCATTGAAATCCTGTACGACCATTCGGGCCGCAGCCTGAAGGTTCCTAGCGCGCCGGTAATAGCCTAATCCCTCCCACAGCTTCAGCACCTTTTCCTCTTTGGCTTTTGCGAGGGTTTTCCAATTTGGCAGTTCCTTCAGGAAACGCCCGTAGTAGGGGATAACCGTTTTGACTTGGGTTTGTTGGAGCATCATTTCCGAGACAAAAATGGAATAGGGATCGCTGGTTCGGCGCCAGGGAAGGTCGCGTTTGGCTTTGTCGTACCACTTCAATAGGGTTTTCTGGAATAAGATGGGATCAGGAATTACATTTTTAGTTTTACTCATTTGCGTTCCTTGGCGTGCTAGTCGACTGTCCGCAGTCGGCAGTCGACAGGTTAACCCTTAAAGCTGTCGACCGTGGACTTGCTTAAAGCAGTTGAGTAATCTCGTAGGTTTTAAGCGATTCCATGGAACCTTTGACGGCGATGGGATTCAGGGGATTGGCCTTGACCCTCGGTTTTATTTTCAAGTAGGTCTCATCGGATACCACAGTTTGGCCGGGTGAGGCCATGGCGCAAAGCCGAGCCACGATGTGAAGAGGGTCCCCAATAATGGTGTAATCATTGTGTTTTTCCGACCCTAAGTTACCCGCCACCACCATGCCAGTATGGATTCCGATGCCTATCGTGAACGGGGGGGATCCTTTTTTTATCCGGGAGATATTGAAGTCCTTGAGGGCTTCTTGGATTTCCAGTGCGGTTTTCACCGCGCGCAGTTCCTTGTCCTCGTGGGTAAAGGGTGCCCCCCAAACCGCGATAGCAGTGTCTCCGATGAACCTATCCAGCATTCCCTCGTGCTTAAAGACGATCTCGTTGATCAACCCGAAATACTGGTTTAAGGCTTCCACCAACGCCTGGGGAGTCATGTTCTCGCTTAAGGTATTGAATCCTCGAAGGTCCGCGTAAAGGAGGGTGCACTCACGCCGCTCGCCCTTGAGCGCGAATAAGTCCTTGGCCTCCAGGATGTTTTTGGCTATTTGGGGAGAGACCACCTTGCCCAATACCAGGGAAATACGGTCCCTATCCTTGAACCCCTCGATCATGCCTTGGAGGGAACGGGCCATGTGTCCTAGTTCGTCCAGGCGGCCCACGGGTAGATCGACGTTGAAATCGCCAACCTTAATCCGGTCCATTGCCTCCACAAGCCGATTGAAAGGAAGCATATATTGCCAGAAGGCTCCAAGGCCCAGAAGGATTGCCCCCAAAAGGAATAGCCAGCCCAATTTCACGATAGATTTTTGAGGAGCTCCTTCCACGGTCAATACTTGTTTGATAGGTTGGAAAACCGCGATAACTCCCAGGGGTTTTAACTCCACGCTTACTAGAGGTAACCCGTCCACCAAATATGTTTCGTGGTTCCACTCAATCTTGGGCCTTCCTTCGGGATGGCCGGCAAGGTTCAAGATGGTTTTATAGTCAATCTTGGGAGGGGTTCCGGAACGGGTGCATAAGGTCAGAGCCTCAGAGTAAACCGCCACTTCATTTACGGCGTCGAACTTCAGGTTTCGCAGGAAGTTCGCGTCAATCAGGGTTCCGATCAAAATGACGCCCAGGTTTTTTTCTCCACTCAAGATAGGGACCATGGTGATTTGATAAAGGGAGCCCTGATAGGGGAATGCTCCACCCACGTTGGCCCCAGACAGGGCGCGATCCATGCCCGGCCAGTCCTTGATCGAGGCATAGATTTGTATTTTGGTTTTAGATTTTTTTATTTTTTTAGCCGCAGTGGAAGGTGTGGGGGCGGCAACGGGAGTTGGCCGGGGAATGTTGAGGTTGTCGTACAAGACATTCCCTTTTTTATCCGTCAGGGCGAAGAAGGAGGCCTTGGTTGAGGCAACCAGTTCCTCGCAAAGGGGTTTTATTTTTGAGGTTGAGGGGGTCGGCTCGGCAAGGGCTTTTTTTAAGCTGTCTTTCCCCGAAAGACGCACCGCGTTGAGGAAAAACCCGTTGACTAGGCGGTTGTGGGCCCCCACCAGCCCGTTCATGCTTTGGGACAAACCGGTTTGGGGGTCGTTCGCGACGGTGGGGTGGATATGTTTTTTTAATAGGGAAGAGGTGGTCCAAAGGAAGAGAGCCAGGGGCAGGATCGCTACCGTCACCAGTAATAACGGCAAGAGGCGGAAGTTTTTCATTTAGCGCGCGGCCCCGTTGAGGAAGGATGGAGAAGCTTTAAAGCGATACTATATTACAATTACTTCTCTTAACTTCTCCTTCTTCAAAAGAACGAAATGACGTTTTTGTCAGCTTGCCTTTCTTATGGTTCTCCTCTACAATTTCGTCTCTTTCCTCTTTTTGTGTTGTTTGGCTTATTTTGATTCGCGGAGATCAATGTGGCTGAAAATCAAAAACGCTTTACCCGGAAAATTCAGGAACTGACAGCTCTTTACGAGATCAGCCACGCCATGGCCTCCATCCTGGAATTCAAATCCATTCTGAACCAGATCCTTGAAATTCTTTCCCACAAGCTCGACATGAACCGCGGAACCTTTACCCTATTGGACAAGAAGACCGGCCAATTGAGCATCGAAGCGGCCCATGGATTGACTAAAGAAGAAATTTCCCGGGGAAAATACAAGATCGGGGAAGGGATCACCGGAAAGGTTGTCGAGAAGGGTGAACCCATGATCGTTCCCGATATCGGGAAGGAACCCTTGTTCCTCAACCGCACCAAGGCTAGGGGGGACGTCCGGCGCCAAAACATTTCCTTCATCTGTATTCCTATCAAAGTTAAGGGAGAAACCCTGGGTGTTTTGTCGGTGGACCGGCTTTTCAAGGACGCGGATGTTTCCTTTGAGGAGGATGTCCGACTTTTGAGCATCGTGGCCTCCTTGATCGGCCAAAACCTGAAAATCCACCAGATGATCGAGAGGGACAAAGAAAAACTCCTGGAGGTCAACCGGGAACTCCAGAGCGAACTCAAGGGCAAGTACAAACTGGAAAACGTGGTGGGAACCTCAAAGCCCATGGTGGAGATTTACAAGGCGGTCCAAAGGGTGGCGCCCACCCGAACGACAGTCATGATCCGGGGGGAGTCGGGCACGGGCAAGGAATTGATCGCCCGAGCTGTCCACTACAACAGCCCCAGGGCCGAGAAACCATTCATCAAAGTTTCCTGCGCGGCCTTGCCCGAGACCCTTTTGGAAAGCGAGCTTTTTGGCCATGAAAAGGGAAGTTATACGGGAGCAACCGAAATGGTAAAGGGCCGTTTCGAGCTGGCCGATGGGGGAACCCTTTTCTTGGATGAAATTGGGGACGTGACTCCGGCAACCCAAGTGAAACTCTTGCGGGTTCTTCAGGAAAAGAAGTTCGAGAGGGTTGGGGGAACCAAGACTCTTTCCTCGGACGTTCGTATCATTGCCGCCACCAACCGGAACCTGGAAAAAGCCATCGCCGAGGGAAAATTCCGTGAGGACCTTTATTACCGCCTTAATGTGGTGCCGATCTTCCTTCCGTCTTTACGGGACCGCAAAGAGGACATCCCCCTTTTATTGAACTATTTCCTTCAAAAGTACAACGAGGAAAACAAGACCAATTTTAAGATGGCGCCCGAGGTCACCGCCCGCTTGGTTACCTACAATTGGTCGGGTAACGTGCGGGAGTTGGAAAATACCATCGAGCGCATGACCGTCATGGCCAAGGGCAACTTGCTTTCTTTAGAGGATGTTCCCCTTCCATTGGACCTATACTCAAATCAGGTCCCCAAGTTGCCAGTGGAAACTCAAGGCTTTCCCTTCGCGCACGGGCCTTCGGGGGGAGCCACCTTGACTGAGATTGAGAAAATGAAAGTAATGGAAGCTATGGAACGTTGTGGCGGGGTCCAAGCCAAGGCCTGCAAGCTCCTCGGAATCACCCCCAGGCAATTGGGCTACAAGCTAAAAAAATACAAAATCGGGTACAAACCTACTTTTTTGTAGAAAATTCTCTCCGGAATTTGGATTTTCAAAGAGATTTTCCTTAATTAGTATTTAACGAAAAAACCTAAATTTTTCATTCGAAAATCGAATAACAATTAAAGCGAAACTCAATTCCACCCAATTGGCAGGGCTTTTGCTTTAGT
>PLZG01000102.1:0-3715 GCA_003152075.1 candidate division FCPU426 bacterium
GCACTTCGTTATTGAACTGGGGAAGCCGTTTTTCGAATAATTTGAAACTTCCCGGGCGTAACCTTTCAAAGGTGCTTTAAACTTGTTTCTCGAGGAGTTTAAACTACCGTCTCACCAGGATTATTTATTATTAGCGGGAGAACCTATGGATAAGGACAATCGGCAATTTCAACGGGTGGAGATGGAAGAAATAGTGGAAGTCCGCTTCTTGCCCGGCTCCAGCCCGGCAAGATCCAAAAACTATTCAAATCAGCCGCACTATTTAAAAGCAAAAAATATCAGCAAGGAAGGCATGTGCCTGGAAACCCCGGAATTTTTTATTCCCAACCAAATTTTCAAGTTGGACTTCCGGTCCATCCATAACGGTCAAGCCCAGGCCTACGCTTCCGTGGTTTGGTCGGAAAGAAACGCCTGCGGCTTGAGGTTCATCAAGCCCGGAGAATTGCTGGATGAATTAGTCCGGGAAGAAAAGACGCCGGGTTAAGCCAGCAGACTCTTAATATCTTTTTCGAGATCCTCTGGTTTTTCATTTGAGGCGTATCTTTTTACGGGTTTGCCCTGGCGGTCGACGAGAAACTTCGTAAAGTTCCATTTAATCCCCTCAGTCCCCAAGACTCCCGGCAATTCTTTCTTAAGGTATCCGTAAAGGGGATGGGTATTATCGCCGTTCACATCGATCTTTGAGAACAAGGGGAATTTCACCCCAAAATTCAAATCGCAAAAGCTTTTAATTTCCGCTTCGTTGCCGGGTTCCTGGGCCCCGAACTGGTTGCAGGGGAAGCCCAAAACGAAAAAACCCTTGTCCTTGAATTTTTCGTAAAGTTTTTCCAGTCCCTCGTATTGGGGGGTGAACCCGCAATGGCTGGCCAAATTGACGATCAAAAGGGCTTTACCCTTATATTCCGAAAGTTGAACTTCCTTTCCTTCAATTGTCTTGGCTTGAAAATCATAAACAACCATAGTTCCCTCGCTCATTTATTTAATGTGATTTCCAAATTTCATTTGTCCCCTCTCCCCTTGGCCTTGGTTTTGTGGGTACATTAGGAGACTTTCCCTATGAACGCCTTTCGGGAGATGGGTAGCGTTACTCGAGATGACCACCCTCATCCCATCCTTCTCCCCTAAAGGGAGAAGGGGAAACAACTATTAAAAATTATTGCGATTGGTCGTCGGACTTTCCACCTGTCTTATCGGCACTCTCCTCCCCTTTTGTCGCTTTCGTCGGGGTAACTTTTTTGGTTGGGGTTGACCCTTTAGAACCGGCGATTAAACAGCTCAAAGGACAACAGCCGCAGAAGGTTGTTCCTGCTGATAAAAGAATGAATAGGGTTAAAACCATTCTCAATGAAATTCCTCCGAAGCTATTTTTGCGTTACGGTAAATTGGGTCGCGACGTCGCCATTAAAGGCAATCGTGCCAACATGAGTCAAACGGCTTTGAAGGTCGACCCATATTTCACCACCCAGGTCGGTCCAACGGCGGCAAAAACTGTAATCCTCGCTTAGGTAAACCCCACTCTCCTTTTCGATGAAACAATTAAACAAGGCCGACCGCCATTTGCTTTTCACGAGGGGGTCCTCAGCCTGGTGCTCCCGGTTGTAGTGGAGTTCGGGGTAAGACTCAATCATCTTTACCAGTGCCGCTCTTTTAATCATCATGAATCCGGTTCCGGCGTAGCGAACCTTGGCGAAACCGTTCCGGGGATCCACCTTGGTGGGATCCTCAAAGCCCAGCACGTAGGACAAGGAGGTTGGCTCAAGGTTAGGCGCGTCCGCCTTGGCAAGCTCCTTTACCTTGGACCAATCAATGCGTTTGGTGGGATAGACTCCCGCGGCGACATCGGCCCCAAAATCAAGCAATCGGAAAACCTGCGAGGGGTCGAAGGCGATATCGGCGTCAATAAATAGAAGATGGGTTCCCACGGGATTTTCCAGAAAATGTGCCACAATGTTTTGCCGGGCCCGGGTGATCAGGGCGTCGCCCGAAAGCAAGTTGGCGCTTAAGTCGATTCCGCCCCGTTGGGCGCAGGCCAACTGAAGCCTCATGAGAGAGGTGGTGTAGACGCTGGTAACCTGCCCGCCGTAGCAGGGGGTACCGATGACCAAGTGGGTTCGGGATTCGGGCATGGACAATATATTAACCTAGGGAATGGGAAAATTCGGCAAAATCACTTGGTGGGCCTTTTGCGCAAAAGTCGGGCTTCTTCCTTCACTGCCTCGGCCATTATTTCCGCGTGCTTCTGCCTCTTTTCGAACCGCGACATAACGCTATAGAAACAAGGGACCACGTAAAGAGTGAGCAGGGTCGAAAAAGTCACCCCGCCGATGACGGCGATGGCCATGGGGTTTCGGGTCTCGGCGCCAGGGCCCAAAGCTAACGCGGCGGGAATGGCGCCCGCGATGGTGGCCACTGAGGTCATTAAGATGGGTCTCAAACGGATAGGACAAGCCGTGAGAAGCGCTTTGCGAACTAACGGTTCCCCTTTTTCCCTGACCTGGTTCGTGAAGTCCACCAGCAAGATCGAGTTCTTCTTGACGATTCCCATGAGCAGGATCAATCCGATCATGCTATAGACATTAATCGACCGATGGGTGACCAGTAGGGCCAAAAGCGCTCCCGAAACGCTGAAAGGCAGCGCCATCAACACGGAAACCGGGTCGATGAAGCTGTTGAACTGCGAGGCCAGGACCATGTAAGCCACGAAGAGGCCAAGAATAAGAACCAGGATGAGGCTATGCAGGGACTCGCCGAAGGTCTGCGAGGTCCCCGTGAGGGTGACATGGTACTCGGGCGGCAGGATGCGTTTGGCTGTGTCGCGGACCTCCTGCAGGGCCTTTTGTTGGGATTCCCCCGCCTTGACGTTAGCGTAGACGGAAATAGACCTTTCCCGGTTGCTTCGCCAGATCGACACCATGGCCTTGCTTTCCTCCATCGTGATTAAAGCGGATAAGGGCACCAATTCACCCTGGTTGTTACGCACGAAAAGGCTTTTCACCTTGGCCCGCGGGTCTTCCTTGCTATCTTCCAGCTTCAGGCGGATGTCATAACGGTGCCCGCCCTTTTCATAAGTACCCACCAGGACCCCGCCGATCATGGCGTTGATGGTCTGGGCAATGCTGGCAATGCTTACCCCGAAAGCCGCCGCCTTTTTGCGGTCAGGCACCACGTGAAGCTCGGGCTGGCCTAAAGCGTAATTGGTGTCCAGGTCGGTCACCAGGCCGCCCTTATCCAATTCGGCCACTATTTGGTTCGTGTAATCGGCCAGCTTTCCCCAATCCGGACCCTGGACCAGGAACTCCACCGGGAAACCCCTGGAGGCGGTAAAGGACTTGGTGGAAAGATCCTGAATCACGGCGCGCACATCGGGTAACTTGTTCAATTGTTTACGGCAGAGGCCCATGAATTCCTGCTGGCTCATTTCATGTCCCGCCTTCGGATCAATTCCCCGTTTGCCCAAGTCCTTCATGGTTACCAGCACTGAGCCACCGTTGGAGTCGCCGGGGGAGCCTCCCCCCACTTGGATAACATAGCGGTCGACCTCCGAGCGAGAGGAGAGGAACTTCTCAACCTCGCTGAATTTCAGGTCAGAATAAGAAAGAGCCGAACCCACGGGGGTTTTAAGGCGGATGTTGAACCGGCTCTGGTCTTGGGAGGGAATAAATTCCTTGTTAAGCAGCCCCAGGGCCGAGAAACTCAGGCCAAAAATCGCGAAAGC
>PLZG01000102.1:3824-23978 GCA_003152075.1 candidate division FCPU426 bacterium
ATTTCCCTAGAACCGGTCAAGGCCGCCAGGAACCGGCTTTCGCCCTTTTCCCGGTGACGGATGATATTTTCCAGCACCATGATGGCGTCATCCACCACGATACCGATGGAAAGGCTCAAGCCTAGCAGGGTGAAGGTGTTCAGGGTGAAGCCGGCGAAGTAAAGGAGGATGAAACTTCCGACCACCGAAGTGGGGATGGCCAAAACCACGTTCAGGGTGGAGGACCAGCTCCCCAAGAACATCCAACAAACAATGGCGGTTAGGAAAGCCGAGAGCACCAGGGTCAAATTCAGTTCCTGGACCGCCTGTTCGATGTAGCGGGTACTGTCGAAATTAATACCCAGCTTCATCCCCTCCGGCAAGCCTTTCTGGACTTCCACCACCTTGGCCCGGACAGCCTTGGCCACCTCCACCGAGTTGGACCCCCTCTGCTTGAGGATATTCAACGCCACGCAGGGAGTGCCCATGGCCCGGCTAATACTCAAGGCGTCGGCCATCCCTTCCTCAATGCGGGCGACCTGCTTGAGATGGATTCGGCTGTAGTTCGCCTGGCCCCCGCGTTGGTTGATGACCAGGTCGCCGAACTCATCGATGGTCTTGGCCTCGCCCATGGTCCGAACGTTCAATTGCCGCTTGTCGTCCACCAGCTGGCCCGCCGGAGATTCCAAGTGCTCGTTCTGGACCGTGTTGATAAGGTCGTTGACCGACAAGCTGTAGCGATTGAGCGCCTGGCGGTCCACCCAGATGCGCAGGTTGGGATCGTGGTATCCCCCCAAGGTGATATCCCCCACGCTGGCCACCATGGAGAACTGGTCTTTCAAGCGGTCGTTCACGAAGACCATGAGGTCCTTGAGTGGGTATTTGTCGCTGGCCAGCGTCAGCGACATGATGGGCTGATCCTCGGGGTTGGACTTGCGGATCGTGGGCGCGGTGATTTCCTTAGGCAACTTCCCCAGGACCGAGTCGACTTTGGCCTGGACATCCTGGATGGCTAGGTCGATATTGCGGTTCAGCTCGAACTCGATGGTGACGGTTCCCTCGCTGTCCTCCGACTCGGAGGTCACACTACGGACGCTCTGAATACTCATCACCGCGTCCTCGACGAAATCGACGACCGAGGTCTCGATCACCTCGGGTGCGGCTCCCTCCAGGCGGATGTTAACGGAGACCACCGGATAATCCACGTCCGGAAGCTGGCTGATCCCCATGCGCATGAAACAGATGCCGCCGAAAACGATGAGGCCAGCCATGAGCATCCAGGCGAAGACGGGGCGTTTGATGGATATTTCGGAAAGGGTCACGAGTTACCTTAGATTAAAAAATGAGCGTTTATAAACGTAAGAAATACTCTTATTCAGACGCACTTCAAAAGGAAAAAGGCTGTTAAAACCACCTATTTATTGGTAATGCCGCAGTTTGATGTCATTGCGAGGAGCGTCTTTCATTGGTGTTAGCGACGAAGCAACCCCAGTTTTTGGGTATAAATACGCCTTTCGAAATTGGTTTGGCCTTAAATTTTAAGCGAGAACAACCCATGAACTTGGGTTACTTCGTCACACAATTCGTTCCTCGCAATGACAACTAAAGAATTTTTAATTTATGAACTTTACCTTATCCCCAACACCTCATAAACAGCCACAGGCTGGGTTCTGCCCTTCACGGTGACGTTGTCCACAAAACGGGTCTCAGTGATCTTCCGGACGGCTTTATAGGTTTCCTCGCTGATGAGGATTCCCGTCTGGTAGTCCTTGTTCAGGCTCTCCAGGCGCGAGGCAAGGTTGACCGCATCCCCAATGGCGCTGTACTCCATGCGCTTTTCGGAGCCGATATTTCCCACCACGATATTCCCGGTGTTGATCCCAATGCCGATCTTGAACTCCGGCAAGCCTTGCTTGCTCCAGCGCCAGCTCAAGTCCTTGACGGCCTTCTGCATGTCCACGGCGACCCTCACCGCGCGCTCCTCGTCATTACCCAGGCTCACCGGGGCGCCAAAGAGAGCCATAACGGCGTCGCCGATGAACTTGTCCAAGGTCCCCTCGTGTTGAAAGACAATGTCGATCATCAGGGTCAAGTACTCGTTCAGGCGCGCCACGATCACTTCCGGCGCGACCTTCTCGGACATGGCGGTGAACCCCCGTATATCGGAAAAAAGGATGGTGACCCTTTTTCGCTCGGCGTCCCAGAAGGCCTTGTCCGGTTGGGCCAGGATTTTTTCCGCGATTTGGCGGCTGACGTAACGCCCGAATTGCTGGCGGTAGAGTTCCCGTTCCTTCAAGCCCTTGGCCATTTGATTGAAGGCTTTGGAAAGGTCGCCCACCTCGTCGTTTTGGGTCACGGGCACGCGATAGTCGAAATTCCCCTCGGCCATGGGCTTATTGGGCTGCTTCAACCACCGGCGGTCATAGCTTAAATCTTCCGTGCTACCCAATGGCGAGAAGTCCTTTGAGCTATTGGACGCGGCGTCAACAACGTAACGCCAAGTGCCGGGCTTGTCGGTAGGGGCCATCGTGTAGAAGTAACGTAAATGGATGTGGTTGTTGACTGCCGTCAGGTGCCGCAAAAGGGTTTGGACCTTCAGGTAGGGTTTAGATTTCATTTGGGATGGTTTGGTCATCTTAGCAAAACTGTCGCCGTCGATCTGCTGAGCCCCGTTGACCACGACCGTGATGAGCTTCTGGCCGAATTCTTCAATGATTCGTTTCGAAGCTAAGCGGTAGAGGGTGTAAGAGGTAAAGGACAGAACAATGAGGAGGGCGACCCCCATGGTGGCCGCGATCTTTACCCGGTAGGGCACGCGTAATGACCAGGGGGCAGTGGGCTTGGAAGCACTTTTTTTGGCCAGTGTCTTTTTCATCAGTAAAGATCATAACGGGTGGCATGAAGAAGGTAATTCTAAATAGTAAGCTGAAAAAGCCCGTTTTTCGGGATTCTGGGAGAATGACTTTCTTTTTTAAAATACTTTTGATCCACGGGCTGACTCTCGGAATCATTTCTTTCCTAAGCGATTTTAAATGAACCATCTTGCCCGTTGAGTTTCAAAACATCGTTTTTATGAAGAGCAAAGGTCACGCCGGGAACTTGGGTGAATTCAAGAACGACCCAATCCCTCATCCACATCCTTTCCTCCCGGGCTTGGATGTCTTTCCATGGAAAGAAAAGGGATGGATGCCCGCTTTTAAAAAGCCAAATCACCGATAAGTAAAAACCTTCCGAATCCACCCCCAGGGTCAGGATGCCCTTATATCCCATCCACTTTCCAAATTGGCCCCGGCGGCCTTGGAGTTTGAAGCCGGCGCATTCCCTCGAAGTACTGTAGGCTACGGCCAATTTGGCCCAACCGCTCATCCGGGCCATGGAAGGCCCCATCAAGGGAATGGCGGCTAAGGAAAGGATAGGGATGAGGATAAAAAACATATCCCGCAAATCCGGATCGACAGAGGCCATGGTACCCTCCTTTTCAATTTCGAAATTCTTATCTCTGGATGAAAAAAATTATAAAACAAATGAAGAAGGGGGAACATATTACACATTGATTTTTCAAAAAAATGGCGGGATTGAAGGGGCTCGAACCTTAGACCTCCTACGTGACAAGAATCCATTCATTTCGAACATTCACACTCTGAAAGCACTTCTAAGTAAGTCAATTGTGATTTGGCATTGATATTGGCAATTTAACGAGAGACGGGTGCTCCTGTTTTTCACTCCTGGCCTAGCACCTCGCGGATACGTTCGGCGAGCTTTTCATTCGAAAAGGGCTTTTGGATCAAGTTAATGGTGGCGTCGATTCTCCCCTGCTGGGACAAAACTTCCCGGGGATAACCCGACATGAAAAGAATACTCATCTCCGGCCTGGTTTTCCTTAACTCCTCCGCCAATTCCTTGCCGTTCATCTGGGGCATGACCGTATCGGTTAGTAAAAGGTGGATGGGTTCCTTATATTCCAATGCCGTCCGGACCGCCTCAACGCCGTTACAAGCCTTCAGGACGTGGTAACCGCGCTTTTCCATCGCGCGTACCACGATCTTTCTCAACGAATCCTCATCTTCCGCGACCAGGATGGTTTCCGTGCCCTTGGCGGCCAGGGAAACCGGTTGGGGTTTGACAATCACCGCGGCCTCCTCTAAGACGGCGGGAAAATAAATGGAAAAGGTCGTTCCCACACCTGGAGTGCTTTGGAGGCATAGGTATCCATTCCATTGATGTACGATTCCGTAAACGGTGGCCAGGCCCAACCCCGTTCCCCTATCCCCCTTCGTCGTGAAAAAAGGCTCGAAAATTAACTTCCGGGTTTCCTCGTCCATACCCATACCCGTATCGGTCACCGAAAAACCCGCGTAGGAACCGGGAGGGATTTTAATTCCGTTTATCTCCGTGAACTCGACCGTTTCAAGATTTTTGGTAATCACCAATAGGTGTCCGCCTTTCGGCATGGCGTCCCGGGCGTTTAAAACCAGATTCATCATCACCTGTTGGATTTGGCCCGGATCAGATTGAATCCACTTCAAGTCATTTTCTTCAATGAGCGCGAAATCAATGGAAGCGTCAATCAAACGCTTGAACATTTTGGACATTTCCCTGCCCAGCTCATTCAGGTTGATCGGTTCGGGCTGGGAGACCTGCTTCTTCCCAAAAGCCAGCAGTTGTTTTGTCAACTCGGCCCCTCTCTGGACCGCTTTTTTGATTTCTTCCACTTCCTCCATATGGGGATCGGAGGCCGAGAAAGCGGATTGAATAAAATCCCGGTTGCCCTCGATCACGTTCAAGAGATTGTTAAAGTCGTGGGCCACCCCCCCTGCCAGGCGCCCGATGGCGTCCATCTTTTGCGACAGCCGGATCTGCGCCTCGGCCTTCTTCAAGGATTCCTGGGTCCGTTTCATCTCCGAAATATCCCTCGAGATGGTGGAAACGCCCACAATGGTCCCCTGGGGATCCTTGATCGGCGACTTCGTGACGGACACCTCAACCCGCTCCCCGTTTCTTTTCAACATTATCGTTTCGTAATTCGAGGCATTCTCGTCTTGAACGGCCAGACGCCTCAGTTTTTCCATCTCTTCCCTATGATCGGCGGGAACGAGCGTGGCCGTGAATTGCCCCAGGATTTCATCGGCCAGGTATCCGAACAAGGTTTCCGCGCCCCGGTTCCAGGTAAAAATCCGGCCCTCCAAGTCACTGCCGATGACCGCGTCGGTGGCGTTTTCCAGGAGAAGCTTGTATTTTTCCTCCGCAAACTGGACCTTGCCCTCCAACTGTTGGGCGTATCTCTCGATTTTATCCTTGGCTTCCGTGAGCTGGCTCTGGCTGTCCTGGAGCAATTGATTGGTCCGGACCGTGTCCTCAAAGGTGGAAATGAGCAGATTCAAGATCTGCGGCCTTTCCGACGTGATGGTTAATTTTTGGCCGAGAAAATAGATTTCATCGTTGGGCTTCAATTTTCCATCGGCGCGCAAACGCCAATTCGCGAGGACGTTTTGGACCCTTTGAATCAGCACCTCGGGTTCATAGGGCTTCGTGACGAAATTATCCGCCCCGCATTCCAAACCCCGGATCACGTCCATCGGATCGGTCAAGGCCGTCAGGAGAATGACCGGAATCCCCTTTTGGGAGGCGTCCGATTTTAAACTCCGGCATAATTCGTGTCCCGTCAGGCCCGGCATCATGATATCGGAGAGGACCAGGTCGAATTTCGAGCCGCGGGCGGCCTTGAGGCCCGCCAATCCATCGGACGCGGTCACCACCTCAAAATCCTCCGACTCCAGGATAATCCTCAGCTTCTCCCTTTGGGTGGGGCTATCCTCGACGATGAGAATTCGTCCCGTCATTTTTTCGCTCCCAAGGGAAACATTTCCATCAGCCGCGGGGCGATTTCGGCCAGGGACAGGATCAAGTCCGTATAACCGGTTTTGATGGCCTCTCCTGGCATTCCGAAAATAACCGAGCTGTCCTGGTCCTGGGCCATAATCCACCCCCCCGCTTCCTTGACCGCCTTTAACCCCGCCACCCCGTCCGATCCCATTCCTGTCAAAACCAGCGCCAGGGCGGAGGGTCCATAGGCCTTCGCCACCGACTCAAAAAGGTAGGTTCCCGAGGGACGAAAACTGCCGATAGGGTCGGCTTGAGAATAGTAAAGTGTGGAGCGGTCCGAAACTCCCAGGTGGCGGTCATCCCCCGCCAGGTACACCGTACCGGACATGAGGGTTTCCCCATCCTCCGCCACTTTGATGTGGAGGGAGGAATTTCCGTTCATCCAGGAGGCGCATCCGTCCATGAATCCCTTGGCCATGTGTTGAACCACCAGGATAGGCGCCGGAAAGTTTCCCGGGAGTTCGGAAAAAATCCGGTTTAAGGCCGCCGGTCCCCCGGTGGAAGCCGCGATGGCGACCAGCCTGCCCCTCATTCCCTCAGTGATTTTGCCATGGAACTTTTGAGGCGTTTGACTATCGTTAATCTGGTAGCGTTCCGGCCAGTGCCGGACCACTTTCACTTGCGACATGGCCTTGAGCATTGAGATAAATTTCTTGCGCTCTTCTTCGCCTTCCGCGGTGCCGGGGCCGGTGGGTTTCTTAAATACGGTGAGCGCACCAGCCTTGAGGGCCTGTAGGGCAACCTCCACTTCGCGGACGTTCCGGCTGCTGGAAATAATCACGATCGGCGTGGGGTTTTCAACCATGATTCGTTTGGTGGCTTCAAACCCGTTCATTTCGGGCATTTCGATGTCCATCGCCACGACATCGGGCTGAAGTTTCCTGGTTTGTTCCACCGCCTCCAGGCCGTTTTTCGCCTCACCTACGACTTGAATTTCCGGATCTTCCTGGAGAATGGAAACCAGTAATTGCCGGGTCGTCGTTGAGTCTTCCGCCACCAAGACCCGGATCATAGGCCGCCTCCGGGCCGCGTGGGGAGGGGAAAAGGAGTTCTCACTTTTCTTCCACCGAGGACATGATTTGCATCAATAGGGGGGCTATCTCCGGTAATGGCAAAACCAGGTTGACGCAGCCGGTTTTGATGGCGGCTTCCGGCATTCCAAAAAAAGCCGAACTTTCCTGGTCCTGGGCCATAATCCATCCCCCCGCTTTCTTAACCGCGTTTAAACCCGCGGCGCCATCCACCCCCATCCCCGTCAAAACCAGCGCCAGGGTCGAACTGCCGTAGACCTTCGCCGCCGATTCAAACAGGAAAGTTCCCGAGGGCCGATAGGTAACAATGGGCTCAGCGGGAGAATAGAACAGGGTGGATTGGTCGGAGACTCCCAAGTGGGCGCTTTCTCCCGACAGGTAAACTGTGCCAGGCTCCGGGCGTTCCCCCTCCTCGGCGACCTTGATCCGGAGGGATGAGTTTTCGTTCATCCAGGCGACGCATCCGGCCACGAATCCCTTGGCCATTTGCTGGACCACGAGGATGGGAACCGGAAAGTCTCCCGGCAGTTCGGAAAAAATCCGGTTTAAAGCCGCCGGACCTCCCGTGGAAGCCGCGATGGCGATGACCCTTCCATTTTTTCCCTCCGGAAATTTTTTTGAGAAGATTCTCGGGAGGGTCTCGTTTTTTTCCCTGGGGGATTTCGGCCAATGCGGGACCAGTTTCACTTTCGACATGATCTTGAGGGTCGAGACAAAGATGGAGCTATCCAGGTTATTATCCACCTCGCCCGGACCCGCGGGTTTCTTGATCACGGTAAGGGCCCCCACCTTAAGGGCCTGCAGGGAAACCCGTATTTCCCCCACGTTTTCCACATTGGAAACAATAACGATCGGGGTGGGAAGGACGGCCATGATGCGTTTGGTGGCGTCAATCCCATCCATTTCGGGCATGACAATATCCATCGCCACGATGTCGGGCCGGAGCTTGAGCGTCAATTCCACCGCTTCCAGGCCGTCTTTCGCCTCACCCACCACTTGAAACTCCGGGTCTTCCCGGAGCAGGAAAACCAGCCATTGCCTGGTCGTGGCCGAATCATCCGCTACAAGGACGCGTATCATAGGCCCCCTCCCTGCTGGAAAATAGTGGTCAAAATATTTTTTGGGTCAAACACGCTTTTCAAGGGGCAGTCCTTTATCATCCGCGAGTCTTCGGCCACTGGTACTTTGATCATCAATATTCCCTCAGGGCATCGGCTCACAGGAGCCTCCGGATGATCTCGAGCAGGTTGTTCTGATCGAAATCGCTCTTGACGATGTAGGCGTTGGCGCCCACCTCGATGCCGTATTCACGATCCTGTTTCGAGCCGAGCGATGTGACGAGCACGACAGGCAGCTCACCGAGCTTCTTGTCCGCGCGGATACTGGCGATAAGCTCGAATCCATTCATGCGCGGCATGTCGACATCCGAAATCACCAGGTCAAATGGCTCAGTCTTTAGCCTGGTCAGCGCGTCCAACCCGTCCACGGAAGCCACCACCTCGTAACCCACGGCCTCGAGGATACTCTTCAACAGGGTCCGCGCGGTAATCGAGTCCTCGGCTATGAGCAGGCGTCCAGGCCCTTTGGTTCCCTTGTCCTGAGCGGCGGCTATCGGCTCCGGCGCTCCGGATGCGCTCGCTGATTCCATGAGGTCGGCGACATTGAGTATGGGGATAACCGCGCCGCTGCCCGAGAAGCAAGCCCCTGAGATGTTGCGGACCCGGGCGAGTTGTTTGCCCAGGCTCTTGACCACCACTTCTTGCTCGCCCTTCACCTCGTCGACGAGGAACGCAACTTGGCGGTCCGCGGCGCGCGCCACCACGATCGGCCGGGCTTCGCCCTTCTCGCGCCCATCGGGCCCGTGTATCTCGAGGACATCCCGCAGGCGAACTAGCGAAACCGCGCGTTTACCCAAAGTGATCGTCTGGCGGTTCTCGATGGTTTTAATCTCGTCCGGTTTCACCCGGCTCACGCGCACCACGCTGGCGGTCGGAAAAACGAAGTGCTGGCCGGCCGCGGCGACGAGCACTCCCCGGAAGGTCGCCATCGACAAAGGAACGAGAACGCGGAAGGTTGTACCCCTGCCGGGCGTTGAGGCAACCGTGATCGTGCCGCCGAGCTTCACGACCTTCTCTTGGACGATGGCCATGCCCAATCCCCTCCCCGACAAGTCGGTGATGGCCGGGCTCGTCGACAGGCCGGAACGGAAGATGAGCCCGGTCACCTCATGATCAGTCAAATGGGCCATTTCGCCGGCCCCGATAAGTCCCAGGTGGACGGCGGCCTTTTTGACCTTGTCCGCGTCGATCCCGGCACCGTCGTCAGCGAGGGTGAGCTCGACCCGGTTTCCCTCGGCCGTTTTCGCCGTGATGGTGATGGATCCATGGCTGGGTTTGCCAAGCCCAAGGCGCTTATCCGGTTTCTCGATACCGTGATCGACGCAATTCCGAAGCAGGTGGAGGATGGGGTTTTTGAGTTCGTCGAGGACTCGTCGGTCGATCTCGATGTCCTCACCCTTTACGAGAAGGTCCACCTCCTTACCCTGCTCACGCGCCAGGTCGCGCACGACCTTGGGCAGGTGGCCGAAGAGGGTGGAACAAGGGAGCAGGAGCACCTGCTTGGTGTCCGTCAGGAGCCTGTCGGTGATCGCGGCGAGAGTAAGGGCGTCCTGGTGCGCGGACCCAGCGAGCTTCCGAAGCGCGCTTTCAAGCTTCCGGGAGTTCAATATCTCGGACTCGAGCAGCTCGGATGCGGTCATCGCGCCTTCCCGTCGGAAACGTTGCCGCACATGTTGACGGACACGCCGTTGGTTCCAGCCGGAAAGGTCCGCGACGAGAGCGCGGAGCTCGACAGCCCGTTCGCTTTCCGCGATCTTGGCGCCGACCAATTCCTCGGCTTCGAGCAATAAGGCGTTGAGTTTCTGGGTGGAAATGCGGATCGTTTCCGGAGCGCTCATGGCGGTGGGAATCCGTGGCTCAGGGGGTTCAGGCGGTTCTTCAGGCTTAGGCGTCGCGGGAACCGCTTGGGCGTTGGCAACAATTGTATCAACCATAAGGGCGGCTCTCTCCGGCGTTCCAGCCCGCTTATCCGCCAATCCCAGGACGATTTGCCGGAGCGCCGCCAGCGTCTCTTGTTCCCCGCCCCCGCCTTCCATGGGCGAAGGTGCGGCGGCGGGGTTGGCGCACAAGGCCGAAAGGACGCAAAGCGAGGGATGAATGACATCCAGCATTTCCATGGACAATTTGAGTCCCCCGTGCTTCATTTCCGAAAAGAGGCTCTCCAAATCCCTGCACAACGCCTGTACGGCAGGCAGGTTGACCGACCCCGCCGCGCCCTTGAGGGAATGAGCCTCCCGGAAAACGCCCTCAACGATGGAGATATACTCGGAATCCTTGGCGCGCTCAAGCGCGATAAGGCCGACCGTTATGGCCTCGACGCGTTCAGCCGCCTCGACCTGGAATATCTCCCTCAGCTTCGCTAAAAGTTCTTTATTCTTCTCGTTGTTCATTCACTCCCCCACGACAATGCCGGCCCGGCTCAAACCTCCATACGCTGCCTTTCGGCCAGTACTTTCAACCTTCCGCCCATCTCCTGAAGGCTCTTCGCCGACATCTCGAGTTGCTTGGTTCCCGCCATGTTCTGGGTCGTGGCCTGTCGAATATTGGCGATGGCCAAGGCAATCTGGTCCATGCCCACGAGTTGTTGCTGGCTCGAAGCGGCAATCTGGGTGGCGGCCTGAGAGGCCTCGCCCACAGTCCCCGTGAGCGATCGGATTGACTCTCCGGCGTCATTGGCCTGTTTGACCCCGGCGACCACCGCCTTCGTGCCTTGCTCGGTAGCCATGACCGCGGCACTCGTCGCTTTCTGCACCTCCATCAGGATGGTCCGCACCTGCGTGGTGGCCTGCCGGGACTGCTCAGCGAGGCTCTTGACTTCTTGCGCCACCACCGCGAACCCCTTGCCGAACTCACCGGCGCGCGTGGCCTCGATGGCCGCGTTCACCGCCAGCAGGTTCGACTGCTCGGCGAGGTCGTTGACGGTGGCGATGATCTCACCGATGGTCTGACCCTGTTCGGAGAGCCGCACGACGCTCTCGGCGATCGCCTCCATCTGCTCGCGAATACGGTTCATGCCCTCAATGGTCTCGGTGACAGCGCCGCGGCCAATCTCGGAAACGGCGGCCGCTTTCTGGGCGACCTCTTGGACCACCTTCGCCTTCTGGTTGGAAAGGTGAGCGGTCTGCTTGACCTCCTCGGCGGTAGTGGCTGTCTCGCTCACGGCGGTCGCGATCTCGGACGCGGTCGCGTTGACCTGGGACACGGTGGCAATGATCTCCGAGGAAGAGGAGGCGAGGACGTTGAAACCGCTCTTCAGCTCTTTGTTCAATCCACGGAGGCTGTCGAGCATTGTCCGTAGGGATCTCTGCAGGTCTCCGACCTCGTCCGTCCGGTTTTCGGTCTCGATTAACACGGTCAGGTCGTCCTTGGCGATTCGCTCGACGACGAGGGTCAGCTTTCGTATCGGCTTGGCGATGGAACCCGTCAGCCAGAAGCCTCCCGCGAGCAGGGTTAGGATCGATATCAAGGATCCCAGCGAGATGACGAGTCTCAACGTTCCGGCGCTGGATTCGGAGTCCTTGTTACGTTTGTCCAAAAGGCCGTGCTCCTCGGCCTCCATTTCACCGACCAGGGTTCGGATCTGGTCCATGAGGTTTTTGCCTTTGTCGTTGTGAAGAACCTTGATGGCCGCGTCGAGGCCTTTCCCTTGCTCGCGCCTAAGATCGATCCCCTCTTGGAGTGTCCCAAGTTTGGCTGCCGCCAAAGGACGGATAGCGTTAATGAGCGCCTGCTCCTTGGGATTGTCAACCGTGAGCTCTTGAACCTTATCAATGGCGCCGTTCACTTTCTGCGAACCTTGGTTGTAGGGATCGAGATAGGCTTCCGTACCTGTTAGTAGGTACCCGCGTTCACCCGTCTCGGCGTCGATGAGGGCCGAAAGGATGCTATCGAGGTTTTGAATCACCTCAAAGGTATGCTCCACCCACTTCTCGCCCTCTTCATTTCTGACCTGCCCCCTAAACGAGCTCACCGACACGACGCCGTAGATTAGGGCTATAAGAACAAATGTAACCGCGATCTTGTTTCCGATGTTCCAACGCATTGCTTTCCTCCTCCATAGTCTTTTAACTCATCAATTAACTTGTTCATTAACCTTAAGGCTGGCATCAGCCAGAAGACGGCCGCCGTCGAGCACGGCCAGCATCTGGCCGGTGACACCTTTGAGAAACTTCTCCCGGATGCCTGTGAGCGTTGGCAGGCCCTCCTGAAGGTCCGAAGCGATGACGGATCGCACCCCCTCAATGGAGTCCGCGAGCAACCCGAGCTCGTTGTCACCGCCCCTTAAAACAATGACCCGGTTGAGTTCGGTAAGGCCCCGGGCTGGCAACCCGAAAAACTTGCGCAGGTCGATGATCGCCAAGATCTGGCCCCGGCGGTTCATGACACCGGCGATGAAGGGCGTCGTGCAAGGCAATAGGGTCAGATCCTTAAGGTGGCAGACCTCCCCGACGTGACAGGTTTCGACGCCGTAGGTCTCGCCGGCAATCGTGAAGGCCAGTATCTCGAGCCGCTCCGCCTCGTCCTCATTGGCGGGTGGATGGGCCGCGACCCTGGCGCGCGCTTCGAGAATACGGCGGACCTCCTCCGGACCATGACTGATCCCGCTGGAAATGGCATTGGCGGCAAGCGCGAGGCGGCGGTGGATGACTTCCCAGTCAATCGTGCGTGAGGTCATGTTCTTAGGGTCCCGCCATGGCTTGAACCGACTCAACGAGCCGCCCACAGGTCACCCCATCGGACTCGGGCACGATCTCATCCCTACCTCGGGCCAAAAGAAGCTCAAGGGCGATCGCGAGGTGGCGCTTGGATTCCCTTGGCTTACGTAGCCTTTTGTAGAGACTGCCCAACGCGTGATGGGCGAGGATGAAATCCTGGTCGAGATAGAGGACTTTGCCTAGGGTGGCGACGGCTTCCTCCAACCGGCCGAGCTCTTGGCAGATCATCGCGCACAGAAAATACGCGGCGGGATTGGTGCTATTAACGGCGATGGCGTCTCGACACAACGCGAGCGCCTCCTCAAGCCTGCCCTGATTGGCGTAGACACCCGCCACCCTTAAGAAATCCTCCCCAGATAACGGGGTAATCGGCGGAGCCAACAGGACCGGCGGGACAGGGTCGATGGGCGAGGGGGGCGGCATCAAATGAGGGATCAGGCGGGGGGCGGCTGGCGCCGGGGCGGTGCTGAATGCCGGCACGGGCAGGGCGGGGTTCGTCGGGACATTTCCCGGCCGGGACTCAACACCGGTTACCCGTGGCGTCTTGCGAAAGAGAATGACCCCGCCGATATTTTCCATGGTGAACATCGGGAACAACGAATGGCTGGCTTCCGCGGGATTAACCAAAAGATAGCCGCCGTCGACAAGGCAACGGTACAGCGCCGCCACGACTCGCCGCTGATGGTCGGGAGTGAAGTACATGAGGACATTGCGGCAAAAAATGACGTCCATAGCGTTAGTGTGGTTGTGAAGGGACGGATAAAGGTCTTCGGCCAGGTTGAGGTAACGGAAGTGAACCAGATTTTTGACCACCGCGCCGATGCGCAGGTTTTTTCCGGGCGCCGGGGAAAAAAAACCTCCGCGGAACGGATCAGGAGTTCCCCGGAACGACCAGGGGGAGTAAACGCCCGCTTCTGCCTTGGCGAGGGACTTCGGGTTGATATCCGTGGCGAGAACCGAGACGTTCCAAGTGGGGAGGTCTGGCAGGGAACGGGCACAGCTGATGGCGAGGGAGTAAGCTTCTTCTCCGGTGCAACACCCGGCGCTCCACAAGCGCAAGGTCCGGCCCGTGTCAATCCGCCTCGCGATGAGTGGGGGCAGGATCTCCCTCTGGAGCACTTCGAAACTCTCCGGGTCCCGGAAGAAATAAGTCTCGCCCACCGTCAGGTGGCTCGCGAGCGTCTCAATGTGCTGAGCCGTCAATTCCCTGGTTCTGAGCCATGAAACGCAGGCGTCGGGATACTCGAAGCCTAACTCTTGGCTGGCGGTTTTCAGGTCGCGGGCCAGATCGGGCCACCGCTCCTCGGGAAAATGAAGACCCATGCGCTCGGCGATCAAACCGCTCACTTCAGCCAAGAACGTCGCATCCAGTTCGGCGATCATGGTTGATGGTCCCCCTCTTTCGATTTCCCCGGCGCAACCCCGCCAATCGGTACGGGGATACGCGTGGGATCGTTCAAAGCTCGGTCGATAGACGCCTCTTCGTCGAGAGAGAGCAGGCGTTCAAGGTCATGGATCAGGACCAACCCGTCCATGAGACTAACCGCGCCATCGAAGAGTTTGAGGCCAGGCAGTATTTTTTCCGCGGGCGAGTAGGTCTCCGATGAAATTTCGATGACCCCCTTCGCTTCATCGACTAAGAGCGCGATGGTTCGCCTGCTGGTTGTGGCAACGATGAGATGATCGGATAAGTGAATATCGCGTGACGGATGGCCGAAGCGTTTTCGAATGTCGATGACGGGGATGATCACGCCGGCGAGATCAATGACGCCCAAAACGATCGGCGGCGCCTCGGGAAGCGGCGTGATGGCGACCACGCGGATTGAGCGCTTCACGCGGGCGAGAGGCAACCCGTAGCGCTGGTCGTCTAACGTAAAAACCACCACCGGCGGCTGTGCGGTCTTGGTGCCCGTCCCCAAAAACAGAGCTTCCATCAATCCCCCTTCGTTTTCGCGATGCTTAGGCGACTCAAGTTTCCGCCTTCTTGCCAAAGGGCATGCGCGGCGTCCAAACCGGCAGTTCTTGATCCAATGGTTCCACACTTGATAAAACAGGAATAGGTAGGGATGAAATTAGACCGGACTCATCCGAAATTCATGAATTCATTAAGGTAAGGGGAGAAGATAAAGCAAGGAACATGCCCTAATCAAATGGTTGACTAACCCTTGAAAACCCTTTTCGGGGGGAAAAGGCCACTCATTTTAGGCATTTGGAAATCGGACTGGCTAACGATTTTCATTTCACGATCAAAATGATAAAAACTCCGAATCATTTTGATTGAGGCTCGCAATTTGTTATGAGGAAGCAAGCCTCATTGAGCGAAGGGATTTTTGAGATCGTTTATCAAGCCTATTAGCTACCGCGAGGACAAGGGTGGGGTGATGGAATACAATTTTCCATTCATCGGGAAAAACGGTAAAGAAAAGGCCACTTTTAAGGTTCTGTTTTAAACCCCCATCAATGGCCCAGGCTGGGTAATAGATAGAACCTTTAAACAAGGAGCCGCTGCGCAGATTAATTTAGGTTTGTTATGTCCAACAGTTTTTTTTCATCCCTAAGCCAATCTTGATCCTCCTGGCCCACCGTCGCCAAGAGGCATTCCTCGATCGTCTGATACGCCGAAACTTTCATTCCTTTGTCGCGCATGCATGCTTTCGCAAGGACTTCTATTACTACGAGTGGCAACTTAGTGTTTTCGGAACGAAAAGCCTCAAAGTGGAATTCACCTAGCAATGCCAAGGCTAGACCTAAACCAGCGCGCGCCTCAGCATTTTTTTCCACAGAAAGGATTGATAACAGTATAGGTGTAATTTGGGTGGCTTCTTCCGGTAGTGAGGCTAACAACAAAACGACCGGGAGGCGCAAATCCTTGTCCTTTTCACTCAAAAGGCCAAGTATTGTTTTTACTCCCTGTCGGACTGCATCGTGAGCATTTTTCACCCAAATCGTTTCCTGTTCCACTTCATTCTTCTTTTCAGGATTATGTACTCGGTGATATAAACTTCCATTAGCAATGGCGTTTAAAAGCCAAATGACAGAAAATCGTTCGGAGCAGGAAGGATTTTCCAAAACTTCATAGAGAAAAGGAACCACCTTGGCTGTAGCCTCATAAACCGTTCCATGGTTCCAGATGTTACCGAAGAGCTCAAGTATCGCCGAGCTTTGAGCTTTCTTGTCCTTTGAAAGCAAATCCCATAGGAGTTTCGGAACCTGGGTAGCTGGTCCATTGCAACACTGGACGCTTGCCCAATCAATTTTATCTAGACCCTCTAACATTGAAAACGCCTTTGATCAACACTTTAGGATTTATTCTTAACATTTCGGAAACACGGAAAAAAGTTTTCAAGGAATGGGGACGCCCCGATTCAAGCCGTTGATAGTGGCGGATGGCGAACCCATACCCGAGAACATCCGTTTGAACCATTTTCCGCTCAAGACGTAACTTTCGGTAGCGTGCGCCTAATTTTTTGAAAGCGATCTTATATTCCACCTTGACCCCCCAAGCGCATCACGAGAATCGCAGGGCGGGAGAAAAACCACAACGTGCAATAGGACGCCGGGTTATTGAATACACCAACCCACTTGTTCCCAAAACGTTAATGAAATGGCTAGTTTTAAAGTTTTATCTTTTAACCAAAATGGCGGGGTTGAAGGGGCAATCGAACCGCTTCGCTCAAGGGCGGAAACCAGTTTCCCCCTTGGGCCCCTTTCTACAGCAAGGAAAACTCCCGTTTTCCTTAAACCTTTCCCCGTGTTCGGGCCCCCCCTCTAACTCTGCTATAAATAAAAAAGCCCATAAACAAATTAATGTTTATGGGCTTTTTGACATATATGGCGGGGTTGAAGGGGCTCGAACCCTCGACCTCCTGCGTGACAGGGACGCACTCATGATTGTCCCTTATTCCAGGCCCTCCTCAAGCTCTTCGACCTCCTGCCATTTTGACAGGAGGTCGAAATTTTTAAGAAACATTGTCTTTTCAGTTATCAGCCAACAACTTTGTATTTAAAAGTTTTATACAACTCGGCCCCAAATCGAAGACCGATTTTCCAAAAGTGTCCTATCCAAGTCCTTCATTTTTTTGAACTTAAAATCTCCCAAACTTTTTTCTCCAAAGCGTGATTATATCCTGAAAATTGATGATTTTGGGTGTGGTTGAAAATCAGGTCACCTTTAAATATTGGGCACGCTTTTCGGACCCTTCCCTGTCTACCTTTCTCCAAACACCGAATCTTGACCAAACTACTTGCCAAGTCTATGATTCGAGAAAAGAATACCTCAGGAGCCGGAATGATTCCCAAGAAAATCCTCCAACTCAGCATCCCCGAAAAACTTCAACTGGCGGAAGAGCTTTGGAACGATATCGCCCTCCATCCCAATGAAATACACTTGTCCCCGGAGCAGGAAATCGAATTAGACCGGCGATTAGAGTTCCATCAAAACAATCCCAAGGCCGACATACCCTGGGAAGAGGTAAAATCCAAGTTGCGCCCAGCAACTTGAAGAGACTGTCATCTGGTACTGACAAAAATTATCATTTCTACTAAGAACAATTCGCTAGAGTTCTCGAGTCCACCATTGAAAGAATTGGCAATTTCTGAATTCATTTCCAATTTATGGGAAATCAGCTATTTCTGAAATCAGGGAGTCTAGTTCATGAACTCGGTCACTCAAGCCATCTTAAGGTCCACCCAAGCCCGTCCGGAGGGGAGTGTTTTATCCCCGAAGGAGTTCTTGGGCCATAACACCCGTGCCGCCGTGAATCAGGCTTTCACCCGTTTAACAAGGGCGGGGAAACTGATCCGTGTTAGTCGCGGCACTTATGTGGCTCCAATTTCCGGTCGTTTTGGAACCAGGCCCCCAACCCTGGAAACCGTCATCAAGTCCATTGCGGCCAGAAAAGGAGAGGAAGTCGTCACCAACGGTGCCACCGCCGCCAATGTCCTCGGCTTGACCACACAGGTTCCAGTTCAGGAAGTATTCATCACATCGGGCCGGAACCACACGTTGAAGTTCGGCAAGCGCATGATCAGGTTCAAGCATGCGCCTCATTGGCAGTTGATTTTAGGCAACCGCCCAGCCGGCATGGCCATCCGAGCCCTGGTCTGGATGGGCCAAGCGCACGCCCAGGAGACTTTGACCAAAATCCGCGAAAAACTCCCCAAAGAGGAGTGGAAGGCGATGCTCGCCTTACGGGCTTCCTTTCCCGAATGGATCGCGAAACTACTTGGCGATGCCGACCATCTTGGCTGAACGTTACTTTTCGCTCTCCCCTATCGACTAAAAAGAAGTCCTGGAAGCCGCCGCTAGAAGGTTATTATTCAGGAAAAAAATATTTCCGGAGCCAGAATGATCCTCAAGGAAATCCTACAACTCAGCACCCTCGAAAAGTCTCAACTGCCGGAGAGCTTTGGTTCTTCTTTTCCCCTAAACAACAAAGGTATTATATGCGCTTCCCATCAGGCGAAAAGAATACAAAAATCGGGTTATAAACCGGTCGCAAATCCTTACACTTTTCGTTATAATCTGCAACCGAAATGAAAACATTAAATTCACCTTCAGCAGGACAATATATCGAAGACCTCTTAGGCCATGGGCGGTATACGTTCCAACGGACGGAAGCCCAGCAACGCCTTAAGACGGCCTCCATGACCACCTACATGGCCCTTCACCGGCTAGTTAAAGCGGGCCGCCTCATCATGCCCCGGTCCGGTTTTTACGTGATCGTGGATCCGCAGCACCGTTCCAGCGGCACCCTACCCCCGGAATGGTTCATTCATGACCTCATGAAAGACTTGGGCAGGCCCTACTATGTGGGACTCCTCTCGGCCGCTCAACTTTACGGAGCGGCCCACCATCAGCCGATGGAATTCCAGGTGATGATCCCTACGCGCTCGGTCAGACCCATCAAAATAGGAAATTTTCGGATAAGATTTTTCGGAAAAGGTCCCTTCGATTGCTCCGAGATAACCGAGGTTAAGACGCCTACGGGGTTCCAGAAAGTCTCGACACCTGAGACAACCGCTTGGGATTTGACTCGATATTCCAATTCAGCGGGGGGACTCGATAACGTCATAACGGTGCTCTCGGAACTCTCGGAAAAACTGGACGCGAAAAAACTGCTGGTAACCGTAAAACGCCATAACGACATCCTCACGGCGCAACGCCTTGGATGGTTGCTGGAACGCGTTGGCGGTAAAAACCTTTGCGTGGGATTGGCGGATTGGGTCGGGAAGAAAGACCCGCCTTTACGTCCCCTCCATCCGACCCTTCCGGTGAAAAAAGCGCGCGAAAGTCAAAAATGGCATTTGTTGGTCAACGCCAAATTGGAGCCCGAAACATGATTCCTCAAACCTTCATCACGGATTGGCGGAATATAGCCCCTTGGTTTCAAGACTCCCAAGTGGAACAAGACCTCATTTTAAGCCGTGCCTTGGTGGAAATATTCCAGAATACCAAGGTTTCCGATAGCCTAGTCCTGAGGGGCGGCACGGCGCTCCATAAGCTTTACGTGGACAAGCCTTTTCGTTATTCGGAGGACATTGATCTGGTTCAATACACGGAAGGCCCCATCGGTCCCATCCTAGACGGGCTCCGCGACCGACTGGACCCACTTCTGGGCAAACCCCGCCGGGAAAGGAACCCCGGAACCGTAACCCTGTTGTATCGAATGGAGTCTGAGAATCCTCCGGTGGTCCCTATCAAGTTGAAGGTGGAAATCAACACGAGGGAGCATTTCGACGTCTTTGGCGTTATTGAAAAACGATTTGAAGTTAAATCCCCTTGGTTCAACGGGGAAGCCAATATCAAAACCTACACGCTGGAAGAACTCTTGGGTACGAAGCTTCGTGCCCTTTACCAACGACGGAAAGGCCGTGATCTCTTCGACCTCTGGGTCGGACTAGGGATGAAATCCACTCAACCGGCCAAGATTGCGGAAGCCTTCCGCCGCTACATGAAAGAGGGAAAAACCACCGTCAGTCGAAAAGAGTTCGAGGCAAACCTTGCCGCCAAAATCACTTCCCAGCAATTTAACGAGGATCTGAAACACCTATTATTACCTTCCTCTAATTACGATATGGAAAAGGCGGCTAAAACAATATCGGAACGACTTCTGGCATTGCTGTGAAATGAGGTTAGAGTGTCCGAACTGGAAGAAGCCCTCAAGGAAATTGAACGGTTAAGCAGGGAAAACACCGAGCTAAAGAAACGATTGGGTCTGCCGCACAAAACCGTCCTTATCGCCCAAGAATCCATTGGCGACTACACTCCTGAAGCACCTCCACCTCCAACCTTGTCATCCAAGCCTTTGCCTAATGTGGATTCCCGTTCTTCCAACCAAGATAAAATAAACCTTTTCCGTATCCTCTTTAAGGGCCGGGAAGATGTTTATCCAGCCCTATGGATGAGTCAGGCAACCGGAAAAAAAG
>PLZG01000095.1 GCA_003152075.1 candidate division FCPU426 bacterium
AAAATCTTCTGCGACCTCTTCGAAAGCTGAAGGGTTCTTCGAAACCCACTCTTATTAATGGTGGCTCGCGTGATCCACGGCGGCACCTTGATCATCATCTTTAGAGCTTTCCTTTTTGTTTTCGCTCCCGCCCATCATTCCGCATTCATCCATCATGCCTTTACCGCTCATCATGGGAAAAAATGAAGCTCGATCAAAGTCGCCCTGATTCCGGTAATGGACCATGTAAGAAAAAATACAGGCTCCGGTCAAAAAACCTCCAACGACCAAAACCCAGGCCGATGTCGAAAGCCAACACGATTTCTCTTTTTTCGAAAAGTAAACCAACCCCAAACCGGCCGCCGTAACAATTAGCGCCAGCAAAAACGAAATATCTCCTAAAAATTCCATTTCATCCTCCTCAAATTTAAGGTCAACCCCAATACTTCACGAAGCATTCTAGATCCAACCCGCTGACTTCATTTTTATTCCACCTTGGTTTTTCCTATATGACACTCGTCACAGACGTTTTAAATCTCAAAAGAGTGATTTATATCGCTTTCAACCTGCGAATGTTAGCCACAGCAACTACCTGATTTTTCTTCCGGTTTAGCGCCAGGCGGCGTGGACAGAAACTTTTGTTTACAGTGGTCTCCGCAAAAATAAAATCTCTTTCCATCGCGTTCGACCTGAATAGCGGTTGCTTCGTCCACCGTCATTCCACAAATGGGGTCTTTAGTCACGGATTTTGTTTCTTTCATGGTTATCTCCCTTATTTCTTTTCTGGAAAACATTAGAACTTCAGCGTCACTCGTAAAATCCAGAAAATGAGTTAAAGCAAGGAATATGCTGTCGAAGGATTCGTGGACTCGGAATTCCAAATCCCCTTCAAGATTGAGTTTATCTAAAAATTTTTCTTCTCACGTTCGCGGTCTAGCAATCAAAATGATGGTTCCTAACGATCATTTTGATATTAGAAAGCTATAAAAAAAGCGGGAATCCTAAGGACGCCCGCTTCCCCTAATGCTTATGTTTACGGTCACCGCTTCACCAGTATTTGAATCCAGTCAAGCGAATAACTAACTCTAATAGAATCAAAATGAAAATAATTACTTCTTCTCCTCCAAATCCATCCCGCATTTGGGACACTTGCCCGGTTTGTCGCTGGTGTAACCATCCATGGAACAAACATAAGTCTTATGGGCGACTTTGTCTGAGGCAGAATCCTTTGAATTGGTAACTTCGGAAGAAGCTGCCTTCTCAACCTTTTCCACTTCAAACATGCTCATGCCTTCCTGCTCAAAAACATGTCCACTGACGGTAACCTGCTTCCCGGCATAGGAAGCCATCGTCTTATTGGCGGTTCCATGGTGCTCACCGACCAATAAATAAAGCTTCTCCCCCACTTTTAAACCAACCGGCAAACCTTTGGTAAAACATTGTTTAGCGCATTTGGCATGCACGGAGCCCATTCCGCCATGTCCCAGGTAGCAGGAAAGGCAAACCACCTCTCCCGTCAAGCTTTGGTCGGGAGTCTTGTCGTCATCATGCGCACAAACAAGCCCCGCCCCATTCAACATCATTAACCCCACCAACAAGCTCAGCGCGATTAAACCAGCTCTTAACTTTTTCATCACTTCCTCCTAAAAATTATTTAATTTCCTTCAACTTATCCAAACTTCTTTCCGTCCAATCTTCAACGTCCTGTTTCTGTTTCTCCGTCAACCCGCTTTTCCAATGCATCACGCGGTACTTCAACGGAGGCATTTTTCCCTTATCGATGTCATAAGCCACACCGGTTAACTGCTGCACCGGAGTGTGATGACCTTTAAATGGAAACCCGTCGGACATTTCAATGTGCTCCCGGGCTTCCGAAACATCGTCGTCCAGTAGACCCCGTACCCCCGGAACAACGTGATACCAGGGATAACGGGTGGTACTGGAATGACAGTCAAAACAACTGACCTTGAAGATGGGCTCAATATTCTTTTGATAGTCCACCCCAATTTCCTTGATGGCCTTATCCATCCTCAGCTTTTGCTTTCCCTTGAGGACCTCTTCAGGATGGTGCCCTTCATGGGCCAATAGAAAGCCAGCCGCCGAGCAAAGAAACAAAACCCCAAGGTACAAACCCGTCTTATTCATGTGCCCTCTCCTATTCCGCCATCTGCACGTCAAAATCCACGTTATGGGTTTCCGTTTTTCCATCCGGCAAAGCGATGTCCATTTTCAACCTCCAGGGCCCCGTCATGGAGAATTCAGGACTCAATGAATAAAGGCCTTTTCCTTTATCCTGGACCGAGGGGTTGGTCGTCCCCATGTCCATCGAAGTCATGAATACTGAAGCCTTGATCTTGAGCCCCTTAACCGGCATGCCCTTTGAATCCTTGACCGTAAAGTCAAAAGCATTTTTGCCAACCTTTGCCGTATCGGGCTTCGTCGAAGGTTGAACCGAATAAAATTCTTTATTCGAGACCTTGGAGACCTTGCTCTTTTTCCCCTTCTTTGGTTTCATACCGCTTTTTTCATCCATCCCCTTTGTTTCCGCCGAGGCGGATGAATCGGCCATTTTCACTTCCGAAGCGTTGGAGGCGTCCGCAACCTGCATCTTCATTCCTTCCATCCCCGAACCCGCCACCATCATTTGATTCATCATTTCATTTTGATCCTTTTGAGCGCCAAATCCGGTTTGGTCGGCCCAATTTTCCTTTCCGGTGACGGTATAAACCTCTTTCTCTTTTAGAACCGGCATGGGATTGACGTCCCCCATGTCCATTTCCTCCGCCAAGGCAAGATTTCCCACCCCGAGGAACGTTCCTAAAATCACCGCTAAAATTCCCGACCAATATTTTTGAGTTTTCATCTTTTTCTCCTTTTCGTTTTGTTAATTGGGTATGTAGTTATGTTGAAGATTTAATAACGACCTGCGCGGCCCAATAATCCGGTTGAAGGTCGTCTCAAACCGGAAAGCCATTCCCAACTGAAACGTTTGTTCTTGGGTTGGGGAATTCAAGGCGGTTTGCCATGAGCCGTACCATTTCTGAATCCCATACTGGGCCGTTAGTTCCACATCGTCCCCTAAGTCCTTGACGGCGGTAAAAGCCAAGCCAAACGACGAAGCATCCGGGATTTTTTGATAGGTTTTGTACCCGGCGGTCAAAGCAAGTTGGTAGCCTGGAAACCCAAAGGGATCATGGTGCCAACGGAGGGACGCCGATAGAGAATTAGCGTCGGCCTTAAAGGTATCTCCGGCATTCCCGAAGGCGGTAAGGTTGTTCCCGAAAGTAAGGATGTCCTGTAACCGCAAGTCGACCCGGTTCACGACACTTTCCCTCAAGTTGAAAACGAATCCGCCATAGACAGCCTGGGAGGCCCCACCATCCGTTGCATCCAATGGACGGTACTCATATCCCACGCTCACACTCGGAATAAGGTAAAGCGCCTCATAGCCTGGAGGACAAAGGTAGGTAAAACTGAACCCATAAGAGTTGAAATTCATGCTATCAGGATTAGAGCCATCCAACAAATGTTGGGCATGAAAGTTGAAGAATGCCGCAAGATCCTGGTTGTAAGTGAACGAAACCAAGTTAGCGTACCGGTGATCCTCCAAAACCTGCCCACTGGACCGGGGGTTCAAGAGCCGGGTGAACACCAGCAAGTCATCATCCCTCAGAGTGGGGAACATGACCGCTTGGGAGGAGGCGATGTTGGTCCGCCCCAAAACCCATTCGGTGGAACGGCCCTGCCAATCCAAAAAAAGTTGGTGCAAAAACAAGTCCGGGCCGTTCAATGAATTGACGCTGTCCTTGGCGATCATCCCGACCGAGAAGCTTCCGACCGACTCGTCGAAAAGCGGTTTTGAAGCGCCCAAAAGAAGAGCTGAGTCTGACAAGTTAAGGTTTGTCTTAAAGGGCCGGTCCGAACCTGGGTCCGATTGAAGCGTTCCGATCCAAGTGCCCACCCCGTCCCCCGCGATTTGAAGCTGCGGCAAGGATGGCTCTTCCTGGCTCCCATTGACAGGAGATTGTTCAACTTCCTGGGACCAAGCTTTTTGAGGGGCCTGATAACAAGCGCCGGTTAAAACAACTAGTCCGGTGATTAGAATCCGTTTAAGTGTCATGGTGTTGTCCCCTTTCCCAGTTCTCATGAGTCCACCGCCACGACCGGATGGAATTTGAACCCGGCGGCTTCCGCGTCCTCATAGGCCAGCATGGTCATCATGCCGCCAGGGAAATGGCCGTTGTTGGTTGTGGCCTTGTCCGAATGGTCATGGAAATGCCAATGACCTGGATTGGTTCCCTGGATCACGATGTCCGTGGTTCCTCCCGGATAAACCGGCACGGTATTCAACCGGATCGGCTGGGGCAGGGGATGCCCGTCCTGGCAGACGTGCCAAAAGTCATGCCCGTGAAGGTGCATGAAATGGGGTTCAGTACCAGCCCCAATAAGCCGAACGCGGATGGTTTCTCCCCTTCGAATTTGAAGTTCCTCCGTCATGGGATAGGCTTTTCCATTGATGAGGAAGAAATTCGGAACGGAAACATTAGGGGCTCCATGCTTGGAGTGGACATATGGGGGGATATAACCCCGTTTGACCGCCTTCACGAATTCCTTTCGGTTCTTAAATTGGCCCATCATGAGGCCGTTCATTTCGCCCATTAAGCTTGGGGACTTGTTCATCTTCCCCATGATGCCCATTTCCTTTAGCATCCGATTCAGCTCGTCCCGGACATAGTTGGTATCGATCTCGCTCAAGATCATGGTGTATTCCCGGCTATAGCCGAAAGTGTTCATGACCGGATCATCTTTTGATTCCACAATGAGGGACCCAAAAAGTCCCGCCTGGATGTGGAGCGGTGTCATTTGGTGGCAATGATAGAAATGCGTCCCCGCTGGCTGTGCCCTAAACAAATAAGTGAAGGTCTCGCCGGGGCCAACCGGCCATTGGGTTCCCAAGGGAACTCCGTCCATTTCGCAAGGAACCTGAATCCCGTGCCAGTGGATCGTATGAAAATCATCCGTATTGTTTTTGAGGTGTACTTTCACCCACTCGCCTTCAAATATTCGGATTTCTGGGCCAGGAATAGTTTTGTTGAAGGTAAAACCCGAAACCACAACCTTGGGGACGATCTCGTGTTTTTCAACTGAGATCGCCATGTCGAATTCATGGACCCTATCGCCAATACCGGGCATAGACCGGGGATTGTGTTTGGGAGCCGCTGAATAATGTCCCCAATTTGGCTTCCATTCCTTGCCGCCTGAAGTAACCGGGGTCAAGGGTTCGGTCCCAGCATTGGATGCAAGTTTCGCGGTGGCCGCCATCGGCCAAGCAAGGGCCATCATGGCCCCTGTCCCTGCCATACTGGCGGCGTACTTAAAAAAGTCCCTCCGGGTAGCCAAGATGTTTTTAGTTTGTTCGTTCAAGTTTTGCTCTTTCACTTTTTATTCCTTTCCAGGAACTTCAAAACCTTTGTTGTTTACTTAAACTTTCGCATCTACAATGAATTCATCTTCTTAAAGAAAGAGGCGCAAAATGTTCGGACGTTTCGAGGAAATCTTGGTGGTGGTGGCCCTTGCCCTTCTCCTCTTCGGTTCCAAGCGGATTCCTGAACTTTTTCGAAACCTGGGAAAATCTGTTAACGAGTTCAAGAAGGGGATGAGTGATTCCGAGCCTTCTTCTCCCGATAAAGAAAAAACGGAAAGAAAAGACCCACCCAAACTCTCTTAATCCAAATTCAAACATTTGTTCGAATTAAAAGAATTAGACCGAGGAACTAAAAAACGGGAAATGTACAAGGATTGGAAATAAATTTTCAATCTTCGGAAACGTTTCCGCCCGCTCTTCAAACGCACACACACTCGTTCAAAGAACTCAACTAGGCAGAAACAATCAAATGCGAAGAATTGAAATGCTTGGAGGAGATTGAGGCGGAGAATAAGTCGGAATAACGGAGCGAGTTCGAATTGAAGATTTCTGCGCTTCTTGAAACCCAGGAACTAACCCCATCGCTTTCAGCGAAAGGGAAAAAACCGAACTCGTTGTTTCAGCTTTTTGGTTCATGCAAGCATGGAAGGATTTTGAATCGCAATGATCACACTTCCCTTGGTTTGAGTCGTGATCGCAATGGGATTCGTGACAAACTGGGGCTTGGCATGATTTCTCAACCATTGATTCACAAACGCAGGGCATGGTAGCAATCATGAACCCTGTTACCAGAAAAAAACGAGAAGTTAGAAAAGTCAGTCGCCGCATGGGAAGTATCCTAGCTCCAATTCCACAGAGGAGTCAATTTCATTAATCATTTTCGCCATCACAGCTTGCGAACATTACGACGAGCAGAACAACTAAGTTACCTCGACCTTCCTTAATTTCCACAGCTTTGACACCTCTCTATCAAATCGACAAACCTGTCTAAACAAATAATAATAAGCAGGCTTTTAACTGCCCCTTCAACCCGCTTACGATCTTTAAAATGCATATAAAAGGCCAATGAAAATTTTTAACGTTCGCCCCCTTAGATGAATTTAAGCCTGAGTGGAACGAAGAATCCCTGGCACTCATTCCCGAATTCTCCGCTCTCCCACCCAAAAAAAACAAAAGATTTACTTCTTCTCCACTAAATCCATACCGCACTTCGGGCATTTCCCCGGCTTGTGGCTGGTAGAGCCGTCCATGGGGCAAACATATGTCTTTTCCTTGGCTGACATTTTCTTGCTGGACATCTTTTTCTTGCTCTTCATCGCCTTATGTTTCATCGCCGGCGTCGAGCTGGTGGTTGGCGTGGACATTCCGTCCTTCATGCCCATGTCGTCGGCCCAAACCGCCTGGATGTAGTCCATTTGCGATATAACCAGCCCCAAACGAGATGTTTTTCCTTTCAATTTAGGTGTCCACGACGGGTCCCCGTCGTGGACAACCCTCAACTCCTAAATTTAACCATTTTTTCCTTTTTCATGGCTCTCATTTTGATAAATCTGCCAGTGGGAGAATCTTGAATATT
>PLZG01000058.1 GCA_003152075.1 candidate division FCPU426 bacterium
TTTTTGGCGAGGGCCAAGCCGGCGGTCAAGGAAAAGCCATGGCCCAAGCTTCCCGTGGCGAAGGTGATTTCGTCCATCCAATTGGGGGAAGGGTGGCCGCTGAGTTTGGTGTGTTCCTTGTGGAAAAGTTTCAAATCCTCGTCGGTCAATCGCCCCATGGACCAAAGGGTCGCGTAAAGGGCGCCGGCGGAATGCCCCTTGGAGAGGACGAATAAATCATCTTTTTTCAGGACACGGTGGTAAAGGACCATGAGGGAATCAAGGCNNCTCTTAATTGTAGAATGTCCCCGCGTTAGAGCTGTTTCGTTTCGACTTCCTAGTGGTTAATAGGTCAATTAGGGTTGGGCCATCCTTTCCAAGGAGCCGTTATGGCACTCGCTAAAAAGAAAAAAAAATTAAACCCGAGGGGAAAGGCCTTGAGCAAAGGCATTTCAAAGACAGGTAATTTGAATGCTGTTTTGTACACCCTGGGGGCTTTTCTGGCGCTGTGGGGCCAAATGATGGTGATGAAAGGTTCCCACGCCCCGGGAATTTTTCTGACCCTAGTGGGAATTTCTATTTTTGGAATGGTTTATTTAGGTCTGCTGGATTCCCTTAAATTTAGTCCCCTCTCTTCACGGAAACCCTCGAAAGCCCCCGCGGTAAAAACCGATTTAAAAAAGAATACCAAGGTTATTGTTCCGAAGGGAAATCCGAGAAAGTTCGAAAAACTAAAAGGATTTTCCCTTTTGGGTGTCGGCCGCTTCCTGTTGATCCTGGTGGCTATTTACCTGGGGTGGAAAGGGCAGATGGCCCTGGCGGATATGGGCCAACAAGCCTGGGTCGGGTTAATCTATTACTTCTGCGGTGTGGTGCTTTTTCTCGCGGCCTTGTGGCGGCCCTGGAAAGGGGAAGACCTCGATTTGTTGCCCCTTTCCCCCAACGTGGAATGGACGGCTTTCGGGATCATCATGGTCTTGGCAGCCTTCATGCGGATATACAAACTCGATACCATCCCTTCGGGAATATTCTTTGACATGGGCTTCCAGGGATATGGCGCCCTGAAGATCCTGCATGAACACTGGTTTCCCTGGGAATTGAATATCACGGAGAACTTTCCCTCGGCCCCCGTGCCCATTTACTTCGGCGCCATATGGTTTATGTTCTTTAAGAACACCCAATTCAATCTAAACCTTTTTTATGTCACCTTCTGCCTGGCCTCTTTCCCACTCATTTATTGGACCTTCAAACAATTGGCCGGGCCCCGGGTTGCCTTGCTGACGATCTACATTCTGGCGGTCATGCGTTGGAACATGAATTTTTCCCGCAATTCCTTTCCCCCCTCGCTCCTGCCCTTTTTCATGTTTGCCACCTTGGGATGTCTTCTTTATGGATTGAGTACGAAGAAAAAATGGCCGTTTATTGTCGCCGGTGTCGCTTTTCCCATAGGGCTTTACGCTTACCAAACCTACGCCATGTTCCTTGCGGTGGTCTTCCTTTGCGCGCTGTACGAATGTGTTTTGAACTGGAAGGCGGTTAAGGCCAACGCCAAATGGCTGGGTTTATTCGCAATCATTTTTTTCGTGTTGGCGTCGCCATTTTTCAAATCCATGCTGACGGGAGCTTCCAACACCCGTATCAATCAACTTTCCATCTTAAACCGTTGCAGACAAATGCACAGCTGGGAACCATTGAAGATCAACGTGGCCTATACCTCCCTGATGTACAACCGCAGGGGCGATCCCAATCCCCGCCATAATCTGCAAGATCACCGACAGTTGGACGACGTGACCGGGTTCCTTCTTTTCTTCGGTGTTTTCTACGCTTTGTCCCTGGGATGGCGGCGAAAGTATTTTTATGGTTTGGTGGGCTTCTTCATCATGGCCCTACCCTGTCTGATTACCATCGACCCCGCCCATTCCAGCCGTATGCACGGCCAAACCGCTTTCGTGGCTTTCCTGGCAGCCTCNNGAATTTTCCATCGCCGAATCAACCATTGGGCGTAAATTCGCCGAGTATGGGAAAAATTACGATTGCTACGTCTCCGGCCGTTATTACAGCCACTACACCATTGATTACCTGGATTATTTTTTCCTGGATAAGGTAAAGCGGTTGGATTTGCCCGAGAGCCTGGCGGCCCTGCCCGCGCCGGGGCGCGGATTAATTTACGCCTTGGAGCAGGGAAGGACCGGGGTTTTGGACACCTTGAAGGCTTATTACCCTGGTGGGGAGGCGGAGATCATGAAAGACCCCAACGGAAACGGGTTCGTTTATTTTTACCGCGTTCCGCCGGAAGTGGTGGACAAGGCCAGGGGACTGAAAGCTGAGTTTTCCGATGGTAAGGAAACCCAAGCTACCGGTTTCCCGGAAGGGCTCCCAACTGGGCCTTATCACGCCACATTTAGGGGCGACTTATACCTGGATCAATCGGGCGAGTACCGTTTTCACTTACCGAAGGGGTTCAAATGGACCTTGGGAGGCAAATTGGTGTTGGCTGAATTGCCGGTCAAACTAGAGAAGGGCTTTCACCCCCTAGTTATCCATTGGACGGCCCCAGAAGGTTCGGCAGGTCCGGCGATTTCCTATGACGGGCCGGCAGGGAAAAACATGCAGTTAGGTTCCCGAAATTTCATCACCATCGCTTCTGTCCGTGGCTTAAGGGGGCAGTATTACAATGGCATGGAATTTAATGGAGTCCCTTTCTTGGAACAATGGGAACCGGTATTGAATTTCGTGAACGGGAACGACTTCCCGGTGCAGGGAGGGGCCATGGCCATCCATTGGTCGGGCACTTTGAATGTTCCAGAGACCGGTAAATACCGCTTTTCCACCCGCACTTCCGGTCAGGGGGGATTGAAGATCGACAGCCGCACCGTGATCGCCCAAGGGGGGGCGAACCAGGGTGAGACCTCGTTAACCGCTGGCACCCACTCGGTGGATGTTTACTATGTCAAACAAAACGGCTGGGGCGCGGATTATACCTTCCTCTGGATTAAGCCAAGTAACACGACCTATGAAGTGGTTCCCAACAGCGCTTTCGGGGAAGTCCGTTAAAAAAAGTTAGGAAATAGTTAGAAAAAAGGCCCGGAAATCTCCGGGCCTTTTTGTTTTATCGACTTATTTTTTGAGAGCGGCGAGCGAGCCTTGGATTAAATCAAAAGTATCTTTCAGGGTTTCGTCCGAAGAATCTTTACCCACCCAGACATTGAACTTGCCTGGCTCGATGACGTACTTACCCTGTTCATTATAAAAGCCCAATTTCGATGCTGGCAGGGTGAACTCGACCGTTTGGCTTTCGCCGGGCTTGAGATCCACCCGCTTGAAGTCCATCAGTTTTTTCACCGGCTGGGTAACGCTGGCGTACAGGTCCCTTATATAGAGCTGGACGATTTCGGCACCCGCCACGGAGCCCGTATTTTTCACATCGACGGTCACTTTTATCTTGCCCGCCGGGTTGACCGACTTAGAGTCCAAGGCCAGGTTGCTATAAGCGTATTGGGTATAACTCAAGCCGAACCCGAAGGGGAACTGGGGGCTGTTAGGGGAGTCAATGTATTTGGACTCCCACTTCATCTTGCCGATATTGGGCCTACCCGTGTTTTTTTGGGCGTAGTAAATAGGAACCTGCCCCACATTGCGGGGGAAAGTCACGACTAGTTTTCCGCTAGGGTTGGCGTCGCCGAAAAGAACGTTGGCCACAGCCGCCCCGTGCTGGGTTCCGAGGAACCAGGTTTCCACGATGGCGGGTAGGTTATCCACTTCCCAGGGAATGGTCAGGGGACGGCCATTCATGAGGACCAGTACCACCGGTACGCCGGTCGCTTTAATAGCCTTAAGCATTTCTTCCTGGCGACCCGGGAGGTTAAGGGAGGTGCGGGAGGAAGCCTCGCCGCTCATATCCTGCGTCTCGCCAGCCACCACGATGGCCACCTGGGCCTGCTTGGCGGTGTTGACGGCATCCTGAAGGACCTTATCAGTCGCGTTATCGGCGGTGCCAACGCCGGGTGCGTAAAGAACTTTGGCACTGATGCCGGCCTTGGCCTTGAGGCCGTCCAGTAGGGTGACCACTTTATCAATGGCGTCCTCGCCCCGGCAGTCCCAGGAACCCAGGGGATCCCTCTTGGATTCGGCCAGTGAGCCGATGATTGCGATACTCTTCAAGTCCTTCGAAAGAGGCAATAAATTTTTTTCATTTTTCAATAACACGATAGATTGTTCAGCTTCCTTCAGCGCCAGGTCCAAGTTTTCAGGCGTGAGGGTAAGTGAATCTTCCTTGGTTTCGTCGGAATAAGGATTGTCGAACAGCCCCAATTCGTATTTCACCTTGAGGATGCGCTTGACCGCGTCATCGACGAGGGCAAGAGGAAGTTTCTTCTCCTTGATGAGGGCAGCGATGTTGTCCTTGTAAACATTTGAAACCATGTCCATGTCCACGCCGGCCACCACACCCTTCAGGGCGGCGTCCTTTTTATTGGCCGCGTAGCCGTGATCGACCAATTGTTCCACCGATGCCCAGTCGGAAACCACGAAACCCTTGAATCCATATTCGGTTTTCAAAATGTCGTGGATGGTGTGCTTGTTGCCCGAGGCGGGAACACCGTTCAAATCGTTAAAAGCGCTCATGAGGGTGCGAACGCCCGCTTCCACGCATGCCTTGAAAGGGGGTAGGTGGATTTCCCGCAAGGAAATCTCCGACATGTCAGTAGTGTTATATTCCCGGCCTGCCACAGGCGCGCCGTAACCCACATAATGCTTGGCGCAGGCCGCAATGGAGCCCGGATCGCTCAAGGATTTTCCCTGGAAACCCCTCACGCGTGCTGGTTGCAGGATAGTGCCCAGCGTCGGGTCCTCGCCGGATCCTTCCGATATGCGGCCCCAACGAGGCTCGCGGGAGACATCCACCATTGGGGCGAAAGTCCAACGCACACCGGCGGCTGAAGCTTCCTTGGCGGCGACTGCGGCGCATTTTTCCAACAGCTCCGGGTTCCAGGCGCAATCCTCGGCCAGGGGAATGGGGAAGATGGTTTTGTAACCATGAATGACGTCAAGGCCGAAAATTAATGGTATGTGGAGGCGGGTTCCCTCAACCGCGATTTTTTGAGTTTCGTTGGTGTTCTTGGCGCCGAACAAGTTTAGGAAGGAGCCGATTTTTCCATCGGTAATATCTTTCTTTTTGTCCGCGTCCATTTGCTTCCATTGGTGGAACTGGGTCATCTGACCTATTTTTTCCTCGAGAGTCATTTTGGCCAA
>PLZG01000107.1 GCA_003152075.1 candidate division FCPU426 bacterium
GTTGATGATGGTATCGAACTGCATGCCCGGGTCGCCGCAGATCCAGGTGGACTCCGCCATCATGCGCAGCATGTCCTTGGCCTTGTAGCTTTCCATGGCCTTGCCGTCTTTGCGGGCCTTGGTGGTCCAGGTGCCGTCGTTTTGGGCGGCCTGCATGAACTCGTCCGTCACGCGGATGGAATGGTTTGCGTTTTGGAACTGGATGGAATCATAAGCCCCGCCCGGAACGTTAAAGCCGCCCTCGTAGCCGGCGTCGATCAAGGCCCAGGCTTTTTTCTCCTCGTCCGATTTGCACTTGATAAAGTCCACGATATCCGGATGGTCGGCGTCCAAAATGACCATCTTGGCCGCGCGGCGGGTGCGCCCGCCGGACTTGATGACGCCGGCAAAAGAATCGTAGCCTTTCATAAAAGAAACAGGACCGGAAGCGGTCCCGCCGCCCGAGAGTTTTTCGCGGCTGGAACGAAGGGCCGAGAAGTTGGTGCCCGTTCCCGAGCCGTATTTGAAGAGCATGCCTTCGGTCTTGGCGAGATCCAAGATGGATTCCATGCTGTCGGAGACGCTATTAATGAAACAAGCCGAGCACTGCGGGCGGGCCTCAATGCCCACGTTGAACCAGACCGGCGAGTTGAAGGCCATCTTTTGGTGGACGAGAAGGTGCAGGAGTTCGTTGTGGAAAATATCCGCGTCCTCGTCGGTGGCGAAGTAGCCCATGTCGCGGCCCCACTCGGCGATGGTATCGGCCACGCGGCTGATCAAGCGCTTGACGCTTCTCTCGCGCTGTTCGGTGCCCATGACACCATGGAAATATTTGGAGACCACGATGTTGGTGGCGGTCTGCGACCAGGTCTTGGGGACCTCGACGTCCTTCTGCTCGAATATCACTTTGCCTTTTTCATCGGTTATGCCGGCGGAACGGAGTTCCCATTCAACTTCATCGAAGGGGTGGATACCTTCCTTGGAAAAATAGCGCTTTATCTTCAAGCCACCATCACGGGTAAAAGTATTTGGCCTCACAAAAGTGGTTTGCGACGAAGAGACGTGTTGGTTAGGCTTTGCGGACATGCATCCTCCTATAGATTAAATAAAATCCCGATCAAATTAAGAGTCTGTTTTCAGCAGGCCCTTAATGCCAAGAATTTCCACCTGAGGTTAACCGCAGGTTAAATCAGTGGAAGAATCATGGGTTGTGGTTGATGTCGTTGTGAAAAGTACGGGCAGGCCAACAGTAGTTAACGCGTGACGATCGTCGATCCCCTGAATCGTATCCCCCCTTTTTTGGCGCTTTGAACATCCCCCATGCACACCAAAAAAGCCGACCAAATAAGGGTGAACAAACTGCGAAAATCGTTATTGTGGAACCGGAGGATTCCACGAAGCCCCCCCTTGCGGGGGTCGCGCCTTTCGGCGCTTGTCTTTTTCATTGTGAAACCCAAAACCAATGAAAAAGCGGCTTTAACACCATATTTAGTTGACTCGTTGTTTATAACCCACAAGATATGGGCCTGTCAAAGGTTTTGTTGTTAAATTTACTAGGCAAGTAAAAGGCCAAAAAAGCAACTCTCACCACGAAGTACACGAAGATCACGAAGTTAAATCTTGGGTTTTATAAAAGGTTTATTACCTCATTTGGCGTAATTTCGTGACCTTCGTCGTAAAAGCTTCAGGTTTTGATTGGTTTTCAGACTAACCCTTTGGCTTTCAATTCCGCGGTTTAAACATTTAAGCAACCCGCGTTTCTCACCATGATGGTACCGCATTAGAGATCACGAAATAAAATCTTGGGTTTTATAAAAAGTTTATTGCCGCCCTTGGTGCACTTCGTGACCTTCGTGTACTTCGTGGTGAAAGCTTAAGGTTTTGATTCGGGATTAAACGCCTTTGGCTTTCAGCTCCGCCGTCAAGGCCTCATAACCCTTTTTCCCCAGGAGCGCGAACATGTTCTTCTTATAAGCCTCCACGCCCGGTTGGTCGAAGGGATTGATGCCCAACAGCGTTCCGGAAATGCCGCAGGCCATCTCGAAGAAATAATAAAGATAGCCGAGCGAGTATTCGGAAATCTCGTCCAGCGTCAGGCGGATCACCGGCAAGCCGCCGTCGCGGTGCGCGGCCGCCGTGCCCTTCATGGCCTGCTCGTTCACCCAGGATAATTTTTTTCCCGCGAGGAAATTCAAGCCTTCCCGGTCGTCCTTGTCCTTGGGGATGGCGATGTCTTTTTCTTCCTTGGCGACCCAAATCATGGTCTCCAGTAAATTGCGCCGGCCTTCCTGCAGGTACTGCCCCATGGAGTGTAAATCCGTGGTCAGGTCCACGCTGGCGGGAAACAGGCCCTGTCCCTCCTTGCCTTCCGACTCCCCGAACAATTGTTTCCACCACTCGCTCACGTAATGGAGCTCGGGCCTGAAGTTCGCCAACACCTCGGTCAGCTTTCCTTTTTTATAAAGGAGGAACCGCGCCGCCGCGTAACGGGCCGAGAGATTGTTGGGAAGGTCGTGGGATTGCGTATCCTTCGCCGCGGCCTGCGCGCCCTTAAGTAATCCGGCGATGTCATAGCCCGCCGCCGCGATGGCCAAGAGACCGACGGGAGTCAAGACCGAGTAGCGCCCGCCCACGTCATCGGGAATGACGAAGGTCTGGAAGCCCTCATGATCCGCCAAGGCCTTCAAGGCGCCCTTGGAGGCGTCGGTGACGGCCACGATGAGGCCCTTGGCCTTTTTCTTTCCCACGGCCTTCTCAACCCAAGTTTTCAAGATTCGAAAAGCCACGGCGGGTTCGGTGGTGGTGCCGGATTTGGAGATGACCACGATGCCCGTCTTCTTCGGGTTCAAGTCTTTCATGAGTTTGTTGAACGAGGTGGGCGACAGGTGGTTGCCCGCGTAGTGGATCTTGTCCGACCCACCCAGGGCCTCGATGGTGGCCTTGATGCCCAGGTAGGACCCGCCGATGCCGACGGAGACCACCGACTCACAGGAGGAAAATTTTTTCGCGGCCTTTTTAATTTCGGCGACTTGTTTCTCGGCGTCAAAGGGCAGGTTGATCCAACCCAGGTAATCCGACCCCCGGCCCGTATGGTTGAGCAGGGATTTCAAGGCATCCAGGACTTCAGGCGCCATGGCGGTGATGTCGGCTTCGGATACCAGCTCGGAAATGTAGGCTAAGTCTAACGATAAAGGCGTTGGCATAAAAAACTCCTTAAAAGCAATTTAGCCACAGATGAACACAGATTAACTCAGATAAGGCAAAGAATTTAAAGGGGAAGAGAATGGTTTTTCAAGACTAAATCAATAGGGTTTCATCCGTGTTAATCCGTGTTCATCTGTGGCGAAAGGATTACTTGATTTTGAACTTCTCCACCATGCCCCTCAACTCTTCCGCCATAGCCGAGAGTTCCTTGCAGGTGGCGGAAACCTGTTCCATGCTGGCCGACTGCTCCTCAGTGGAGGCCGAGACTTCCTCGGTGGAGGCGGCCGATTCCTCGGAAACCGCGTTGATGTCCTGGATGCTGTGGATGATCTTGGTGTAGCGCTGGGACTGGGCCGAAACCATATCCGTGATGCTCTTGCTGTGGGTCACCACGACCTCGATGACCGAGATGATTTCCCCCAGGGAGTTTTCCATCTGGCGGATATTGTCCTTGCCGCCCAGGGCCTCTTTGGCCCCCTTTTCCATTGATTCCACCACTGCGGCGGTCTCATCTTGGATTTCCGAGACCAAGCCGGTGATTTCCTGGGTGGCCCGGTTGGCCGCGTCCGACAGGGTGCGAATTTCCTCCGCCACCACCGCGAAGCCCCGGCCCTGTTCCCCCGCCCGGGCCGCCTCGATGGCCGCGTTCAAAGAGAGAAGGTTGGTTTGCTCGGCGATGCCGTTGATGATTTCCACCGCCCGGCCCACTTGGACGCTTTTTTGGCCCAGGCGCCCCACCATTTGGGAATTCTTTAGTATGATTTCGTTTAGTTCCCCCATCCGGTTGATGGTTCCCTGGGCCAGCTTCCCCCCGGTCTTGGCCGTCTGGGTGGCCTTGTCCACCGCGTTGGAGGCGTCATGCGCCTTCTTTTCCACTTCCTTCATCGTGTCCTGCATTTCTTGCATCATGTGGCTCACCTCGGCGATCTTCACCGCCTGTTCCTCCGCGCCTTTGGCGATTTGCTGGACGGTAGTGGTGACATCCTCGCTCATGGCGGAGACTTCCGCGGTGGAATGGGTCATGGTTTGGACCTGGTCGGAGAGGTGTTGGGAATGCTCGGTCACCCTTAAAACCATGGCCCGGATCCTCCCGAGGAAGGAGTTGAACCAATGGGCCATTTCGCCGATTTCATCATGGGTATTCACCTGAAGTTGGAAGGTCAGGTCGGCTTCGCCCTTGGAAAGGGCTTCCAATTCATGATTCAGCAGGCTGATGGGTTTCACTACAAATGAAAAAAGCACAAGGGTGATGACGACCGTGACGATCGCCCCGATCACTAGGGTTAGGACCAGGGTCACACCCGCGGTCTTCAGGATAAAGGCTTTGACCGCGGCGTCGATGGCCATTGTGGGTGTCTCCAGGTCCAACCCGCCCACCAGCTCCCCCTTGTCGTTATGGAAGGGAATGATGTAGCGCAGGATATCGCCCTCCGGCTTTTTGAATACCTGGACTGGGGGGATCTTCTCATCGGAGATTAATTGGAGCTTGAGCCCCAAATCCTCGTCCTGGTTCTCGTAGCCATCCTTGATGAGTTGCTGGACCAAAACCTTGCCCTGAGGGTCAAAAAGGGTGAAGGAGTTAGCGCTGAAACCGGAGGACAGGTCCGAGAGGACTTGATTAATATCCTGGAGCCGGGAATGGCGGATGGACCGGGTGATCTCCGATTCTAATAATCCCGCGGAGAACTGGAGGGATTCCAGCCTCTTGTCCAGGATGGATTGCCTCTGGTTGGAAATCGTGAAAATGAAGCTGACCGCTTCGATCGCCAGGATGGCCAAGACCACCACCAGGGCGATGCGGAATCCTAATTTGGTCTTAAACACGTTCCAAGCCTTTCAAAAGTCAGCTTTTAGCTTTCAGCCATCAGTTCGCAGTTAAAGCCTACAAAATCATGGAAGAGGCAGGCTATTGTAACCGCTTGTTTTAAGACCTTCTACTTTCCCGCAAAGTGACGTCCAACCGTATTTTTTCCCTCGCCCCTTGCGGGAGAGGGTAGGGTGAAGGGTGATTGTATTCTAAGTAGCCTTACTAACAACTAACACCTGATACCTGACAACTGATTCAGGTCACTTTGGGTGGTTTTTAGGCTTAACCTCATCATCATCCAAGAAGGACGACATCATTTGAAGGCTTTGGATAACGGAGGGCAGGACCTGCGTCAACTGCCGCACCTGGTCGCCGGTGTTTAAACGCCCGAAGCTAAAACGTAGCCCCTGTTTGGCTTCCTTGGGGGTCCGCCCCATGGCGATCAGCACATGGGAAGGCGGGGCCGAACCCGCCGCGCAGGCCGCGCCCGAGGAAACGGCGAAACCCTTGCCATCCAGGCTATGGACCAGGTTTTCTCCCTCAATTCCCGGGAGGGTGATGTTGATGATGCCGGGCAGGCGTTGGTCGATTTTCTCCGGGCCGTTGACCTTCACGGTCGGGATTTTTTGTTTCAGTTCGTCCAGGAATATCTCCACCATGACTTCCAATCGTTTTCTTTCGGTGGTTTCGCCACAAATTTTCTGGGCCGCCTCGCCCAAGCCCACGATGCCAGCCACGTTTTCCGTTCCGCCCCGCCGGTCCCTTTCCTGGCCGCCCCCATGGATGAGGGGCACCAGTTCCACTCCCTTGCGCTGGTAGAAAAACCCCACGCCCTTTGGCCCGTAAATCTTATGGCCCGAGACCGAGAGAAAATCAATGTGGTCCGCCTGCACGTCGATGGGAATCTTGCCGTAGGCTTGCACCGCGTCGGTATGAAAAAGGATGCCCCGTTCCCGGGCCATCTTCCCGATGGCGCGGAAGGGTTGGATGGTCCCCACCTCATTGTTGGCGGCCATAATGGAGATGAGGCCGGTTTCGCCCTGGCGGATGGCCTTCTCGACTTCCTTGGGATCGATCCAGCCTTTGGAATCACAGCCCACCGCGGTCACCGAAAAACCGTGGTTGGTCAACCACTCGGCGCATTCCAGGACGCAGTGATGCTCGATGGAGGAGATGATGATGTGGCGGTTCTTGCCGTGGAAAGCCCAGGCCACCCCCTTGTGGACGGAATTCACGCTTTCCGTGCCCCCGCTGGTAAAGACGATTTCCTTGGGGTCGGCGTTGAGGGTTTGGGCGATCGTATCGCGGGAGCGCTCAATGGCGCCCCGGGCCTCCCGGCCGTAAGTATGCACGCTGGAAGGATTACCGAACTCACCCTGGAGGTAGGTCATCATGGCCTCGAGGACCTTTTCATCGAGGGGGGAAGAGGCGGCGTGGTCAAAGTAGATCATTCAAAGCGTTCCTTTTCTTATTGGGCTTATCATCTTAAATCAAAACCAATCCATTCTAAAAAAAATCAGGGGCCGAATCCCGGGGAAAAACCCGAATATCCCATAAAATGGTTCCCTTTTATCATCTTCCCTAGTCTCAAAAACACTTTTAGTCCAAAAAAATGTGAACAAATATTTATTCATCACTGATATTTTTATTCAAGTAAACCCTGCCCTTTATATGGCAAAACGGCGTCAATGAAGGCCTTCCCGGCCAAGACCCTTCCCAGGAGTTTCGCGACCTGGAATTTACGATATAATTTGGCAGAATTATACGCCACTCTTTTAGGAGGCTGAGACTTATGCATGAGCCATGGACCCGAAGGATTTTCACCCTGTTGGCCTTGGGATTTTTGCTGTGCGGGACTTTCGCCTGGGCGGAAGAGGGGGACCAATCCGACACCGCCAAGACATCCAGTAAGGCTTCCTCCAAATCCCTCGCGGACCGCGTCAAGGACTTAGAGGCAAAATTGGACTCGGCCGAGGAGAAATTTAAACAGATCCACGAGGATCAGCTTCGCCTGCATTTCAACCTTTACGGGGATGCCGAATACCGGCTTTCGGGCCTTTCCAATTCCTTCGCCCAACAAAATGGTTTTTACGTCGGCCAAACCGACCTGCACATCATGGCCCAGTACGGGCCGCGTTTGGGTGCCATGGTCGAGAACGTCGTGGAGTTCGACGGTCAAAACCCCTCCATCGACCTGGAACGGGTCATGGTGTACTACAGTTTCAGCGACCAGCTTCGCCTGGCCGCCGGGCGTGACCACACAGCCTTCGGCTATTGGAACCGCACCTTCCACCACGGGTCTCAATTACAGACCACCATCGACAGGCCCTTCTTCCTGGCTTTTGAGGACGGCGGCGGCAGCGACCAAGCTTATAAGAAGGGCGGCGTTGTTCCCAACCACATCGTGGGTCTTTTCGGTTACGGCACTTTCGACCTGGGAGCCTCGGCCCTCAAGTACGAGCTCAACGTGGGTAACAACGGAAACATCGGTTTGAACGGCGATGGGAATGGCAACCCGACTGATTCGGCGATTAATTTCAACCCCTCCGGCGGGGATAATTTCAACATGAAACGCCTCGCGGGACGCCTGGTATTCAAGCCCGTATCAGACGGAGGACTTGCCGTCGGCGTGGCTTCCGTCTTGAGCCACTATGCTGTCATTCCCACCGACCCAAAGCTGGCCTCGAATCCCTTGATGCCTAATCTGGTATTCAACGACCTGGCCCAGCTTCTCCTGGAGGGTGAAGTCATCTACACCGATGAGAATCTTGAGTTTTTAAGTGAGTTCTACCTCTTCGACGACGCCGTCGGAGGCGGCTCCACCATGGGCAGCGCGAACAACTCGGCCTTTTACGCCCAACTGGCCTACCAAGTGGCACCCGACCTGAAACCTTATATTCGCGTGGAAAATTTGTACGTTGACGGCACCGATCCCTTTTTCCAAGCCACGGTCTCGTCCAACCAGACTGTTTACATGGCGGGAATAAGGTACGAAATCGTGCCGGCGGCTTCTTCACTCAAGGTGGAGCTCCACCTCATCAACAACAGCGGGGTAAATTTCACCGAAGTGGCCACGGCTTGGGGATTTGGATTTTAAGTGGGTACGGGTCATAGCCGGGGAGGAAACATGAAATATTTCAGGAAAACATTTCTTTTCGTGATGGCGGCGGTTTTGGCGGCCGTCTCGGTCGGGCATTCCCTCGCAGCAAAGAAGGGCGCGGGCGTGGTGGTCATCGTGAAAGCGGATGGCGCCTTGGTGGGCCTGAGCCTTAAGGAAATCCGCGCCATTTTCTTGGGCGAGAAATTGTTTCAGGGCTCCAGCAAAATAGAGCCTGTGATGAACGGCGACGATTCGGTCGCCTTGGTTTTCTTTGAGAAGATCCTGGGCAAGACCAAGGTCCAGTACAAGAAAATCTGGAGGAGCAAGGCCTTCGTGGACGCCCTCGTGGCGCCTTCCGTATTGCCCCACTCAGAGGATGTGCTTCAAGCCGTGGAGAAAGACGAATATGTCATTGGATTCGTCAATGAGACCGACCTTTCCGCGAAAGACAATAAATCCGTTAAGGTTATTTTCTCCGCGGAATAATTCCTTTTTTTAATCAGGTGGATGGATGATGGATAAGGATCTTTTCCCAATGGATGTTGAAAAAAATTGTTGAAAAGTCATAAATAGGCCGGTTTTCTTGTCAAAAAACTAAAAACGTTATCCAGTCTTTAGATTTTTGATAGAGTATTGGGATGATGATTGGTCAATAAATATATGAAGGAGATTTTATGAAACGTCTTATAGTCCTTTTACTCGCTTCCCTTTCCTTGGTTTCCTGTACCAGTAGTATCCCAACCCCGATTACGATTCCCACCGGACCCCCAATACCAATCCCCATGGGGAATTATGTCCTGGGAACTATCGTGGGCCTTGTTTCGGACTACGGCAGCGGTCCGGTGACTAGTTTCGGTGGTTCGATGGTCTTGATTGCCTGCAACCAGCAGGCGGTCACGGATGCCACGGTTGTGTTTACGGCGCCGAGCGGAGCGGTAACGCTTCCTTATTTGTATTCCATGACCTATTTAGGATATAGCGAAGCTGAATATGCCGCCCTTTCGCCGACATGGTCCTATGTGCCTGGTACGTCTTATTCCCTGAGTGTCAGCGATAGTTTGGGGACTGTTTCGGCCAGCATGCCCGCCCCGGGTGGAATCACTTGGAGCGGTTTGATTACGTCCACGCTCACGGCGACCGCCGCCTATAAGGGAAACTACGACTCCGCCTCAGTCCAGGAAACATCCCCCACGGGGTCCCTTACTTATAACTCGAATACCACTAACGTCGGTTCGCCTTTTAATTTCCCCGGGTCGGCTTTTTCGGCCGCGGCGCCCGCCACTTTCACCGCAAGTTACAGCGCGTCAACGACCCAAACTTCCTTTACCGGTTCACCCGCCACAGGATCCGCTTTCATTTGGAGCCAGTCCTACGGGAAGGTGTTTGGCAAGTAAGAACGCCGTTTAAAGTCTCGCCCAAAGCCTTCCCCTTTTGCGGGGGAAGGCTTTTTTCTTATCACATGACTTCCTTGCCATTGACCAGTAGTACAACATCTATTTGGTTTCATTTGCGTCTTCAAGTTATCCCAAAGAGAGCTTATATTTTTGGAGATTTTGGATCGGATCTACAATTCTTTAATCATCAAAAGATAATGAACTAACCCCAACCATTCGATTTCCTGGAACTTAACCAGTGCCTGGTAGGCGGGCGTCCCGGAATCCTCTTTCCTGGCTTTATCGCAAAGATCCACAAAAACTTCCGGTTCCCATTCTCCCGATTTGACGAACTTTTCCTGAAAGGCTTCCAATTCCTTGGATGGGTGCGTCCCCAGAACCTTCAAAGCCGCCTGGGCGATGCCTTGGCTGACCTTCGCGGGAATCTTGATCCGGGCGTACCAATACTTGGAGTTCCAAGCGTCCGGTTCCCGGCGGTGGGCGATGGCGTGGAGCCAGTTGCCGGTGGTTCCCTCATTATCCTGGGCGATGTTATGGGCCTCGTCGAAACAGTCGAAGTAAAGATAGAGGGCGCTTTGAACCAGAGGGGCCAGGGAAGACTTCAGAACAGCCTCCCGGCCTTTGTCGATGGGTTTGCCCCGCCTCAGGGAGGAAAAGGGGCGGGACCCTTCCGGCCCCGCCAAAGCCATGAGTTTCAAGAGCCCGTTTGGAATTTCGTACATTTCATCCTCAAATGAGAACCCGGTCACCGACGGAGTACGATCCCTATTCCTTGGGAGTTTTGCGTTTGGCTTGGAGGGCGTCGGTGGCTTCCTTGAGTTCCCGAAGCTCTTGGGCTAATTCCTTGATCCGCTCCTGGTTGGGTGGGGACTTCCTCAATTCATTCTCCAACTCAACCCGCTTATTATGAAGGGGATAGGATTTGCGGATGATCTTGAAGAATTTTTCCAAATCCGGGTGGATCTGGCCGTATTGGAGGGTCACGAAATTAAGGGCGATGGCATATGCCATTTCCACAAAATCGGATTTGACGCCGGGGTTTTCCCCGACGTACCGGTTGAAATGCTGAACCCCCGCCAAGTACACCCCGTGGGCCTTCACGCGGTCCTTGTCCTGGTAATAACGGCCGGCCAGGTAATAAACCTGCGGATCAAAGTGGTCAGTACGGGCCACCTCCTCGAATTGCTTCAATGCTTCGGTTAAATGGCCGGCGGGGGTTCCCTCGATCGTGAAGTGACTGACCAAGCAAAACTTGACGAATTGTGACCGCAAACCGTGGTCATGGGAATTACGTTTGAGCGCCGTTTGGAACCTGTTGTACTCTTTCGTGTATTGGGCGTCCTTTTTACCCTTCGGGGACAAGAAAAAGTTATTCATAAAATCCATTGGCATTTTTTCCTCATTATTTAAAGAATTATAATTAGTAATAGAAGCGACATTTTAATTCTAAACACAATGCGTGATTGTAAATTTTTTGAAGTATTTCGGAAAAGGGTTACCAAGCGGAGGTTCATTTCCCGGGATATATGCTCTGACAAATTCAATTCGGGGTTCGGAAAATAAAAAAGGCCCTCCCCCCGGAAGGAGAAGGGCCTAAACCTATCTTCTTTAGATCAAAACAAAACCAATTTGAACCACCAAGACACCAAGGGCACCAAGAACACCGAAAAAAAATTTTAATTTATTAAACCCGAATGCCTTTTACCTTTCTTGGTGCCCTCGTTTACGCCCTCAGCCAAAGGCTGACGGGTGGTGCCTTGGTGGTTAATAAGTTTTTAGTCCACCCTCTTCATCCTCACTCCGAAATCCACGTTGTTCTTGACCCACTTGTAGAAAAGGTCCTGCTTTTCCATGGGCCCATCGGGCGTGAAAATCTTAGGGTCCTTCCAGGTCTCCATCACGGGCGCTTCCTGGGTCCAAACCTTGACCCGCCGCCGGGGAACCAGGCTTTCCCACTTCTTCCCCACCGTGGGATTGGTGTAAAGCAAGCGCAGGGTGACGTTGCGGGAAAGCTTTTCCATGGCACCCAGGTCGATGCCGCGGTAATCATGCCTCCCGTTTTTTCCCGGCAAGTCCAGCACCCCGTCCGAAACCATGACCACCGAAAGCGGCTTCAGGATCATTTTGCGATCCTTGACCATCTCCGAGACCTTGTCGAAGAAGGCGTTGAAGTCGGTGTAGCGGTCCTGGTGCTTCCTGGAAAAAAACTCATGGAGCTTGGCCTCGATTTCCTCCGGCGTTTTGTTCTGGAAGGTCTCAATGGGATAAAAAACCTTCGGCTGTCCCTTCTTGTCCCCGCCGATGGAGCCAACGAAAAGCGCGGCGGGCTTATCCAATCCCTCCAGGCCGTTCAAATGGGCGTAGATGTACCGCGACAGGAAGCTGAGGGAATCGTCGAAGTCCGCGCCCTTCAGGAAGGATCCGCTCACATCCACCCCTACGAACATCACCATGCGGGGTTGGGGAGTGGTATCCAGCCAGGAAGCGCTTGAGGGGCCGGCCAACAAAAGGGCCAGCGCCAATGGATAAAAAATCCTGGCCGCCCTCATGACCGCGCCTCCTGGTGCGGAACTGGGGGCGGGACAGGAGCCCCACCTACCACCGCTAGCTTGGGGCCATGCGTGGTTTTCTTGGGCCTGTGGTTATTGATGGTAGCTGGCTTGGCATCCATCAATTCCTTGGACCTCATGATGTCCTTGAAGCTCTTGAAGGGCAGGTCGAACAAGTGGTGGGAAGCGATCAGGAAAATGAAAAAGTTGATCACCGCCGAAACCACTTGCAGGGGCGGAAGGATAAAGGCTCCCAACAACTCATCGCCCTTTTCCCGTACCCAATCGGCATCGGCTTTGAAGTGGTAGTAAAAGCTGACCGTGTAGGCGAAGGTGTCTTCCATCCTCGCCTTTTCCGTGCCCTCGGGTTTCTTCAAACCCGTGCCTTGAATAATGGCGGTAATGATGGGCACACCATGCGAGGCGAAGAGGAACCAGGTCATTCCCCGAACCCCCAGCCAGGCGATGAACCCAATGGCCAGGGTGCCGCCCATCCCCAAGTCGAAATCCTTGGAGGTGTGCTGGGCGAACCAGGGCACCAGGGAATCCACCAGCTCACGGTAAAGGAACAGCACTTCCACGAAGGCCGCCACGCCTTCCACCAGGGAAATCTTGAGGATGGTGGCCATGTCCTTGGTCTTGAGGGCCCCGGTCCAGGCCGCCAACACGGCGTAGCTTCCCAGGATGAGGAAGAGCATGAAGAGAAACAACGGAATCCGGATGACGGCTTCCGAAAGCTCTCCACCCGTCAGGTTGGCCAGGGTGTCCATCACCAGGGGCGTCATGACATAGGTGAAGACCACCGCTTCCACCAGGCACCAAAAGAAAGTGAGCCCCACCGCGATCCAGGGAACCCCCGGGGTGGAGACGCTCTTGGCCACCGTGCGAACCAGGCGGAAAGGCACCAAAACAATGTCCTGGAGGATGAACCAAACCCCCAAAACCATGATCTTGGCTAAGCCGTAAATGGCGCTGGCTAATACCACCAGGAACTTAAAGAACCCGCCCCAGTAAGCGAAGATACTCTTGAGTAAGTCCCACCAGGTGACGAAAAAAGCCTTCAGGAATTCCACGCGCTTTTGCCGGACGATCACCGTCAGCAGGCAAAGGATGCTCACCCAAAGGCAAAGCACTACCGCGCCGGCGGGAAGCAGCAGGAATACCCTTTTGGCGGCCATTACCGCCATCGGGTCCCCCGCGCCCCAAGAAAACTCCAAAAGGATTTTTTGAAAGAAAGTGGGAAAGAACAGAACGGAAAGAATGATCGAACCGATGCTAGACGCACCCTGATCCATTTGCGGCCTCCGTTTCCAAAGGGAAGGGCGCCCGCGTCCAGGTTTGCTTTTCCCGGTAGCCAACTTCGGCGCAGCGGGAAAGGCCGCCTTTGACATTGGGGACCTTCAGTTACAGGGTAGGCTTGGAATAGAAATGAGGCCAACTTATTCGACGTTAAACCAGGGATAGCTGATTACCCTATTGAAATTGGGCTTGGTTGCACGTGGGGTGAAAAAGCGAATATCGATTGGCGTTTCATGTGAAATATTTCACAAAGTCGGAACGAACAATTTTATCTCTTACTCGACTTCTAATTTTTCTTCCGCCGAATAAACTTATCCCGAATAATAATAGGAAGTTAGATTTCGAGAATTCAGAGATACGCCTTTCGTTTTATCATCTCATCCATCAGAACCTTGGGGTTCTGTAGCTCAATCGTTTTTGAATCCATCTTTTCGGGCTCAACCTTTGTTTTTAAAAAACCAAAATATTCTGAATAACGTTCATTGGAAATTGAAATCACTAACGATTTATCTTCAGATCCATCCGAACTCTTGACCCAAAGTTTTGTGACCAACATAATCAAATCTTCCTTTTTTTGCCTATTACTTAACCAACCGATTTCCGATTTGGGCCTTGAAAAAATATATTTTTTTTCTGCCCTTTCAAAGGATTGAACCTTAGTTACACTTTTCCATTTAGCTTCGACCCATTTTTCGCGCCAATGAAAGCCTCGACCGGGCACGGGATCAAGAAATTGGATGGAATCGGTGTTTAATATGACAACCGTTCTGTTCATTTGCCATATTTTGCTAATAGTGAAAAAACCAACCAAAAGTGAAAGCATTAAATAAGCTACCCAATGGACGTAAAGAAGAGGGGCCATTCTGAAAATTAAATAGAAGGGTAAAATAAGAAAAATGGCCAATAAAGCAGGTGACTCTTTTATGAAGTCTTTGAATTTTATTCTTATTTCCCGATCTTCCATGATTCCCCTTTATCCATTCCGGGTCCCCTGATTGGACTCGAATGGTTCGACAGGCTCACCAATGTCAACATGACCTCTATTTCTTTGAGTTCTCTAAACTCCAGGCCAAGCCTCTTCCAGCACTTCTTCCGGCAGGCCCCACTCCTCGTAACCCTGTTTAACCTGCATCTGGTATCTCAAGTTTGGCTGGCAAATTCATTGTTTTAGAATATCCAACATCCTTCGAGGGGAGACTATTTCAACCATTTCAAATCTTCCTAATGGCAGTAGATGATTCTTATCACCCGTCACCAGGTAGGAAGCACCCCCCGCCACCGCGCATTCAAGAATACGGTTATCCGCGTCACAAGCGCTTATGACTTTCAGGGTCCTTGAAGGTTCCACAAGAAGGCTATGGCGAATCACGTATTTGAGACGATCCTCCACCATGGATGCGGGCATTTCGAGCTTCCCACTCAAGATTTGCTCAATTTCCTTGAGAATGAACCTGGAAATCAGGAATTGAAATGTCTCGTGGTGGTGGGCACGAACCAGCTTTTCACACATTCCACTAGGAGTTAAAAAGGCGGATACCCAGACGTTGGTGTCTAAAACGAGGCGCAACAGGCTATCCCTTTTTAGGATGTGATTTCCGGATATCCCGGACAAGGTTTTCCACATCCTCTTCGTTCCGCACGCCTTTAGCCACGGCGTAGGGAGCTGCCTCCTCTTGCATCTTATGCCACTCATGATCTTCCAAGTACATTTGCACCGCTTCTTTAATCAAATCACTGCGGGACTGGTGCTTTTCCTTTGCGATCTTTTCCGCCTGTTTAAGGACTTCCGCTGGCAGGGAAACTGAGGTAACTACTTTATTAGCCATATCTTGCCTCTTATTAAGATTTATTAATCTTTAATAAGATTATAACATATTTTTCTAGTGTGAATTCAACTTCTTCCAGAAGACTGTTCAACACTCCATTTTAAGGCTTCTTCCAGCACTTCCTCCGGTAGGCCCCATTCCTTATAGCCCTGCTTGACCTGCATCTGGTATCCCAGGTTGGGCTGGCCGAATGGTGGGTTCTCCTTGGCTAATTGATAGCAAACCGCGTTCACCTTCTCGCCATCGTCTTTTTCCACCACTACGTCCAGCTTTTGGTAGGTTCCCTTCTCGCAGGCCTCGCAACGGTCCAAGTACTGGATCATGATCTCGTTTAAATCGTAGAGGGTTCCAGGAATGAAATGATTGGGATCGGGCAGAAGGTTAGCTACGGGGCCTTTCCGCTCCACCGAGTTGCCCATGAAGGCCAGGCGGTAGCCTCTGAGGTAAGCCCGGGTGACTGGTTTGTTACCCATAATACGCCGTTCCATTTGGGAGCGAAGGAGGCTTGAACCATAGGCGAAATAAAGGGGCATAAAAACCTCTTAAAAACATATTGAACAACCAAAGGCACCCCTCACCCACCCATCTCCCAAACAGCTCTCAAAGGGAAAATCCCCTGTGTACCCGCAAAACCACAGCCAAGGTGCGAGGGTTTATTTTTTGTGTCTTTCGCTTTACTTGGTGCACTTGGTGCCCTTGGTGGTGAAATGGTTAAATTCTTTTGCTTATTTTTTGCTGTTCGAATCTTTGCCTTCACCGTTCGGACCGATGAGGCCCGTGGTGGAAGATACCTGGCTTTCGATGGCAATCTTCAGGGGAACCCCATCCTGGCAAAGCTTTAAGAGCGCCAGCCGGGTGGCCTGTTCGTTTCCAACCCCCAATACCGCCTGGACCCCTCCCTGTTCCAATTCAATAGTCTTCTTAAAACTGGTGGCGGGCAGGGCACCCCAAGGAGGGTTAGTTTGGGCGATTTCCGCTTCCAGGTGACCACTTTGGCCAACCTTTCGGTTCGCAACGGTGAGGTAAATTTTCCAATACCAATGCTCCGGTACCTTCATGGTGAAATAGCGGCACTCATTGGCCGCCATGACCAAGTTGTATTTCTTAAAAGGGTCCAGGACGGCCGGGTTTGCCATAGTGCCGATGAGGCCCGCGCGTTGTTGGATATCTGGCTCTTCATCGAGCCCCATGTCCTTGGCCATCTCCGCGCAGGAAGACAAACCCAATGCTGCCACAGATAAAAGAGAAAAGAATAAAAGTTTTTTGCCACGTATGCTGGGGATGCATACAGATAATAAAAAATGATTAAACCGTAACGAGAATCCCTCGTCTCGTTTTTTCCTAAAAAGATTTTCTCTATTATTCATATGTATCCATCCGTGTGAATCCCCTGCATCCGTGGCTAATTGCCTTTCGGTTGTTCCAGTTTCTTGATGTCGCCCTTGGGGAAATAGTGCTCCAGGATTTCCTCGCAAGTCTTGCCGCCTTTGGCCAGCCCGAGGGTTCCCACCTGGCACATTCCCACCCCATGTCCCCAACCGCCCCCATAAACGATGAACTCCTCGGGCCAGCCCTTCAGGTTAAATTGGGGTTCAATCCAAATCAGGTTACTCCGAATGCCCCCCAAAAAACTACGGATAATATCCCCTTTAATTTCCTTGTTCCCCGTCTCGCCCTCCACCAACAAATGGTCCGCCCACCCGGCCGTGGAACGGTGGGTCACCAGCAGGCGCCTCACCCGGCCTATAGCCCCGGCCTTTTTCTGGATGGCGGCGGCGGAAACCAGGCTGGCCCAGCGGTAATTCTGGTAACCATGCAAACCGTAAATCCGGCACCAGGCCACCCGGTCTTCCCGGATCCAGGTTTCCATGCGCAAGGGGGACAGGGGAAATTCCATGTCCTGGTTATAACGGGGATCGTAATCCACCACCCCCACGACGGGCAGTTTGACGCCCCAGGCCTCGGCGTAATCCTGAGTGTGGCCCCCGCATTGGGCGGAGAAAGCCACCGCCATGATCTTCTGTCCGTGTTTCAACACCAACCCGGCCGTCTGGCGGATGGCCGCGTTCGGCCTATCTATTTCCGCCCTCAAGCCCCGGTAGACCTCACAATGCACGCTATCACAGACGTCGTAGCCCTCTTCATTGTGCCGTCCCATCTTGGACATCACATAGGTCCGGGCCACGATGGCTTGGGCCTTGAGGGCTTCCATGGGCCAGCTGGAAGGCATCTCGGCAGGAAGAACCCCCGCCAGGTAATCCTCCAGTGAGACCCGGTTGATGACCTGGAACCCCTTACCCCCGCGCGGGGATAGTTCAAGTGTGCCGCGATAGGCCCTGTCCTCTTCCTTGGCGAAAAAATAACCGCTATTGGAAGGAACCGCGTGAAGGACTAGGGATTTGATGGGGTCCTTGGGGGCTATCCATAGGCGCTGGGTAAAGGTGGCCAGCGTCTTTCCCTTCAGGTTTTCCAGCGCCCAAAAATCTTGGTGGGTTTTGGAATGTTTCGCCTGTAAGAAAACCACTTGATAGTCCTGCCCAGCGGCTAAAACCGTGACGGGCGTTAGCGCTGGAGTCGTGACCTGAAGCTCGCTGGCGCTTCGGAAAAGAAGCCTCGAGATTTCATTAAAAAGCCCTACTCGAACGGTGACAGCTGAGGGGGCGACAATGGTTTCCTCCGGCGGTTTCCATTTCGTCCATTGCTCAAGTCTTTCGGCCTTTCGTTTTTGGGCTTCCTTAGGGGCTTTTAGGGCCACTTCCTGGGCTTCTTCCTTTAACGGCTGGTCATCCGGTTCAATGGCCATGGCTTGCTCATACTTGGCGAGAGCCTGCCCATATTCCCCTTTTTGCGCTAGGAGCTTGGCGATGTAACGATGGGCAAGCTTATAACTGCCATCCTGGTGGACCACTTCCTCATAGGCTTTCAAAGCGCGGTCGCGATCGCCCAAGGCTCGGCACACCTCGGCCAATTGCCATGTCGCCAGGGCGAATTCGGACTTCAAACCCGTCAAAGCTAAAAGGAATTTTTTCGCCTCCAGAAGGGCAACCTGGGGCGAGGCTTGGGTGCGGATAGTTTTCCATTTGGATTGGTACAGGCACAGGCGCGCCAGGCCCCAAAGAATGGCGGGTTGGTCGGGATGTTCCCCATTTAGCTTGTGGAGGATTTTCTCCCCCTCGCCGAACTTGCCCATTTGTTCCAGCGCCAACCCCAAGGCGGTCCGGACTTTCCACTCATCCCTTCGATCCAAATAAGCCTGGTAATCCGCCACCGCCCCCGCGTAATTTCCCTGGCTTTTCCGCAGGTCCGCCAGTTCAAGCCAAAGGTTAAGCTGGTCAGGTTGTTTTTCAAGGCGAGAGGTGACGGCTTCCTCAATTTCAAGAACCCGCCCCTCGGCGAAAAGCTTCCCGATTTTGAGCTGGAACGAGTCAGCGAAGGCAGAAGAAGAAAAGAATAGAAAAAATCCGACACAAAGCCACGAAGACACTAAGGAAAGACTTTTTGATTTCAAAAGGAAAGATACGGGTTCAAATAAAAAAGCCCTCTTGGTTTCGCCAAAAGGGCTTCCTAAAAAAAAAGTCATTTATTAGCCTTCATCTTTTCTTTGTGTCTTAGAGTCTTCGTGTCAGAAGTTGGTTTACTTCTTGGCGAGTTCGAGGCGCTTGGGCGCCAGGACCGAAACGTCCCGGGAATACCAGTAACCCGTGTTGTCGATGACCTCAAGGTTGGGGACATAACGCTTTTTCACGTAATCCAGCATCTTCACCAGGGTAATGTGGCTTTGGCTGTCGGAATTACGAATGCTGGTGCTGGTGTGAATCTGGTGCAAAAGTTGGCGGGCGGTGCCGGCCGCTCCCCGCTGGGAAGGCTCGCTGGCGGCCTTCTCGTAATAAAGGTGGGAAAGATAGCCGTCTTTATCGAATGTCAATTGGAGCGGAGAGGTGGTTTTATTAAGCGTGACGCGGATGCCCCGCAGGGATAAACGGGCCCCGGGGATTTCGCCCTCTTGGGTAAACACATGGTCCACCATCTCATGGGTCCAGCCACTCACCTGGGCGATATCACGGAATTCTTCCTGGATTTCCCGGATGGCTTCATGGCTTCTAATCTTCCCAAAGTAATGAACCGTTGTTGACATCCATCCCTCCTGGGTTTTATTCAACGAAGCGGATTACCGATTCACCACCATCAAAGGCATTTCCAACTGGCCGTCAGCTGAAACTACAGGCTCTTTTTTCTCCGGCAGGTTCCAAAACAATTTTCTTAAATTTTTCCCGGCCTTGAACGAAACCTTCTTGTAGGAGGGGAGGGGCATGGCAAGGTTGCGTGAAAGGTCGCGGCCCTTTTTTCCGGAAACGATTTTGGTTTGAAAAACCCCAAAATCCCTTATTTCAATTCTCTGCCCAGTCAAAAGTCCCTTTTCCAGGGTCGAAAGAAGCTTTCGCACAACAACTTGCGCGTCAGGCAGGGCAAGTTTAGTGGTCTTTGAAACTTCGCGTACTATATCTTGTAGAACCACCTTCATAATTTGAATTATAGGCCCTTTTTAAGGGGTAAGTCAATCTTCGGTAAAGGAATTATTACAGGCCTGTTAAGGTTCCGTCAGGGAACCTTATTGAAAGGCCGCCATTGGGCATCCCGAAAAGTCCGGTAACGCCCCGACCCACCCTGGGCTACCTCCACTTCAATAGCTCCCTTCTCGAAAGTCGAAAAAACTTCCACTCCCGGAACAACCGCTCGGTATTGCGCACGAGCCTCCGGATAATCTTTCCAGTCGCTAAAGACCACGTAGCGGGGATGAAACCCTTCGGCACATAGGGACGGTTCCCCGGTTTGGCGGCCATGGTGCGGGGCCATCAACCAATCCACTTTTGAAAAGGGGTGATGATTTTTTAATATCTCCCGCAAACCCTCCTTCTCCAGGTCACCCGGCAAAATCATTCGAAAACCACTATAGGAAACCAATGAAACAACGGAAAGATTGTTATCCGCGTGAAGCCGGGGGCTGAAATTTTTAGGCGGATGAAGAATTTCCACCTCTACTGGCAGGAGGGACGGAACATGGTCTCCCTCCTTCAATATTGTCAACTTAACGTTCCGTTTTTGAAACGCATCGTGAAGACGCTGGAATATACGGGTGTCGGCCTGGGCTCCCCAACCCTCGTAGGCGTCAGCTACCGGATAAGCCCAAACCAAATTGACCAGGCCTCCCACATGGTCTTCGTCCGGGTGGGTGGCGATCACCCCATCCACCTTTTGTATGCCCATGTGCCGGAGATAGGAAACCACTAGGTTGTAACGGTCCGGCCCATAAGTTTCTTTACCCCCATCCACAACCAGGACCCGGTTTTGGGGAGACCGAAGGACCACCGCGTTACCATGCCCCACCGCCAGAAAAATGATTCGCAGGGGCTTTGAACTCCAGGTCGTTCCCAGCAGGGCAACGCCCGTTACTCCGATAAACAATACCCAAGCGGCAACGGCAACACGGCGCCCCATTAAGACAAGTTCCCTTCTCCGCTTCCAACTTTCCGAGGGTTTTTCGGGAATGCGTCCGGGCGAATAGCAAAAAAAGGAAAAGAGAAGGAGAACATGAAATAAAAGTACCCAGGTAGGGGGCGGTGAAGCCACGATCCATTCCGCCTTAGGCCACCGTGCCATCCAGTCGGCAAGAACAATCAACAGGTTGAGGGGCGCTTCACATGCCGCCCCCAAAAGGGTTCCGAGGAATGGATGTAGGATTGCCCCCGCTAAAAGGGTGAGGCCCGCTGCGGTGGAAAAAAGGGCCAGGGGAACGATGATCAAATTGGAAAATATGGAGTAAAATGAAAATTGATTGAAGTCGTAAATAATAAGACACCAAACCGCCAACTGGGCCGCCGTGGTGGCCGTCACCAGGAGCGCCACAGGCTTCCAAAGAAACGACAACTTTTCCATGAACCATTGCGCCATGACCATAAGCCCGGCGGTGGCGAGGAAGGATATTTGAAAAGAAAGGTCCTCCAACACGAAGGGATTCCAGGCGATAAGTAAAATTGCCGTGGCCACCAGCAAGGTGCCCCCGTGAATTCGCCGCTCAAACAGAATGGCCAGCAACGCCATGGCCGAAAAGAGGCCCGCCCGGCAGACCGGGGGGTGGGCCCCCGTCATGAAAACGAAAAAGGCTAGTCCAACCAGAGTCATTCCCGCAGCCCATTTGCGGTTTAATTGAAGGGCGCGAAAAACCATGAAGATCAGGCCCGCGATGAATGCCGTGATCAACCCCGACACGGCAAGGATATGGATGGTCCCGGTCAGGAAAAAGGATTTGACCATTTCTTCCGGCAATGGCGACCTTTCCCCCAGCAAGATGCCGTCCAGCAAGGCATTTTCGGGAAAAGGCAGGTAACCATAAATCGTGTCCTCGGCCTGACGTTTTAGGGCGTAGGACCAACGAAGGAAGGTCGTGCCCCTCACCCTACCCATCTCCCGGCTGGCGCTCACAGGGAAAACCCCCTGTGTACCCTCAAAACCCAAACCAAGGTGAGGGGGTGTTTGGGGATTTAATGATTCAACTTTCTTCCACTTCCCTGGCGCCACATACATCACATAAGCAACTCCTTTGGTTTTTAAATAATGGGCGTAATCGAACTGTCCCGGATTCATGGCTGGGGATGGTTTTTGGATCTTTCCCTCGACCTCAATTGTTTCCCCATAGGACAAAAGCGGCTGGGCAACTTCCGGAGACAGTCGAAAGGTGAACCGAGACTTCACGGGCGCGATAGGCTTTCCATCGAGCGAAAAAACCGCGCAAACCGCCCGAACCTCCCGAACCAAAGGTTGGTAGGTCCCGTTCAACCTTCCCGTGTCATGGCTTCCCGGTTCATGTAAGAAAAGCACTTCGGGTTCTTCAGCGACCCATGCCTGGAAAACACCTTTTTGGGACTCAGGGAAGAGGCTCTGTTGTTTCTCGAATGACACCTGCGCCTGCCAAGTACGGAAGGCCAGGCCAATCACACAAACCAGGAGGCTCAGGAAAAACCTTGTGGTGGGTTTCATACTTAAAAACAAAAACCAAATTCAATTGGAATCAACATCCTCTTTCGAGGATGACCGGCACCAAAGGCACCAAGAAAGTCCAAAAAAATGATGGAATTAATGAGGCTTTTAAACATTTTTGTCTTTCGCTGTTCTTGGTGCCCTTGGTGCCTTGGTGATAAAAAGGTTTTCGGGCCTTTCTTACAGGAGATATTCGGGAACTTTATCTTTGAAGGAGAGGATACCGAAGCCGGAAGTGTCGAGGGGATGGCCGCTAAAGGCTGGAACGATTTCGACTTTTAAAAAATATTTCCCCTTCTCGAATTTCTTGGTTCTGACCGAGTACCAGAAGGTCCGGCTGGGCCTTTCCCAAACCCCGTCCTTGCGGATGCCGGCTTCCGAAATTTTGTAAACACACTCCACGGGAGGGCCCGATTCGGCGTACATTTTCTTCAGGACTTCCTTTACGTCCTTTTCGCTCTTCACCATCATTTGGAAACCCACGTCCATGTGTTTGAACAGGTCGGCGACGTCATCCTGGATAAGATCGTTCGCGATAACATCGGCCACCGATTTGGCCACGGTATAATCCAGAGGTTTGATGGCCGGAGGAGCAGGCTCGGTGCAGGCGCCGATAAAAAGAAGGGGAATGAGGCTGGTCAATAAAAGCCGCTGTTTCAATTCTTGCTCCCGCTTTATGGATTATTTTAAATAGTTTACCGGCAAAGTGATTTCCTTGGCGATGCGGTCACGGGAAGAATAGGTGGCCATCACCCTCATTTTCAAGACATAATCGCCCTTGTTAACCGAACCTTCCGGGAGCCAATCCAGTTCTTGGTTTCCCTGTTCCAAGTCCTGGTTATTGGCTAGGGATTTAATAATATTCCCGCCATCGGTCTTAATATCCGCGGTCACTAGGGCCCGCTCGGTGAGGAAAAAGGGGATTCGAATTTTTTGCCCTTCTTGTTCCACCTTGATATTGACCGCGTCGGCCCCGTTCCAAAAATACTGAACACTGTCCTTCTCCGCCACGATGATTTGGCCGAACTGGTGGTTGATTGCGATTCCCCGGGGCTCGGTAAATTGGAAATCGTCCGGTCCCGCGCTCCCGAAGGACACTAAGTAATGGAGGTCCTTGTCGAATTTCCTCAAGCAGGACTTCTCGATATCCGTAGCAACCACGTTACCGTAATAATCAAAACCACAGCCCCACAATTTCACGGGCGGGTCGGGTATTTGGTCCGCGGTTATCTGGGCTAGCGGCTTCCCCTCCAACGTGAGCGTTTGCAAGCGGGTTCCCTTTTGGTCAATCACCGCCAGGCGGTCGGCATAAGGGCCTTGTTGGTTAAAAGTCCAAGTTTCCTTCGCGTCGATGACCGCGATGGCCGTGGGGCCCTGCAGTTCGGTTGTTTCTAGGACATGAAACCGGCCCTTCGCATCCATCATTTGGAGGCGGTTGTTTCCCGGGTCAGCGATATAGAGTTGTCCCTGGGAATCGAAAGCTACCCCCGTGGGAGCAATGAATTCGCCGGGCCTGGTTCCCCTTTTCCCAGTGGCACGAACCCAAGTCAACCGCATCCCATCGTGCTTGAGAAGGCATATCCGGTTATTACCGGTATCGGCGATAGCCACGTCACCGTCAGAATTAATGGCCGCACCCGTAGGAGCCATGAATTGCTTGTCGCCAACTCCGGGTGAGCCAAACCGCCTTAAATCCCTCAACCCCACGTTGTACATGATCTCACCGGCAGTAGAATTTACCCCCACCAAGGTCACCACCACGTCGTTTTGGGGGGAGTTGGGGTCGTGGTCCGATTTCAAAAGGGCGCAGGCCACACCCCGGGGATCGGCGAAAGCGGCCCCCCGCAAATAAAGGGAGAGTATGGTTTGGGTGGCTCTGTGAATATTGAAAGGAAGAAACCCGTCGGTGGGATAAACGAAGGTGGAAGGAACGTCCTTAATGATTTGCAACCCGGCCGCGAAAGCTACACCAAAGATGGCTAAAAACACCAACATCTGACACCAAGCTACGAAGACACGAAGAAAAGACAAGATTTTTTTTTGACTTTGCATCCCAATATCCTTTTTCTTTCTTAGAGTCTTTGTGTCTTCGTGTCAGCCTTTTGTTTATGGTTTTAGCTTTTTCGGTACGATTTTAAATTCCTGTTCATTATGGGCGATGAACTTGCCCGCCCTGTCCCACACCTTGAGTTGGACTTGATAAATCCCAAATAACCCCTTCTCTGACACCTTGAATCCCTGAGTATGGTTGAACCTCTCCTTGGTGATGAAAGGTTGGACGACGCAATCCGCCTGGATGTTGCAGAAACGCTTTTCTTTAAATAGGACCTTCCCCTTGGGATCCACAATCCGGGCTTCGATTTTCAGGCCCTTGAAGGAATAGGGATAATCGTTGATCAACTGCATGTTGTTCAGGAAGGATCTTCCCCAGTTGATAATATCCCCCCGGTTGTATTGGGTCACATAGGTCCGCCATACCGGCAAGAGGGGTTGGGAAACAGTTTTGAGGGCCTCGTAGCCTTCCTTCGGCTTGCGGAAATAATCCACCACGCTCCAGGTGATGGATGGCCAACAATCCACGAACATGAATTGGAAATAACCGTTCATGGGCTTGTACTTCTTTAACCGGAAGCTCTGAATATATTCCTTCAACACGTGGGCCTGGTATTTCTGGCTGTTTTTCACGAATTCCTGGATGGACTTACCCATTTCGATCTTGGCGATGTTGAAAGTTTGCATAAATTGGAAGTCATGGAGGGCCCACTTTTTCCAGTCCGGTGGCCACAATTCCTTGGGAGTGAACATTTTTTTCAGGGTCGCTACTTCCGGCAGGGCCTGGGCACCAAACTCCGAATAAAAGGTCCGGTCGTGATCGATTCCCCCGGGGGCGTCCTTCATCGCCGAATCATCCCAATACCAGCCCGGATAGGGGTGGTAGCGGAAGTCGCTTTGGGTATCCACGAAGCGGCTATCGTCTTCTTCCTTCACGGCGCGGGCCAGAACCGGGTCCAACTCATCTTTATTAAAGGACGGCTCATTGTGGCAGCACCAGACAATGATGGAAGGATGATTATAAAGAAGCCGGACCATTTCCTTGATCTGGCGGCAGGCGTTCCGGGTAAAGTTGTCGGTGGCCTCGTAGCTCCATTGCAGGGCGAAATCCTGCCACACGAACAGGCCGGCCTCATCACAGGCATCGTAAAATTCTTGCCGGTTAACGTGGGCGTGCACCCGGACCCCGTTCAAGTTGGCGTCCTTCATTAACTTAACGTCTAACTTAGCCTTCTCGGACTTGTATTCGGAAAGCCATTGGGTGGGGATAATGTTGGTGGCCCGGGGGAAAAATTTCCGTCCATTGAGGATAAATTTCCAGTCAGAGGTGACCTTGATGTCGCGGATACCAAAACGGGTTTCCCCGGTCTCCACCACATGGCCCGTCTCCGAGCGGCGGATGGCGATAGAGGCTCGATAAAGGTTGGGCTTGCCCTGATCCCAGGTCCACCAAAGCCGTGGGTTCTTGAAGGTCTGGGTGATATGGAGCTCGGTTTGGCCCCTTTCCAAGTGGATGTTCTTTTTGGTCTTGAGCTTGGCCAGGAATCCCTCGCCCTTGAAGTCCACCTCGATATCATACTCGCCCGACTCCGCCACGTTCACCAGTACCAGCTTCAAGTTCACCACCGCCCCGCCATTTTCCAGCAGGACAGAAGTAACCTCGGTGCGTTTCAAGAACACGCGGTTCACGATTAAAAGTTCTACGCCGTTCCAGATTCCCCCGCTGTTATGGTCCTGTCCATGTTCTTGGTTCCAGCTGCCGGGCCGGGCGTCATGGTGGTTGAAGATACCCTTGATCAAGTGCTTGTCGTGGGGCCAAACCTTCGTGTTTTCCTTGGGGGATTCCACCCACACTTTCAATTGGTTCTGGTTCAGTAGCGCCGAAGTGGCCGGAAACTCGAATGTCTGGAAATAGCCCTCGTGTTTGCCCAGCAGTTGGCCATTCAGCGAGGCCTTGAGAAAATAATCCGCGCCTTTGAACCGAAGGAGTGCGGCCTGTCCCTTTTGGAGGATGGGCGCCTTGAAAGAAGTTTCGTAGAGTGCCTCGCCAGCGAAGTCTTCCCCCTGGAGGTACCAATTGGAAGGAACATCGATGATCCTCTTTTTGGGATTCTTGAGTGGAATGGAACGTTTGGTTAAGGTTGATTCGGCCAGCTTGGTGAAATTCCATTTGCCGTTGAGAGATATCGCTTGGGTCACGAAAAATTCCTTGTTAAAAAAATTTTATAGCTGTCATTGCGAGGAGTAACCCGCGAATAGCGGGTTGATTACGACGTGGCAACCTCAGTTTAAATAACTCAACCAACCCATCGGCGCACACCCAAAACAATAAAACCAAGAAACAGCAGCAGCAAGATGAACCCCAAAACTTTTTTCTCTTGGGAAGTAAGGGGCAATGGCACGAAATAACTCCCAAAGCGGGTTATCAAAGGGCCTCATTATATAGAAAGGGCCTTTAAGGGGGGCTAGATTGGGGCTGGATAAAAACCCTAGAAAACCCAATAATATCCTCATCATTTAATGAGGAAAAGACGGCCCCTTAGGCCCGCCTATAACGTCTAAAAAGAGTCGAAATCCTGACGGGAGAATTACCATTACCGACCCAGAACTGATCCAACAAATCCGATCCGGCCACACCGAGGTTTACGGCGACCTCATCCGCCAATACCACAAGAAGGTCATGGGCTATTGCCTGTCCATGCTCAACAACCACACCGAGGCAGAGGAAGCCGCCCAGGATATTTTCGTGAAGGTCTACCAGTCCCTGGCTAAGTTCAAGGGCAACTCTTCCTTTTCTACCTGGCTCTACCGCATCACAGCCAACCATTGCCTGGATATCCTGCGCAAGCGAAACCGCCGCAGGACCGTTTCCCTGGACGCGCTGGTTGAACAAAACGGGGATCAAATCCACGGGATGTTCGCCACTTCTGACACGGCCGCCTCCGGCCTGGAAAACCGCCAGCTGGTAAACAAGATCCTCTCGACCCTGCCGAGCGATTACCGCACCATTCTCACCCTACGGGAAGCGGAAGGGTTGGAATACCAGGAAATCGCCGACGTTCTGGAATGCTCCCTCGACGCGGTCAAGGGCCGGCTAGCCCGCGCCCGCAGGCAGTTGCAGGAAAACCTAGGGCCCTTTTTGGCGCCCCAAAGCGTCTACTACTATAAGAAGGCACAATCATGAACCACAACGAGATCAAACAAAAACTATTCGCCCTTTANNGGGGAATGGGAAAATATTTCCGGAGCACTTTTCACCCAGCCGTCTTTCTCCGAAGCCGCCGAGGACCGCTTGGTGGCCCGGGTGATGGAACGCATCAAGCCCGCCCCTGCCTCATGGTTGCCCTGGAAGTCCGACTTGAAATGGTTCATGCCCCTGGTGGGTTCGGCCCTGGCCGCCGCTTGGGTCTTTTTCCTGGTACTGCCCAATACTCCCGAAATTCTCCAACAGCCCTTGACCATGAGCCTGCTCAACGCGGCCCATGTGGAAACCAATGTATCCCAAGCCCCTAAAAAGGTCGGCCGCGCCACCCGGCCCATTCCCTCTTTTGTCTTTGTCCCTATCCGCCAAACCGCTAACGCGACCCCGGTCCAGCTTTATATCCCCAACCGTCCCCAGAACGATACCCCTGCCGATCCTTTCGTGCAGGCTGTCGTTTATCATTACTAAGCGAAAAAACCCGTGAACTCCTGGTGGAAATCCCTCGCTGTCTTTCTCACCGGCCTTTTATTAGGTGGGGCCGCCGTGGGTTTTGGCCTTCACTACTACATGGAACACAGGGTAAATGACAGCGGAAATCCCGAACACATCCTCAACCGCCTCAGTTCCCAACTTAACCTGACTGAAGGCCAAAAAAACCGGGTGGCAGCCCTCTTGAAAGTGAATGCGCCTAAAATGGAGTTCCTCCGGAAGGATATGGAGAAAAAATCTCACGTCCTTTGGATGACCTTTGACACGGACTTGCGTCCCCTCTTGGACGCCGACCAAAGGAAGAGGCTGGACGATATGGAATCCAAGTGGCGCAAGCACAAAGCCGGACGGGGAGAAAATACCGCTGACAACGGCCCGGTTACCGAAGGGAAATAATAATTAGTGGCCTTTTTCATGGCTGCTATTGAATCTCGCCGATAAGTGCTTTATTGTCCAGGCTTCCTAGTGGTTGTTAATAAATCAAGGAGTGGTTTTCTTTGAAATCGAGCGGCCCCCTCTACCTCCTCGCTTCTGTTCTTTTCATTTCCCAGATCACGGGCTGCGCCGAAGCTCCCATCAAAATAACCGAAAACAAAGTCGAAAAGCCCCTGGAGCAGATCACGGGGATAACCACGGACGCAGTGGAAAAGGCCGCCCAAAAGGCCGAGATGAACCTTTGGGACGTCTATGCTCTCACGGTAAAACACACTGAGGACTTGGCCGGCAAATACGAGAACATTCTTCAATCCGACGCCCTAAGCCGGCAAGCGGTTGCTTCCGTGCTTCCTCAAATAGCCATCAACGGGACAAAAGCTTTAACATCCAATACTTTTATTGGTGGCGGTTCTTCCTCTCTCTCTCCTATTTCGGCGACAACGGCTTATTTAAGCGGAACGGAAACCCTCTTTACGGGTTTGAACCAGATAGCCGCCCTTCAAGGGGCAAAAGCCCTAAGCGATTTTAATCATCTCTCTTTCCAACAAGAAGCCCGTTCCCTGCTTTTAGCCGTCGCCCGTACCTTTTACGGCATCCTGCAGTTGCAAGCCACCCTGGAATCGAAACAAAAAATTGAGGCCCTGACGTTGGAAATATTGAAACAGGAGCAACAATGGAAAGCCATTGGCCGGTCCCGGGATAGCGACGTGTTGACGACCGAAGCCGAACTGGCTCAACTCAAGGGAGACGAGTTGGCTGCCCAAGGACAGTTGAATGTCGCCCGTGACGCTCTGGTAGTCTTGACCGGTCTGCAAACCCAGCAATCTTTGAAATCAGAGGAAGAACCGGTTTCTCCCGCTTTCAGCTTCGAGGAAGCCGAAACCAAGGTAAAAGAGAGGTCCGATGTCCTGGCCGCGAAAGCCGCCGTTGATTTGGCCGATGCTTCTCTCCTACAGGCCCATGGCGAACACCTGCCATCACTTGCATTGCAGGGTCAATATTACGTCGATAAAGAAGGTGGATTTCCCCAACCCGAATGGAACGTCCAGCTGTTAGCTTCCCTACCGATTTTCGAGGGTGGGGCCATCCTGGCCCAAGAAGATATTGCCACTTCCAAAAAACGGCAGGCGGAAATGCAATATTCCCTAACCTACCGCCAAGCCTTGCAGGATATCCGCGGGGCTTATAAAGCCCTTACCAATTCCTTAAATCAAGTGGATGCCTACACCAAGGCACTGGATGCCGCCAAGAAAGATTATGAGGCTGTTGCCCGTGATCGGCGCCTGGCCTTGAACACCAACCTGGATGTGCTGCAGGCGCTCACCCTACTCCAGACCGCCCAAAACAACTATGACAACGCCCATTATCAGACCCTAATCAACACGATCTGGTTTGGAGAAGCAACTGGTGACCTACCTAAATTACCGGCGGAGAAATAAAGTCCCATGACCCTATCCGACATATCCATAAAGAACCCCGTCTTCGCATGGATGCTCATGTTCGGCATGATCCTTTTCGGGATCATTTGCTTCTTCCGGATGGGCGTGTCCCAGATGCCCGACATCAATTTTCCCGTTGTCAGCGTTTCCATCTCCCTTCCCAATGCCTCGCCCCAGATCATGGAATCGGACGTGGCCGACCCGGTCGAGGATGCTGTTTTAGGCGTTGAGGGTGTGCAGGATGTGCAGACCACCTGTACCGAAGGCAGCGCCAACATTTCCGTGTTCCTGGATATCAGCCGCAACGTAGACGTGGCGGTGCAGGACGTCCAGACCGCCGTTTTCCAGGTCCAAAAACAACTTCCCACCAACATCTACCCGCCCATCATCCGCAAGCAAAACCCCAACAGTTCGCCCATACTCTGGCTGGCCATCACCGCCGATCCTCCCTTAACCCTGCGGGACCTGATGCTTTATACCCGTGACCATTTGAAGGACCGCTTCACCAGCCTGCCGGGCGTGTCCGCCGTGTTCCTGGGGGGATTCGTCAACCGTCAGGTCAACATTTGGGTGGATAACCATAAGTTGACGGCCCGCCAATTGACTTCCGACGACATCATCGGCACGATCTCAAAACAGCATGCTGAAGTTCCCGCGGGCTTCATGGAAACCTCCCAAACCCAATATGACATCCGCTCCATGGGTGAGGCCTACACCGTCAAGGATTTTGAGAACCTGCCCATCCTCGCCCGGGGCGGGTCACCGAACTATATCTCCACCCAATTGAAGGATGTGGCCACCATCGAGGACGGCCTGGCCACCGTCACCCGTATATCCCGTTTCAACGGCGCCCCCTCCTGCGGAATGGGTATCGTCATGCAGGACGGTTACAACGCTGTGGAGGTGGCTAACGCCGCCAAAGCCCGCGTGGAGGAAGTCCGGAAGGAAATGCCCAAAGGCTTCCATGTTGACCAGAACTTCGACACCACCACCGCCATCAAGGACAACGTCCATGAGCTGGAGCTGACCATCGGCATGGCCGCCGTCCTCACCGCCCTGGTTTGTTACCTCTTCCTGGGAAGCTGGTCCTCCACTTTCAACGTCTTCCTGGCCATCCCCACTTCCCTCTTCGGGACTTTCGTCGTCATTTATTTCTTCGGTTTTACCCTGAATACCTTCACCCTCCTGGCCCTTTCCCTTTCCATCGGGGTCGTGGTGGATGACGCCATTATGGTTTTGGAAAACATCGTCCGCCACCAGGAAAAGGGGGAAGGCATGGTGGAAGCCGCGTTGAAAGGCGCCCGGGAAGTCACCTTCGCGGCCATCGCTACCTCCATCGCCATCGTGGCCATCTTCCTACCTGTGGCCTTTATGCAGGGGATCATCGGCAAGTTTTTCTTCCAGTTCGGCATCACCCTTTCGGGGGCCGTGCTGATTTCCCTTTTGGAGGCAGTCACCCTGACGCCCATGCGCTGTTCCCAGTTCGTTCACGCCCCCGACGAAACCAAAGGGTTTGCCGGTTATGTGGCGGAGCGATTCCACCGCTTGTCGGCTTTTTATTCCCGGCTCTTAAGGTGGTGCCTCTGGTACCGAACCGATCTCTTAGCTTCCCAAGCGAAATCAGGCCATTTGCCCTGGTTCAAAGCCCTTATTTCCAAGTTCTTCCTCACGAGTCCCACCCAACTGCTGAAGGAAGTTCAGGCCGAATCCAAGGATTCCCGTTTTTCGCTGGCTCCCGTTCTCTGGTTATTCGTTGGGGTCGCGGCACTCATGGGCGTGAACAAGCTGGTGGCCGCTTACCATTGGAACCCGGTTGTCGGAAAGGTCTTCGGAATACTGTTCCTGCTGGCCGTCCTGGGCTACTTATGGAAAGAACGCCATTTTCTATTCGCCCATCTTCTTTATGACCATCGGTGGCTGGTGGTTTTCAGCGCCCTGGTCGTTTTCACCTGTTCCATGTTCCTGGCCAAGGTCGTTAAAAAAGAAATGGTTCCTGCCACCGATCAAAGCGTCTTCCTCGTCAACTTGCAGCTTCCCCTCGATTATTCCATTTTTAAGACCGATGCCCTCGTCAAACAATGCGAGGCGGCCCTCAAAAACCGGGGGGAAATCAAAAATCTCTATGTGGCCGTGGGTGGCTTCGCTGGCAACGCCGCCAATACCGCCATCATGTTTCTGACCATGAAACCTCCTGCCGAAAGGCCTGTCGCCGATGCGTCGGAAAAAATCCAGCCCACTGGCCCCTTATCTTTCATCCAGAAATTTTTCGCCAAGTTTTCCAAGCCCCGGCTGACCCAGGCCGAATTCATGCAGGTTTGCCGAAAGACCCTGAAGGCCGTCTCTCCCGACCTGCAGGTTTTCCTGGTGGACCTGTCCAAACGGGGCCTTTCCACCGGCGCGGGGTACGACGTGGAGTTTATCGTGACCGGGCCCGACTGGGACAAGCTGGCCGGATATACGGAGGAAATCAAAAAAAGGATGCGGGCCAGCGCCCTCCTGGCCGACGTGAATAGCAATTATTTTTCCGGCCAACCTGAAATCCAGGTCGTCCCCGACCGCGCCAAAAGCGCCCTTCGGGGGGTGGATATTTCCAACCTGGGAAGCGTCCTGGGCACCCTAATCGGCGGCTATACCTTCCAAACCTCCTACTACCATGAGTCAGGCCACGAAAACAGCATCTTCATCCGGGTTCCGCCCGAACAAAGAACGGGTATGGATGACCTGAAGAAAATCTATACCCGCAATAACCGCGGCGAACTGGTGCCCATCGCGGACGTGACTACCATGACCCAAGTCCCCTCCCTCCAGCAAATCACCCGGGACAACCGGGAGAGGGCCATCTACTTCAAGGCCAACCACTCGACCACTTCCACCGGCCAGCAAGCCCTGGATGAGGCGATCAAGATCGCCGGCGAAGTCCTGCCCGAGGGATACCACACGGCCCTCACCGGCACTTCCCAGGCCGGTTCCCAAACCAATACCCAACTCATGATCACCATGATCTTGGGAATCGTGGTGGCTTACATGGTCCTAGCCAGCCAATTCAACAGTTTCGTCCAACCCATTACGATCCTTTCGGCCCTTCCCTTTTCCATTACCGGGGCCTTCTTCACCTTGTGGTTATTTGACCAGTCCCTCAACATGTACAGCATGATCGGGCTCATCCTGTTGCTGGGATTGGTAAAAAAGAACTCCATTATGCTGGTGGATTTCACCAATCAAGCCCGGCGCCGGGGCTTGAAAATTACCGACGCCCTGCTTTACGCCTGCCCTATCCGGCTGCGGCCCATCCTGATGACTTCGGCGGCTACCGTGGCGGGAGCCTTGCCGGCGGCCCTCGCTTTTGGGCCGGGCGCCGAGCTTCGCCAGCCCATGTCCATCGCCATCATCGGGGGTATCCTGGTATCAACCCTCCTGACGCTGGTGGTGGTTCCTTGCGTTTACAGCATCCTTTCGGGCTGGGAAAGACCCGATCCCCACTCCTTTGAAATTGATGCCATGGGCAACGTCGTCACCCAATCCAAAAAATCCAAAGCCAATTAAACGGCCCAACCCGGTTTCGCCTTGGCTCCTCAAAAAGGATAGGGCAATGAAAACAATTGGCAGGAAAAACAAACTTCTACTCCTCCTGTTGGCGGGTCTTTGGCACCTTACTGCCTTACCACTCCTGGCCGGTACCCTGGTCTTTTCAAAACCGCAAAGGTTGGTGACCCTCCCTTGGTCGGACGGTTCTAATCATGGTGTTCCATTGACCGGCGCCGAATGGCTCCTCTTAGATAAAGGGGGCCGCTTTATTTTGGAATCCAACCTGGATTTCGATTTTTACAGCCCAAAAGGGAAATACCTCAAAACCCTAAACCCCGTCGACAAATCAAAAAATTTCTATGGTTTCGCCGGTATGGAACCCTTCCCGGACGGTGGCCTGCTCCTCTTGCAGCGCTTGGAAAGCTCCCTGGAACAAAGGAACAAGGACAACTTCGAGGAAAAAGCCAGACCCGGCTCCCGCCTTTTGATTCTGGACCAAGAAGGAAAGGTCCTAATAGACAAGGAACTGGTGGATCCCCGCCAGCCCCATTCGGGTTATTACGTTGAGAACGGCTTTGTTTACAGCGTCCATGACGACGGTAGCTTTGAGACGCTGGAGTCGGTTGATTCCCATTCGAGCCCCGACACGGCCTTTGGCAATTTCGCCACAGTCGCCAACAGCCTGGAAAAATGGCTGGAGCACCTGAAAAGCCTGTCCGTTTTCCATTCTTCCAACCGGATTTACCATGACACGAAGGGGAACGTCCACGAAATCAAGGGCGCGGTCACTACTTTGATGGGCCAAACTTTCGTTGAGGGGGTGGGCCCCCTGGCCATCCGGGATGGAAAAGTTTATTACCAGGCTGTTTGCGACAAAAACCAGGATTTTATCAACGTGGTCTTCTTCGAGGACTCGAAAAGGAAGGATTACGGCCTAGTTGAACTATTTCGGGCGGACGAGGACCTTGACCGGACCCATGGCCACGCTCTTTTCGTCGATCAAAAGGGGAATCTTTACGAGGGGGTTTCGAAAAAAGACGGTTATCAGATTTATGAGTGGAGGCTCATTCGTTAAAGAACCGGGTCACAACCTGAGCTCTCAGTTATCTTCATCCTTCTTATCATCTTGCTGGTCGGTGTCCGCGTCATCCTCGTCCTTGTCTTCCTTGAATTTAGAGTGGTAGGAATCTTCTTGATTCGCCGAATCATCCTCGTAGGTGTCGTTCGAATCTTCCTCGAACTTAGTCGAATCCTCTTTTTCCTCGTCATCCTTACTCCAATCATCGTCCTCGGAAGAATCCATCCAGCTTTCATCGCCGGTTGATTTCGAGGCGGAAGGATAGCCCGCCCAAGAGGGGGTGGTTTTGAAAAATGCCGCCAAAATAATCAAAATAAAGAAATAAAGCTCAAGTCTTTTCATGGTTTCCCTTGGTCTAGGATTCCTCAGGCTCAACATCCCGGTTCAACTCGTTCATCGCGGTTTCAGCGCCCTTGAGGATGAACAGCTCGATTCCATCCCTGGATCTTTCGATCGCCTGTTCAATTTTTGGTTTTTCCTCAGGACTAAAGGAGGCCAGCACATGGTGGGCCCCTTCTTCCGCCGAGGGCGGTTTACCTATCCCCAAGCGCAGGCGGGGAAAATCGGAACTTTGAAGGTGCGTGATGATGGAATCCAAACCGTGGTGACCGCCCGACCCACCCGAGGTTTTCAAGCGAATACGGCCCACGGGCAGGTCCAGGTCGTCAGACACGATTAATAGCTTATCCAAGGTGAGGTTGCGGTATTTCACGAAGGGTGCCACGGTCCGGCCCGACTCGTTCATGAAGGTTTGGGGAAACAACAGGAAAACCTCGCGGCCCGTCAGGGAAAAAGAGCCGAAGATATTTCCATCCTTCTCCCTTAGATCCACTTCGTGTTTCATGGCGAGGGCTTCCACCACCCGGAAACCAACGTTGTGGCGGGTAAAGCGATAATTTTCGCCCGGATTCCCCAGGCCGACGACCACCCATGTTTCAGCCATATATTCCTCTTTTAAAACGAAACAAAAAAAATAAATGTCTCAAAAAAAAAGCCACCCAGGGAGTAACCTGGATGGCCTAATAAAAATCGACCCCGCTTTACTTCTTGTCGGCCTTCGCGGCTGGAGCGGCGGCTTTGCCCGCGGGGGCTTTGGCGTCGCCCTTTCCGGCGGGGGCGGCTTCGCCCTCTTCCTTCTTCTTGGCCGTGATGACTTCCGGCTCTCCTGCTGCTCCAGGCGCGCCAGCAACAGCGGCGCCTTCCACGGGAGCGGCGACCTCGGCCTTGACTTCCTCAGCCATCTGAGCGGCGACGGACAGAACCACGCTACCCGGGCTTTGAACGGCCTTGATGCCTTCCGGCAGTATCAGGTCGGAAACGTGAACCGAGTGGCCGATATTGAGATGAAGGGCGTCCACGTGGATCGCATCGGGGATTTGGGTCGGCAAGCAATGCACCTCCAGCGACCGCATGAAAGTCTGCAAGGTCCCGCCCAACTTCACACCCTCGCACATGTCGGCGTTATCGACGCGGATAGGAATCTTAATGCGGATTTTCTCTTTCATGTTCACCTTGTGGAAGTCGGCGTGCATGAGCGAGTTGTTGACCTTGTGGTATTGAATTTCCTTGATGACGGCCACCAACGGCTCGCCCTTGGCTCCCTCAATTTCCAAAGCGAAGAAAATATTCTCGCCCCTGGAGGAGGCCAGGATTTTTCCCAGGTCTTTTTCGGAAACCTCAATGGATTGGTTGGGTTCTTTGTGCCCGTAAACTTCGGCCGGCACGAAACCGGAGGCGCGCAAGCGGCGGGTGCGGCTGCTTCCCCGGATGGTTCGGACTTTGGCGGCAAGCGGTACTTGTTTCATTTCACTGCTCCTTACTTTCGAGTCCGGCGGCGCTGGGCGACACCGGCTCTATCATAGATTTAGGTTATTGAAGATTATTGAATAGCGAGCTGATGGATTGTTCGTTATGAATCCGCAGGATCGCTTCCCCCAACAAGGGAGCCACCGGAAGAACCTTGATCTTCGAGGCCCGCTTCTCCGGAGGAAGAGGGATAGTATCCGTAATGACGACTTCTTTCAAGACCGATTTTTGCAGGTTTTGCACGGCATTTCCCGACAAAATGGCGTGGGTGCAGGAAGCGTAGATATCCTTCGCCCCGAATTTCACCAGGGCGTTGACGGCTTCCACCAGAGACCCCCCGGTAGCGATCATATCGTCGGGAATCAGGACATTGCGTCCCTTGACCTCCCCGATCAGGTTCATAGCTTCCACTTCGTTGGGCCCGGAGCGGCGTTTGTCCACGATGGCAAGGTCGGTGTCGAGGACCTTTGCGTAAGCGCGGGCCATCTTGATGCCGCCCACGTCCGGAGAAACGATGGTGAGGTTCTTCAGCTTTTTCTTCTTGAAATAGGACGCGATGACGGGAAAGGCGTAAAGGTGATCCACCGGAATGTCGAAGAATCCCTGGATTTGCTGGGCATGCAAGTCCATGGTGAGGATGCGGTCAGCCCCGGCCTCGGTGATGATATTGGCCAAAAGCTTGGCGGTAATCGGCACGCGGGGCTGGTCCTTGCGGTCCTGGCGGGCGTAGCCNNCCTTGCGGTCCTGGCGGGCGTAACCATAGTAAGGAAGAACGGCCGTGATGCGCCGGGCGCTAGCCCTACGGAAGGCGTCCAGAATAATCAGGAGTTCCATCACGTTGTCGTTGACCGGGGGGCAGGTGGGCTGGATGAGGAAAACATCCCTTCCCCGCACATCCTCGTTGATCTTGATGCGGATTTCCCCCTCAGAAAAACGGCTGACCATGATCTCGCCCAAGGGCATTTTGATGGACTTGGCGATATTCCGGGCCAGCTCAACGTTCGCCGATCCGCTGAAAATTTTCATGCCGTTGGATTGGGCTTTCGGCCTCATTACTGCTCCTTGAGTGATCGGGATTAACGTGTGAAAGGTGGGCGTGGAAAGCAACATGATAGAAAACTGGACTTCAACAACCAAGCCTAAAATTTATTTTTTATTTTTAAAAATTCTTCCGGGAACACCGACTACCGTCACACCCGCCGGAACATCCTTCGTCACCACCGAGCCGGCCCCGATGACAGTCTTCGCCCCGATCTTTACTGGTGCCACGAGGGTTGAATTGCTTCCCAGGAAGGCCTTGTCGCCCACCTGGCACTCATGCTTATTCTTGCCGTCGTAATTAGCGAACACACAGCCGGCCCCCACGTTCACGTCCTTCCCCAGCTTGGCGTCCCCCACGTAGGAAAAGTGGCCAACCTTACTTCCAGCGGCAATCGTTGCGTTCTTTAATTCCGCGTTAGTACCCACATGCACCTTCTTATCTAATACCGAGCCGCTTCGTACGTGGGCAAAAGGCCCCACGTCACAATGGTCGCCCAGTTGGCTCTCCACAATTCGGGAGGCTTTCACCACTACGCCCCTACCGAGCTTAGAGGATTGAATATGGCATCCTGATTCTATTCGGCCATCTTCCCCGATCACCGTCTCCCCCAACAACTGTACGTTTCCTTCAATGACCGTGTCCCGGCCAATCACGACATGGGCTCCCACTTCGACTGTCTTGGGGTTCAAGAAAGTCACGCCATCCCGCTGGTGCTCCTCGACCCGGCGGAAGTTCAAGAGCCGGTGGGCTTGGGCCAATTGGTTACGGTTGTTGATTCCCAAGACTTCCGTGCGGTCCGGCACCATCAAGGCGTGAACCTTCCCGCCCTGGTTTAAGACGAGGGGGATGATATCAGTCAGGTAAAATTCCCTTTGTCCCTTGGCCGGTTTGAGGTCTTTCAGGGCTTGGGCCAGGACCGTCGCCTTGAAGAAATAAACCCCACCATTGATCTCGTTGATGTGTCTTTCCTCCGGAGTGGCGTGAGTTTCCTCGACAATTCTTTCCACTTCACCCTCTTTCCCCCGGAGAATGCGCCCATAACCGAATGGGGATTCCACGCGGGCGGTCAAAAGCGTGGCGGCGGAATTTTGAAGAAGATGAAACTGGCGGAGGGCCAGTATGGTTTGGGGACGGATCAAGCAGGCGTCAGCGTGCAAAATCAAGACGTTCCCTTTGAAGGATTTCAAACGCGGGAGAACCTGTTGAACCGCGTGGCCGGTCCCCAGCCTTTGCGTTTGAAGAATAGGCAAGGCTCTTTTCTCCAGGTGGTCCATCACTTCATTCGACTTGGCCCCCACTACGGTGAAAATCTTGGAGGGTTTAAGGGCTTCCGCGTTTTGGAGGGCGTAATCAATCATGGGTTGTCCCGCCACCGGCAGGAGCACCTTGGGGATCTTGGAGTTCATGCGGGTGCTGTCCCCCGCCGCCAGTATGATCGCCACCAAAGGAACGGCCACTGGACCCTCCAAAAAAAAATGAAATAGCAGTCCTTATGATAAACGAGAATGCCTATTTTGTAATGGTCATCGAGCCGATGGGAACAAGCTTAATAGGTTGGGAATAGGGCTTTTTCTTTCGGCGATCGTCGGGCGAATCCGGTAGATGCCTTCCAAACCGTTCAAAAACAGGAGGTCCGTCCGGTGTTGGATAAAATCCTCCAGCTTGGCCCACTCCTGGGGTTGGAGATGATAATAGGGGTATTGCCGGTAAAGCCGGATGCCTTCCTCCCCCGAAACTACCAGGTCGTCGATTCCCATCTTCCTTAAGCCTCTCCAAATCCCTTCCCCGTCCATTTCGTCACGGGCCAAAAGCTCCAGGACCTGGTCGTCAAAAACGCTGTTGGCATAAAAGGGCCTGGGATAATAAAGCCCCCGGGCGTCCCCCGCGATCAACAACTGGTCCGTGGGCGGCAAGGCCTCTACCGCCCGGGTGAGGCCATAATAGGAAGCCGTCTGGGGTTCCTTGGACAGGTATTCTGAGCTCGTTTCCTTCCCCAGCCAAATCTGGTCCCCATGGTAGAAATCAACGCTTAAACGGCAAAGCGATAGAAAACTGAACAGGCTAAAAACGATGACGATACAAGCCCAGGCCCGGGTCCACCCCACCTTTTGAAGATCGGCCAATACAAACGCCATCAAAACGAAACAGGTGATAAAGGCTGGAATCATGAGGCGCAATTGGTGCGAGACCAGAAATCCCGCAAAAAGCCATAAGCCGCTCAATGACATCAAATAAATCGTGACAGGGCGGCGGCGGCCCGGCAGAAAAAAAAAGGGTAGGAATGAAAAAAGAATCGGGCCGATGGTTTTATCCAAGTCTTCGGTAAACACCCGGAGCATCCAGGTCCAAATTGAAAACCCACCCAGGAATGACGATTTATGGTCGTTCATCAAGGAATTCATCTTCTGAAGTGAAAGTGCATGACCACCCAACCAGTGCGACAGGTAGGGATAAACTGGATTTCCGGTATAGATAAAGTTTTTCAAGAACCAAGGGACCAGGGCAAGAAAGATCAAACTCTTGATCACCCCCCATTTAGTCCAATGCCTCAAACGAAAATTTTCTCGAAAGGTGAAACAAATCGCCAAAAGTCCGGCGTAAACCCCGAGAACAGCCGTGTACTTGACGCTCAGCGCGGCCCCCCCCAGGAGCCCCGCGGTTATGGCCCATTTCCAGCTTTGTTTTTCCCTTGTGAAACGGGCCAAAGCGTAGAAAAAAAGAATGAGGAAAAAGGCCAGCAGAATGTCGTTTCGGGTCGTCCAAACGCTAGCCGATACCCATGGAAAAGCCAGTACCATGGCCCAAGTCAATAATCCAGATGCCATTCCCGCCTCCTCCATCACCCATCCCGCCGCCACCGAGGCGCACAAGGCCGACGAGAGGACATTCAACATCTTCGCCGTCTCGCTCCCCTGGAGGAAGAACCCGTTCAGGAAATAAAGCTCGGCCCCGAAAGGGTAATTGGAATAAAGATTGGTGTAAAAATGGGCGATACCATGGTGGAACTTCCAAAAACTCAAAGTCGAAAGGTGATAAACCAGGGAATCATAATAAACTTCAGGCGTGAACCCTTGGGCCAGGGACAACGCCAAAAACAGGACTCCCAGGCACCCTAAACCAAGTTCAAACCAACTGGGCCATTCAAACCTGGGCAGCCTTTGGAACTTCATATAGGCTTGAGGAAAATCCCATAGGCTAAATCCTAAAAAGACGATTCCCAAAACTAAAAATATCGAATCGAACCATAAACCGTTCAGGCCCAGTCCCAGCCAGAGGTTATTGAAAAAAAGGATCCCTAAGGCCATCTCCAATGAGAATCGTAACGGGATGTTTTCAATTTCCAATCCTAGCCAATGGAAAAGTTTCCGGCCAACCCTCCAAAGGATGAAAGATATCAAGCAGGCGTAAATCAGGTTCCTCAAGAAGCTCGCCCAATTTGAAATCAGTTTATGGGTGTCAACCTGGCCTAAGTCGGAAAATGCGGCGGTGAGGAAAGAAAGATCGAATGCCTTTATTGAAAAATAATGGGCAAAAACCAGAAGTGTCCAAACGAGAATCGCGCCAAGGATTATTCTTTCCGAAGGATTGGAACGGGAGGTGGTGGCCATGGCTCAATTATCGCTGAATTGCTCAAATAAAAAAGCCCTTCCCCCTTTTAGGGAAAGGGCTTTCGCGAACTATCTGTACTCAGCGCTGGATGACGATCTGGGTGACCTGGCGCCCCACTAATCCGCCCTGGGTATTGGTGAGGTTGACCACCACGAAGTATAGACCGCTGGCGATTCCCGACAGGTTGAGATTAACGCTCTTAGCGCCCGTTGGGCCCGTCACTGTGGGTCCGATTTTCTCCCCCGCCACATCGTACAAACTGGCGGTGAGGGTGTAAGCCACCGTCGAGTTCACTTGAATCGTGGTTGAATTCGCCCCGCCCTTAATAATATTGGGACCGGCAAAAACGTTCCCATCGGTAATCGGCGAGTTGGCCGATTCCACGACCAATCCCCGGGTGACGACCTGTTCCCCGCTTTTGCCGTCCACGTAATGCACTTCCACCTGGTAATGGCCGTTGGTGACAATGGAACCCGCGTCGCTTCTCCCATCCCAAAGAAGGGTAATTCCGCTCGCGGAAGTAATGGCCACGGTCCCATTCGAGGTGCTGGCCTGCGAAGGACGAATGACGTTGGCAGAAAGCTGGATATCTCCCAGCGTGGTATTGCTGGGATCATCCGCGTAACTATAAAGGTGACGGACAATCTCTCCAGCCTCGTTATAGATATTCACGGTTACTTTGGCGATGGAACGGCTCACCATCACCTCTTGGGAGACGCTGACCACCGACCCAAAGGAATCCGTATTGTCCACCTTGATGTAGTACTTCCCATTTGTCACCGGATCCCCAACATTGTTGGTTCCGTCCCAGGTGGCGATCTGCTGCCCATTCCACACCACGTACACCTGGCCGTGCAAGCTCGTAATGTTGGGGCTGGTGGCAATGCTGAAATTTTTAACCTCGCTCGAAAGCTGTTTCACCCATAGTTCTTTTACCAGTTCCCCGGTTTCGTTATAGACCGCCACATGCACCGTGTAGATCGTGGCCATGGTGATGCTCACCGAGGCTGTTTTGGAACCCACGTGACCGCTGTAAGTCAATTCGGCGTTATTAACCAAAACCGTTCCTTGATTGACGTAAGCATCCACTTGGGCCTGATAGGTCACCGAATAGGTACCCGGAATTAAGGAGGACCAATCCCAAGTCAAGGTTTTGGTGGAGGAGTTCCAGTTAGAGGTCCCTCCTTGCGGAACTGGGCCCATCCCAACATAGGTCAAATGACCCGGCAGAATATCGGATATATGGACTGTACTAGCGGTGCTTCCCGTGACAACCAGAGTCAAAGTGTAGGTAATGATATCTCCCGAGCTTGCCACGGATTCAGAGGCGGTCTTGCTAATATCCACGTTCGGGGTGGGAGTGGGGGTAAAGGTCAGCGTATTGGTCGGGGTAAGGCTGTTGGTAAATGTCGGGGTGTTTGTGGAAATAAAGCTGTTGGTTGGCGTGAAGGTGTTGGTAAAGGTTTGGGTGTTCGTTGGAGTGTTTGTGCTAGTGAAAGTAAAGGAGCCCGTGGGGGTGTTGGTGAAAGTTCGGGTATTGGTCCAGCTGAAGGTGGGCGTGGGGGTAGGAGTATTGGTCGCGGTGTTGGTACTGGTAGGAGTGTTAGTGGACGTAAAGGTATTGGTGAAGGTCAAGGTACTGGTCCAAGTAAAGGTATCAGTGGCCGTGTTCGTGTCGGTGGGGGTGTTGGTGTAAGTGGATGTGTTGGTAAAGGTCGCGGACGGCGTAGCCGTCCGGCTATTGGTCCAGGTAAAGGTGGGTGTGAAGGTCGGAGTATCAGTGGCGGTGTTGGTGAAAGTCGGAGTATTAGTGGCCGTAAAGGTGTTGGTGAATGTCCGGGTATTAGTCCAAGTATTGGTTGGTGTTGAGGTAGGACTATTCGTTGGGGTGTTAGTGAAGGTAGGAGTGTTGGTGGCGGTAAAGGTGTTGGTGGAGGTCGAGGACGGCGTAGCCGTCCGGCTATTAGTCAAAGTAAAGGTTGGTGTTGAAGTAGAAGTATTCGTAGAGGTGTTGGTGGATGTAGGAGTATTGGTAGCAGTAGGGGTGTTAGTGAATGTCGCGGACGGCGTAGCCGTCCGACTATTGGTCCAAGTGTTGGTGGCGGTAGGAGTATTCGTCGAGGTTGGGGTAAAGGTAGCCGTGAAGGTATTGGTAGAAGTATTGGTGTTGGTCAGTGTATAGGTAAGCGTGGCGGAAGGCACCGGCGTCCAGGTGGAAGTAGGGGTATAGGAATTGGTTGGAGTCTTTGTTGAAGTCGGGGTGTTGGTGTTGGTCGAAGTGGCGGTCGAGGTGAATGTGTTAGTAGATGTGGAAGTATTCGTTGAGGTAAAGGTGTTGGTGAAGGTCAAGGTATTGGTGGGAGTATTGGTGGGTGGCACAGTGCCGGTCCAGGTGTTGGTAGGCGTGGAAGTAACGGTTGGGGTGTAAGTCCGGGTTGGGGTGAAGGTATTTGTGGAGGTAGCCGTCGACGTGGCAGTCGGGCTATTAGTAGAAGTCGAGGTTGAAGTTGAGGTCGCGGTGGATGTGCTAGTTGAGGTGGAAGTGGCCGTGTTAGTGACCGTAATGGTATTGGTTGGGGTGAAGGTCGAGGTGGGAGTAGGCGTCCTGGTTGGGGTCGAAGTGGAAGTATTGGTTGAAGTGCTGGTTGAGGTGTTGGTGGATGTCGAGGTATTCGTTGATGTACTGGTGGCCGTGGCGGTATTCGTTGAGGTAGATGTGTTGGTAGAAGTAAAAGTTTTGGTAGGAGTATTGGTTGGCGGCGCCGTTCCCGTGAAGGTGTTCGTGGGTGTTGAGGTGATGGTGGGGGTAAAAGTGTTGGTGGAGGTGAAAGTCTTAGTGGATGTACTCGTGGAAGTGCTTGTTGAAGTCGATGTAGACGTGTTTGTGGAAGTGCTGGTCGAAGTTGATGTGGAAGTACTGGTGGAAGTCGAGGTTGACGTGGCGGTTGAGGTTTTAGTCACGGTATTGGTAGAAGTGCTAGTTGAAGTGGATGTACTGGTGGACGTGCTGGTTGAGGTTGCGGTAGCCGTCGCTGTGGCGGTGAATGTCCTAGTGGACGAATTGGTTGAAGTCGAGGTTGAGGTACTGGTGGAGGTGGAAGTGCTAGTCGAGGTGGCTGTGAAGGTGCGAGTAGAGGTAGAAGTGCTGGTGGACGTTGAGGTGGATGTGCTGGTCGAAGTTGAGGTACTAGTAGCCGTAGCGGTCGCGGTGGCTGTAAATGTCTTGGTAGAGGTGCTTGTGGATGTGCTGGTCGAGGTAGAAGTTGAGGTGGAAGTTGAGGTACTGGTAGCCGTGGCGGTCGCGGTGGCCGTAAAGGTCTTGGTGGAAGTACTAGTGGATGTGCTGGTCGAGGTGGATGTTGAAGTGGATGTACTTGTGGAGGTACTGGTGGAGGTTGAAGTAGATGTGCTGGTGGAGGTGTTGGTTTTGGTAAAGGTGAATGTGGGAGTGGAAGTAGAGGTAAGGGTGGGGGTGAAAGTCCTGGTATTGGTGAAAGTGGAGGTCGGTGTTGGAACTGTGCAGTTGCCTTGCCAGCTGAACGACATGTAATTGGCGTGGGCGCAGTCACTTTCGGCCAGGCCCACCATCCCCGTGCTATAAGTGCAATCGGTGAAGGTAGCCGCCGAGGCAAGAGAAGTCGAGGTGGCTCCCAGGGAAACAATGAATTGGCAGCCGGGAGCTTGGATAATCTGGACGTAAAAATTACCGGTAAGCAGCGATTTCGTGGGCGTCACGTTCGCCACCGTCGTTGGGGAAGCCGCCGTGGGGTCCTTAATTAAGGAAATGACCCCGTTGGAGTTGTTGTTTTGGAAAGCGATCTCATATCCTTGGCCCGTTTGGCGGTTATAGTCCAACAGCAATCCATCGTTGGCTCCCCAGAGGGAAAGATTCATGTTCACCAACATGGTCCCTGGCCCGCTGTTAACCTGGTTGCTCAACAATTGGCTGGGTCCCTTGCCGCTGCACTTACTGGCCTGGGTGATAAAGCCCCCGGTCTGCTGCCAATTGGAGGATTGTCCGGGGGGGGAATAACCCGTGATCCATCCGTAAGGCAGTCCGGTGACGTTCGTGGTGAAGTTCGTGCTCGTGGCGCATTGGGTTTGGGGCTTGCAGGAAACCTGGGCCGCCAGAACCTCCTGCCAATAGGTCATTTTGGACTGGCCGCTATTGACCCCAAAACCCCATTCAAGGTGGTTAGTGCCAGGCGGGAAAAGGCTGGGAGGAATGGTCCCTGAGGGATAATCACGCAATTTGGCGTAAGGGTCCGGTCCCCAATTGGGGGAGAAAATGGAGGCAGGTCCCGTCCACAGAGGAGCACCCCCGCCATAGGGATTGACTTCATCGTAAAAATTACCAATTCCAGTGCCATCCACTCCCCCGATAGCGGACATGCGTACCTGCTGGTTGGTGGCGCAGTTTAGGCCAGCGCAGGTCCAGTCCATCTTGGAATCCGGCGGCAATGCCCCGTCCACAATGGCCCCGTTGTCTTCAATATGCCAGGCGCTGTTCCCGTCGCTAATGACCACCGCGTTGGTCAAGGCCATTTTGGCGGGGTCCTGGTAAACCACCATGATCGAATAACTCATGCAACGGGTGACGGGACTGCTCACCGAATAAACCCCGTTCCCCGTAATCCAACTTGGATTCAAACTAAACCGCACGTTATTGAAAGTATTGGTCCAGCCGGGCCAAGTCACGGCACCCGCCAATACACCGTTGGTGAGAGCATTGCCATTGAATGTGGCCGTCGTCACCGGGGGATAATTAGTGGTGCCGGCGTTGGACTCAACCCACATGAAGGCCGTGACTGGAATGGCCCCAGGCGACATGGTGACAGTTAATCCTGCTCCGCAGCTTTCCGTGGCCATGGTGTAATCCAAGCCTGGGCCAGAAAGGACGGTACGTTGTTGTTGGGCATCTGCGGCGGACTGGGCGGGGGCGCAGTTGGTAGCGGTGACGCCGCCTGGAAGGGTGCCGGGAGTTGGAGTCGCTGTCGCGGCACCCGGGGTGTTGGTTTTGGTCGGTGTATTCGTGGGAGCGCCAGGAGTAGGTGAATGGGTGAAGGTCGGGGTGATCGTGAAGGTGTTAGTGGGAGCGGGCGTGTTCGTCGGCCCGCAGCCCGGAACCTGGACGCTTGAGGAGGTGACCGTGCCACAGCTGGTTTCACTGATGGGTCCAAGGGTAACTGAGTTACCCCGGGCGTCCGTGATGGCGAAATAAAAAGGGCCGGTGGTGCTGTTCAGGTTGCCGTTGGAAGTTCCCCAGTATTCATCGCCGCCCACCCCATTGGCCCCCAATACCAGGGAGGTATAGGGTCCCCCACTGCTGGCGGCGAACTTGACGGCAACGATTGGGAACAAACTATCCAAGAATTGAATGGGCAGGTAACTTGCGCTGCACCCGGATTTCCACTGGTAAGAGATGTTCCCTGAGGAATCACCCGCCATCAAGGTGGTCGGGCAAGGGACAAAATTCCAGGTGATGTTGATTTGACCCAGGGCGGTCGCGGCTAGTTGGCCGAAGGCTTGTGGAGAAAAGTCGATTTGATGGGCGTTGGAACAAGTGCCGCATTGATCCACGATCATCACCGTGACGGAATTGGAATTATAGTGGGCCGCCACGCAAGCCCCGCAAACCAACCCGTTCTGATAATCATTGGAGGTATGACCGTCGATGGCGGCATACATATTGGGATCGTAGTACCCGGCGGGGAAACCGCAATTGCCGGTGCCCGGGGAACTATTGAGGCCGGTGTACCAAGTGCCCACGGAGGAAAAAGTCGTCGGGGGATCGTTCTGGCAATATTTAGTGTTGGGGTAATTAATCTGAGCCTGGAGGGTGGAAAAGGAGAGCATTCCTAAGAGAAGAAAAGCGAAGATAACGAAAAAGCGTCGAAGCTTATTCGGTTGAGGCAGAGCCCATAAAGGGACTGTGGCAATTCGGCATGAAAACGTTTTTATATGATTCATCTTTTTTTCCGTCTTCCAGCAGCTTCGATCGTAACCGGTTACATAAAGTTGTTATATTTCTAAGAGATTCACCCATAGAAATGAGAATTAGGTGTTGGATTAAAGAGGAGGTCCCAAAAAGGACTTAACCATCTATATAAAATTTAACACATTAGGCCCTAAAAAAGCGCTTTTTTCGAGAATTTTAGCTGTTTTGGTTGCACCTTAAAAAAGGCCCAAAGAATGGCAATTTCAAGAAAGGCCAAGACAATTTTGAAAGATTTATTTGGATTGAATCGGCCAAATGAGGGCAAAACAAGGCCGGCCGAGCGAGAAGCCAAATATCAAATCATCACTAAAAGTTTACCGTTGGATAACGATCTGGGTGACTTGGTGGCCCACTATTCCGCCCTGGGAGTTGGTGAGATCCACTACCGCGAAGTAAAGGCCGCTGGCGACCCCTGTTAAATCCATTGGTACCTTGTTGGTTCCGGCAGGGCCTGTTACCGCTGCCCTCACCAATTCCCCGGCGGTGTCATAGAGACGGGCAGTCAAAGTGTAATTAACGTCTGCATGAACCTGAATCAATGTGGAGTTCAGGTCTCCTTTAATAATATTCGGACCCGCGAAAACATTTCCGTTTGAAATCGGCGAATTGTCGGATTGAACCAACAGTCCCCTGGTAATAATCTGTTCCCCGCCCTTCCCGTCCACGTAGTGGATTTCCACCTGATAACGGCCGTTAGTCACGATGGCACCCGAATCGCTCTTACCATCCCAAACCAGGGTCATTCCGCTTGAGGAAGTGATGGCCACCGATCCGTTGGAGCCGCTAACCGCAGAGGGCTTGATCACGTTTGAGGAAAGCTGGATATCACCCAAAATATTGTTGGAGGGGTCATCCACATAACTATAAAGGTGGCGAACGATTTCTCCGGCCTCGTTATAAATGTTCACACTCACTTTAGCGATCGACCGGCTCACCATCACCATTTGGGACACGCTGGTAACCACTCCCAGGGAATCTGTGTTGTCCACCTTGATGTAATATTTCCCGTTCGTCACCGGGTCTCCCGTGGCATTCGTCCCGTCCCAGGTGGCGATCTGCTGGCCCTTCCAAACAACATACACCTGTCCATGCACGCTCGTTATCGTCGGGCTCGTGGCGATATTAAAGTCCTTAATTTCTTGCGAGAGCTGTTTCACCCATATTTCTTTCACCAATTCCCCGGACTCATTGTAGACACCCACGTGCACAGTGAAGAGGGTTGCCATCGTAATACTCACCGAGGCTTGTTTGGTTCCTGACAATCCGCTGTAAGTCAAATCGGCATTATTAACGATGATCGTTCCCTCCGTAACAAAGGTATCCACCGTGGCCTGATAGGTGAGGCTATAGGTTCCGGGGGCCAATGAAGTCCAATCCCAAGTCATCGTCTTAGTCGCAAGGACCCAGTTAGGAGTTCCTCCCATGGGCACCGAACCCATTCCAACGTAAATCAAGTGACTTGGCAGGACGTCCGAGACATGCACCGAATTGGCGGTGCTACCAGTTACAACGAGGGTCAAGGTATAGGTAATGGTGTCGCCCGAACTGGCTACCGATTCAGAAGAGGTCTTGGAGATATCCACGTTAGGGGTGGGGGTAGGGGTGAGGGTTGCCGTATTGGTAGCTGTAAAAGTATAGGTGGCGGTGAAGGTATTCGTGGGAGTGTAAGTATTCGTTGAGGTGTTGGTGCTAGTAGCGGTGTTGGTCGAGGTGGCCGTATTCGTGGGGGTATAGGTGTTGGTAAAAGTCGGGGTATTGGTCCAGCTATTGGTGGGTGTGGCGGTAAAAGTATTCGTCGAGGTATTGGTATTGGTGGGCGTATCGGTGGAAGTTGGGGTGTTCGTAAAAGTCCTGGTATTGGTCCAGGTAAAAGTATTCGTTGGGGTGAAGGTATCGGTGGAAGTATTCGTAAAAGTCGGCGTGTTTGTGGCCGTAGGAGTATTGGTTGCCGTGAAAGTATTGGTGAAGGTCCGGGTATTGGTCCAAGTGAAAGTATCCGTGGCAGTGTTGGTGTCTGTAGGCGTGTTGGTAGCGGTAAAAGTGTTGGTCCAAGCTGGGGTATTGGTGGACGTAAAGGTATCGGTTGGGGTGAAGGTATTGGTGGATGTGTTCGTGGCTGTGAAGGTATTGGTCGGGGTTCTGGTATTAGTCCAAGTAACTGTAGAAGTGGGCGTGAAGGTATCCGTGGAAGTATTGGTTGATGTGGGGGTATTTGAGGAGGTAAAGGTATTGGTAAAGGTCCGGGTATTGGTCATCGTAAAAGTATCCGTGGAGGTGGCGGTATTGGTAGCCGTATTGGTCGCGGTAGAGGTGTTGGTAACTGTAAAAGTATTAGTTGGTGTGTAAGTAAAGATTGGCGTATTGGTAATGGTCGGTGTGTTCGTCGAGGTCGAGGTATTCGTCGAGGTTTTGGTGTTGGTTGAGGTGGAGGTGTTAGTTGAGGTAGAAGTTGAGGTGGCGGTGCTCGTAGCGGTAGAGGTGAAGGTATTGGTAGAGGTAAATGTTTGAGTGAAAGTATTGGTCGGCGACGTTGTTCCGGTGAATGTCTTTGTTGGCGTCCAAGTGAAGGTGGAAGTGGCCGTATTAGTCGTAGTGGAGGTAGAAGTAGACGTGGAAGTCGCGGTGGACGTGCTCGTTGAGGTACTGGTCGATGTCGATGTGGAAGTACTTGTGGTTGTTGATGTTTTAGTGGAAGTTGATGTGGCGGTAGCCGTTGCCGTCGCCGTACTGGTCGAGGTGGAAGTTGAAGTGGAGGTGCTGGTGGCCGTTGAGGTTTTGGTGGAAGTGGAGGTGGAGGTAGTCGTTGCGGTGGCGGTAGCCGTTGCCGTCGCAGTGCTGGTCGATGTTGATGTTGAAGTGGAAGTGGAGGTGCTGGTGGAAGTCGACGTACTCGTGGTAGTGGAGGTTTTGGTGGCGGTCGAAGTCGAGGTGCTGGTGGAGGTTGAAGTAGAAGTGCTAGTCGAGGTGCTGGTGGATGTACTGGTGGATGTAAAAGTCTGGGTAGCGGTGGCGGTTGCGGAGAAGGTGGGGGTAAAAGTCCTGGTTCTCGTGAAGGTGGGAGTTGGTGTTGGAACCGGCGGGCAATTGCCGGTGAATTGGAATTTCTGGAATGTGGCTTTGGTTTGATTCCATTGCGAAAGACCCATATACCCGCTGGAACAGCTTGATCCGGTATAGGTGGCCACAACCGCCGCGCCGGTTAAGGCGGCTTGGCTGCTGGCAAGCCTCACGGTGTATTGGCAAGAAGCGTTGATGTCCACCTCAATCCAGAAAGGGCAAGGGTTGACAGCCCCATTACCCAGGGTAGTAGTCGTTACAATGGAGGAAACACCTCCCGTATATTTCACCCAATAAAGTGTCCCCGGGTTTCCAGCGCCGTTGTTGAAAACCTGGATCCCATAACCATTACCGGTTAACGGATCATACTCAAATAGCAACCCCCCAAAAGTGCTCCCGTCAACGGGCTGGCACATGGACACCTGCAATGTCCCGGGCCCGGCTGCGATGGAATTGTTATACAAAAAGTTGTTGATCGAACCATGGGTGCAGCAGGTTTGCAGGGAAAGCGAGCCGCCACTCTGTCCCCAATTTCCCTCACTATAAGGAACCGTTCCGTTTTGCCATCCATAGGGCGGGCCGCCGCTTCCGTTAAAGGTATTGGTCACCGAGCATTGCTGGGTCGGGTTACATTGGTATTCGGCTACTACGGCCTGCTGCCAGTAGGTCGACTTGGCGATTTGCGCGCCAACGTGAAAACCCCATTCAAAATGCTGAACCCCGCCTTGAAAATTCGTCCCCAAGTCGTAATTTCGGCCTACGTCCGCCGGACCGCATTCCAATATCCCTGTGGGGCCGCTCCAAAGTGGCGGGCTCCCAATGGCGGAAACACCGCCCGATCCCCAAGTTTCGACCTGGTCCTGGTCCCCATTGAGGCCGCCCAGGTTACATTGTTGAAGCCCTCCCACCACCGACATCTTCGTGCGGGTCGTGGCGCAGCTTAAACCCAGGCAGCTCCAATCCAGCTTGGTGTCTGGAGGCAACTGCCCATCAACGACCAACCCATTATCCTCGATGTGCCAAACATTGTTTCCATCCGAGATAGCAACAGCGTTGGTGCTGGTTTCGCCCGGAACGGTGTAAAGCACCAGAAGTGAAGCGCCTTGGCAGGAATCCGGATAGCCCGAGAGTGTGTAGGGGCCTCCCGACAACTGGCCCGCGCTGATGCCGTAACGAACGCTGTACCAGTTTCCACCTAAGGGCCCGTGGTTCATGACCAGCGCGCCAGGGGCCACTCCCCCGCTTGTCCCGCTTCCATTGATTTGAATAGCCGCGGTATTCGCCGTCGTGTTCCCGGTTGAGTATTCCACGTAAGCGTAGGCCGTAACAGGTACCGCACCCGGCGGAAGCGAGACCGTCAAGGGTGAACCGCAGGCCCCACCCACCATCAATTGGTGAAGGCCGACACCCTCCAAGACCGGCATGGTTTGTTGCTGGGCGTAACCGCTGGGTTCGCTGACCGGGCAATTGGAGGCGGTGATTCCACCGGGGAGGGTAACCGGGGCGCTGGTAAAGGTCGGGGTTGGCGCTCCGGGCGTATTGGTTTTAGTCGGAGTATTCGTAATTGGACCGGGGGTAAAGGTTCGGGTGAAGGTCGGGGTAATCGTGGGAGTGTTGGTAGGGGGCGCGGGTCCGCAAGGGGGAAGCTGGACGCTGCTGGTGCCGTTCGCACAGGCGGTGATGGGCCCAACTACCACCGAATTACCACGGGCATCGGTGAGTTGAAAATAAAAAGGACCAGTGGTCCCGTTAAGGTTACCGCTGCCCGTTCCCCAATATTCATCCCCGCCTACCCCATTGGCTCCCATGACCAGCGCGGTGAATGGACCGCCGCTGCTCGTACTCCAGCCGACGCCCACTAGAGGAAACAAATAATCCTGAAACTGAATGGGGGCATAACCAGAGCTGCAACCGGACTTCCATGAATAAGTGATATTACCCGATGCGTTTCCCACGTTGATAAGGCTCACGGGGCATTGGACAAAATTCCAGGTGATATTGGCCACGCCATGGGCGGCATTGTTGGTCAAGGCGTTCCAAGCCGCGTCTTGAAGGTCCAGCTGATTAGCGGAACAGCTAGGACAGTTATCCACCACTTGCACCGTGACCGATTGGCCGGACGAGGCGTCATGGGCGGCGATACAAGCCCCGCAAGCCAACCCATTCTGGTAATCCGGCGTACCGATGGCAACCCCATAACCAGTGTTATAAGTACCCGACGCGAAGAAACAATTTCCCGTTCCAGGAGCAAGGGCCGAGTACCAAGTGGCGGTCGTCGTATAGATGGTAGGAGGATCGGTTGAACAATACTTGGAGGACCCTACGACTTGGGCTTGAAGATTGGAAACTCCGGTCGCGCAGGCAATAAGAATCAGAAGGGCGATTCGGGCCCCTGCTCTTAAACCGGTTGAATTAAGTTTCGCTTTGAATAATTTCAATTCTTCCTGCCATTCCTTTAAATAAACAAAAAACGTTTTTAGTCTTTTACCTCAAAAACCGCTCTTCGTGACTCCCAAGGAAATCCTCTCACAATACAGACGGGATTTCTAACATTCCTTACACATAAAAGTTACCACGAATTCACCATAAAAAGCGCTTTTCTAGCCATTTTTTTAAAGATTATGTTTGCACCTTAAAATAGGCCCAAAGAAGGGTATCTTCAAGGATTCCAAAGATTATTTTAAAAAAAATTTTTGGATTGAATCGGGCAGATTAGGGCCAAGCGGTCGGCCAAATGCGCAGGTCCACCATCAAACCATTACTAAAATTTTTACCGTTGGATGACGATTTGGGTGACTTGGTGCCCCACGATGCCGCCCTGGGAGGTGGTGAGATCCACCACTGCGAAGTAAAGGCCGCTGGCGATCCCTGTTAAATCCAGGGATACCTTGTTGGTTCCGGCCGGGCCCGATACCGCGGCCTTCACCAGCTCCCCGGCAGTGTCATAAAGGCGTGCCGTCAAAGTGTAATTAGAGTCCGAATGGACCTGAATCAATGTGGAGTTCAATCCGCCTTTGATAATATTCGGGCCCGCGAAAACATTTCCATCGGAAATAGGCGAATTGTCGGATTGTACTAACAATCCCCTGGTAATAATCTGTTCCCCGCCCTTCCCGTCCACGAAGTGGATTTCCACCTGGTAACGGCCGTTGGTCACGATGGTTCCCGAATCGCTCTTGCCGTCCCAAAGTATGGTCATTCCGCTGGAGGAGGTGATGGCCACCGTCCCGTTGGAGTTGCTAACCGCCGAGGGCTTGATCACATTGGAGGAAAGCTGGATATCCCCCAAGATATTGTTGGAGGGATCATCCACATAACTATAAAGGTGACGGACAATCTCCCCCGCCTCGTTATAGATGTTCACGCTAACCTTCGCGATCGACCGGCTCACCATCACATCTTGGGATACGCTGGTAACCACTCCAAGGGAATCGGTGTTGTCCACCTTAATGTAATACTTCCCGTTCGAAACAGGGTCGCCCGCCGCGTTGGTTCCGTCCCACGCCGCGATCTGCTGGCCTTTCCACATCACGTACACTTCCCCATGCACACTCGTGATGGTGTTGGTGGCGGCAAGACTAAAGTCCTTGACCTCTTGCGATAACTCCTGCACCCATATCTCTTTCACCAGTTCTCCCGATTCGTTATAGACCCCCACATGCACCATGAAGAGGGTGGCCATGGTCACGCTCACCGAAACTTGTTTGGATCCCGACAAACCGCTGTAAGTCAACTGAGCGTTATTGACGAGAACCGTTCCTTCCTTGACGGAAGCATCCACCGTGGCTTGGTAGGTCAGGGTGTAGGTACCTATAGGTAAGGACGTCCAATCCCAGGTAAGTGTCTTCGTCGTGGGATCCCAGTTAGGGATTCCTCCCATCGGCACCGTACCCATTCCCACATAAACCAAGTGATTGGGTAGGACGTCCGAGACGTGAACCGTGTAAGCCGTGCTTCCGGTCACGGTGAGAGTCAAGGTATAGGTGATGGTATCCCCCGTACTTGCCACCGACTCGGAAGAAACCTTCCTGATATCCACGTTGGGAGTGGGGGTAGGGGTAAAGGTAAGGGTGTTGGTGGAAGTAAAAGTATTGGTAAAGGTCGAAGTATAGGTTGCGGTAAAGGTATTCGTAGGAGTGTAAGTATTCGTCGAGGTGTTGGTGGCCGACGCAGTTGGCGTCGGGCTAGCCGTATTAGTGGCGGTAAAGGTGTTGGTGAAGCTTGGAGTATTAGTCCAGCTATTGGTAGGTGTAGCGGTGAAGGTGCTCGTGGAAGTATGGGTATAGGTGGGCGTGTTTGTGTCCGTAGGGGTGTTCGTAAAGGTCCGCGACGCTGTCGGCGTCGAGCTATTGGTCCAGGTAAAGGTATCCGTTGGCGTGAAAGTATCCGTGGCAGTATTGGTATCAGTGGGAGTGCTCGTAGCGGTGAAGGTATTAGTGAAAGTTCGAGTATTGGTCCAAGTGAAGGTATCAGTTGGCGTAAAAGTGTCTGTGGCAGTGTTGGTATCAGTCGGGGTATTGGTGGTGGTGAAGGTGTTCGTCGGAGTCCGGGTATTGGTCCAGGTAAAGGTATCCGTTGGGGTGAAGGTCTCGGTGAAAGTATTCGTAGAAGTGGGGGTATTCGTGGCTGTAGGAGTGTTGGTCGGGGTCCGGGTGTTCGTCCAAGTGAAGGTATTGGTAGGTGTAGAGGTGTCCGTGGGGGTATTCGAAGGGGTAAAGGTGTTGGTGGCAGTCCGGGTATTGGTCCAGGTAAAGGTATTCGTGGCTGTATTCGTGTTGGTCGAGGTATTGGTGGCGGTAGGTGTGTTCGTGACCGTGAAGGTGTTGGTAAAAGTCCGGGTATTGGTCCAGGTAAAGGTGGACGTAGGGGTAGAGGTATTGGTCGCAGTATTCGTGGATGTCGAGGTGTTGGTGGAAGTCGCCGTATTTGTGGAGGTGGAGGTATTGGTCTTCGTTGAGGTGTTCGTGGATGTCGATGTGGAAGTGGCCGTATTGGTCACTGTGAAAGTTTTGGTGGGCGTGTAGGTAAAGAGTGGGGTATTGGTAATGGTGGCGGTGTTGGTGGAAGTAGCGGTATTGGTCGAGGTGCTCGTTGAGGTGGCGGTGGAAGTACTGGTGAAGGTACGGGTACTGGTGGATGTCGCGGTAGAGGTGCTGGTTGACGTGCTGGTGGCAGTGGCTGTGGCGGTAGAGGTCGATGTTTTGGTGGAGGTACTGGTAGAAGTAGTGGTACTGGTCGATGTTACCGTGGCGGTCGCGGTAGCTGTCGAGGTCTTCGTGGAAGTACTCGTGGAGCTGCTGGTCGAGGTAGAGGTGGACGTATGAGTGGAAGTTGAGGTGGAGGTGGTGGTCGCCGTACTAGTCGAGGTTTTGGTAGAGGTCGATGTGGAGGTGCTGGATGAGGTTGAGGTCGAAGTCGAGGTGCTGGTGGACGTTGAGGTTTTGGTGGAGGTTGAGGTGGCGGTAGCCGTTGCCGTCGCGGTACTAGTTGAAGTAGAAGTTGAGGTGTTGGTGCTGGTCGAAGTGGAAGTGTTGGTGGAGGTAAAGGTGCGGGTGGCCGTCGCGGTGAAAGTCAAAGTCGGGGTGGAGGTTCGAGTGGGCGTGGGGGTCGGCGTGGGCTTGATGCATTTCACCTGTAGTGCTAGGACCTGTTGCCAATAGGTACTCTTGGTTTGTCCCCCAACGCCCAATCCGGCGTTCATTCCCCATTCCGTATTGTTCATCCCCACCGGCAGGTTGTTGTAATTTCTTAATTTGGCGATTTGGTCAGGGCCATAGGCGCAATCCAGCACGTTAGTGGGCCCATTCCACAGGGGCGCTCCGCCGCCATAGGGATATATCTGATCATTGGCCGTGGGATGCCCGCACGTCTCGTTCCCTCCCACCGCGGAAAAGTGGTTCGTTGGACTACTACTGCATGTCAACCCAGCGCAAGTCCAATCCATGCGGGAATTGGTGGGAACCGCGCCGTACAAAGCGTGAAGTGTTCCGTCCACCTCGATATGCCAGGCGTTATTGCCGTCATTGACCACCACCGCGTTGGTGTTGGCCATCTGGGCCGGGTCGGTGTAAAGCACCATGACCGTGAAGGTCCGCATGGTGAACATGTTGGATCCATTCGGTCCCAAGCCGGGGTTAAAATCCGCCGTGTAGGTCGTGGTACCCGGACCCCCGATATCCGCTAAGGGGATGCCCCACCTACCACTTGCCCAGTCCATCCAACCAGTAAAGGGAACGGTCGCTCCCGCCGGCGTAACCGCGCCAAGATTGTGTCCATTGATCACACCATTGCCGGTGATCGGGTTTCCGGGGCCCCCATCCCACCAATAGGCCTCGACCCACATGAAGGCAGTGACAGGAATAGCTCCCGGGGGAAGGGTGATTTGAAGCGAAGGATTGCATTGCACATTGCCCGAGGTGAAGGGACAGGAGACTGTCGCGATTTGGTAATCAAGTCCTTGGCCGTAAAAAACCGATTCCTGTTTTTGGGAATAGCCGCTTGGCTGGGCCGGGTTGCTGTTGCACTGGCTGACTTGGGAATAGACCGGGGAGGTGGACGCGAACAAAAGCAGGGCGGAACAAAAGGTGTAAAACGCAAGGCAGTGTCGATCAAAGATAGTCTTCAATGAAGCGGTTAAATAAATTTTTCTACCGGTTACTTTATTCAGCATGATCCTTCTCAAAAAAATCTATTTCGTAAAACGATTTTAGACGGCTGGCTAAAAAACCCTCAAACAGACAAAATAAAGGTAGAAAGAAAAGGTCTTTAGGGCCAGTGAACTTCTTGTTACTTACTTTGTATAATATAACTATATCAAAATTTGGCCATTTTAACCGCTTTCACGGGCTTTTTCGATTTCTTGGAGGTTTCACCATAAAACACTCCCGATGACAAGGCAATCTGGTTTATTGAGGTAAACGGTTTGGATGTTTTTTTTCTGATTAGATTTGGCAAAAGAACCAAATAAAACAAAACGGTCCCTATTGGTGTTGGTATGCTGAATCAACGAAATGCAAATATTTTTTTCAAAAGGTCAACTGGTAGGCCACGTATCCGGTGAGTTGGGTGTTTCCGAGAAATAAATCCTTTCCCAACGAAAGCATCAAGTGGTTGATTGAATCAAGGTTAAGGATTCCTCCCCCATTGAAACCCAAATGGTCGGTGTCACGCAGTTGGGAAGCCGAATGATAAACACCTTCACACCCCAAGGTCAGTAAGGAAGATAGGTCTGTTTGGATTTCCCATCCTAAAAAAATCCAATCTTTGTTTCCCGCGCCGGGGTTAACCCAATAACCACCGCCGCCAAAACTGGTCCAGGGACCCCAACTTTTTTGAAGCCAAAGGGGCAGTAAAAACTGAGCCTGACCGCTTCCCAACCCCTTCGATGGGTCGCCCGTTGGAAAAATCACGCGCGGGTAAATGGCCGCCTGGGGAAAATCCTTGGCTTCCTTGAGGAACCGGTACTTGACCCCCAACTCCGTGTCGCCATAACCATAACTTTGACCCCCAAGGTCGGGACTATTGAAGGCGAAGGGGCAGACCAGATTGACATGGGCTTCCGGGGCAAAGCCATAGTTGATGTCGAATTGGGGGACCGTGCCGGCTCCATCGTCCGGGGTCCTGGCATAGGATGCCGCGAAAAATATTTCCCAATGCTGGTATTCCACCGGCTCCGGGTCGTCCGTCTGGAAAGGTGGTCCAGCCCAAGCCGCGGCAGACAGGCTGAACGAAAGCAGAAGTATAAACTCCGCCCAATAAAATCGGCTCTTTTGAAAGGGAACGGTTAGGTCTTGATTCATTATTCTCCGCTCCTCAAAACGAAAACCTTTTCGGGTTGTCCAATCCTGGTCCCCGTCGTGAACAGGTTCTTACAAACTTTGAGCCTATTATTTCTTTTCGCACACCCATAAATTTGTTTTGCCGCCCGGAACAGGCGCTTCCTTTGAAAATCCGCCATATAGCGCGAGGACTTTAAAGCCGGTCAATTCCAACAGGTATTCTGTTTCCTGTCGGAAGGTCCAACGGCACCTCAATAACCTATCGCGCTTGGAAACCACTTCTCCTTTTGGATTCGTCTCTTCCCAGGTCCAAAGGACTTCAACGATTTGGGTCGCCGGATCATGGACCGGCAGGTTATAAACCTTTTCCTGGTTTCCCTTGGAGTTGGTGTAGGTATAACGCAAAAATGGTTCAACCGGCTTACCCTTTAAACCCGAAAAAATCATCTCATAATTCGGATCAAAGGTCGTAAAGACCAATACCCCTTTTGGCTTTAGGTGGCGGTGAACATTGAGAAGGGTCTGGCGCTGGTCCTTTGAGGTCGTCAAATGGATGAATCCCCCGCGGGTGATAAAGGCCAGGGAGTAGTTATTCTTCAGTTCAAAATCCCGCATATCGGACTCGACAACTTCACACCGGGAGCGTTTGTTTTCCGGAAGCTCGGCCACTTTTGCTTTGAGAATTTTGAGCATAGGTTCGGAGAGGTCGAGGGCGGTGATGGTGTAACCGGCTGTTAGGAGTGGAAGGGCTTCCACTCCCGTTCCGCAGGCGATATCCAGGATGCCGCCATTCCCATATTTCCCCGCCATCTCCAGATGGAAATCGATCATGTCTTTGGGGCTAGGATCGGTCCACTGTTCGTAACTTTGGGCTACATCTTCATATTCAAATAAGTCCATAAACAGGGCCTCCAAATATTAAACAGCATAATTAATACCAATTTCCTTGTCCATGAAGGGTCCCCGTTGTGGATAACCTTTACGAATATCGACTAAACTTTCTTTACTCCCAATGCGGACTTCAAAACTCCCTCCGACTCTGATTCAGTAAGAAAACGCCACTGGCCGGGCTCGATATCCAAATTAACCGGGCCGAAGGAAGTCCGCGTCAGATCCAGCACTTTGAAAAACTTGTTAATTTCAATATCCTTCAGTCCGGCGAAGATCCGGCGGATTTGGCGGTTCTTCCCCTCATCTAAAATGATTTTCACCAAGCTATTGGGCCCTGCCACTCCCAACACCTCAGCCGCCTTGGCCTTGAGGGCTCCAATCGGGGTTCGAACCCCTTCAAGAATCTTTTCCACGTGCTCTGGCTTTAAGTGGCCCTTCACCCAAACCTCATAAACCTTATCGATATTGCGAGGCGTTTGCAGGCGCCGGACCAAGAACCCTTCCCTCACGAACATCAATAAACCAGAGGAGTCCTTATCCAAGCGGCCCACCGGCACCCATCCTTGGGCGTGGAACTCAAGGGGAAGAAGCGAATAAACAGTCTGGCTTGTTGAGGATTTTTCGCTTCCCGAATTTTTGGGCCGAGTAACCTCAAAACCCTTAGGCTTGTGAAGCATGAGGATTCGTTCTGAGTTTTTAATCCCAACCGTCCCAGTGCCTTTCAAAATCATTTCTTATTCCTCAGTTTCACCGGCGCCCTTTTTTTCTTTCTCTTTTTTTCAACGGGAAAATACACCACTTCCAGTTTGACGCGGTCCGGGTCCTCAAAATAAACGGCGTAATAGCCCTTTCGGTATTCGGGGAAATGACGGGGGCTTCCGTAAAGAGGCTTAAGCTTTTTCGGCTCCAAAAACTTTTCAATAAACTGATTCACGGCCTTTTTAGTGGATACCCGGAAGGCGATATGGTTCAGGCCAACGTCCTTGCCGTGAAAGGGGCAGTTCAATCGATTCCGGCGGGCTTGAACAATCCAAAGGTCGGTGGTTCCGTTGCTCGTGCCGATATGTTCGAGGCCCTCATCCACGATCTGGTAACCCAAATAACCCAACAGGTCCTTATAAAAGGGCAGGGATTTTTTGGCGCTCGAGACATTTAAATGGATGTGGTGGATCGAAGTTTTCACGGCTTATTCTCCCACCCAAGGGGGCCATGCTGTAGTAAAAAACTTTTAGTCCCTTATGTGGATTTTAACGTCATAAGGCGGGTCTACCCTCGGATTATCACCTGATCCTCAAGGCGGTGGTCTCTTCCTTCCCCTCCGGCCTCGGTTCATTTACCAACTTGAGATTCTTCACCTCTTCCAGTTCGCCCTTCCCGTAGATTCTCGTTTCCGAAAGGTTCAAGAGGATCGCTTTTAATTCCTCGACATTGGCTTGAAGCGCACGGCAAAGGGGTTCGTTCGTGTTTTTGTTCATGGACTCCTTGTACGCTGTCGTCACGGAATTTTGGCTATCCATTTTTTGGAAATATTTTTCAGCCTCCTCGGACCCTAAGCCGATGGCGATCCCCTGAATGACCTGTTCTTGCCAGAATTTAATCTTCGAGTAGAAATTCTTTTCTTCCGAGTCATTGAATAGGTTATTGCCCTGGTTGATCAGGAACTCGAGGAAAGCTTTGAAAAAATTCAGGGAGGTATGGTCGAACACTTCTTTCCGCTCGAGGGAATATTCGATGGACGCGAACAAAAACAAAATCAACCATACTAATACCCAGCCATACCAAGGGATAAAGGTCGAGATTTGAACAAGCTGGGCTGGAATTTTCGAGAGGAGGACCAGGTCCAAGATGAATTTAACGATGAGTAACATCCCAAAAGCCGCGAGAAGCTTTTGGTTCAGGAGGATTAATTTGATGATTTCCAATCGTTCTTTAAACCAATTGACCATAAGAAATTTTAGCCTATTCGCTAAGAGATGGGGAACCCAATTTGGTTAGGGAAAAGTATGTCCGCGGTTCATTTTTTCCCCGCGTAAACCACCTTAAATATCCTGCCACCATTATCGTCGGAAACGAAAAGCTCTCCATGGGTTCCCGTGAGGACGTCAACCGGCCGCCCCACTTGTTCCCCATTCTCAAGTCGGAAACCCAAGAAATCCTGGCCCGGCCCGACTTTTTTTCTGTTTTTCCCAAATGGAAAAAAGACCACCTTATAACCCACCGGGATATTCCGATTCCAGCTTCCGTGGAAACAGACAAATAATCCGTCTTTGTATTTTTTGGGAAAGGCCGTGCCTGTGTAAAAGGTGATTCCCAAGGGCGCGCAGTGGGCCTGGTATTCGATAACTGGCAAACCGGTTTGGCGGATCCCTTTACCGCCCAAGTCAGGGTCGGGAACTATTTTCCCTTTCAGGGTGTAGGAATAGGGCCAACCATAGTGCTTGCCCTGTTCAACCCGGTAAAAACATTCCGGGGGGAGGTCGTCCCCGATCAAATCCCGACCATTGCAGGAAGCCCATAGATCCAAAGTGCCGGGACGGAAAGTGATCCCAACAGCGTTTCTTAACCCCTTGGCAAAAACCTCGAATTGGGTACCATCGGGATTACAGCGGCAAATCGTGGCGCGGCGCTCATCCATCTCTTCGCAGGCATTGCAAGTGCTTCCGATGGAAATATACAATTTGTTGTCGGGCCCAAAGAGAATGGTTCGGGTCGAATGGTTTCCCCCCCCGGGAAGCACCACCACGGTTTGGCCATCTTCCCGGGTTAAGCGCCCGTCACCTAGTGTAAAACGGGAAACACGGTCCGTTTCCCCCACATAAAGGGAATCCTGGTAAAAAGCCAAGCTGTGGGGATGATGCAAACCCTCTATCACGATTTTGGTTTGGGTGGAGAGTCCGGTGTTCCCCGGGTCCAACAGGGCCGTCACCCGCCCCTCCCCCATTTGACAGACGTAAAGGACGCCGTCCGGGGATAAAGCCATGCCCCGGGAATTCCCAAGGTCGGAAGCGTAAATGGAAACATTAAACCCCGGCGTCATCAATAAGCGAGAAGCCGCGTCAGCCCTGAGCAGGGTTGGTATGAAACTGCCTAAAAGAAAAACGGTTATCTTTATTTTTAATTGGAACTGATTTCTTATTCGCATTTCGTTCCACATTTTAATTCCCATGCCCTTGGAATCCATCAGGTTCTCACAATATTTTCAATGCTTTTGGCTCAAATTTGGCTTGTGAGATTGAAAAACATGAAAAAAGGAGATTTTAAAGGTGATGCCGTGGGGCAAAAGGAGTTCCCCGGTTGGACGGCAAGCCTGGAAGATTATTATCCGGGCCGAGGGATTTAGTTAATTCATCTTAAACGGGTCGTTGACTCGGCCATAAAGAGCACCATGTTCGAGGTGTTTTCCACGATCATGAAAATGAAGGGATGGTCGGCCTTAAGAGTGGAACAAATGATTTTCCCGTTAAAAGGCACCTAATTCCGTCGAATAAATCTTTTAGTGACGGATAACGATCTGGGTGACTTGTCTTCCGGCGAAGCCGCCTTGGGGATTGGTCAGTTCCACCACAACGAAATAAAGGCTACTGGCCAGGCCCCTGACATCCACTAATACTTGGTTGGTACCTGGCAGGCCCGTGGACTCCGGCTTGACCAATTCCCCGGCCGTGTCATATAACCTGGCCGTCAGGGTGTATTGGATGTCCGCGTGAACCTGGACCAGCGTGGAAGTTTCCCCAACCTTCAGGACGTTCGGCCCGGCGAAAACATTTCCCTTGGTGATGGGCTGCGGAACCGATTCTACCGCCACCTGCCGGGTGATGACTTCTTGTCCGCCTTTTCCATCCTTGTAGCTTACTTCCACCAGGTATTGGCCGTTGGTCACGATAGCCCCGGAGTCGCTCCTTCCATCCCAGACTAGGGTCAAGCCATTTGAGGAGGTGATGGTTAAGGCCGCGTTGGCGACGCCCGTATTGGAAGGAGCGATCAGGCTCTTGGAAAACTGGACGTCGGTCAGAGGATTGTTGTTGGGGTCGTCCGCGTATGCGTATAGGTGCCGGACAATTTCCCCCGCCTCGTTGTAGACATTCACGGCAACTTTCGCGATGGACCGGCTCACCGTCACCGTTTGGGTCACGCTGGTCACCACTCCCAAGTTATCCACGTTGTCCACTTTCACGTAGTAGTTCCCGTTGGTCACCGGATCGCCGATGGAGTTGGTGCCGTCCCAAGTGGCGATCTGCTGGCCATTCCACACCACGTATACCTGGCCATGCAGGCTGGTAATGGAAGGCTGGGTGGCGATGTTGAAGCTCAGGATTGCCTGGGATAACTGTTGGGTCCAAACTTCCTTGATCAATTCCCCCGCCTCGTTATAAACCGCGATATGCACCTCGAAGCCCGTCGCCATGGTCACGTTCACTGAGGCCGTCTTGGGGGTGGCCAAACCACTATAGGTCAGCTGCGCGTTGTTGGTGATGACCACGCCTTGCGGAACAAAACTGGTCACCTGCGCCTGGTAGGTCAGGGTATAGGTTCCAGCGGCCAGGGAGGGGAAGGTGACGGTCAGTGTCTTGGTTGCGGGATTAAAGGCGGTCATCCCTCCGGAAGGCACGCTCACAAAGCCCACGAAACTCAGGTAGGCCGGAATCACGTCCGTCACCTGAACGTTATTGACCGGGCCCGTGGGCACGCTCAAGGTGAGCGTATAAGTGATGGTATCGCCGGCCTTGGCTACTGACTCAGAGACGGTCTTCCCGATATTGGCGTTAGGGGTAGGGGTGAAGGTGTTCGTGGGCGTGGAGGTGAAGGTATTGGTAGCGCTGTTGGTGGCGGTGTTGGAAAAAGTGGGCGTTGGGCTGTTGGTGGCTGTCCGGGTCGGGGTGGAGGTAGCCGTATTCGTCGGGCTGTTGGTGGCGGTATGGGTGAAGGTTGACGTTGGGCTTTTGGTGGCCGTGTTGGTATAGGTGCTGGTGCCGGTCGCTGTAGGGCTATTGGTGGGAGTATTCATGGTCGTATTGGTTGGGCTGTTCGTGGGAGTACTCGAGGGAGTAACCGTCGGGGTATTCGTCGCCGTGCTGGTAGGCGTATAAGTTGGGGTAATGGTCGGACTATTGGTGGATGTGCTGGTCGGGGTTTGGGTGGGTGAATTGGTGGGCGTATTCACGCTGGTGTTGGTATAGGTGTTGGTAGGGGTATTAGTAGGTGAAAGTGTGGCGGTATTGGTGGGAGTGCTCGTGGGTGTGATAGTTGGGCTGTTGGTGGAAGTACTGGTGGGAGTGTTCGTGGGCGTTTGGGTGGCCGTATTTTGAAGGGTATTCGTCGGCGTATTGGTCGGGGTACTGGTGGCGGTAATGGTTGGGCTATTGGTCGGGCTATTGGTAGAAGTGACGGTCGGACTATTCGTGGCCGTGTTGGTGGATGTCGGGGTGGACGAGTTTGTGGCCGTATTCGTAGAGGTGTTAGTGGGCGAATTGGTCGGCGAGTTGGTAGCCGTGTTGGTGATGACCGGGGTATTGGTAGGGCTGTTGGTCGGGCTGCTGCTTGGCGTAACGGTGGAGGTGCGGGTCGGGCTATTCGTCGGGGTCACGGTGGGGCTATTGGTAGCGGTGGTGGTCGCCGTATTGGTGAATGTAGGGGTAGGGGTTGTCGTCGGGCTATTCGTGGCGGTGTTGGTGGGGCTATTCGTAAGGGTTAGGGTGGGCGTCAACGTCGGACTATTCGTGGGCGTTTGGGTGGGAGTCAGCGTCGGAGTTACAGTAAAGCTGTTGGTGGCGGTACTGGTGGGGGAGTTGGTTGGTGAATTCGTGGCCGTGTTGGTAATGACCGGGGTATTGGTTGCCGTATTGGTTGAAGTGCTCGTTGGGGTGACGGTGGAAGTACGGGTCGGGCTATTCGTCGGGGTCACCGTTGGGCTGTCCGTGGGAGTGAGAGTCGGCGTGTTCGTGGGGGTAACCGTTAGAGTCGTGGTCGGCGTATTCGTGGGGCTGTTCGTCAGCGTGAGGGTCGGCGTATTCGTTAGAGTGAGGGTGGGTGTCTTCGTCGGCGTGACCGTCGGGCTGTTCGTCGGTGTGAGGGTGGGCGTGTTCGTGGGGGTCACGGTTGGGGAGTTGGTTGCCGTGTTGGTGATGACCGGGGTATTCGTGGGGCTGTTGGTCGGACTGCTGGTCGGGGTAATGGTCAGTGTGTTCGTGGGAGTCAAGGTCGGTGTGACGGTAGGTGTATTGGTAGGCGTCACGGTCGGGCTATTGGTTGGGGTGATCGTCGCCGTATTGGTTGGCGTGGTCGTGGGACTGTTCGTCGGAGTGTTAGTAGGGGTTTTGGTGGGGGTAACGGTGGGCGTGTTAGTAGGAGTATTGGTCGGAGTGTTGGTAGGCGTGTCCGTGGGAGTATTGGGGGGCGTCAGCGTGGGCGTGTTGGTGGGCGTGGTGGTAGGCGTCACCGTGGGGGTATTTGTTGGAGTTAGGGTGGGGGTTTTCGTGGGCGTCACCGTGGGTGTGTTCGTGGGGGTAATCGTAGGCGTATTGGTTGGTGTGATGGTGGGGCTGTTCGTCAGGGTGATGGTGGGCGTGTTGGTAGGGGTCTTGGTGGGAGTAACGGTAGGCGAGTTAGTCGGGGTAATGGTTGGCGTGTTGGTCGGGGTATTGGGGGGCGTCAGCGTGGGAGTATTGGTAGGTGTGTTCGTAGGCGTTACTGTCGGTGTATTCGTCGGCGTCACAGTTGGGCTATTAGTCGGGGTGATGGTAGGTGTGTTGGTGGGAGTCTTCGTCGGCGTATTGGTTGGTGTGATGGTAGGAGTGTTCGTCGGAGTGATAGTGGGTGTATTGGTTGGCGTATTGGTGGGTGTCTTGGTGGGGGTAATGGTTGGTGTGACGGTGGGAGTGTTGGTGGGCGTAGGAGTGGGAGTATTCGTGGGGGTATTGGTAGGAGTGTTAGTCGGCGTGTTGCAATTGGCCGCGCAGGAGGCCGCCAACATATTTACCCAATATTCCTGTTTGCCGTTGGCATAGATGGCGTTGCCCAAGCCCCAGGTAATTTTCTGCGTTCCCGACAGGGGAACATTGCTGTAAGACTGGTCAAAAGCGGTGGGCTGCCCACAGGTTCCGAGGGAATTGCAGTTGTACCATTCGGACGCGGTGTTGGACTGGAGGGGCGCGGTGTTGGTGGCCGGGCCGCTCGTGCCGTAAAAATCGTCCGTGAATTGGGGGGTAGAGGGTGGATTGTTAAGCCCGTATTGACTGCCGCCAAAAACGGAAAATTGGTTGACCCCGCAGGTCGTGCTAGTGTCCCCCGAGCAGCTCCAATCCAGGGTGGGAGCCCAGGGAGTGACGCCCTCATTAAGGGGAGAACCCGGGTTGTCATGCTCCAAATCCCAGTAGTAAAGTCCGTCATCCAAAGCCACCGCGCTACAGACCCCCGGGGCCGGAACCGTGTAGACAATCACCATAGAGGCGGACCAAGCCGTATTGGCGCCGATATTAGGATAGGTCACGGTGTAGGTGGTGGAACTCAAGGAAGCGGCTGTTGGAAATTGGGCGGTTGCGTCATAGCGCACGTTCCAGGCGGTTTGATTGGGATAACTTTTGACGTCATAACCATACCGGGGATCGTTAAAAACGTTCCAGAGATTGCCGTAACCCGACACGATCCCCGTCCCGGTCGTTTGGCCGCCCACCACAATGGCGCCCGTGGTGTAGGTGGGGGAGGCGGCGCTCCCGTTATATTCCACTATATCCACAAAAACCTTCACGATGGTAGCGCCGGCCGGGGGCGTGCATTGCAAGGTAATAACCTGGGTGGGATTCCCCCCGGCCGTACTGCCGCCGCAGTAAAGGACAGACACACCTGAGGCTCCGTAACTATAAAACTGGTTGATGGCCATGGTGCTGGGTGCCGAGCTGGAGGTAACGCAATTGTCAACTGTGGGGCTTTGAACGAAGGTACAGGCCCCTCCTGAGTTGAAATTGTAGACACACTGGGAATAGGCGGGGCGAGGGGTGTGAAAAGCGGCAGTGAGCAGGATCGCGAAAAGGCCCATGCGAAGTGAACCGGTTAAATCGATTTTTATTACGGAGATATTTTTCAAAGTCTTCATCGGTCCCTATCCGATCTTCAAAGCGTTCAATTCAAATAACGATTTAATGGATTTTACCTGCAATCCTCATTCGGTAAATGGAAGGTTTAACGAAAAGTAATGGTTTTATCGCGGTCAAAAAAATCGATTATAGGATTTTTATTTCCTTCTATATTTCACAGGATCGTTCAATTGAAATTAATATATCACGAGAAATAAAACCTTAAATCGGCGGATTCCCCTAATTTCAGTTAAAGGGTTGCCTTTTATTTAGGAAATGTTTCCGATCAAGAAAAACCCCGCCTGGATTAATCATTTGGTGCCTGGCTAGGCTCAGGAGGTATCTTTGATGTTCCAGGTAAAGAAACGGAATAGATTTCATCGATGGGAAATGGGGGCCTGCAGAAAAACAAACTAAAGTTGGCGGAATTTTTGACTGGGTTAGCCGCCGAAGAGAGTCATCAACCGGCCCATGTGTTTCAAGTAGTTGGGTACCACGTCCACGCAAAGGATGAGGTTTTTTTCCCTCTTGTCTTTGAACCTAGTGGAGATGGTCAGGCAAAAAAGGCCCGTAGCGGGAGAGATGTAAGGATCGCTGGTGTAGGATTCCCGGTTAAATCCCCCTTCCATCAAGAAATAAAAATAATCCCTGGTTGAATAATCCGTCCCCTTGGGGGGCATGCGGAAGATACCCTTGCGGGAATTCTGTTTCGTCTTGCAGCACATGCCGGTGATTTGGAGCCCCTTTTCGTTGAGCACATAGATGGCCTCGGGCGATGGAATGGTTCACCAGGGCGGTGGGCAGCTCCCCCTCCAGTTGCTTTTCCTCGAGGGCGGATAACTCCCCCACCAGGTCCTCGATCATCAGGTTGTATCTCTCGTGCTGCATCTTCCGGATATTGAGTTTTTCCACCATTTGTTTTTTGAACTTATCGGCCACCGGGTCCAGGATACCCGTGACGAGCTGGGTGAAATCCACGCTGGGTTCCTGGGGCTCCGAGAAATAATAACCTTGGAGCAAATCCGCCCCCAACTCAAGGGAGGCCAGGGTCTCTTCCTCGGTTTCCACGCCCTCCGCCAGGGCCAGGGCCCCGATTTTCTGGGACAGCTGGACCAGGGATTTGAAGATCTCCTGGCGGTAGTAATCCTGGTGAAGGTTCGTGACCAGGGATCGGTCGATCTTGATGATATCGGGCTGGATGATGGGGATGCGGTCAAAGTTGGAATGCCCCTTGCCGACGTCGTCCAGGGCGATGAGGAAGCCGTGCTCCCGGTGGATACGCACAAACTTGGCCAGGGCGTCCACGCTCTTGACCTTGGCCTCCAGGATCTCGATGACGATGTTGGAAGGGTCCAGGTTGAGCTGGCGGCAAAGCTGGATCAGTTGCAGGGAGCCGATTTCCTTGTCGATGATCGAGGTCTCGAAATTCAGGGACAGGATCAGGTCGTGGGGATCGGGACAGAATTGCTTGAAGCTTTCCAGGATTTTCTTGCGGAGGAGGCGGTCCAGTTCCAGGGTGAGGTCGGCTTCCTTGGCCATCTTCAACAACGGAAGGGGTGGAATGAGCCTTCCCGATTTGGGATGGATGCCCCGGGATAGGCCCTCGAAACCGACGATCTTTTTTTCGCGGATGGAAAAGAGGGGCTGGAAATGAACTTCAATCAGCTCTTGATCAAGGATTGTTTTAAAATCGAGTTCGCTAAAGTCAGTGGTGAAAGCCAAGGTTAATTTCCAAAATATTTTAATTTCTTAATACTTGGAAATAATACCCTAATTAAAATTTGCTTTCCTGTTTACATTTCGTTAATTAAAAATATTTTTTGCTTAATTGTTGGCTTGTTTCTACTTTTACGTAGAATTTTCCCGGCAAGACTGGCTCAGGGGCTGTACATCATGACCTTCTTGTGCCCCGAATCCAGAACATAGACGTTGCCGGCAAAATCCACCGCCACGTCCGTGGGCCCGCTGAACCCCGAACCCACCGTACCTTTTAAAGTCGNNAATAATAGTTGTACGCCCCGGGCGCATCGGGAGTAAAAAAAACGTAATTGCTGCAGGCCGCGTAAATGGAAGTTCCGGCTGAGTTAGAAGCTATCCCATAAGGTTTTAACCAGGTTAGGCTGGCATTGTCCCGGATGGTCAATTGGGACACAGCTTGGGAATTATATTTAACCACGAAGGAGGGCGCGTCCGATATCCAGATGTCGCTCACATAAACATTGCCGGCGGGGTCCACCGCTACCCCGTTGGGTTGGTTGAGACCCGCCGCGTAGGAAACCGGACCCACAGTGGAAGCCAGGTTGTTGTCATATTGCCAGACCATGGATTGAGCCGCGCTTTCCACAATATACACATTCCCAGAGGAATCCACGGCCACATGGCCTAGGGTGGTGGCTCCGGAAATGACAAGGGTGGCCGATGGAGAGCTAGCGCCGATGCCGGGAAACTTATAAACCGTTCCCGTTCTATCGGTGATGAAGATATTTCCCGAGTTATCCACCGCCAAACCGTAGGGGGAGGTGAGGCCGGAACAGGATAACTGGTTGATATAACTATTGGGTGTCACCGTGCCCGTGGGCGTGGAGGTGGGGGTCATGGTGGGTGTCCAGGATGGGTTTGGCGTGGGCGATCTTGTGAAGGTTAAGGTCGCCGTGGGAGTAATGGTTTGTAGATTAATCGTCGGGGTAGCGGTTGGAGAGCCGGGCGTGGGAGTAAAGGTGTTGGTGACCGAGGAACTTCCCCAGGTCTGGCAGGTCCCCGCGGGAGGGGAATGCAAAACAGCGTACTGGGGAGAGGTGCTGGTGTTGTAACTTCCAGGGATATATTGGTTGCCCCAGTTGTTGGCGTCTTGTTGGGAGCAAAAAGGCCCGGCCGATCCCAAATTAGCGCCCATCACCGCGATACAGGACGCTTGCCCGCTGCAAGTCCAATTGGCGTAATAATAGGTGGATCCGGAAGTGGTGGGAGTCGAGGGACTGCTATTGCCTGAACAGCTTGCAATGAAGGCTATCCCAACCAGAAGTGAAAAGATTGCGAAGATTCGAAGTTTCAAAAATGTTCCCGGATCAAAGGATTGAGTATGGTGTTAGGGAGTTTAGTGAAAGAAGTTTACCCCTTGCCGAAAAGCCAGGCAAGTTTTAACCAGGTAACATTTTCGGGGGGCGAAAAACCTGTTTATCAAACACCTTGGCGGGCAATTTAAAGTGGAAAATACGGTTAAAAACTTCCCTGGATGGTGATGGCGGCTTGCGGCCAGGCGGCCCAGCTTTGTTGGAATACTTGGCCGGCTTCGTTGATGATCACCGTCACCGAGCCGGTGTTGGAATTATTCTGGGCCGACAGGTAAACCATCGAACCCTTGTTACTTCCCTCGGTTTCGTAGCCCGTGAAGGCGTAGTTCCAGGGAAGAGCCACGCTGACGGCTCCCGTGCTGACTCCCGCGCCGCTGAGGTAGGTCACTGAGGCGGAGGTGACGCCCGCGCTTCCGTTAACCTGGTAGCTTGCCTGAACGCTCTTGGGCCCCGCCGAACAACCAATGGTCCCCCAACCTAAAACAAGGACGACAAGGATTAAAGAGCGCAGGTTGGTCTTACGGGTCGTCATGGAAAACATCCTATCCTTCCAAAATAAAAAAAGCCACCGGGTTTTCCGGTGGCTTTTGGTAACTCTAGGCTTACTTGGATTCGCAAATTTTCAATTGGTCCAAGGCCGCGTTGATGGCTTGGATCGCGTCCGCCTTGTGGCCGTTGAAATCATCAGCCGCTTTCCAAAGGATCGCCTTGGCTTGGCGCAACTGCTGGGCGGCCCTCCAAATCATGGGATGGTGGTGCTTGGGCCCGCCTTTGAAATCAAAATGAGCCTGGTCGTTATCCCCAATATTGACTTTGAGGTCCAACCCGTCGGCTTTCACCATCACCGGAATGGCCAATATCCCGAGAACGGCCATGCCACAAACCAATTTGCGAAAAAGACTTTTCACGTTCATGAAACCCTCCATTTAGAATTTAAACTTCTTGCTCTGGCCTTAGTAAGGCCAAGAACCAGTATTTGGACGCCCCAGGGGTTCAATTGGTTGCGGCAAAACGAGGGTTAGAATTTCTTGATCGGGGCGTCCTTGGCGTAATCGCGGCGGCGGGAGAGGATGAGTTTGTGGGTCTCAAAATCCTTGGAGTCCTCGGCGATGATCTGCACCACCTCGATAGAACTCCAGGGGGCAAAATAAAGTCGGTCTTCATCGTCCCTTTCCCGGGGAACCTCCCTTACGGAAAGGGTCTCGGCTTTCTCAATGAAAAAACTTCCCCAAAGCCATAGGCCCTTATCATCCTCGTGGGAAACTTCCCCGCGAAATAGGGTCTGTTCATTATGGGGGGACCGGCCCGGCAGGTTGATCCAGGTGACCCGGACCTGATGCCCCACCAGCTTGAATCTTTCCATGAGCATGAGTCGCCTCCCGCTCCGCCCTCAAAGGGCGGACTGATGGTGCCTTTATTATTGTCCTGCCAAGGCATCAACATTTATGAGACGAATCACAATGGATTTTGGGGATATTTGGGGCAAATGGGTAGTGGGTTAATTTGGCCGTCGAACGATTTTGGCCTTAAATCACCCCTCACCCTACCCTCTCCCGCAAGGGGCGAGGGAATCTCGAATAAGGCCGGTTCCTTAATTTCCCCTCTCCCCCTGAGGGAGAGGGTAGGGTGAGGGGGAAACAAGAATCATTCAAATTGATCCACTACCGAAAAAACCGGAAAAAATCATCGGTTTTACTTCGTGGCCTTTCCCATCCATTGCTGAAAGCAATGGAATATTGGGCCATGCCGCTTACCCTATAATCTTTAATGAAAAAGCGGCGCGTGGTGAGAGAGTTTTGTGAGAGGTTCTTAATCCTCTCCCGTTATTTCACGAATTCCACGTCGTCGACCTTAAAGTCGAAATCCGCGTCGGGAGTGCCCGGGGAAAAGCTCAGTTTGGTGACGTCGTTGAACTTCTTTTCCACCTGCTTGCCCCAGGTGGCTTGGGCGAAATCGGAAAAAGGAAGGGTGACCTGCTTCCAATCCGCCGGGGAAATGAAATTCGCCGTGTAGTCGCAATAGTCGGTGACCGATGCCTTGTCCAAGGCCACGGCGTGGCTTTTGCCGTCACCTTTCGTGTAAAACCTCACGGCCTTATAACCCGACAAGTCCATCGGGCCGCTGCCGCTGAGGGCGAGCGAAAGAAGGGCCCAGGGCCAGGGAGCCTGCATGGGCGCGAAGTGGCCCTTCATTCCGGCACAGTGGCCCGGGGATTGGGGGGACCCGCCCGTCAGCGTCGCGAACGGAACAGGCGCCAGTTTGGTGACGCCGTTGGTGTCGCAGCCCTCAAACCATCCCGCACCGAAAGACGGCGAGCCGGATTCGAAATCATCCACTTTCAGAACAGCCTTATCGGGCGCCACGACAATGGATTTAGTATCGATAACGGCGGCTTTTTCGGGCGGCGCGGTTTTGGTGATGATGGATTGGGGTTTCCAAACCGCGTTTTCCAAAGTTAATTCCTTGGCGTCAAAAGCAATGGGATAGACGCCCGGGGTAAGGGCGTTAACGGGGTGGCCTTCCTGGGATACCTTCAACCCCTTGCCTTCAATGGACACTTTCAATATCACACCCGCCGGAAAATTGGCCGGTTTTTCCCACCGGATCGTGGTCTTCTCGTCGGTCTTTTGCGGTTCGGCTTTTTCCAATACCTTTTGCGCCCGCCAATAGGCTCCCACTTCCCCGAAGGGCGCGACCCACAATGTCTTTTGGTTCAAGGCCAGATAGTCCAGGAACTGGAGATAGGTTTTCTTTGGGATGGGTTGATACCAATTAGAACCCTCAATGGCGTGGATCATCAACACCGTCCAGGCTCCCGCCGCCAGGTCCTGATCCACCCAGTTTTTATAGGTCTCATAGGCATAGGACGTCATGGTGATCTGGCTGGGAATGTTGAACCAATCCGGGTCCATGTCCGGGGTCAAGTAAGCGTTTCCGCCTCCCCCACGCGCTATGAAGTCGTCCGCTTCCACCCATTTTCTCAAGCCGGGAGAAATTTCAACGAAAGGATAGGCGAAGGTCACGACGGGCACTCCGAAGTATTTCTCAAGTTTGGTTTTGGCCTCTTCCACTTCATTCTTTTCATCCTCGGGTTTCAACTCCGAGGTGTGCCGGTGGGTCACGGTATGGTTCCCGATTTCCTGTCCCTTAGACGGGACATCCTTCCATTCTTCGCCCCTTTCTAACTTACCCTCAATGATGAAAAAGGTGCCGTGAATACTGCGCTTGGCCATTTCGGGCACCGCCACGTCCAAATGGATGGGATCGCCGTCATCGTAAGTCAGGGAGAGGGCGGCCTTATAGCCGTTCCAGGGAACAACTTGGAAGGGAACGTCCTTGGCCAATGTAGGGGATGCCATGAGCACACAACCTAATAGGAATAAAAATTGCTTTTTCATGCTTGCCTCCGGAAATTGAACCCATCCCCCATTTAAGGGTTGGGTTTTAATGGCTGCCCATTGTAGAAACAATTCGAACCCATCTCCAACAGGTAAATACTAGCGAAATGCCCTTATTGCCGATTGGCAAATGAGTTTATTGGGTTTTCAAGGGATTCCTAAATGGTCTCTCCCTTTGGCAGTGTGACACAACGGATAGGTCAACGGGGAGCAAAATATCCAAGAGACGTTTTAATGAGATTCTCTGGAATGCTCACTTGCGTTTCGTGGTTTTTTTTCCACCGGAAGTATTGAGAGCGATGGCGGCGCGGATGAGCGCCTTGAACGCGTTCGCATCAATCTCCTCACCCTCGTGAATGTCGATGGCGCGCCGGGTGTTGCCCTCCAGGCTCGAATTGAAGAGCTTGGCGGGATCTTGCAAGGAAGCGCCCTTGGCGAAAGTCAGCTTCACGACGCTCTTGTAGGTTTCGCCGGTGCAGAGGATGCCGTCGTGCGACCAAACCGGGACCCCCGGCGAGGTAGCCTTCGCCCATTTCCGTTCTTCCACCACCTCAGGGTCAGCCTCCCGGATGAGGGCGCGCATCCTGGCCAGTGTATCGCCTCTCCAGTCCCCCAACTCGGAGTTCCTTTGGCCGATGAGTTTGGAGGGTGTCTTGCCCGCTGCCTTTGGTTGATTCTTCATCTTGCTTCCTTTCGTGAGGGGTGGGTTTTGAACGGCTTCAGGGCTATTCTTCCAAACGCCACGAATGCGGCCAAGAGAGCGGGTATCACACCCCAGAGCATGCCCGGAAACCCTGCGTACTGGGCGAACAGTAAACAGCCCAAAAATGCGTTGCTGGCCAGGTAGATTGCCGCGATGAGGGTTAGTTTGGGCAAGAGTAAAGCTAACGCGAATAGAACCTGGAGCACGGCGATGGCCATCCAGACAGACTTAGGCAGGTCATTCCCCCAGCCTCCTTTGAGGTTTTCATAATGAAAAAATGTGTAAACCCCACCAATCAAATTCCACAAAGCCAGCAAGATTTGAAGAACCCACAATAGAAAATTCATCTGTCTCCTCCTTTTATCTTAGAAGGGTTTCTTTTTCGATTATAAAAATACCTATTTTTGATAGTCAAACCCCCACTCTCAAATAATAAAACCCAGCCTCCCTATCGGGAGCTGGGTTTAATTGGCTGGGGCGGTAGGATTCGAACCTACGAATGCCAGATCCAAAATCTGGTGACTTACCGCTTGTCGACGCCCCAATCGATCGCAAAATACGCGAATTATGAGTTTTAAGTTTTGAGTTCGAAGTTAAAACCCAACCCACCAAACCAAAAACAGGACTTTCATCTGGGAGGGGTGCTAATTTAAATCGGCCATCACCCTTTATCAAGGGACAAATTACGGCGTTGAGACCGTCAAAAAGCCGTGCTAGGCTTGCTGTATGGACGCAAACGACCTTCCCATCATAACGCCATTACCTTCGTTGTTAGAGTTCGGAAAGATAATGAAAAGTTCGGCTTCGGTCGATGAAATGGCCACCCTCTTTTACACCTGTCCCCAATGCGGCAATCCTATGGTCACGAAGAAGTGCAAGATCGTCTGCTACACCTGCCATTATTTCATTGGGTGCGTCGAGTAGCCCGTTCGACTCCCTACGGTCGGTCAGGCAGGGTTTACTCCGTCTCTTCCTTTTTGGGCTTCGCGGTCAAATCCGTCAAGAAATCCACAACCGCTTTCTTATAGATAATCGGAAATTTGCTGTAAGTTTCCTCGTGCCCCGCATCGGGAATGTAAACCAACCGGCGGCGGTGGGAAGCGGTCTTTTCAAAGAGAATCCTTACTTCATCGGACTTGGCCAAGTCGTCCCCCTCCCCTGTTATATAGAGGACTGGAAGCTCGTGGAGTTGCTCAACAATGGGGATCATGTCCAAATCCACCGCCGTGAGGGAAAGGCCGCTTAAACGGTCGTAAGCTTGCAGGCACCGGTTAAGGAACCCCGGCATGGACGAAAAGCGCCCGCCTATCGTCCGGCGGGAAACATAGGACTTCAAATTGGCAAGGGGACTGTCCGCGATCACGGCATCCGCTTCCGGTTCCTTGACCGCCGCCCTCAAGGCGCTCATGGACCCCATGGAAAAACCAAAAAACACCAGGGGTTTCTGGAGTCGTTTGTGATCCTTAAGATACGGGATCCAGATTAAAAAATCCCCCGATTCGAAAACCCCGCCTGAGGTTGGACTATTGGAGCTTAACCCATTTCCGCGCTGGTCGAAGAGAAGTACCTGGTATCCGTTCTTCACTAAAAACTCGGCCCGGGTCAGGACCTGTTCCCGATTCTTAAAAACCCCGTGGGTTAATAGCACCGTTCCCAGGGGCTTCTTCGGAGTGGAAAGCCACCAACCTGAGAGGGTAACCCCATTGCCGTTGGTGGAAACATCCTCATATTTCAAACCATATTCCTTGGGGGTCAGGCTTAGGGGTTTGTGTAGGGGGGCCTTTGCCATGATGGTCTGGGCCACCTTCTCCGGAACGATGAAATAGATGAAGTAGGCTCCGCCTGCTAGGGCAAGGGCCAGTACGGCGAGGACCGACTTTAGAATGATTGAACTTTTCTTAGATGACGGCATGAGTTTCCTGATCCTTTAATCGACTTTTGCAAATTCGAGGGTCACACACGTTTCCCCCTCTGAAAGAGGGGGAATAAGGGGGAGTTATCTTTGCCTTACCGCTTCGTCAACAGCGAATACCCCCCTTCCCCCCTTTTTCAAAGGGGGAATCAAACATTCGTAGAGCGCTTTTCAATTTTTGCAAAAGTCGAGTTTATTAATTTATTACTGCAAACACCTAGGACTCATTATTTACAGTTCTTTATAATTCGTTGATTTTTTTTTGGAAACAGCGTGATACACCCTTTGAAACAAGTATGGGACGACAACAAACCATTGAAAATAACCAAATGCTAAAAATACCAACCATTCTAGAAACAAGAAAATAAATTCACCAAAGATAAATTGAGAAGGATCAGAAAATCCCGAAAAAAAGTGGGCCGGCAAATACCAAGCCGGAAATGAAATAGCATACATAAACCCAAGCAGGGCTTCCTGGGCCTTATTTCCCGGATCAAGGGAAAGAATGATGGCATACAAAAATATTAAAACACCGGCTGTCACCCACAAAAATTTAGTGATTTTTAAGGTTTTTTTCCAATTCATTGTGGCTCCCTACGGGCTTTGCCCGTGACACCGCCGAAGTCTCCCCTTTGGGGACCCAGCCTTCGGCTGGGACGCCTCTTTTCCCCGGGCATAGCCCGGGGATTGCGATGCAACGACTTTCAAAATACCTCACCGAATCAAAATTTATATCTTCTCAATCCCAGTTGAAATGGTTCTTGTTACAAAAACCGTCCACCCTTCGCCTTCCAGCTTCCAGGCGATCTCCTCCGCCTTTTCCCTCGATTCAGCCATGGCGAAAACCGTCGGCCCGCTTCCCGAAACCAACGCGCCCAGCGCCCCCGAATCCAGGAGTTGTTTTTTAATTTCCTCCACCTCAGCCAGCAAGAAGAAAGCGGCCGGTTCCAAACCGTTATAAAGGCTTTCCCCGATTTTTCGCGCGCTCCCCGTCTTGAGGACGGCTGCGAAACCCTTGGCTTTTTCCCCATTAGTCATCACAGCTTTCCCCGACTGGTAAACCGCCGGGGTCGAAAGACCCGCGTCCGGTTTAACCAAAACCAGGGAAATCTCCGGGCCTGATTCCCAGAGCGTGATCTTTTCCCCCCGCCCCGTGCCGAGGGCTGTCCCGCCCGCTAAAAAGAAAGGCACGTCCGACCCCAGCTGGGCCGCCATGGCTTGGAGCCTGCTATCTTCCAGCCCCGTCTGAAAAAACCAATCCAGGCCCTTCAAGGTAGCCGCCGCGTCGCTGGAGCCGCCGCCTAATCCGGCCGCTAGGGGTATTTCCTTCTTGAGTTGGATACGGACGCCGCCTTTGCCACCCATGATTTCTTTCAGGAATAACTTGGCGGCTTTGAGGACCAAGTTGGAATCATCCGCCGGCAAGGGATGGGGCGACCGGATAACTTCCAGACGGACCCCTTCCTTCTCTTTGAAAAAGGCCAGTTCGTCGTAAAGGCTGACGGCCTGAAAAACTAAAGCCAGCTCGTGGTACCCATCGGGCCTTTTCCCCAGAACCTCAAGGACCGGGTTGATCTTCGCTGGAGTTTGAACGGTCAAAACCGGATTCAAGGCAACACCTTTTTACCGCCAAGACGCCACCCATCAGCCTTTGGCTGAGGGCGTAAACGAGTTCGCCAAGTACGGCAAATAAAATTTCCAAACATCAAACTGAGAAATGTTTCAAATCTTTTGTTGATTCAAAATCTTCCGGTTTTCTTGGCGAACTCGTTTACGCCCTCAGCCAAAGGCTGATGGGTGGCGTCTTCGCGGTGAAAAAGAACTTTTAACGATTTTCACAGGGAACTGGAGGGTTTGTCTTTTTGGATCTTCTCGAGGTATTTCTTGTTTTCCGGGTCCAGCTTCGAGGCCTTCTCCCACTTGTCCGCCGCCTCGTCCTTTAGGCCCAACTTGATCAAGGTCTCGGCCAAATGCTCATAGATAACCGCGTCATCCTTCACAGTGGTTTTGAGGAACTTGATGGCCTTTTCAAACTGCTGGCGCGCGTCCTGGTACTGGGCCTTCTGGTAAAAAACCCAGCCCAGGCTGTCCAGGTAATAGGAATTTTCCGGCTCAATCTTCAAGGCGGTCTCCACGTCCTTCCGGGCCTCATCCAGGTTGATGCCCTTGTCGGCGAAGGAATAGCCGATGTAGTTGTAGGCGTCGGCGTTGTCGGGCTGGAGTTGCACGACCTTCTTCATTGAATCCATGGCCTCATTGAAACGGCCTTGCTTGTCCAAAAGGACCCCCAGGTTGAAGTAGGCCTGGGTGAGGGAACCCAGGTTATAGTCGGGCGACCGCTTATTCTTGTAATTAAGCTCGATATCGATGGCCTTGTGGTAACTGGCCTCGGCTTGTTTGAAATTATTTTGTTCGTGATAGGACATGGCCTGCATCAGAATCAAGTCCGGGTGGTTCGGGTTGGCCTTGAGCCCGTCCTGGATGGCCTTTTCGGCCTGGAGTTGTTTCTTCTCCCTGTCATACAGCAAAGCCAGTCTCACCCAGGCGTCCACCGATTTCCCGTCATCCTTCAGGATGGCTAAAAGCTGTTCCTCAGCCTTGGGGTAATCCTGTGTTTCCCCGTAGGTGGCCGCCAAACGGTACCTTACCAGGGCGTTGGCGGGTTGCTTATCCAAGATTTTTTGGAACGCCGCGATGGCCAGGTCAAACTTCTTCAACCTGAAATAACTCAATCCGATATAGTCGTAAACCGATAGGTCATCCTTTTTGAGGCCGGCATAATGATTGAAGGCTTCCAAAGCCTTTTCGTCGTCCTTCTGGTTGTAATAAAGTTCCCCCAAGGCCAGGAAGGCCCTATCATTTTCCGGGTTAATCTTGACCAATGCTTGGTAAGTCTCGATGGCTTCCTTGGGTTTTTGGTTAAGCTCGTAAACCAGGCCAAGGGAGGTATAAGCCGATTCCATATTGGGGTCGAGGGAAATAGCCTTCTTGAAAGTTTCCTCAGCCTTGCCGGCCTGGTTGGCGCGCGTGTAGATGAGCCCCATGTTGTAATAAACCGCCGCCTCGTTAGGATTGTCCAGGAGGATTTCCTGGTACTTTTGAAGGGCTTCCTCGATATGATTTTGGTTGGCAATGACTCCCGCCAGGTAATAACGGGCGGATAAGTTCTTGGGGGAAATTTCCAATATCTTTTGGTATTCCTTCTGGGCCTTGCCGAATTCCCCCTGGCTGGCGAAGAGATTGGCCAGAAGAAGCCGGGTGTCGACGTTGTTGGGGGCCAGCTCGATGGACTTTTGAAGTTCTTCCACGCTCTTGTAGTCCATGCCTTCCACGTAATAGTGGTAAGCCAACCGGTCGTGGATGGCCGAGGATTTGGAATCGTATCGGGCAGCCTGCTGAAACTCCACCAGGGACCTCTCCACGTCCCCGGTGTGCTGGGCATAGAGGGCGTTGGCGAAATGCCATAGGGCCCGCGGGTCCACTTGGGAGGTTTCGCGGATCTCGTCTTCCAGAGTCATGGCCGCCCGGCCAAGGACCGGTAGCAGTAGAAAAAGTACGGCAACGAAAACTTGAAATGGTTTAAGTTTTTTCATGATGGAACTTTCCAGGGCTAGATCTGTTTGACTGATTCGTTGGCTTTTCTCAAACGCTCGTTGGCTATTTTCAAGAACACCAGCAGGATTTTCAAGGCTATGTCGGGGTGTTTCTCTAAAAGGGTGGTAAAGGCCTTTTTCGTCATGACTAAAAGGGTGGATTCTTCCGCTACCCGTGCGGTGGCCGTTCGGGGCCGGTTGTCGATCAGGGACATCTCCCCCAAGAACTCCCCTTCCTTCAGGGTGGCCAAAATTTGCTCATTGCCGCTCGGCATCTTCTTTGTGATGTTCACCGAGCCTTTTTTGATAGCGTAAAGAATTTCGCCGGTCATGCCCTCAACGAACAAGGTGGAGTTAGGAGTGTAGCTTTTCTCAAAGAAAAGCGGCGCCACCTTGGCCAATTCGGCCGGGATCAAATCTTTGAACATGGGCTGATTTTTGAGGGCTTCAGCGTCTAGGGGTGCAGCCATAGGGCCTCGTTAATTATTGATGGGGCGCATTATATCGCCGAATCTCTACTAACATTTAACAAAAACTAACGGAACTATTCACTTGGCAAACCACACAACATTAACCCTCGCCCCTTGGCCGTGGTTTTGAGGATACATAGGGGTTCTTCCCTATAAGCGCTGTTAGGGAGATGGGTAGGGTGAGGGGTACTGCCTTTGTTGAAACCACACGTCAATTTTTCCCTAGGATTTTTCTCGAAGTTTCAATCCCCTGTTCCATGGCCGATTCCATGCTTCCATATTCCCAGCGGCCATAACGGCCCACAGAGTAAACCCCGTGCTTGCGGTAATAGTCCAAGAGCCCGGCCACAATTTTATCCCGGTCCTTATCGTAAACCACGTAAGCCCCCGGCAGGTTCAGGTCCACCCGGGTCACCACCTGCTTCTCGGAGGACAGCCATTTCAGTTTTTTGAGCTTTTGAATGGCTTGTTTGCCCAAAGCCTGTGGGTCCGGCTTGGAGTTTCCATAGGAAAATTCCACATAGAGGGAAGAATGTCCTTTGGGCGCCACCGTTGGGACGCAGGAGCTCACCGATCCGGCCCGGTGGAATAGAAATTCTTTTTCCGGAAAATAAACCCAGCTGTAGGGAATGGGTTGGCTCCCCTTGATTCCCAAGTTAATGTTGTAGATGGAAGTAGCCTTCAGGCGGCGGGCGGCTTTAGCCAGTGCCGCCGGGAGCCCCATCGTCAGGGCCGCCAACCGGGGCAGGGGCAGGCTGGAAACAAGGGTTTCATAATCCGCATCCAACCCGGTTTCCAACCAGGCTTTCTTGCGGGAGAGGTCAAGTTTCTGGAGACCCACACCCAACGAAAGATTCGGAAGCCCTTGGGCAATGGCTCTCGGAAGAACAGAGATTCCTCCCTGATCGGGATAAAGAAAGGTGGCGTTATAGCCCGATTGGGAAGCTTGCTTGATAAACGCGCCTTGGATAGTTTCGAGGACACGAGGGGAAGGGACAAAGCGTCCCATCCAATGGGTGGTGAGTTGTTGAAGCGGGACTTTCCACAGCTTCTCGTTATAGGGAAACATGAAATGGCGGGAGAGCCCGGTCCCAAACACTTGCAGGCACCAGGCCTTGAAGTTCTTCGCGGCGGGAGGGTTCACCCCGCTAAATCTCCGGTGCAAGGCCGCTTCCAGATAACCCAGGACATTTTCCCGGACCACTCCCGAGGGAAGCCCGGCATTATTTTCCTGGTAGGGATACTCGCTATAGGTTCCCTGGCTGTAAATAACGGCGTGCCGCTTACGAAGTTTGAGCTGGTTCCCTACCAGCTTTAAAACCCATTCCTTGATTTCAGGTTTATGGAAGTGGAGGAAATGGCCCGTGTAATCAAAGGTAAATCCCTTGGATTGAATCGTGCGGCAAAGCCCGCCCGGACGCTCTTCTTTTTCCACCAGCAGAAAGGATTGATTGGCCCTCGCCAGCTCGCGGGCGCAGGAAAGCCCCGCCAACCCGCCTCCGGCGATCAGTGTTTTGATTCTCATTTAAGTCCTTAAAACAACTTAGAAACTTTGATGAAGATTTATGAAACTAAGAATTTTAATAAAATTCAAAGGCATCGAAACAGGGATGGACGCGGATAAACAAAGATTTAATGAAAGCAAGGAATTTGAAGTTTTTTATCAGCGTTCATCGGCGTTTATCACTGTTCCAAAGACTTTTGTTAAAGCCTTTAAAAATTGTTATCTGTTTTCATCCATGTCCATCATAGTTAATTGCCTTTCCGACGTTTCTTGGCTTTGCGGCTTGGTTTTTTTGGGGGGGCCGGTCCAAGGAAAATCTTGAATGGGTTTTCTTTGATTCTCTCGAAACCCTCATCCATGCGGATCATGGAAACAAATATGGTAAAGGGCATCACACCCAGGAAAGAAAAAAGAAGTAGGACCAAGGCTTGCTTAAGGGTCAGAAGTCTCACCAGAAAATAGGCCCCCAAAGCCAACAGGACGGAAAGTCCCCACAAGAAAGACACGGTCTGCTTGACCGTGAGTCCCACTTTCCTCAAGCGAAGGGCCAGGTGGTCGTTGGAACCCCGGAACATGGACCGTCCCTTGAAGAACCTCAGCATCATGACCAGTGCCATGTCGTAAAGGGGGACGCCCAGGATGAGGACTGGCGCGCAAAGGCCCAGCACGTTCACTTGGGAATAGCCGTGCCCCATGGCGCTGCCCGCCAAGACGAATCCGAGAAAAAGAGCGCCCGAGTCACCCATGTAAATGCGGGCGGGTTGGTAGTTGTAAGGGAGAAAACCGAGCAAGCTTCCCCCCAGCGCGGCGGCGGTCAGGGGCACGTAGCTTTGGGCCCCCAGATAAGGCACCAGCACAAAGGCCAGGCAGGCGATGAGGGCAACCCCGCTGGCCAGTCCGTCCATGATGTCGATGATGTTAACGGCGTTGGTGACCGCCACGATCCATAATAGAGTGAGGACGATGCCGACCACCGGGTGGCTGGGCATGAATTCCAGCTTCATGCCGAAGAAGATTAAGAGGCCCGCGGCCAGAATCTGCACCAGGAACTTGGTGGCCGCCGAAAGGGAAAAGAGGTCGTCCACGAAACCCATAATGGCCATGATGGTACCGCCCACCAAAAGTGCCAGAATCCTTTGAGAGTCGGGCGGCGGCGCCAGGACCAAGGCCCCAAGGATTCCCATGAGAAAAGAGAAGTAGATGGCCAAGCCCCCCATATAGGGCACCGGGGCGGTGTGTTTCTTTAACTGCCCCATGGGAGTGTCCATAAATTGGGAGCGGAGAGCGATTTTCCGGAAGAGGGGGGTCAGCCCCAGGGAAAGGGCAAAAGTGACGGCAAAGGTGATCCAGTGGGCGTTCAGGGGTGTCCTCCAAGCAGCTGATGGCTGTCTTTGAGGCAATATAACATAAAGTTTTGTCCCCTTCCCCCTTTGACCGGAGTAGGGGGCACCAGTCACCCTCGCCCTTTGCGGGAGAGGGTAGGGTGAGGGGGAGGGTTGAAAGGACTATATTGCGACTTGGGAATCTCAGGTTTTTCAGGGGAAAAAAGGACAAAAAAAAGCCTCGGTGGGTCGGACCGAGGCTGGAGGTGAATTTTGTTTTGATTCGTTTGAAAGCAGGCCAGTTGTCGCTAACTTGCTCTCGCATTCTTAATAAAGCAAGCCCTATGCCACTCTTTAGGCTCTTTCCAGGCTCCAAAAACCCTTTAAATTAGGGGTTCATCAAGAAAGTGGCCTTTTCATAGTGTAAACTATACTTACACTATGAAAGTATTGTATATATATTTTACACTTTGTCAACCCTGGTGGTGATTATCCCTTTGAAGCAAGTATGAGGAAATTAGGTCTTAAAAGCAAGAAAAGCAGGCAACTTTAAAACCCCATTTAGGACCAGAAGGATAGAATTTCGTCATGGAAAATACTAATAACCCAAGTCCTACTCCAGCAAAACACACCAAGAAAGTTGTTGTTGCCATTCTTGGAGCGTTTCTAGTCTTAATTTCATTGGTAGTCCAATGGATGGGAATAACAGTCAATGGATATTTATCTGCTTTATGTTGGGTTGGCGCTTGGATTCTGGTAAGAAATTTAATCTATTTTTCTCCTATTAGTTTTTCCTGGTCATTAATTTTAAAACGCTCTTTAACTTTTGTTTTTCTCATCTTTTTTGTCGCAATAATTATTCAGGCTTTCAGAGTTACAACCGTTCCAAAAGATTTGTCAAAAGAGGAAACGATCCCTCCAAAAAAACTAACTCAAAAGCAACAAGATATTTTGGCGGTTACAAAACTTTTAGATAAAATAAACGAATTGCATATTTCGGAGCAAAGCGGCCA
>PLZG01000106.1 GCA_003152075.1 candidate division FCPU426 bacterium
CACACCACTAGCACGGGGCAGTCTTTCCGCTGGTATCGTGACCGTCGGGTAGTGTTGAACTGGGAAGAACCCTTTGAGCATTCGGGCATCGAGGGTTATTACTACAACATCGACCGGAAGGCCGACACCGTTCCAAATGACAAGACCTCACTGTTCACCAACCAGAAGACGGTTTCCTTTGAGCTGACCGACGACGGGCTTTGGTACTTCCATATCACCACCAAGGACAAAGCCGGGAACGTGGATTGGAAAGCCGTGCATTTCCCCCTGCGGGTGGATACGGTGGCAGCCAGGCCCTTTGTCTCTTCCCCCAGCCACCCCGAACCGGATCAGTGGTATTCCAAGCCAAAGGCTAGCTTCAAGTTCACGCCCCCCGACGACCTTTCAGGTATCACGGGTTATTACTATATTTTTTCGGAGGAACCCCAGGCTGTGCCAGTTCCCAATTCCACCGGCAACTCCAACGGGCCAGCGACCCTCTTCACCGAAAGCAACGAAATCACCTTGGATATTCCCCGAGACGGCCATTTCATTCTGGCGGTCATTTGCCAGGACACGGCGGGGAATGCCTCCCAGGACGCGGCCCATTGCCATGTCCGGCTCGACACAACCGTTGAAACCCCCGCGATACTTTCCCCCAGCCATCCTCAGCAGGGCAAATGGTACGGTTCATCTCGGGTGGAGCTGAATTGGAAGGACCCCGCCGATCTGTCCGGCATCGAGGGTTATTATTTCGTTTTCAACCGGGACGAGAACTGGACCGCGGACCCGAAGACCATGACATGGACCGCATCCCGGGGAACAGTTTTTTCCGTGCCCGAGGACGGGGTTTGGTTCGTCCATTTGGCGGCAAAGGATAAGGCCGGAAACCTGGGAGCCTGCGCCCATTTCAAGGTGTTCGTGGATTCGGGGGCCACGGCGCCCGTCATCAAAAGCCCCACCCATCCCCTCAACCAGTGGGTCAAGAACAACGTCCCCAAATTCATGTGGGAAGCACCCAAGGAATTCTCGGGCGTGGAAGGTTATTTCGTTTCCCTCGACAGCCAACCCCATACCGTTCCCGGGCCGACCATCGGCAAATGGACCACCGAAACCAGCCTCACCGCACCGGCCCTCAAAGACGGCAAGTGGTATTTCCACTTGGCCACGAAGGACCTGGTGGGGAACGTCAGCAAGGAAGCTGCCCACTTTCCCATCCTCATCGACAACGTGCCGCCCAAGTCCCAAATGAGCCCCCTTCCGGCCGTGGTGGACAAGACCCAAATCGGCTTGGAATGGGGAGCCACCGACGCCTATAGCGAAGTGGCGTCTTTTGACATTCAGGTGAAGGCCGGAGACGGGCCCTGGAAAGATTGGATGGTCAACGTGACGGACCGCTCGGCCGTTTACACCGGCAAGGACGCCGTGAAATATTCCTTCCGTTGCCGGGCCAAGGACGGGGCAGGCAACCTTGAAACCTATCCGGAAGGGGAAATGGTTTCGGTGACGGTGGATATCTCCCCGCCGCCGCCGGTCGCCCAGTTGAAGGCCACCCCGCTGGCCGGGGGGAATATCGAGTTGAAGTGGACGCCCGTGGAGGACAAGGTCTCGGGTACGGACTATTACCGGGTGTACCGCTGGGTGGAAGGCGAGAAAAAGGTGAAAATTTCCATGGATGGGGACCTCAAGGGTCTCACTTACCTGGATGACGGTTCTAAGCTGAAGGAAAACACCGCCTACTATTACTGTGTCCAACCTGTGGACCGCATGGGGAACGAACAGCACGAGGGCAACCAGACGGCGGCCTGCCTTTCGGACCATGGCGTGGGCGTGCCGGTCATTTCCAGCCCCACCCACCGCCAGGACGATTGGAGCTCCAACGGGGCGCCGATTCTTCTTTGGGACGCGCCAGCGGACGCCACCGGCATCGCCGGTTATTTTTATGTTTTGGACCAGAGCCCGAACACCCGGCCTAAGACCGAAATTCAACCCGTAGGTTCCAACTCAGGACAGGGATCTACTTTTACGGATGAGCGCCGTTTGGAATTGTCTAACATCGAGAGCGGTATCTGGTACTTCCACTTGATCGCCAAGGACCGGGCGGGCAATTTAAGCGAGGAGCCGGCCCATTACCGCCTGAAGATCGACCGGGAAAAACCCTCGGCGCCTCAGGTGACCTCCTCAACCCATTTGGACCCCCGGTGTTGGTACTCGGCCAACAAGGTGCAATTGAAAATTCACCCCGCCCCCAAGATTTCCGGTGTGGAATGTTTTTACGTGGTTTTCGACCAGAAGCCCGAAACGATCCCCGCGCCCAACGAGTCCGAGCGTGTTACCGAGCCGGAGATGACTTTAAAAGCTCCCGAATCGGGGATTTGGTTCCTGCACGCGGTGGTCAAGGACAAGGCCGGCAATTATTCCGAGCCTACCCATTTCCGGGCGCAGGTAGCCGGCAGTGAAATGCCGCCCCCGGTTATCGCCAGCCCCTCGCATCCCAAGGAAGACGAACCCGTCAACCACCACGACCCCCTCTTCACTTGGGAAGACCGGCATGATGGAAGCTTTAAACCGGTGGGCTATGTTTATAAGTTAAGCCATAGCGAAAGCGACCGGCTTAACCAGGAAGACCAGTTCACCACCGAGCGCATGGTTCAATTGAAGGATATCAACGAGGGAACCTGGTATTTCCATGTGGCGGCGGTTAGCAAGAAGGGCAAGCCGGGCCTTTTGTCTTCCACGAGAAAAGTGATTATCCAGCGTTTGGGCAAGGTCCATGGAACCTTCCTGCGCAAGGACGGCGCCACGCCTGTTTCCGGGACACGGGTGGAAATGATCAAGGGGGAAAAGGCCTCGGCCACGACTATCACCGACCCCAAGGGCCGGTTCAGCTTTTCCGGGATTCCCGAGGGGCGATACGAGTTGCGCCTTCACAGCGACCAGTTACCAGTTCTGCGAATCAAGGACGTTCCTATCACCGTGAATGAGGGTTTAGCCAACGCCGTTATTACGGAAGACCTGGGGATTTTCCCGACACCGCCCCCGCCCGGACCTATCCGTTTTTATTATTTCCTCAAGGAAGACTGCAACGTGACCCTGGAGGTTTTTGATTCAACAGGAAGCTTGGTGGCGAAAATTGAGGATAAAAAAGAAGGCGGGGCCTACGCCGTGACCCTTTGGGACGCCATCGGCAAACCGGAGGGGGAGTACCTCTACAAGCTATCCGCCAAGAGCCTCACGAAAAACAATATGTCGCGGTTTTCGGTGAAAAAGTTCAAAATCCAAAAGGCCGAAAAAGAGTTGGCTGCACAGCCAACATAAGTTAGCTGTCGTTGCGAGGAGTGTTCCGCGAATGCGGAACGGTAACGACAGGCTTGAAGTAGTTGGCCTGAAATTCAGGCCAACCATGCTTGGCACAAAGTGCCAAGTACAACCCCAGTTGAAATAAGCCTTTTCCCAATAGCTGTTGACTAATCCTTTTTGCCTTTGTAACATACGCCCCTGTTTCGCTTCCCCCATGGGGGAACGGCCTCGCGGCCGCGTGACAAGCGAAGGAAGTTCCTTCCTGCTTTTCCGTCCTACTGCGAGGGGTTGTAGCTCAGCTTGGTTAGAGCGCCTGCCTGTCACGCAGGAGGTCGCGGGTTCGAGCCCCGTCAACCCCGCCATATTTTTCAACGGTTTTACAACTTCACCTTCTGCTCGGACTCGCTCCGTGTCATATCCGTGTCAAACTTCCTCTCAACCTGTTTCAGCGCGTTCACCCGGTCTTGCCGATCTATCCGGTTATACCGTTTGAACATCGCGTAGGTCTTATGGCCTGAAATGGACATGATGACCGAATCGTTTACTCCCGCCTTCCTTAAGTTGGTCACCGCACAATGCCTGAGATCATGGAACTTGAAATTCTTGATCCCCACCGCACGGACGGCCTTTAAGAAGGCGGTCTTAATATCGAGCAAGCGTTGTCCCTTGTGATTGAAGACATAAGGACTACCAAGGGTCTTCGGCGTCCGTTTCAGGAGGTCAATTAAAGCCTCCGTCAATGGAACTTCCCGTTTCTCTTGGGTCTTGGTGTCCGCGGCTTCCAGGGTGACGACCTTGTTTTGGAAGTCCACCTGTTCCCACCGCAAGCCCAAAATCTCCCCCTTCCTCATGCCCGTCCAATAAGCCAATTGGACAATGGCACTCAGCCGGGGGGCGCAAAGCGCCAAGAGCGCCTCGTATTCCTCAAGCGTCAAGGTACGGTCACGGGATTCCTCCCGGAAGGCCCTTACCCTCTGGATCGGGTTCTTCTCCAACAAACCGTTGAAGACCGCCCGATTCACGATGGACTTGAGAACTCCAAGGTCCCGGTTGATGGTGCTGTTAGCCAGCGCCTTCCCATTACGACTTTTATCCGGTGCTTGGTTTCCCGCCTTCTTCCGATGGGTTAAAAAGCCTTCGACGATGTCCGGCGTTAGACTCTTCAAAGGCCTGTTACCGAAATAAGCCTTGAGCCTATCCACCATCTGGATATCGTTCTCGTGGCTTTTCCTTCTTGCTTCGGAATAGCCCAGGAATGAATCCGCCGCTTCGTTGAAAGTTACTTCCGGTTTTTCCACGGCCAGGAACTTTCCCGCCACAATTTCCTGCATGTGTTGGGCCAGTATCTTCTTGGCTTGGACCGCCGGTATTTCCCCCAATCGGACCCGCTTGCGCTTTTTTAAACCCCCTTCTTCGATGAAATAATCCAGGAAATACCCCTTATCATCCTTGCGGAGAAATTGGGGTAATCCATGAACATTAGGTCTACTCATGCGTCCCTCCTAATGTCCCCAGCACTTGGCATTTTATCAGCAGAGCCCGCCAAATATGGAAGGGGTTTTTTAAAAACTTGAAGGAACACCGAATACCAAACCCTGGGATATTTGCCGACCTTCACGAAGGGGAGAATCCCGGTTTGCCTCCAATAGCGGACGGTATTCTCCGAGACAGAGGCCTTTTCGGCGATCTCCTTGTCCGACATTAAATGATTCCGCCGTTCTTCTGTTCTTCTGCGATCCGTCATGGTTTACCTCCGTTTTTAAGGGTTAAAAAATAATAGGCCCCAAAGGGGCAACCTTCGGGGAAAGGTGTGGAAAACCCCGCGTCTAAAACCTGTTTCATTACCAACAGGTTTTTCGGGGGGTTTTCCACGGTGTTTGTGTTGCTGTTGCTTTTGCCTTTGCCTTTCGCCTTATTCTTTATTTTTATCTGTTGATTCTTATCTTGATACTTTACGCCCGCTCTATTAGGGGAGAGTCTGTCTAAGAGGCCAGACCCCACTATCGAATTCCAGCACTCATGTAATGATGCTGGGAGAGTGGGGTCTGGCGTCGCAAGACAGGCGAACCCCTGCACTTTGCGGGCGTTTCCGTAGATTTTCGCTTTAAGCTGTTTTAAGCTCCGGTTAAAGTTCATGGGTTCCTCCTTCCGCTTTCTCTTCGCCTTTCGGAGTGGCTTTTAGGATGGGGTCTTTCACGAAGGGAAGGTAGTCGCCTTCCAGGTTGACCCAAGGCACCCGGATAAAGGGCAGCGTGGCTACCTTTCCGAAAAAGGAAAAGCCCCAAAGGTCTTTCTGCCGGTGATCGCCCTTTAGGTGGGCCGCCAAGCCCTCCAAGAGCCTTACGGCCTGTCCCTTGTCCCGGCTGACCACCAGCCGCAAGGCCTGGGGGAAGTCCCGGTTCAGGTTCAGAACCATGGCTCCCATCTGCTCCCGGTTGTAAGGGCTGTGTTCGTATTCCAGGACAAAGGTGTAGGCTTGCCCTTCCAGGGTGGCTTTGAAATAGCCGTCCGGGGTGCGGCGGTTAAGCCTTTGAAGCTTGGTGCCGGCCAGCTCCCAACCCCGGCCTTCCTCCAAGGCTTTCTTCCAGGACATCCTCAAGCCGCAACGCATCTCGTAGTCGGAAAGCCAGGTCAACCCTTCCAAGGCAGGGTCTGCCTCGAAGTGGATTCGCATTTCGAGCAAGCGGCGGTCATGCTCCCGCTCGAAGGTGTTGATGCGGGGGGAACGGACTTCCGTCGAAATGAGTATTCGGGCCAAGCCGGAAAGCTGCCGCAAGGCAGGCCTAGACAGGTAGTAATAGGTATCCTCGTTGGGGAGATTTTGGGTCTTGAGGAGTAAGCCCCTCGATACCAATTCCCTCAAGTGGACACAGGCCGTAACGTAGGATTGGGCCGGGTGGAACTTCTTGTGGAAAAGCTTAGTGGTGATGAACTTGTTGGAGTGGATATAGGCTAAGACCGTAATATCAACCGGGTCAATTTCCGTGGGTTGTTGGGTAAGGGTCTTGGTGTTTTCAGGCATTGTCATCCTCCCCCATACGGCTTCCAGCTTTCACCGGTTCATTGGTTTCTTTCGGGGAATTAACCAATGAGCTTTCGTTCTCCTTTTCCCGGTATGACTTTGGGGCCATCACTCTATCGGCGTTAAAGCCCTCCGGGGCGGTAGTAGCCATTTTCAAATCACTCTGAAAGACATAGACCCCGCCCTCCGCTACGACTTTGACAATGGCTTGGCCGGTTTTGAGTTCCTTAATCCGGTTGGGGTGGAACCGGAACTTTTCCGTGATGGGTACGCTGTATCCGGCTACCGTATGGTCCGCCTTGTAGGAAGTCACCCTGGCATCCTGGTCCAATTCAGTTCCGAATTGTCGCGCGAAGGATTCTGCTGTGTCCGGGTCGTTTACTCTGAGAATGATCTTGTTGCTAGCGGTGTTCATAACCTGTTCCTGGAACTCAGGGGAAACCCCTTTTAAGTCTCCCAAGGATTGGTGGGCCAAGAAGAGGTTCACCTGGGCTTCCCGGCACTTATTGATGAAATCAATAAACCGGGGATAGGCCAGGTTGTAGAACTCGTCCAGGAAAACCCGGAAGGGTTTCTCCGGCGGCTCCGTATACCTGTCGGCCAACTGCTCGGACAAATCCATCATGGCGAGTATGGATAGGGCCTTCGCGTTCTCCGGGTAACGGGCAAAGTTCGGGGAGAAGAGGAAGACTTCTCCCTTTGCTACAACGTCCGCCATGCGGATATCCGGGTTCTTGACGTTCAAGAGGTAAGACCATTGGCTGTTACAGAACCGTTGGAGTTTGTTGACCAACCCTGTTAATTCCATCCTGCGGTCCTTGGGAGACTTGCTAAGCCATTGTTCCCGGAAATACCAAGCGTAGGAAGTTTGAGGGTGTCTGTTGCAGTAGGAACCGATGATCTTAAAGGTATCGGCTTCCTGGGTGGCCAAAAGAAGGTCTTGGAAGGTGATAGTGTCCATCTCTTCTTTCAACAGCCCAATCAGGTTGTGAAGAAATGCGTCGGCCAGTTCGACGTAATAGGTTTCGGTGTTCTTGGTGTTGGAGTAGAGGGCGGCGAAAACCCGATTGGCAATAGCGTCCGCGTTTTTTCCATAAAGAGGGTTGTAGGAATGAGAGTGTCGGGTATCGGCCAAGGTGAAGTGATATAGAACGCGGTCACACTGGTTGACGTAAAAGGCAACATCATGAAGCATGTTGCCTTTTACGTCGCTGATAAAACACCCTAAATCCTGCCGGACTGTCTGTTCGATGAAGGGCTTGATGACGTAATGGGTCTTGCCGGTTCCCGTGCCTCCGACTATCTGGACGTTCTCATGGAGGGAAGAGGTGGGGAAGCCATAACCTTTCTTTGGGGCTATCAGCAAGGGATACTTTCCGTAATCCACGCGTCTTTTCTTGACGGGCTTCCAGTAAAGGCCGTACATGGCCCCGGCGCTTAATAACCCCACAAGGACGAGGTAAAGGCGGTTGTAATGGGTGGTGAAGGGGTCAAGTAGGGAAACTGCCAGTGTGACGGAAACGATTAATTTGGTGAGTAGGAAAATATCCTCGTCGTCCCGGCCAAGGAAAACAATTCCGTAGGGAATGGCAAAGAGTAAAGTCCAAAAACCTATGATGTGGTGATTGTAAAAGTCCGCGTCCGGGAAGGTGCCGTCCAGGTTCATAAAGTTCATCAAGCCGAAAAAAGGATAAAGAAGATTGACGCCGGTGAAGATGAATGGAGCGCAACACGGAACCAAGATAATCTGGTTGATGGTAACTGCTGAGTTTTTTGTCATCCACACCTGGCTTTCTAGGAAGCCCCGCCATCTATTTCATGGGGGGCGTCCTCCAATTGGATTCGCTGCGTTTCTCGGACCAGTAATTGTCGATGGCCCTTCGAATCATCTCCGTCCGGGTAAGCCCGGTCTCCTTCTGGCGTCTTTCCAGGAGTTCAACTTCCTGGGGAGATATCCGAAGGATGATCCGCAACCCACCTAGACTTTTGCGTCCGCGTTTTTTCTTCATGGTCATGACTGTATTCCTCCTTGTGAAAATCGTCAAATAAATAACAATGTCCATTGTACATCAGTTATTCAGACGCGGAATTGAAAACCTCTGAATTTCTTTTGTTTTTCCCGAATGATGTTTTCCTGAAAATTTTAAAACGTACATCAGGTTTAAAAATAATTTTTGGTTATTCTTCACCACATGAAAAATTTAGAGTTTAACCGTTCTTCAAAGTTCCCTGATGACCTGATGCAAAGGGCAAAAACTATTTTTTAGAAATCGGCGAATATAGAATTATCCTTTGGCGAAGTAAATGAATGGTTGGATCGTTTGGATGAGTTGGCGGAAAATCTTAATGGGTGGGATTTGACTCAGGGGGCTCAGAGCGATCTTGGGTCCGCTCCGCTTTCTCCCGCAAACGACGGAGAGTTGCTTGTACAATCACACTCAGTACTGCTTCTCTCTTTATTGCGGCCAACTCTTTGGAAACAGGTGTGTATATAACTTTGACGTTATAGTGCTTTTGGGGTTGTGCCATAAGGCCTCCTAGATTGATTTAGCCAGTAAATACAGCTTTATTAACTGGCCGAAAAGCTATCCCTGAAACGTTCCATTTTTAAGTTTAATATTTACCATTCGAAATATGATTGTTACAATATGTTTGTACTTATTAATAAATACAAACTAATTGTAACGATTGGCAGAACATGAAAACGACTCCTGAAAAACCTATTCCTAAAATACTTCTCCAAAACGGTGTCCTGCGTTCGAGTGATGCAATCCTGCACGGCATTAGCCGCATGAGGCTGAAAAGACTGGTTGATAAGGGCCAGCTAATTCGGGAAGCTTGGGGAGTTTATCGGATACCCGATAGTCCTATTTCGGAACAGGACGGCCTAGTCCAAGCTTGTTCCCGTGTTCCCGGCGGAGTGCTATGCCTCCTAACGGCCCTTCAGTTCCACGGCATGACGACACAATTCCCCCATGAGGTTTGGATGGCGATTGATGTTTGGGCCAGGAAGCCCCGCATTGAGCACCCTCCCGTTCGCTTTGTGCGTTTTTCAGGAAAGGCCCGGACGGTAGGCGTGGAAGAACACACAACCAAGGGAGGTTCTATTCGGGTTTATAGCCCCGCTAAGACCGTCATTGATTGTTTTAAATACCGTAATAAACTTGGCTTGGACGTGGCACTTGAAGCCCTGAAAGCCTATCAGACGGAAAAGAAGGGAACCATGGACGATCTTTGGAAATATTCCCGCGTCTGCCGTGTCTCCAATGTTATTCGCCCTTACCTAGAGGCCCTAGCATGACGAAAACAAAGATTAAAAATATTCCGGTATCCGTTCACCGGCGTTTGTTGAATATTGCTAAAGCCCGTGGTGAGGATTTCCAGTACGTTCTTACCCGGTATGCTTTGGAAAGATTCTTATACCGGCTAGGGATTTCGACTCATCGGAAACGGTTCGTCCTGAAAGGGGCGATGTTGTTCCAAATATGGTCGCCGGATATCCATCGTATGACCCGTGATTTGGATTTGCTGGATTCCGATAACCATGAGGCCGCAAAAGTGGTCCAAGCTATCCACGAAGTTCTAGGAGCCAAAGTCCCTGATGATGGTTTGATTTTTGAAAGTAAATCACTTCGTTGGGCACCTATCCGGGAGGGCCAGGCGTATCACGGAGTACGCCTTCATATCATGTCTAAGTTGGGAAACGCCCGCATCCCCTTACAAGTGGACGTTGGTTTCGGGGACTTGGTGATTCCTAAACCTGTTCGGACAAAGTATCCCGTCTTGCTAGAGTTCCCGTCCCCAAACGTTCTTGCGTATGCCAAGGAATTAGTAGTGGCCGAAAAACTTCATGCGATGGTAGTTCACGGAATGGACAACAGCCGAATGAAGGACTATTACGACATTTGGTTTCTTTCCAAACACTTCGATTTTTCAAACAAACGGCTTTCAAAGGCTATCCAAGCTACGTTTAAACGTCGCAAAACGGCGCTTCCTTCCGGGTGGCCGGTTGGCTTAACCGCAGAGTTCTTCACGGATTCAAAGGTGATAATCCAATGGAACGCCTTTTGGAAAAAGGCCGCATTGCCTGGAAAAGTTATACCCTTAAAAAGGGTGGGAAAGGAAATACGGGGCTTTTTAAAACCCTTTTTACAAACCGAGTAAAAGGTTAAGATTAATAAATTTTAAATAGGTAGGACGGAAATATGAATAATATGGGTCTTTTAAATTTAACAATTCTCGGTATATCAATTCTGGCAATTTTTATTATCGGTTTTTTATTATTTTTAACTTTTAGAATAAATCGTAAATTCAGTATCAACGCGAAACTCGACCAATTGTATTTGAAAATCAGAAACGACATCAATTTTGCTGTAGCCCCTAAATTTATAAACCTTTCCCCGATTGCAGAAGATTTATTTCTTTTGGCTGTTGAAGTTTGGCGGATTGAACAGCGTTTATTAAAGTTAAAAATTATATCCCCGGAAAATCAAAACCAAGGCATTGTAAATTCGTTGCAAAAATTAAAAAGATACTTCGAAAAAAATGATATTGAGATCGTGGATTATACCGACCAAAAGTTTAATGAAGGCCTGAATGTTGATATTCTTTCTGTTGAAAAGGATTCAAGTGTCAATGAGCCAACTGTAAAAGAAACCGTAGAGCCGACCGTCATGTATAAAGGCCAAGTTATGCGCAAAGCCAAAATTATTTTACTTACTAAACAGGACTGACAATGAAAAATCAAAATATTCTAATAGGAATTGATCTTGGAACAACCAATTCCGAAATTGCTATCAATGCCAATGGTAAAGTGCAAATCATAAAAAATTCTTTTGGCGACGAATATACCCCGTCGGTTTTCGGATTTGATAAGTCCAAGAATGAAGTGGTTGGGAAACGGGCTTACGAACGTTTGTACAAGGACGCTTCCAAAGAGGAATTCAAGAATAACAAAGCAGAAATAAAACGATTGATGGGAACAGAAGAAACTATTTTTTTTGAACGAGCAAAGGCGAAAATGACCCCGGAAAAAATTTCGGGAGAGATACTTAAAAGCTTAAAAGAAGATCTTTTAAGAAAACATGCAGACTTCAATACGGATGCAGTTGTGATTACGGTGCCTGCCGCTTTTTCGACCTTGCAATCTGAGGCTACGAAACGGGCAGGGAATCTTGCGGGATTTAAACATGTAGTATTGTTGCAGGAACCAATCGCAGCCGCAGTCGCCTACGGATTTGGTAATACCAAAAATGAAAATTGGCTCATATTTGATTTTGGGGGTGGAACATTTGATGTCGCCCTCATCGCCTCTAAAAACGGTGTATTGTCGGTGTTGGGGCACAATGGTGATAATTTCTTGGGCGGCAAAAACATTGACTATTTGATATTGGATGAAGTAATCGTTCCTGAACTCATAGAGGAATTTTCACTTGCTAATTTCAACAGGAGCAACGAAAAATATCAAAGCGTTTTTTCCAAACTGAAGTATATTTCTGAAAATGCGAAAATTGCTCTTTCTCAATATGAAAAAACCACAATTGAGGTGGACGGAATCGGAAGCGATGATGATGGCAAAGAAATATATCTATCCATAAATTATACTCGTAAGGAATTTGAAAAACTTATCCAGCCTCTTATCGATAAAACAATTGGTCTCTCTATTGAAACGCTCAAAGAAGCGGGCATCAAAAGTAACTCTGTTAAAAAGATAATACTGGTCGGTGGACCCACACAAATACCTTATGTCAAAAAACGCCTCGAAACTGATTTGGATATATCGGTAGATTCTTCCGTTGATCCCTTAACGGTCGTCGCTCAGGGTGCCTGTATTTTTGGAATGGGGCAATTAATACCTGTCGAATTAACCGAAAACAAAAAAATGAAGAAAGGTGTTCAACCCATAAAATTGAATCATGGAAGTTTGACCTCCGAAACGGAAGAAATGGTAACGGGTATTTTGGAGGGGCTTGAGGATGGAGAGGACAGTTACTTCATACAAATTCAATCGGATAGTGGTGTTTATAGTGGTCAAAAGAAGAAAATAAAAAATGGTAAATTTTTTGATACCGTTGTGCTTGAACCCAATAAAACAAATCTTTATTGGATTTACTTATTTGATGTGGATGGCAATTCGGTGCCCATAGAACCTGATTCGTTCGAAATAACCCATGGTTTAACCGTATCCGGAGCCCCTCTCCCTCACTCAATTGGAATTGTTTTAGCGCAAAAAGATCTTAAAAATAATTTTAAATTAAGTAATGTGCGGGAGATTATCTTTGAAAAAGGATCGGCCCTTCCTCTGAAGCATTCCGGGTCATATAAAACAGTCCGTAAACTGAAGAAAAATGACGATGAAAATCCTCTTAAGATTCGCATAGATGAGGGCGAATCCAAAATACCGGATCGAAATACTTTTGTTTGTGAACTTGGTATTTCCGGTAGTGATTTGCCTTACGATTTACCTGAAAAAACTGAAGTTGAGATTACGATAGAATTGAATGAATCACGAGAACTGAATGTTACTTCATATATTTCCTTGATCGACCTAACAATAAACGCTCGCTCAACTGTACGGGACGAAATTGTTGACGTTGAAATCCTTGAAACTGAGTTGAACACTCAGACGGAAAAGGCTATTTCCATTT
>PLZG01000003.1:0-2341 GCA_003152075.1 candidate division FCPU426 bacterium
GGAACCTCCTTAAAACCCTGGTCCTTGATGTTGGTTAGCCAAAAGGTTAAAAAACTGTTTTGACTTCTGAATTGGCGGTGGTCCTCAACCCCGTCCGGGTAAACCTCCATGTAACTCCTTTGATCCTGGAAGTGGACAGCCAAGGCCGTCTTGGCCACGGGGTCGAGCCTTATTTCCATGTCCGGGTCCGGGACCAAATCCCCGTTTTGTTCAAAGTAGTGGGTTAATGAAATTGAGTTGTCCGAAAGGCTCTCTAAGTGAAGATCCATAAAACCCGGGGCTTTGAATTTTTTAGTTCGCCCGGCCCGCTTAGCCCATTCCCCAATGTCCACCCCAGCTAATTCGGTCAACTTTTGATAATTAAATTCGGATTTTTCCATTTTCTTTCTCCTTAATTTTTCTTCTCGGGTAACAGCCCTCCGGGGGCGCACCCTCACAAAGCGGCCCACGTAGTGGGCCTGTGGGGTGCGACAACGAGGGCATGGGTGGCCAAGTGGTGGGTGTAACCCAAAGCGCCGGCTACGTTATGTTTACGATGGGAAAAAGTTTGCGCGAAACACCGTCCCTCTATTTGAAATTTTTAAAGGGGGATGGTGGACAGCGAAACCCGAAATCGGAATAGGCCAAGTACGGCCAGACGGCCAGGAAGGCCGGCCTATGAAAGATGAAGGGCGGCGTAGCCACATCGTGGCGTAGCCGCTTTTTCCCGGAGAAAACTACATTGGAAAAGGGAGGTTAAGGAAGGAACGGCCTTACAAAAATAACCAAATGCCGGCATCGGAAGCCTACACGGCCGCGGCCGGCGAGGCTTCTTCAAATTCCTTTAAGGTGCCGGCAAAGTTGTTAAGGGGGNNCCACCCTGCGTTGAGGCCTCAAGCCGAGACGCAAGTTTTGGGTGTGCCGGTTCCATCGGGGAACCGGCCTGCCGGGCTAGGGTGGGGTCCAGGGGAGGGGCATTTCCCTACCCTGCGAAAGCAAAAAGCCCCCAGCGTTAACCGGGGGCGTTGCTCTTGGAGGGGTTGGCTATCTATCCAAGAAATTACTTTTGGCCGAAAAAACCTCCTTAACGTGGCGGGTGTTTTTCTCTGCCCGATCGTGTTGAGTAATGATTACCTCCTGGCCGTCAATAACCTGGCTCTCGCCTTCCTGGCTTCCCTCTATGTCGTGGTCGATAACCTTAAAACCAATTCCGGCCTGATCGGAAACCACGGATTGAACTAAACCCCCGTCTAAGTGGATAACTATTTTCGGTTTTTTCATAAAATCATCCCTTCTTGCGTGTAAACATCGGTTGTCTGTTCTTCATCTGGCGCGTTTGGATCGTCGGAAAATTGCTGTTCGGCGGCCTCCTCACTGGTGGCCTTGTAGGTTTTCATTCCCTTTCGAACCCATGTAACGGTAAATTCCTTAAGCCTTTTCCTGGGCCCAACCCTCTTGGGGCCTTTGGTATTGACCTGGCGTAAAGCCCGAATTACGGAGTCCAGTTCCATAGCGCCCGTTTCCAAGGCTTTGATTACGCTTTCGGTAATTTCCCGGGGTGTCTTCCCTTCGGCGGTTTCGGTCATTTCGTTAAAAATGAATTTGGCCAGGCCGTCCCCTACCTCCTCCTCTCCTTTGCGTAGTCTTTCAATAAGGCCGTCGGGGTAAACCCCGTCGGCCACCTTCAAGAGCTTGTTAATATGTTTCATGGTTAGGCCACCTCCTTAATTTTTTCGTCTGCGGCGGGTTTCAAAAGAAAATCAACGGCCTTTTGGGCTTGGGTGATGGCGGTGGAAAGGGCCTTCGGGTCGTCTTTTAACTTCTTAATCCATGAGGCGATATAAGCGGCGTGGTTAGTCTTGTAAGGGATTCCGACATGAGCGCAAAGGATCGAAGCCCCAAACTCGGCCACAAGCTCCTCGGCGGCGTATTCTTCGGAACCAAAGGCCGCTTTGGAAATACGGTTGAGCCGGGCCGGGCCTCCCGTCCAGTGAATGAGCTCGTGAAGGCAAGTTTCGTAATAACCCTCAGTTGATTTGAAAGCCTCTTTAAAAGGAAGGGTAATGCTGTCGGTTGCGTGGTTGTAAAAGGCTTGGTTCCTCAATTGGTCAAAAGAAACCTTGGCCCCGGAATTAACAAGAATCCTTTCGGCCTCCTCGTTGTTAACTACTCGAACGGGGGCGATTTCGTCCTTTAGGTGGTCGAGGCCTTCAATCTGGTCTAGGTTGAAAACGTAGTGAAGGCGGACAAAGGGAAAGACGTCTTTTCTGTTCTTTTCGTCGGCTTCTGCCTCGGTAGTGTTCTTTTTGAGTTTCAATTCAAAGTAAATGATCTCGGTTCCCTCGGCTCCCTTCTTGATCCG
>PLZG01000003.1:2403-2531 GCA_003152075.1 candidate division FCPU426 bacterium
AGGTTTTTCCCAGGGCATAACCCCGTTTTCCATGTCCTTGATGATTTTGTCCGTCACTTCCTGAATCAGATTTGTAAGCTTTTCTTTTGTACTCATTTTCACTACTCCTTTTTTATTTGGGCCTTTCG
>PLZG01000056.1:0-17764 GCA_003152075.1 candidate division FCPU426 bacterium
AAACCAATGTTCCCAAAATGGTAACAATTTGGTAGAATCTTGGAATGAGGGTTATCAGCCTTAGGGGTTTAAAAAAATTCTGGGAAAGACCCGAGGGCAGGGATTCGGAAAGTCCTTTGCGGGTATGGATCAAGGAAGCCCGGGGGGCCCATTGGAAAGGGCCGCACGACGTTAAGTCCCAATATAGAACCGCGAGCATCTTAAAAAGCGGGCGGGTGGTATTCAATATTGGCGGGAATAAATTCAGGTTAGTGACGGTTGTGTTTTACGATGTTCAAATTGTGTTTATTCGATTTATTGGGACCCACGCCCAATACGATCAAATAGACGCGCAGGAGGTTTGAGTAGTGAAACCTAAAATTCTTAAAACTGAAAAAGATTATGATAGGGTCCTTCGATATATCGAGGATCTCATGAGGGCTCCCAAAACCTCCTCCCGAAATGAGGAGTTGGATTTGTGGGCAACCCTTGTGGAGGCTTACGAAAAAATACATTACCCTATCGCGGATCCCGATCCCATTGAGGCCATCAAGTTTCGGATGGACCAAATGGGGCTCAGGCCCGCCGACTTAGCCAAGCTTTTGGGCGGGAGGAGCCGGGTTTCGGAAGTGTTGAACCGGAAACGCCCCCTATCCGTGTCCATGATGAGAAGCCTTTACCGTGAGCTTCATGTGCCGGCGGAATCCCTTTTGGCCGAACCTTCGGCTAAGTATCGTTAAATGAACAAAAACTCTAAAATTTACGTGGCGGGGCACAAGGGCCTGGTGGGAAGCGCCCTACTGCGCGCCTTACAAAAACAAGGTTATAACAACCTGGTCTACCGTACTCACCAGGAACTAGAACTGACCCGTCAAACTGATGTGGACTCATTTTTTCAAAAGGAAAAGCCCGATGTGGTGTTCCTGGCCGCCGCACGGGTGGGCGGAATCCTGGCCAACGAAACCTACCAGGCCGAATTTATCTACGACAACCTGATGGTGCAGGCCAATGTACTGGAAGCGGCCTACCGGAACGGCTGTAAAGAACTTCTCTTCATGGGCTCCTCTTGCATTTACCCCAACAATAAGAGCGTGGCCATCAAGGAAACCGACTTCATGGATGGGCCGCTGGAAAAGACGAACGACGCCTACGCCATCGCCAAGATCGCCGGGATGAAGTCCTGCGACGCTTACCGCCGCCAGTACGGGGTGCGGTATATCGCGGTGATGCCGACCAACCTTTACGGCCCCAACGACAATTACGACCTCAAGGACGCCCACGTGCTTCCAGCCCTGATGAGGAAGTTCCATGAAGCAAAACTGAGTAATAGCCCCACGGTTTCGGTGTGGGGAAGCGGCACCCCAAAGCGGGAGTTCCTTTACGTGGACGACCTGGCCGACGCTTGCCTTCACCTATTGGTGAATTATAAGGGTGAGGAATTCTTCAATATCGGATGTGGGGAAGACCTAACCATTCGCGAGCTGGCCGAGCTGATCGGAAAAGTCGTGGGTTATAAGGGCCAAATGGTTTTCGATGCCACCAAGAAGGACGGCACTATGCGAAAGTTGCTGGATATCAGCCGCCTCAAGGAAACAGGCTGGGCGCCTAAGGTTTCGTTGGAAGAGGGTTTGAAGCGTACTTACGAGATTATGCGGAAGGAACTTTCCGCAAGTTAGGGCGATCCTTGGACATCACAACCCGCCTCAAAATAATCAGTATCCTATCCTTTTTATCGTTCCTTTTTTTATTTGTCCTCCAATTATTTTATTTCATTCACATCTATAGGCATTCCCGAACCCAGCCAGGCCGGGATTTCGACCTGGTGGTTACCTACAGCGACCTAACCTCGATGGAGCCCGCCCTGGCCCTGGCCCGTTCCCACCACAAGCCCCTCTACGTTTCCCAAGCCCCTTGGGAAGAAAATCCCTTTCCGCACCTGGCTGAAACCGACACGACCCAGATCAATATGGACCTCACTTCCGCGACCACCGACCAGAACGCAAGGCGGGCGGCAAATTTTATTATTGCGGGCGGGTACAAGGTGATTGTCCTGGACGTGGACTGGTTCCATGTGCCACGCGCGCTGTTCCTGACCCGGCTTTACCTCCTAGGCTCGGGGGTTAAAGTAATTCCTTGTTCCAAAACCGGACTGCCCACCCATTGGTGGACCAAGCGGCTGTTCCTCAATGAGCTTTATAAGTTCTGGGGGTCGATGGGCCGCGTGGTCCTGGCTTTCTTCGGAAAGGAAACCGGGCCTAAGGGGGCGCCAACCTTTTTTAAAAAATGAGGTTGGCACACCCAAGACGCGTGTCTCGCCTTGCATCCATTCCCTTGGAATGGATACGACCAAAACTTATACCTCGCCTGGTTGGCTCGGTGCAGGACGGGCTTGATACGCCCTTCGTGGGCTCGACACAGGGGCCGCCGGGCCGTTAGGTCGGAGTTCCGGGTCTTGGCGGCGGACGTTTCTGATTTTATTTTTGTTATAATAATCATGTTTCGTTAATGAGGAGTAAGCGCCATGGGGCTTAACAGCAAAATCCGACTTCAGCCAAAAGAAATCGAGGATTTTTGCAAACGTTACCACGTTCGTAAACTGTCATTCTTTGGTTCGGCCCTCAGAAAAGATTTTCGTCCGGACAGCGATATCGACACGCTCATTGAGTTCGAACCAGGCAAGGGCGCTGGTTTCATTGGAATGGCCCATATGGAAGGTGAGCTTTCCGGGATTTTGGGGGGACGCCGGGTGGATCTTCGAACTCCGGGCGAATTAAGCCGGTACTTTAGGGATGACGTTATTTCCACTGCCCTTGTCCAATATACTTGTGAATAGGAAAAAAATGGGTATTGGGACAATAATCCGAAAGAAACGAAATCAAATCCTGAAGTTAGCCCGTAATCACGGCGCTCTTAACGTACGAGTGTTCGGTTCCGTGGCCCGGGGCGAGGCGGATGACCAAAGCGACGTGGACTTCCTTGTCCGAATGGAGCCTGGGCGCTCCCTATTTGATATGGGGAGTCTTTTGATAGATTTAGAACGGCTTTTAGGCCGTTCGGTTGACATTGTGACGGAAAAGGGGCTCCGGGACAGGATCCGGGAAAAGGTTCTTCGGGAAGCGGTACCGCTGTGAGGGACCCCTGGGAACGACTCCAAGACATGTTGGAGGCCATACACCGAGTCGAGAAATACGCATCCCAAGGCCGAAAGGCCTTCGACGCGGACGAGTTGATCCAAACCTACATTCTTCACTATCTTCAAATACTGGGTGAAGCCGCCTACAAGATCCCGCCGGATTTCCGGAAAAAACATCCGGTGGTTCCATGGGATTCAATCCAGGGTATGCGCCATATCCTAGTCCACGATTATTTCCAGGTGGATTTAAACGCAGTTTGGGTGGTGGTGGAAAAGGATTTGCCGGATTTGAAACAGAGGCTTCAGAATATCGACCCTCTTGGCGCCCACGAAACCCCCGCGATATACCGTGCCGGTAAACCTAAGGCGAAAAAGCGGAAGAAACGATGACGAGTCCTTGGGGTATCCCGTTGTGCTCATCTTGAAATTAAGCCATCGAACGAAACCCCTCCTCTTCGCTTTGGGGCTTAGTTTGTTCTTACCCGGCATCACTTGGGCCAAGCCCGGCCAATTGTCCCTTTCCCTGGATGTCCTCGGTGCCTTGCCTTCCCTGTACATTGCATCAGGGGCTAACCAGGGCCTAGGCCTTGAGTGCTCCGCGGACTACCGCCTTTCGGATGCCTTCGCCTTTGGGTTAACGGGGGGAATGATTGAATTCATCGCCCCAACAGGGAAGCAGGACTTCAAAACGGTTTGGCTTGACCTGATGCGCCGCCTGGACGATAAGTTCCGGCCCTAGCAGGCCATAAAAGGATTTTTCATGAACATTGCGTTGATTCGCGGTTCCAATTTTATCCGCCTTCGCAGGGTCGCCCTAGGCCCCTCATCCTTCCGGATGGTTTCCACCCTCTTCCTTTTAATTTTTCTTTCCGTGACCTTGCCGGCTGAAGCCGGGGAGAATCCTTGGACCCTCTTGCCGGGGAGGCCCCAATTTTCACCCCTGCTTGCCGATCCCCGGGAACCCTCCATCGGGATGGTTTCCTACACGAGTGAAAAAGGTTTTGAGGGTTCCCTGGGCGGCACTTTGGAATTTCTTCGTTGGAAATCCGCGGCCGATATGGAATGGGGATGGGGTATCTTCACGGGTATTTGGACCCTGTCGGATAGCCCGGTTCTGACCGACCTGGGGGTGGTTTGAAGGCTCCGACCAAAAACGCACCTATCGTAAAATAGTCTTGACCCTTTTACGATGTTTCCTAAAATGGTCCCATCATGCGGAAACGGCTTTATGACGCGATATTCGCCCATCAGCTGGCCCAACACCGGCAAATGGTTTGGGTGACCGGCCCCCGGCAAGTGGGTAAAACCACGTCCTGCCGGGCCTTGGCCGATTCCTACCATAATTGGGACAACCTGGATGACCGGAAGCTTTTCCTTTCGGGCCCGGCGGCGGTGGCGGAAAAAGACGGTTTAAGCCGTTTAAGCGCCCGGCCGCCCGTGCTGGTATTCGACGAGCTCCACAAGTACCGCAAGTGGAAAGGTTTCCTGAAGGGGTTCTTCGACACCTATTCCGATAAAGTCCGGATACTGGTGACCGGAAGTTCCAGGATGGAAACTTACCGGCGCGGCGGCGACAGCCTGATGGGGCGGTACTTCCTTTACCGGATGCACCCCTTCAGCGTGGGGGAAATCCTAAGGACCGACCTTTCCGGGAAGCTCATTCATTCCCCTGTCCGTCCCCCGGAGAAAGAATTCAATGCCTTATGGGAGCATGGGGGTTTTCCTGAGCCTTTCCTGAAACGCGAAAAAACCTTTAGCCACCGGTGGCACCGTTTGAGGCGACAGCAGCTTTTGAAGGAAGACCTTCGGGACTTAACCCGGATCCAGGAACTTTCCCATCTGGAAATCCTGGCCGAGCTTTTGGGGGAACGGTCCGCCCAACAGCTTTCCTATTCGAATATCGCCGATTCGGTCGGCGCGTCGGTGGACACCATCCGGCGTTGGATTGACACGCTGGAATCCCTTCACCATGGCTTTAGGGTGCGCCCTTGGACCGCCAGTGTGGCCCGTTCCCTGCGCAAGGAACCCAAGTGGTATTTGAGGGATTGGGCCGAAGTGTCCAACCCGGGTGCCCGGGCCGAAACCTTTATCGCCTGTCACCTTTTGAAGGCCGTCGAGGGTTGGACGGACCTGGGACTCGGGAATTTCGAGCTTCGGTACCTACGGGATAAGGAAAAGCGGGAGGCGGATTTCGTGGTTATTAAAAACCGGAAACCTTGGTTTTTGGCCGAGGTGAAGAAAGCGGAGGAGAGGTTGGACCCCCACCTGGGACATTTTCAACGCCAATTAAAAGCCCCCCACGCCTTTCAAGTGGTTTTGGAAATGGACTATGTCCAAGCTGATTGTTTCAGCCGCGGCGAACCCACGGTTGTTCCAGCCCGCACTTTTCTTTCCCAGCTCCTTTAATCTTTTGAAAACGAGGCAATAAAACCACGCCGAAAATCCCCATTCTTTACAACTATTATTGGCCTGATGACGCCGCTCCTGTATTGGAACGGATAGGTTTTCCCCGTCGGATTTGGCCCGGCCTATTCCTGGTTTGGGCTTTGTTTTCATCCCCCGCGGGCCTTTTGGCCGAAACCAACCCTTCCAACCCACCTGACCCCGCCCATTCCACGCCCGATAAGTCCTTCTCCGGGCCTTCGACCGCGGGAAAGGTGGAAGATCCATGGACCTTCCTGCCGGGGAGGCCCCAATTTTCACCATTGCTGGCCGATCCCCGGGAACCCTCCATCGGGATGGTTTCCTACACGAGTGAAAAAGGTTTTGAGGGTTCCCTGGGCGGCACTTTGGAATTTCTTCGTTGGAAATCCGCCGCCGACATGGAATGGGGATGGGGTATCTTCACGGGACTTTGGACCCTGTCGGATAGCCCGGCCCTGACTACCCTAAGGGTGGTCGATTGGTTTTCGGGCACCTACCTGAGCGAAAAAACCGGACCCTTTTCACTACGGTTCGACCTTGTGAATCAAACCTCAAGCTTGGGTGACGCCCTTTATCAGAATCCACCGGCGCTTTTCAACCGGGAGCTTTTTAAGCTCACGGTCTCGCTGAACCTGCTTCCCGGTTTGAGGCTTTATACCGGCGGGGGATGTAAATGGCCTTGGGAGGATTACTTAAACAATGAAAGCCAGGTTTTATTTTTTTCGGGTTTGGAGGGCACTTCCGCGCCCTTTTCCCTGCTGGGTTCTCCTTGCCGGGGTTACCTGGCCTACCACTTTAGGTACCAGGACCAGGCGGGGGGGACCTATGACCACTCGTTTCAAGGCGGGCTCCGGCTGAATTTGGACCAGGCACCAGGGGGTTCCTTGAGGTTGGCCCTGACCTATAACGGGGGCCGTTCCGAATTCGGGGAATTTTTCCAACAATACGACCAGCATTGGGGGATCGGAATTTTTTATGATCCTTGACCCCCGGAGAAAAAAATATAAGGCCCCGCTTTTGAGGGCGCTTTTATTGTTTGCGGTCCTGGGCCTTATTCCACGAGCGTCCCTGGCCCAGGAAGGCTCCTGGGCTTTCCTGCCGGGTGGCCACACCTTCGCGCCGATTTTGGCCGACCCGCGTGAACCCAACGCCAGTATTGCCCACGAAGGGGACAATTTGCATTGGGATGGTTCCCTTGGCGGAGCTTTGGACTTCATCCGGTGGACCCCCGCCCAGGGAAGCCGCTGGGCTTGGGGCGTACTGGGGAACGCGGACTTATCCATCGTCGATGTCTCGTCAAAATTCCTGGACCAAAGCTTCCGTTTGGAGGATCTGGATTTTTGGTGGGGGACTTACGTAAGTGAATCCTCGGGCCTTTTTTCCAATCGTTTTGAGTACCTGCACGGGGTTTCCCACCTGGGTGATTGGCTGTTTAACTCTTCCAGCGGATACGGCCATAGTTTCACCGCCCAAACCCCCTTGCCCTGGCGAAGGGATGGGCTTCTCTTCACCGACTCCTTCCAGCCTTCCGAGGTTTTGCGGTTGTACGGTGGGGTGGGTTATTGGCTGTATGCCATTCCGTCCACACCGCCCCTTTACTTCCAACTAGGAACGGAAATTTATTCGGGTTATATGAAAATCGACGGGAGTCTTTTCCGCGGATTTTTCACCTGCGACTTGAAGTTGGGTTACGTGGTGGAAGGCGGCTTGGACCAGAATTTCGAGTTGGGGGTCCAATGGAAAGCCTCAAAAGTGGGTTCGCCCAACCTGCGCTTAGCGGTGATTTATTACAACGGCAACAGCCTTTATGGCCAGTTTTACCAGCAAAAAGACAGCCATATGAGCTTGGGTTTTTTTGTGGATCCTTAAATAATTAGTATCCCCGGAAAAACTGACTCCGCTGAAATTCCAAGCCGCCCATGGGCACACAAACCCAGGCGGCCATCGGCTGTCTCTTTTCCCGGGACACCGGAATCCAGTACGACAACTTCTGGCCGCCCACCAATCTTCTGCTCCGGACCTTCAGTCTCCGCACAGGGGCCAACCCTTTATTTGAATTGGGTTGGCACACCCAAAGCGCGTGTCTCGCCTGGTGGGCTCGACACAGGGGCTCGTCCGGTCTTTTGATCTATAGGAACACCGGGATCAGCCGACTATTTAGGGGATGGACGTGTTCAAAGCCCGCAACTCCCCCCATCCCCCGATCGTCCTATATATAGCCGGTATTCAAACCATCCCAAGGAGAGTGTCATGAAAAATCAACCAAGAGTCCCGGCCCTGTGGGGTACGGTTTTGATGGCGATGGCGCTGGCCTTAAGTGGAATCACCTGGGGATGGTGCGACGACGCGGGGGTAGGGAAGAAGATATTCGAGGCCAAGTGCGCCCAATGCCACGGGAAGGACGCCAAAGGCGACCCCAAAATGGTCAAGGTCCTCAAGATTGAACCCGTCCTGGTCGATTTAACCCGAAGCGACGCCGTGAAATTCACCGACGAGAAAATAATCACGACCGTCACCCACGGCAACAAGAAAATGCCGAAGTACGTGGGCAAGCTGACCACGGAAGAGATCCAGTCGGTGGTGAAATACCTCCGAACCCTCCAAACCGCCTCCGCGGGGGCTCCCGCCAAACCCGCCGTTACCCCCTCCAAGGCCAAGAAGAAAAATAAGAAGTAACCCGGCCCAGGTTTTTTCCTCGATGCCGGGATCCAGTACGACGACTTCTGGCCGCCTTCCAATCCCTTTCTACAGACTTTCAGCGTTGGATTCCCTTAATTGTGAATCCAACACGCTCAATTCGCGGGCTTCGCACTGGGGGCCAACCCTTTTTTGGAATTGGGTTGGCACACCCAAGGCTCGCACCTCGGCACTAGACCCTTTTAATTAAGGGGTCTAGCACACTCAAACCAAGTGCCTCGACTAGTGGTTTCGGCACAGAGGCTTGAGGCCTCGGCGCAGGGGTCGTCCGGTCCTTTAGCCTGTAAATAGGCCGGGTCTCGATTAGGAAAAAAGGCCATCGCTCCTGAAATTTGCCCGAAAACCGCCGATTTTGTGTTTGTTTACACCCTGTTCACCCGTTACCCACATTGATTATGGAAGGGGTAAATGGGGCGTGGTAATCTATTAACGCTTTGGTTATTGGCTTTTCTAAACCATGTTTTGAAATTACTTGGACAACGCTTTGACAACACTTACAAGGTTCAAAATTGATTATTCCCCGGCATTGCCCCTCCGAACGAAGCCCTCATCTCTCCTATTTCACCCAAATAAACCCGCGAGGATTGTGATTAGTAAATGCTGAAACGGTCAACCCTTTATCTTTTTATGGGCTCAGTTAGTCTCGTGTTGCTGGGGAATGCCCCGGCTTGGGGACAGGTGGTCTATGGCAACCAATCCCCCATGACGCTGACCTTTTCGGATTTCACCACGGATGTATCGAACGATTCGGTGACCGTTTCCCTCCGCTTCACCATGACCGCTCCCACCAATACCTTAAGCTCAATAGCCATTGATTCGGGCAAGAACGGGACCAGTCCTACCTATACAGTCGGGATTCAATCGGATGACGGATTGGGAAACCCTGACGGGATCTTTTTAACTTCCACCACCACAACCCTGGGGACTGGTTTGATCACCATTCCGGTTCCCAATATTACCCTGACCAACGGCCAGGTTTACCACATCGTCATCCAGTATTTTTCCGGAACCCTGAATTCCAGCAACTACAACGCCATCTCAGCGTCGGTTCCTAATTTCCAATATGTGCCCAACACCCAGGCTTTCGATCCCCAAATGAATTTGCTGAGCAACAACGGGACGGGTTGGGTCGCGGCAAATTTTCCGCCGATTTTCGTTTTGACCTTCACTGATGCCAGCCAGTACGGGAACGATTACACTGGGGTGGGGGTTCAAAGGGCCGGCTCCACATTCCAACCAGCGGAATATTTCGTGCCCCCCTCTACCGTCACCGCCAACCAAATCGGAGTTTATCTTAGCCGCGCGGTCGCGACACCCACCGACAGCTTGAGGTGCTATATCGTGGATGTCACGGGAGGCACCACCGTCACCAGCGGCACCCTGGGTAACGCTTCGGTTATCAGCACTGTCAATCAATGGATCGACATCTTTGTGCCGACTTATACCTTGAACGGCGGGTCCCCTTATCGCCTGATTTTGGAATCTTCCGGTTCGAGTTTTGGAAACAGCTACTTTCCGGTAGTCTCCTTCGTCGGCGCGACCCATACAACCCTGAGTTTTGACGGAACGAATTCCACTTACCAGCTTTCCGCGAACAGCGGCGCCAGTTTCGCGCCGACGGTTACCAATGACATGGCTTTCCGCTTTTCAATGGCCAATACCCTCACCAATACTCCGACCGATTCGCCCACGAGTACACCTACCATTTCCCCAACCAATTCGCCAACTGACACGCCGACGATTACCGAAACGGACACTCCTACCAATACGCCAACTGACACACCCACGGTTACCCCAACGAATTCGCCGACTGATACTCCAACGATAAGCCCCACTAATTCACCTACGGTTACCCCGACCCAATCACCCACCGATACCCCCACGATTTCTCCAACGAATTCACCAACCGATACCCCGACGAATTCAGCAACGGATACACCTACTATTTCACCCACGAACTCCCCGACCAATAGTCCCACGGACACGCCCACGATTTCCCCGACCGACAGCCCCACGAATACACCAACGGTCACTCCAACTGACACGCCCACCCTATCGCCGACCCAATCACCCACCACCACGCCCACGGCAACTTCATCGGATACCCCAACGGATACGCCAACCGTGACCCCAAGCGCCACACCGACCAATTCGCCGACCGTTACGCCCAGCGATAGCCCCACGAACTCCCCGACTATTACTCCAACCGACACTCCGACAGCTACGCCTACGAATACGTCCGCCAATACCGCTACCATTACTCCCACCGTCACCCCTACCAACAGCCCAACCGATACGCCTACGGTAACCCCGACGGATACACCCACCAACACTCCCAGCGATTCTCCAACCATTACTCCCACCTACACGCCTACCAACACACTTACTAATACTCCGACGATTACCGAAACGGATACCCCAACGAATACGCCCACCATTACTCAAACCGATACGCCTACCCCGACTCCGACGGATACGGCGAACAATACCGCTACCAACAGTCTCACGGTCACCCCGACCAACAGCCCCACGGACACGCCCACAGTGACCCCGACCGACACACCCACTAATTCGTCAACCATCACCCCGACGGATACACCTACCAACAGCCCGACCCAAACACCAACCGATACGCCGACGGCTACACCCACGAATAGCGCCACTAATAGCCCCACCGTTACCCCGACAAATACGCCGACAGATTCCCCGACCATTACTCCGACGGACACACCCACGAATTCGCCCACTATTACTCCAACTGACACGCCAACAGCCACTCCAACCAATACCAGCAACAATACAGCCACCAACAGTCCGACCGTCACCCCCACCAACAGCTCCACGGACACGCCAACGGTGACCCCGACGGATACCCCAACCAACTCATCTACCATTACTCCAACGGATACACCTACCAATACCCCGTCTCAAACGTCAACCGACACTCCTACGGCTACGCCTACGAACACCGCTACTACTAGCCCCACCGTTACCCCGACGAATACGCCGACCGATTCGCCGACCATTACTCCGACGGACACACCCACCAACTCGCCAACAATTACTCCAACTGACACGCCAACGGCCACTCCAACCAATACCAGCAACAATACAGCCACTAACAGTCCGACGGTCACGCCTACCAATAGCCCTACGGACACGCCTACGGTGACCCCGACCGGCACACCCACGAATTCACCAACCATTACCCCGACGGATACGCCCATAGGTACACCGACCGTAACCCCGACCGATTCGCCTACGGCCACACCAACAAATACGGCGACCGTGAGCCCCACCGGTACACCCACCGATACCCCGACGGATACTCCAACCGCTACACCGACGAATACGGCCACCCCTTCCCCAACCATTACCCCTACTAACACTCCAACCAGCACCCCCAGCGATACTCCTTCCAACACGCCAACGGGCTCCACCACCTCCACCGCCACGAATAGTCCGACCATTACCCCCACGGACACGCCCACGGATTCACCCACCGTGACCCCGTCTAATACGCCTACCAACACTGCTACCGTTACTCCCACGGATACTCCAACGAATACGCCAACCCAGAGCCCGACCAATACCCCCACGAACACGCCTTCCGACACGCCGTCCGTCACGCCCACGAATAGCCCGACTTTAACGCCGACGGATACGCCGACCGCCACCCCGACCAATACCCCGACCCTAACCACAATTAATACCGCCACGAACACACCGACCAATACTCCCACCAACACACCCACGATTACCCCAACGAATACACCGACCAGTTCGCCTACGGTTACTCCCACCGATACACCTACGGGATCCATAACACCCACAGCCACCAACAGTCCGACCGTCACCCCGACCAATACACCCACCAATAGCCCCACCATTACTCCTACCAACACGCCCACCAATAGCGCGACTTTAACGCCGACGGATACGCCTTCTGGTACCTCGACAAACAGCCCCACGAATACCCCGACTGACACGCCCACCAATACCCCGACCAATAGCCCAACCACTACCCCTACCAATACCCCCACCGACACGCCGACTAATTCCCCGTCCATCACACCCACGAATTCCCCAACGGTTACCCCCACGAATACGCCTACCAACACGCTCACCGACAGCCCGACAGTCACTCCTTCCAATACGCCCACCAGTTCGCCGACGACCACTCCTACCAACACCGCAACGAGCACCTTCCCGCCATTGCCCAACACCTTTACCCCGACCAATTCGCCGACGAGCACCATCACGAACACCCCTGCTGGGACATTAACTTTCACGCCGACATTTACCAATACGCTTTCCATGACCCCAACCCCTACCCTGACGCCTACTATTACCTACACGCCGACCAACACACTTACACCTACCATTACCTTTACCCCAACCTTTACCTTTACCACTTCGCCCACCGTTGGCATTTCACTGGCCCTGGGCGCTAACCGCTTCAACGACCAGACGGACCCGCCCTTGAGGGTGGATTATTGGGTTCTCAACGGGGGATCGGTGGAACTGAGGGTATACAACGTGGCAGGGCGGACCATCCGCCACCTCGTCAACCAGTCCATGGTTCCCGGGGCCTATAGCCTCACCTGGGACGGATTGGACGACCAGGGTGAGCAAGCGGCGACAGGGCTTTACCTTATCGCCGTGATTGAGCCTAAACGGGTTGAAATTAAAAAAGTCGTGGTGGTGAAACAATGATCCTGAACGGCAATTATGAATTATCAACTATGAATTCTGAATTAAGGTGGATTTCCAAATTTTGGAAATCCTTCCACAATTCAAAATTCACAATTCAAAATTCAAAATTTAAGTTGGTTGCCTTATTCTTGATTTTGGCCGCGCAAGCCTATGGCCAGGCGGGAACGCCCCTTACCACGGGCGCGGATTTTCTCTTGATGACCACTGGCGCAAGGCCGGACGGGATGGGCCAGGCTTTCAGCGCCGTGGCGGACGATATCAACACCCTTACCTTCAACCCCGCGGGTTTGGCCAACATCCGATTGCCCGAGGTGGGGTATGGGCATGAGAGTTTTGTGGCGGATATCGGTTACGACTTCGTGGGCGCCGCGGTTCCAACGGGCGAGGCCGGGGTTTTTGGCCTGGGTTATATCGGGATGGGTACTGCCCCCTTCAATAGCACGGCCAACGCCGCCGCCGCCCCTGTCGCGGCCCAGGACCGGGCTATTATCGCGGGTTGGGGCAAGTCCTTTTACGATGTTCACGTGGGTGTGGGGGTCAAATACATCATGCGGCAGATCGACACGGTTCAAGGCAGCGGGTTTGGCTTTGACCTGGGCGTGCGTTACCGGGTTTTTCCCTACCTGACTGTCGCTGCCAGCGGGCTCAATATCGGCCCGGGAATCAAGATGGCCAGCGTGGAACCCCTTCCCACGGTCCTGAATTTCGGGGGCGCCTGGACCGCCCTGGAGGAATCCAACCATCTCCTCAATTTCACCTCGGATATTTCCTATAACATCATCACCAATACCCCCCGCTGGGGTTTCGGCGCGGAATACTGGTATAAAAATACCGTCGCGATCCGGTGCGGGTACCTGGCTAACTCCATCGACGAGGGCTTTTCCGCGGGCGCGGGGGTCCAAGTATCCTTTGTCCAATTGGATTACGCCTTCCAGCCGTTCAACACCCTGGGGTCCGTTCACCGTTTTTCCGGCATCGTGCGTTGGGACGGGCCTTGGGTCAAGGGGAGCGAGCCGAACGCGCCTAAATACTTGAACGTCAAGCAGGCGGCGAAGGCATTGGAAATCCGGTGGGAAAAATCACGGGGCCCGGCGGACGGGTATGAAGTCGTGATCCAACCCATGGATGGAAGGGATCCGATTGTTTCCGAAGCCTTGGTCAACCCCATTTACTACTTTAAGGATTTCGAGCCGGATACCCTGTACAAGGTTTCGGTCCGGGCCGTGGGGAACGGGGGAGTGAGAAGTTTTCCCTCCAAAGAGTCTTACATCATGCCGGAAGGTCCTGAATACCATTCGGAAAGCCTCGCAGTGGAAGGGAAGCCATCCATTTCCAGGGGCGTGAATGGAAAAGTTGACGCGGCGGGGCTTCAGCTTTATTGGGATATTCCCGCCGACGGCGCCCCGGGGGGCTACAACCTATACCGGAAATCCCCCTCGGGGATCGCGCAAAAGGTCACCCTGGAACCCAAGAGGGAAAACCGGGTTTGGATGACGGACGCTTCGGGCCTCCAGGGCTGGGAGTGGATCGTGACCGTCCTTGCCCCGGACGGGAAAACAGAAAAAACGATTGGAACTTACCTTTGGTATCCCACCTCAAAAGAAGTCGATTCCCTGGTCGAGAAACCAACCATGAACCTTCACGCCAGCCCCCAAAAGGACCGGAAAGTTTACCTGGATTGGGATGATGACCCGGACGCGGCGGGCTATGTCATGCTGTTTTCCCGCCAACCGGACGGTATTTTCGAGGTTTACGGGGATATGAAGAGCACCGAGAAGGACGCCTTGCTCCAAATCGCCGGTAAGCACACCGATTATTATTTTATTGTCGTTCCCAAAGATGCCCAGGGCGTTTGGCTCAAGAAATCAAAAGGGGCCAAGGCCGAGCTGACGGTGGATGAGATGGGCGAGGAATCCGGCGATTAATTCCGGAAGGCCCAATCTAATCCCATGCTTAAAATTGCGATTTTTTGAACCCGGTAATGTAATCCTCAAAACCTTTAATCGCGGAAAAAAGTTTCATTGGTCCATCGCGGGAATAGAAAAAACGATTCCCAGCCGGATTTAAAAACTGCTGGTCAGGGAAATTTGGTGGGTGGTTCCCATGTCGCCCTGGGTGGTAAGGGCGTAGGAGAGGTCCCACTTCTCAAGGCGGATCCCCAGGCCGCAAGCCAAGCCCCGTACCCCCGACAGGTCGCCATAGGGGGCGAACCGGTATCCCAGCCTTGCCGCAATGGCCTGGTTGAACCAGTATTCGGCCCCCACCTTGTAATTCGAGAGGGAAGAATCGTTCAAGCCCAGGTCCCCGTCCATGGAAAGGGTGAGGATATTCGCGGGCAAGGCCTGGGGCGAGGCAGACTTGGATTTCCCCCTCCCGAAGACGGTTTGAAAGGCCGCGCCCAGCTTCAACTGGAGGGGAAGGGAATCCGTATCCAGGGTGCCTCCCAGGTTGTTTAGGACCAGGGCGAATGAAAAGCCCGATTTGGGGACCTTGTAAACCAGCCCGCCGTCGAAGGCCGCGGTGGCGCTGGAGGTGGTTTGGATGTTTTGCAGGAGGAATTTCACCGTCATTCCCACCTTGAGATGACTCAACAGGAGGGTCCCGAAGCCGCCGGAGAGGTTCAAGGCCATGGGGGAATAGGAGCCGGTGACCACCGGGCCGTTTGGCCCCACGGTAACCTTATCCACCGAGCCGAAGCTCATGTAGTCCGCCCCCAAGCCCAGGCCCGATTTTTCCGAAAGGGATTGGCCGTAGGCCAGGTGTTCCATGGCCAGATCCTGGGCCCAAAAACTGTGCTGGAACGTGATTTGGTTGCTCGAGACGCCGGCCAGGCCGGCCGGATTGATCTCCAGCGCGTTCACATCGTCGGCCACAGCCAAGTTGGCGCCGCCCATCGCGGCCTCGCGGGCGCTGGTGGGGATTTTCAACCAGGAAGTGCCCATGTCGCTGGAAGCGGCCCCTGAAAAACCGGGGACCATCGACCAGCCCGCCGCCAGAAGAAGGAAAGTTATTTTCCGCGGGGACCTTTTCCTCATGGAGTCACCACCACTTTTTTCCAGGTGATCTGGGTTGTTCCGTCGGCGTAACGCAGATCCAACCTGGCCAGGTAAAGGCCCGGGGCGATGCCCAGGGAGCCCAGGTTCATGCAATTGGTCGCCGACCCGGTCAGGGCGATTCCGCCCAGGTTTTCCCCCACGAAATTAAAGAGGTCCCACTGCCCCCCCAATATGGGTTTGTCCGGATAAAGGCAAAGGGAACCGCCCTTGGGCACGGGGTTGGGGCCGATGATGGGCGCGGATCCTCCGGAAACAGGAGGGGTCAAGGTTTGGTTGGCTTGGGCCGTGGCGGTCGCGTTGGCTTGGGCGGTTTGGTTGGCGAGGACGGTGGCGGTGGCGTTGGCCGCTATTTGAGTGGCGGTCATGTTGGCTTGGGCTGTAGCCGTCGCGTTAGCTTGGAAAGTCGCGGTGGGTTGGGCTGTTGCGGTTGAGTTGGCTTGGGCGGTTTGGGTGGCATTGGCCGCGACCTGGGTAGCTGTCAGGTTGGCTTGCGCTGTTTGGGTGGCGTTGGCCTGGAAGGTGGCTGTGGGCTGGGCGGTTGCCGTGGAATTGGCTTGGGAGGTGGCAGTGGCATTGGCCGCTACTTGGGTTGCCGTCAAATTAGCTTGTGCTGTGGATGTCCCGTTGGCCTGGAAGGTAGCGGTGGGTTGGGCAGTCCCTGTGGAGTTGGCTTGGGCCGTGGCGGTAGCGTTAATGGCGGCCTGCGTTGCAGTAGCGTTAGCTTGGAAATTTGCCGTAGGTTGGGCGGTTGCCGTGGAATTGGCTTGGGCCGTGGCGGTGGCATTGGCCGCTACTTGGGTAGCGGTCAGGTTAGCTTGCGCTGTGGAAGTCGCGTTAGCCTGGAAAGTCGCGGTTGGCTGGGCAGTCCCTGTGGAGTTAGCGTTTGCAGTTGCCGTGGCGTTGGCGGCGGCTTGCGTGGCCGTTGCGTTAGCTTGGAAAGTCGCAGTGGGTTGGGCGGTTGAAGTTGAGTTGGCCTGGGAGGTGGCGGTCGCGTTAGCGGCTACTTGGGTGGCCGTCAGGTTGGCCTGCGCTGTTGAAGTCGCGTTGGCCTGGAAGGTGGCAGTGGGTTGGGCAGTCCCGGTGGAATTAGCTTGGGCCGTGGCGGTCGCGTTAATGGCGGCTTGCGTGGCCGTTGCATTGGCTTGGAAGGTGGCGGTCGGTTGGGCTGTCGAGGTGGAATTGGCTTGGGAAGTGGCGGTCGCGTTAGCGGCAACCTGGGTTGCCGTGGCGTTAGCATTCGCGGTTGAAGTCGCGTTGGCTTGGAACGTGGCGGTGGGCTGGGCAGTCCCGGTGGAGTTGGCTTGGGCAGTGGCTGTTGCGTTTATGGCGGCCTGGGTGGCCGTAGCGTTAGCTTGGAAGGTCGCGGTCGGTTGGGCGGTTGAAGTGGAATTGGCTTGGGAAGTGGCAGTGGCATTGGCGGCCACTTGGGTGGCGGTTAGGTTTGCCTGTGCCGTGGAAGTCGCGTTGGCTTGGAAAGTGGCGGTGGGCTGGGCTGTCCCGGTGGAATTCGCACGAGCTGTAGCGGTTGCGTTTATGGCGGCCTGCGTAGCGGTGGCATTAGCTTGGAAAGTCGCGGTCGGTTGGGCTGTTGAGGTGGAATTGGCTTGGGACGTAGCTGTCGCGTTAGCGGCAGCCTGCGTGGCGGTGGCGTTGGCGTTCGCGGTTGAAGTCGCGTTGGCCTGGAAGGTGGCGGTTGGCTGGGCGGTCCCGGTGGAGTTGGCCTGGGCTGTGGCAGTTGCGTTTATGGCGGCCTGAGTCG
>PLZG01000056.1:17849-47089 GCA_003152075.1 candidate division FCPU426 bacterium
TTGAAGTGGAATTGGCTTGGGAGGTTGCCGTCGCGTTTGCGGCAGCCTGCGTTGCCGTGGCATTGGCATTCGCGGTTGAAGTCGCGTTAGCCTGAAATGTCGCGGTGGACTGCGCTGTCGCGGTGGCATTGGGCGTGGGGGTAATGGTGGGGGTAATGGTGGGGGTATTGCTTAAGGTAATAGTGAAAGTGGGTGTAGAACTGGGGGTCGGCGGGAAAGGAATAGGCGTACCAGTCGGGCCATAGGTACAGCTAACTCCCATGGAGCAGGGAGCCTGGCCCGTAAAGGGATCGAGGGTGCCCGAGGCGTCGGTCACTTCCTGGACTATCGTGCCGTTGTAGTAAAGAGCGTAATAGGGGGAGTCGTGCAAACCGCCATCGACACAACCTGGGGGAATGAGGCCCGTCCCAAGGTGCGAATAATCATCGGCCCAATCGCTACTGTCCATTTGGGGATTACTGCGGCCAAATCTCAGGTCCGCTCCCGGAGTCCCTCCTCCCGAATTGGTGACGAAAAAACCTCCGTTGGGGGGAATCAAAGAAACGGGTGTGGCTCCCGTTCCCGGGTTGAAGGTCACCATTTGATTGGCATGGTGTCCCGGAATGGCGGTACAAGCTGGATAGGCAGAGATGGCCCCACCGGCACTCGGTAAAGTAATTTGGGTGCAAGACCCACTTGCGTCGCATATCGATCCGGTGTTGACGTTCCATTGATCAAAAGTATCGACCCCCGATTCGTAAATCCAAACGTGCACGCTTAAATCGGAAAGGGTGACGGGTGTTGTGCCCCAGTTGATGATCTTCGCGCCGAAGTCCTGGATCTGGGCTGTTTCACTTCCGCAAACGACCTGAAGGTTGACCATGGGATTGGTGGTTCCGCCGTTGGGGCAAGCCTGGGCGAGGGAGTGGGAAGGCCCGCTGAGTAACATGAGCAGGGTTCCGGCCAGGGTTGCCTGTTTCATCCCTATTTTTTTCGATGATGTTTTCAAATATTTTCCCCAGTAAAAAAAATATTCATCCGATAAGTTTCTATATTCCGCACATAAAAATTTGTCAGTAAAAGGGCAAAAAAAGGTAATGTTCATGAAGGTGTGGAGGGAAAGTCGTTTACCGAGGGAGATATTATATTTTTTCGATAAAAAAACTATCAAAAAGATAGGTTTTGAGGATTTTAAATCTTAATTTAACGTGTGAGAAAAGGTGATAACGATTTTAGGGAAGTCGATTTTTTCCTCTTTCGAAAGGTCTAAGTCGTCCCTGAAATGTTTTTAATTTTTTCGTTTTAATTGGGCGATTGGGAATCCGAATCAATTGCGTCCAACTTAAACATGGGGAAGTTAATTCACTTGAGGCGATGGCTTCAAAACAACTTGGAGGGGTTTGCCCTTTGTTCCGGCTTGGCGCGATTCCGATGGTGCTTTCCTAGCTAACGTCAGTATTCCATATTTCCCCTTGGTGGCCATGATGCGGTGGTAGGCATCGTCGATATTTTTCATGGGAATCTTGCCCGCGACTACCGCGTTTACCACGCTGTCCATGACCCGCCTTTCGTAATTATCCGTCACCAACAACACATCCACCCCGGCGTTAACCGCCTGGACCACCGAAACATCCAGGGGATAGCGCTGTTTGATGGCGTCCATCTTCAGGTCGTCCGAAATGACCAGCCCCTGGTAGCCTAACTGCTTACGAAGGAGATTCCGGATCATGATGGAAGAAAGGGAAGCGGGGAAATTGGGGTCCACGTTTTTGTAAACCACGTGGGAAAGCATGACGGCGTCCAGCAGGTTTTTTTCGATCAATCGGCGATAGGGCAGGAAATCCCACCGTTCCAATTCGGCCAGGGAAATCCCGCTGGTAGCCACTCCCTCGTGGGGGTTGATGGCGGCCAGGGACTGGGAGGGAAAGTGCTTGGCGGTTGCGATGACGTTTTTGGACCGCATTCCCCGGACGATTTCCTGGGAAAGGCTGCTGATGACTTCCGGCTTGTTTCCCAGGGAGCGGTGGTATTTGGAAATGATGGAGTCCACCATTCCGTAATCAATATCCACCACCGGAGCCAGGTTCAAATTGGCCCCCACATCCCTTAACTGTTGGCCGCTCAGGCGGCCAAAACGGTAGGCCAACCTGGGGCTCTCGGTTTTACCCAGGGCGGCCTGGGACGGAAGGGTTTTGAACCCTTGTTTCTCTCGGAACCGGCGCACCGAACCACCCTCCTGGTCCACGGCCACGAAAAGGGGTGTGGGAGCGTTGGCTTGGAGGTTATCCACGTAACGGGCGATTTGTTCCTTGGATTGGACGTTTTGGCTAAAGAGAATGACGCCGCCGATCCAGCCCGCCTCCAGCATCATTTTTTTCTGGCCCGAGAGTTTTGTGCCGGGAACGCTTACCATGATCATCTGGCCGATTTTCTTCCGGAGGGTGAACAGCTTTCCCGGGGTCAAATGGAGGGACTCCTCGGCGGTGGAACCCTTTTGGCGGAGATCCTCGATGAAGGGCGGGAGATGGCCGATATGGGGATCGAGTTTGAGGGCGATGGAATAATGATCAAGCGCGGCTTGGTCCTGGCCCTGGAGGTAATAGCAATTGCCAATCAATAACCAGGGGGCTGGGGATTCGGGGGCGTTTTTCAGCGCTTGCTGGGCCAACTGCTGGGCGGTGGCGTAATCCTGCCGGTTAAAGGCTTGTTTGGCGGCCTCGAATTGCTGAAGGGCGAGAATGTGGCGTCCGTTGGAGAGGGGGTTGTTGAGTTGGAGGAAGGTGATGAAGAGGGTCGCGATGAAAACCAGGACGCCTTTTTTCATGGACTTGATTCTAACAGAAGGCTTAAAACAAAACAATTTGAACCACCAAGCACACCAAGATCACCAAGTAAGGTAAAAGATAAATATCTTTGGTTTGTACCAAAAGTTTTTTGCCAGTTCTTGGTGGACTTGGTGAACTTGTTGGTGAAAGTAGTTGATTCGGTCGCAGTACGGAATTATTCTGAATCCACTTTGTATAAACTCCTCAAACCCATTCTGTTCTCGCTGGAACCAGAAACCGCTCACGGGTTGGCCTTGGGGTCTTTGAAGCTTTCTAGGCCTTTTCTTCCCCTTTTATCCCCTTTGTTAAAAACCCATGACAAACATTTGGAAAAAACCGTCTTTGGGTTGAGGTTTCCAAATCCTATTGGCCTGGCGGCGGGGTTGGATAAAAGGGGAGAACTGACGGATACATGGGAAAAGGTGGGTTTTGGCTTCGCCGAATTGGGGACCTTTACCGCCAAGCCGCAGGATGGAAACGACCGGCCTAGGGTTTTCCGCTACCCTGGCCAAAGAGCCCTCATCAACCGCATGGGTTTTCCCAATCCGGGAGCCCAGGTTGTCGCCAGGAGGTTGGAATTGATTCTACACTCGGGTCATTGGCCTTCCATTCCCATTGGGGTTAATATCGGAAAAAGTAAAGTGACCCCCCTGGATGGGGCAGTGGAGGACTACCTGGAATCCATGGAATGCTTCAGGGAATGGGCTGATTACATTGCAGTGAATGTGAGTTCTCCTAACACGCCGGATTTAAGGAAATTGCAGGAGCCCGGGCGTCTTAAAAAGCTTTTGAATGCCTTGGTCAAGGCTGCCGGGAAGAAGCCGGTTCTTCTGAAGCTGGCGCCCGATCTTACCAACCAACAGCTCGAAAAAGCTGTCGACACAGCCCTGTCAGCCCGCTGTAAGGGTTTGATCGTCACCAATACAACCTTGTCGCGGGACGGCTTGCCCAAAGGAAATTATCCCGAAGGCGGTTTGTCGGGGACTCCTTTAAAGAAGAAGGCGCTGGATATCCTGAAAGCCGTGTCTCGGATGACCCGGGGCCGTGTGCCATTAATTGCCGTGGGTGGAATCTTCACCGGGGAGGATGTCCGGGAGAGGCTGGAGGAAGGCGCCAGCCTGGTGCAGGTTTATACGGGGTATATTTATGAAGGGCCCGGCCTGCCCTCAAGGCTCTGTAAGGAATTATTAAAAATTAAACCAACGGCTGGCACGAAGACACAAAGGCCCTAAGAAAGGCTTCTTACGTGAAAAGAATTTCACAATCCAAATGGTTTTCTTTGAGGCTTAGTGGCTTAGTGCTGGCTTTGGGTTTTCTATCCATTGGTTGCGTTCCTATACGGCAATACATGGGTAGGCGGGGTGGTTCGGAGGGAGGCCCCAAGTCTTCCGAAAAGGCCAAGACAGAATATGAGAGTCCCGATGATTATAAGAACGCCGATAAGGACGCCTGGAAAGATCAAATGGAAGGAATTGCCTCCTGGTATGGGGAGGATTTTAACGGTCGTCTCACCGCTAGCGGGGAAGTGTACGACATGTACAAATTCACGGCTGCCCATAAAACCTTGCCATTGGGAACGGTGGTAAAGGTGACCAACCTGGACAATGGAAAGACGGTTGAAGTTAAAGTGAATGATCGGGGCCCTTATGTTAAAGGCCGAATCATCGACCTGTCGAGGACGGCAGGAAGAGCCATCGATATCCGGGGAGCGGGCACGTCCAGGGTGAAACTGGAAGTCGTCCGCTGGCCGAACGAAAGCCATTAGCCGTTAGTTTTTTACGGATAGCCAACGGCTAACTGCTGTCTTTGTCAGTTGTGCTTGAACAAATCACTTTGCTTTCGGTTTTCCAATTCTTGTTCGATTTCCCGGAGGCAAGGCCTGCAGAAATACCAACCATCCTTGTTGATGATGCCCTTGTTCAAAACTCCCTGGACTTTGCAAAAATCGCACTCGTAAGAAATAGATTCGACGATTGAACTGTACATGGTGCCGCCTCTCTTGTTGAGTTGAGAGAAGCATAGGGTCCTACCGTTAAATAACTGTAACGGTGCGAGGAAGCTTTCGTTACAATGAACGCTAAAGAACCCGGCGACAAAGAGTCCGAGTTGAAAAGCGGACTCGAATTAAACAAAAAAAGGTGAATCGGAAATCAAATGAGCACTTTTTCCGAGAAGTTAAAAACCGCCATCCAACGTACCGGTGGTTGTTTATGTGTTGGCTTGGACGTGGATTTGGGGAAAATGCCGAAGTCCCTCCCCAAGGATGGTCAGGGAGCCCTTCGCTTTTGCCGGTCTATCATCGAGTCCACGCGTGAATTCGCCGTCGCTTACAAACCCAACCTTGCTTTTTTCGAATCCCTAGGCACTTCAGGGTACGAGGTACTTGAACTGCTTCGCCAGTCGGTTCCCCATGACGTCCTCTTTATCGCGGACGCTAAGAGGGGGGACATCGGCAATACTTCCCAGGCTTACGCCAAGGCTTTTTACGGACTTCTGAAATCGGATGGCCTCACCCTATCCCCTTATATGGGGAAAGATTCCATTGAGCCTTTCCTGGAATACCCTGGAACCTGTTCCTTTGTGCTGTGTCTAACCTCTAACCCCTCCTCGGCGGACTTTCAACTTCAAGAACTGAAGGGCGGCGAAAAGCTGTATGAGAAAGTGGCCAAGACCGCCGTTCAATGGGGCCAAGGAAAAAAAGGCGAAATTGGATTGGTGGTGGGAGCGACGCAGGCGCAGCATTTAAAGGAACTGCGTGGATTGGTTCCCAACACAACCTTTCTCGTGCCCGGCGTAGGGGCCCAAGGCGGGGACCTGCAGGGTGTCTTAAAAGAAGGGCGGACTAAGGATGGTTTTGGAATCCTGGTGAATGTTTCCCGCCAGGTGTTATATGCTTCTTCCGAAAATGATTTCGCCGAAGCGGCCCGGGAACAGGCCCAAAAGCTGGTGAAGGAAATGAAAGAATACTTCTAACCACAGAGTAAGGCGAAACGGCTATTTAGCCACAGATGAATGGGATGAACACGGATAGGTTCAAAAAAATGATTTATTGGGTGGGAATCTTAAAGCCTTAAGCCATCCCATTTATCCCCTTCATCTGTGGCAAAGAAATTTTTTTATCTGCGGTGAAAGGTTCGTGTGAATACCGAAGAAGTCATCAGGGCTTATGAAGAAACCAACGCCCTACTTAAGGGGCATTTTCGATTGTCCTCGGGAAGGCATAGCGACCGTTACTTGCAATCCGCCCTGGTGCTCCAGTACCCCTGGATCGCCGAAAAGATGGCGCAAGCCTTGGCGGCGAAAGTGAAGTCACTCGGGCCTCAACTGGTCCTATCGCCCGCTATGGGGGGGCTTTTTATCGGCCAAGAGCTGGCCCGGGCTCTCAAAGTGAGGTCCGTTTTTACCGAACGCAACAAGGAAACGGATGCCATGGAGTTGCGGCGGGGATTCACAGTGGAAAAAGGGGAAAAATTCTTCGCGGTTGAGGATATTATTACTACCGGCAAGTCGGTCAAGGAATCCATACAGGTTTTGAAGGCTTTGGGCGCCGAGGTTGTGGGGGTGGGTTGCCTCATTGACCGCACGGGCGGGGAATCTTCCAAGGTGTTTGACGTGCCTGCCCTGTCCCTGGCTTCTTTGAAGGTGGAAAGCTGGGAAGAAAAGGACTGTCCCCTTTGCAAACAGGGAATTCCAGTAGTCAAGCCGGGTTCAAGAAGTAAGTTTTGAATTTGTGTAGGGGCGCAATTAATTGCGCCCATGGGCGTGATGAATCACGCCCCTACCTAAAGAGGCAGTAATGCAAAATCAGCCACAAAAATCCCAGGGGCCTAAGATGGCCCAGCCGCAGTTAACCAAACTCCAGGAATATTTTTACGCCAACCTCCTGTTTTGGGGTTTTCTTTTGGCGGTGGCCATCATCAGCTTTTTCACCTGCGGTGGAGTTTGGGACGACGTGACCTCGGGCGTGATGGAATTCATTTTCGTCATTATGGGTGGCGGCTTTACCCTGGTGTCGGTATTGGATTATTGTTATGAGACTTACCTAGCCAACCCTGTTGGAGTGGAGAAAAAATGAAATCCCTTTTTTGCAAAACCCTGATTTTTATCCTAGTGTTCACCCTAGGCCTAAGCCCCCGGATGGTGTCGATGGCTTTAGCCCAAGACACGAAGGATTCGGATGCCGCTTCGGACGAGGAAATTCACGTTATCCAACAATTGGCAAAAAAAGGTTATCTTGGGGATAAAAAGGATGCTTTTATTTCGTCGAAGACCCTGACCGAGGACGATATCACGGACGCCTTGTTGAAAATTAACGATCTTTTATCTCAAGTGGATATAAAAAGCCTCAAACCCGGGGAGGGTGCTTACAAACTAGGGGACCTAAAAACACTTTTAAAACTTATAGACGTGAAGGCGGATGATATTCGTGCTCGCAAAGCCTCGGCTTGGAAATTCACCAACCTCGTAAAGAAGATGATCGCCGTTTTAACCCCCCCGGAACCGGTAGCTACCCCTGACGCGACCTCCGAGGGGGCTGAAGCCACTTCTACTCCCGTCCCGGTTCTCACGGCAACTCCAACCCCCATCCCCGGGCCCAGCCGCGCGGAGTGGGATGAAATGAAGGGGACGATCAAGGATTTGACGAAAAAAGTCGGGGACTTACAGGACACATTTGACAAGAAAGTCGACGCGATACAAAAAAACAATGATGAAATCAAAGCCGCTAACGTTGAAATCAAAACCACGAATGCGGAAAACCAGGAACAACTCAAGTTGGTGAAAAGGCTTTTGGACCGGGTCCAGGATGACCTGAAAAAAACCGACGAACGCTTGGACCAAGTGGCCGAGAAAGCCTCCCAAAAAAACATTACCGACATCGAATTGCAACAAGAATTGAGCATTATGCACAAGGATTTGAGGGATAATTCACAGGATGTGAGCATCTTGAAACAGGAAGTGGCCAAGTTGGACAAGGCGGGAAGCGACTCGGCCCAGAGCCCCCTGGACGCGGCCCTGAGTTCCAAATGGCTCGCGGGCGGGGCACTTTTAGTTGGTCTGACCGCGCTTATTATTTCGCTGACGCGGAAGTAAATAACGGGAGGTAATTATGCTTATCGGTCATTACGCTGTTGGATTCGCGGCTAAGAAATGGGCGCCTAAGACATCCCTGGGCCTTCTGTTCGCCGCGGCTGTTTGGTTGGACATCGTTTGGCCCATCTTCGTCATGTTGGGATTGGAGCATTTTAATATCGCGCCCGGTATCACTAGAATGTCCCCCTTTGATTTCACCGATTACCCTTTGAGCCACAGCCTGGTGATGGCTTTGGCTTGGGGTGCCGGTTTCGGGCTAATCTATCTAATATGGAAAAACGACTCGAAGGCCGCCTTGATCTTGGGAGGCTTGGTGGTAAGCCACTGGTTCCTGGATTTGTTGGTCCACCGGCCGGATTTGCCGTTGCTTCCCGAGGAAGTTAAAAATTACATGGTTCAAGCTAAATATGGTTTGGGTTTGTGGAACCACCCCACCGCCGAAATTATCCTTGAGGGGGGATTGTTAGCCCTTGGTATTTTGATTTATTTAAAATCCACCAAAGCGGTTGATCAAGTCGGAAATATTGGTCTGTGGGCCTTTGTTTTTTTTCTCGTGACTATTTTTATCGTGAGCTTGAACGCGGCCCCGCCCACCAATCCTATGTTGGTTGCATTCGTGGGCCAGCTTCAACTGTTACTGATTGGTTGGGCCTATTGGCTCGATGAACACCGGAAGGTTGTTTAGTTTATTGGAACTGTTGCGTCGGCGGGTCTTATCCTAGCCCTCTCCCGCGAGGGGAGAGGGCTAGGATATTAAGCTTCCACGTATAAACTTTTTTCCTTGGTCAAACTCACCATTCCCATAGGCGCCCCTGGAATCTTCTTCACGTTTTTCTTTTCCGTATAACTAACGGTTACCTTTGTCCCGGGCTGGGCCTTGCTTTGGGCGGCGGCCACCTTGGCGGCTTGCAAAATCATATCATCCGTAATGGTGGAGTCCCGTTGGAGCCTGCGGAGTATGACATGGGAACCCGGTAAGTCCCGGACGTGGAACCAGAGATCCTCGGGCTGGGCCAGTTGGAAAGTGACGTACTCGTTGGCGGCCGCCGAGGTGCCGGCGCAAAGCTCAAACTGCTTGCTGAGCTTGGTCCTTAAGATGTTGGGAGTTGGTATTTTTTCTTCTTTTTCTTTTTTGGGCTTGGCGGGTTCCTTTTTGACCGGGAACAAATCCTTGAAGGCTTTTTTGATTTCATCCACCTCGCGCAGGGCGGGCAAGCTCCGCTGGGCCGATTTCAATTGGTTCATCCGTTCCAGGATTTCCCTTTCCCTTTTCTCAACTTGGGCCAATCCCCGTGAGCCCTTTTGGGCTTTTTTAAAGAAGCGCTGGGCGTTTTGAAGGGGTGTGATCTCGGGGTCCAAGGGAATAACTACGGCCCTAGGCCCACCCCGAACCACATCCTCCAGGGTGATTTCAGATAAATGTAGTTTTACCTTGTGCAGTTGGGCCATTAAAAGCTCGCCCCACCATTGGTATTGGTCGGATTTTTCGGCCTCCGCGCGGTCTTTTTTTAATTTTTCCAGGATCCGTTTCTCATGCTTGATGGCTTTGACGACTTCATGCTCGAGTTTCGTTTTCGCGTTTAGGAGGTTTCGGTAGAAGGATTCTAGGCGATAAAGATTTTCCAGGGCGGCGGATGCGGTTTTGAAAATTTTAGTTTCCTTGTCCGAGAGGGCTTTGAAAGGGAATATTTTCAGGGAGGGAGGTGGCCCCGGAAAAAGCACGAAGTGTTTCCAACCGTCCTCCAGGACTTCCTTTTTGACCCGATCCCACTGCGAGAAAGCCTTGTCCCCGAAATTTTCCAAATAAGAGGTCAATTCGGTATCGGTACCGCGAAAATCATTTTTTAACCAAGGGCCCATTTGTGGTTTTCCGGCTTTTTCCCAAAGTGCGTGAAGGTCCGCTTCGGACAGTTTCCAAAGATTGGGTTTTTCCAAAGGTTGAGGAGGCGGCCCGTTTTCCTTATGGGGAGAAGGTTTATCAGATGAAGCGGGCCATGCCGCACCTTCCTTTTGAAATTGATGGGAAGAATGTGTGGGCGGTGGCCCATAAGGAGCTTGGGGCATGACCGCTCGCTCCACGTCGTTTTTATACCGCAGGGCGCTGATGATCAGGTTATCGGGACCCACCAAAATGACGTTGGGATATTTGGGAATTCCCTCGAAAATAAGGCGATAGAGCCCCTCTGATGTCTTGAAGACAAAATGGATCATTCGCTCGCCGGGTTCTGATTCTACTGCCATCAGCTGAGCGTATTCCAAGTGTTTGCGCAAGGACCGGCAGAAATTGGGCGGTTTGGCCAGGGCGGGTTGTTTTTCAGTGGATAAAAAAAGCAGTGGCTTCAAGGACATCAGGGCGATGGTGAGGTATTGGGTCGCGCGGTCCGGATGGTAAAGGGAAAGTTCGACGGATTCGGAGGACGATTGGGAAATGTGGGACAGGCGGGAGGAAAGGATGGCCTGCCGCATTTCCCGGGTAAGGATTTGGATAAGTGTGGGTGTCATAAAGATGAACCAATTTTACCACCAAGGCCACCAAGAGCACCAAGAAAGGCTGTTTAAAGATTTTAAAATTTGGTTTAAAAAAATGTTTGACTAGTTTTAGCCCTCGAAAATTGACGAAGCTTCGCTGTCCTTGGTGCCCTTGGTGTCTTGATGGTTCAAAATGTGATTAGCTGTTGGGTTTGACAGGGGTAGGGAGGGGGCTTAAACTTAATAAGACGCTCGCATCCATGCCTACCGGGAGTTGGTCATGAATGATCGGCCTTGGCTCGCCTCTTACGATAAGGGTGTCCCCCAAACCCTTGAGTATCCACAGCATACCCTTCCTGAAATTTTAAACGATATGACCGGGCGGTTCGCCAGCAGATCCTTTATCCACTTCTTCGGTACTTCCATGACCTACCAGGAAGTAAACGAAAAGGTTGACCAGTTCGCCAACCTTTTAATCGCCGAGGGCATCAAGCCGGGCGACCGGGTGGCCCTTTACCTGCCCAATTGCCCGCCTTGCGTGATCGCCTTTTTTGGGATTCTCCGGGCCGGGGCCATCCTGACTCAGTTGAACCCCCTTTATTCCGCCAGCGAAACAGCCCACCAGTTGAAGGATTCGGGCGCTAAATATGTAGTGGCTTTGGATCGATTTACGCCCATCTTGAAGCAGGTAGCCCAAGAGTGCGGCTTGAAGAAGGTGTGGGTGACCCGCATTAACGATTACTTTCCTATTCCCCTCAAATGGCTTTATCCCCTGAAAGCCAAGAAGGAAAAAATCTGGGTGGATTGGCCTGTCGAGCCTCTTTTCATTTCATTCAAGAAGGAGCTAGAAAAGTCTCCCAAAACCCCTGTCCAAAGCCCAGTTAAAATGGATGAAACAGCCCTTCTGCAATATACGGGGGGAACTACCGGGGTCTCTAAAGGGGTGATCCTGACCCATCGCAACCTGGTGGCGAACGCTTATCAATGCAAGGTCTGGTTCCCGGGTCTGCCCGAAGGCGAGAAAGTCTTCATGTTGGCCATACCTATTTTTCACTGCTATGGAATGACGGCGGGAATGAACTTTGCCTTGGTCATGGGTGCTTCCATAGTGCTGGTCCCAAAATTTGATGTCATCCAAGTTTTGAAAGCGATCGACAAATACCACGTGGCCATATTCCCGGGCATTCAAGCCATTTACGTGGCCATCAATAACTGTTCGCAGGTTGGAAAATATAATGTTCGAAGCATTGAGGCCTGTATTTCGGGGGCCGGACCCCTGCATCAGGAAGTGCAAAAGAAGTTCGAGGGACTTACGGGAGGAAAACTGGTCGAGGGTTACGGCCTGACGGAAGCCTCGCCGGTCACCCATTGCAATCCCGTTTACGGCAAGCGCAAGATAGGCATGATCGGATTGCCGTTTGTTGGTACGGATTCCAAGATAGTGGATGTTGAAACTGGAAAAAAAGACCTTAAGGTTAAGGAAATCGGGGAAGTGATCGTCAAGGGGCCCCAGGTAATGCAAGGCTATTGGAATCGTCCCGATGAAACAGCCATGGTTCTCAAGGATGGTTGGCTCTATACCGGCGATATCGGTTATATGGACGAGGATGGCTTCTTCGCCATCGTGGACCGCAAGAAGGACATGGTGAAGGTGGGCGGCGAGAATGTTTACCCCCGGGATGTGGAGGAAGCGCTTTTTAAGAACGAGAAGGTGCTTGACTGCGTGGCGGCAGGGATTCCGGACGAGCGGCTAGGGGATAAGATTAAGGCTTACATCGTCCTGAAGCCTGGACAAACGGCGACTCCCCAGGAAATCATCGACTTCTGTAAGGTACACCTGGCCAAGTATAAGGTTCCAAAGGAAGTGGAATTTCGCGAGGCCCTCCCGAAGAACATGGTGGGCAAGATGCTAAGGCGTCTATTAGTAGATGAGGAAAAGGCGAAACTCAAAAAGTAATGGGATAGGGAGGCTTTCATGAAAGAAGTAGTCATTGTGGATGGAGCGAGGACACCTATCGGCAACATGGGTGGGGCGCTTAAAGACGTGACGGCGCAAGATATGGCCGCGACTGTCATCAAAGAGATCGTCAAACGCAATAACTTGAAACCTGCCGACGTGGAGGAAGTGATTCTTGGCTGTGTGGGCCAGTTTTCCGACGCGCCCAACGTGGGCCGGGTTGCGGCCCTGTTGGCCGGGCTCCCCAAGGAAGTGACCGGCTATACGGTCCAGCGTAACTGCTCTTCGGGCATGCAAGCCGTGGTGAACGCCTTTCAGAATATCCAATGTGGCGACGCGGACATTCATTTGGCGGGCGGTACCGAATCCATGAGCCAGGCACCCTACGTGAGCCGGGACCTGCGTTTTGGGAAACGCATGAGGGATTCCAAGATGGTGGACAGCCTGATGGAGGGTTTGACCGACCCCTTTTGCCATTTGGTGATGGGCCAGACCGCCGAAAATTTGGCCGACGAATTCAAGATTTCCCGCAAAGAACAGGACGAATACGCTGTTCAAAGCCACAAGAAGGCTTTTAAGGCCCAAAGGGAAAATAAATTCAAAGATGAGATTGTGCCTGTTATGGTTCCCAAGAAAGTCATGGGCAAACCCGTGACCCCCGAGCCGTTTAATCAGGACGAAGGCATCAACGCCGCCTTGAATGAGCAGCAACTGGCAGCCTATCCGACAATCTTTAAAGAAAATGGGACGGTAACCCCCGGAAATGCCTGCGGGATTAATGATGGGGCCTGTGTGATGCTGGTCATGTCGAAGGAGAAGGCCGATGCCTTAGGCTACAAGCCATTGGGCTATGTCCGGTCCTACGCTTTCACAGGTGTGGAGCCGGAGCGCATGGGGATCGGACCCGCTTATGCCATACCAAAGGCTTTGAAAAAAGCCGGGCTAGAACTTTCCAATATGCAGCTGATTGAGATCAACGAGGCCTTCGCTGCGCAGATATTAGCGGACGACCGGGTTTTGAAGATGAATCGGGAGATATTGAACGTGAACGGCGGGGCGATTGCCCTTGGCCATCCGGTCGGCATGACCGGGGCCCGGCTGATCTTGACAGGGCTTAAGGAAATGGCCCGGCGTAACCTGTCGCTGGGGGTTATTTCCATGTGCATCGGTGGTGGCATCGGCGGAGCGATGGTTCTGGAACGCAAATAATAAAGGGAGTTTGACAATGTTCATATACAAAGCGGGTGTAATCGGCGCGGGAGCCATGGGATCGGGAATCGCCCAGGTTATTTCCTTTTCGGGTCTTCCAGTGGTTTTGAAAGACACTGACATGGACCGGGTGAACAAGGGAATCGACATGATCCGCAAGGTTTACCAGGGCCGGGTGGACAAGGGGAAGATGTCCGCTTCGGAGATGGACCAGAAAATGAAATTAGTTATTGGCACTACCTCTTACGACGATTTCAAGGATTGCGACCTGGTTATTGAAGCCGTGTTCGAAAGCATGAAGGTAAAGCACCAAGTGTTCCAAGACCTGGAAAAGGTCCTGCCGGAGACGGCCATAATGGCCAGCAACACCTCGGCTCTTTCCATTTCCCAAATTGCCTCGGCAGTCAAACGTTCGGAAAAAGTGATTGGAATGCATTTCTTTAATCCGGCACCGGTTATGAAGTTGGTGGAAGTTATTCCGGGGCTTCAAACCTCACCGGAAACGGTGGATGACGTGGTGGCTTTCGCCGAATCCCTTCGAAAAATGCCTGTTCGGGTTAAGGAATGCGCCGGGTTCCTGGTGAACCGGCTTCTTCTCCCTTACTTAAATGAAGCCGCTTACGCTTTACAGGAAGGTTCCGCCCCCGCGGAAGATATGGATAAGGCCATGCGGGCTTTCGGCATGCCCATGGGCCCCTTTGCCCTGTTGGATATGCTGGGCCTGGACGTCTGCGCCGAGGTTTCGATGATCCTTTATGATTCCTTTGGCCCCCGCATGAAGGCCGCCGAAATCCTGGGAGAAATGCACAAGGCCAACCGACTGGGCACCAAAAACGGCATCGGTTTTTACGTTTATGATGAGTCCAAAAAGGCTGATTTGAAGCCGATTGTGGACGCCATTCAGGCTAAGACCGGAGTAAAGGGCACGGCCTTTTCACCTGAGCGCTTGGTATTCCAGATGATCAATGAGGCGGCTTATTGCTTGGAAGAAAACGTGGCTTCGCCCTCTGACATCGACTTGGCGATGCTGGCGGGGACGGGGTTCCCCCAAGATAAGGGTGGGCCCTTGCATTTGGCGGATGGAATTGGTGTGGATGTGGTGCTGGAAAAATTGAAGGAATTCTCGAAGACTCTGGGCCCCCGTTTCTGGCCCGCGCCAATACTGAAGCGAATGGTCGCGGCGAATTATTTGGGACAAAAGACGAAGAAGGGTTTCTTTAACTACTAGGAGGCGGCTATGGGTCAGTTCTTAAATGTGGCAGTGGACTCGAAAGTGGCAACGGTGACGATCAATAACCCTCCGGTGAATGTCCTTTCGCCGGATGTTTTGAAAGATCTCGAGACCACCATGGATGAATTGGTCGGGCGCAAGGACGTTAAGGTTATTGTGCTGACAGGAACCGGCCCGGTATTTATCGCTGGTGCCGACATTAAACAAATGGCCCAGATTCAATCGGTGGCCGACGGTAAGAAAGCCGCGGGTGAGGGTCAAAGGGTTTTCCTGAAGATCGAACGGATGTCGAAGCCTGTCATTGCCGCCATCAACGGCGTTTGCCTGGGCGGCGGGATGGAATTGGCCATGGCCTGCCATATCCGCATGTGCTCGGACCGGGCCAAGTTGGGCCAGCCCGAAATCAATTTGGGAATTATCCCGGGTTTCGGTGGAACCCAACGAATGAGCCGTTTGGTGGGTAAAGGGAAGGCGGCGGAATGGATTTTGACCGGGGATAACATCGCGCCCCAGGATGCCAAGGCCGCCGGTTTGGTGAACCATGTCATTCCCGAAGGGGAGCTTCTGCGTCAAGCCCAGGGCCTGGCGAAAAAAATCGCCATGAAACCTGCCACGGCTATCGCTCAAATATTAAAAGCCATCAACAACGGTATGGAACAACCCTCGATGGACGCTGCGATGGCGGTAGAATTAGAAGGTTTTGGGAAGATTTGCGAGTCGCCGGACATGAAGGAAGGCATTAAGGCTTTCGTGGAGAAGCGCCAACCACAATTCACCGATCAGTAAGTCTGAACCAACCGCTGACACAAAGGCACCAAGACTCGAAGGAAGATCTAAATAATCAAAATAACAATGGAAATTTTTCTTTGAGGCTTCGTGGCTTTGTGTCGGATTTTTTTGTTGTGAAAGGTTTTTGAATGCCAAAAAAATCTAAAACTCCCAAATCTGATTTTCTCACCCTGACGGAGTTCCAAAAGACCGCCGTTGAGAGCAAATACAAGGTCGGTCTTGCCCTTTGCGGGGGGGTGGCCTACGGTGTCGCCCAAATCGGGGTGTTGAAGGCCCTTGAAGAGGCTGGCGTTAAGGTAGATTGTATAGCCGGCACCAGCGCTGGAGCCATTATCGCGGCGGCATACGCCTCGGGTCTGCCCGTTTCCCGCATTGAGGAAATTGGCATAAAGACCAACTGGGGCGAGCTTTTTTCTTTTCGGCCTTCCCGCAAAGGGTTGGTTTCCTCTGGGCCCATCGAACACTACATCCAAAAATACCTAAAAGTCGCCACTTTCGAGGAGTTGAAAAAACCATTGGCGGTGGTGGCCACCGATATTTGCTCGGGGGAGGAAGTTATCTTCACCCATGGGCCCCTGGATAAGGCTGTGAGGGCTTCCTGCTCCATCCCGGGCATCTACAGCCCGGTGGAGTTGGAAGGCCGCCAGCTGGCGGATGGAGGCATGGCGGAAAACGTTCCTGTGAAGGCCCTTAAAAGCCTGGGCGCGGATGTGATTATCGCGGTGAACCTTTTCGGCCACCACCAGGTTTTTCCCCCAGCTTCCAACGTTTTTCAAATCATGATGCGGGTTTGGTATTTCTTCGTTCGCGAGGAATCAGCCTGGCGGGAGCACGCGGACGTCATCTTGGAACCCGACATGAGGTTGTTTGACCTTTTTGATTTCGGCTCTGCCAAGGAAATCATTGAGGCGGGGGAGAAAGAAGCAAAGAGCAAGATGCACAAGATTAAGCAAGTCATCCAACGCCGTTTTTTCTTCAGGCCGGAAATTTACCGTTAAAAAAATCCATTTGGTCAAGGTGTCATCCTGAACGAAGTAAAGGATCCCTATTATTCGCGAAACATAGATTCTTCGGCAGGGTACCCCTGGGAGTGACGGCATACAAAATTTAATATGTCAGGTTTCGGTCAAAATCCTTGTTTTGTAACGAAAGACCAGGTGGTTTTCCCTTGCCAGCGCTCAATCAAGGGAGGGATAATTGTTACCTACGTTATTCTTTCCCCTTCAACACCTTGGCATCCTTGACCCAAATCCCGGAGGTGCGCTTTATGACTAAGGACGAGTTGGTCGCAAAAGTTTCGGAATCAACGGGGGTCAAAAAGGTTGATCTACAAAAAGCGCTGGAATCCATCATTCAAACTATAATTGAAACAATTAAGACGGGCGATAAGGTCAACATCACGGGGCTTGGGATATTTAAATTGAAGGATAAAAAAGCCCGCATGGCCCGCAATCCAAAAACAGGCGAATCGATTTCCGTTCCCGCCAAAAAAGCTCCCAAATTCCTGCCGGCTAAGAACTTCAAGGAAGCTGTCAAGTAGAGGGCGAACTTAGCGTTCACCCAGGTAATTTTCATAAGGTTTTTCTATCGTTTTGAGAGGCCTCCTTTGGAGGCCTTTTTTATTTCCGCCCCTTGCCCCTCGGACCGTTTTTCCCTATATTACCGCCCCTGGCACTCTCGTTCCGTGAGTGCTAAAAACGGCATCAAAAGCCGTTCTCTTAATTAAGTTAACAAATGATTTGTTACTCGTGTCCCTCTGGGACAACGACATTTTTTCAGGAGGTTGTTGAATGAAATTTCGTCCATTGCATGACAGGATTTTGGTGGAACGTGTTGGCGAAGAAGAAAAGACGAAGACCGGCATTATTATTCCCGACGCGGCTCGTGAGAAGCAGCAACGGGGCAAGGTGATCGCGATTGGAAACGGCCGGGTCAATGATAAGGGCGAGGTCATCAAGCTCGACGTGAAGGTCGGGGATGTGATCTTGTTTGAAAAATACGGCGGCGAGGACCTCACCATCGACGGCAAAGAGTATGTCGTTTTGAAGGAAGAGGGCGTAGTTGGAGTCGTGGAAGCTTAACTAAAGATTAAAACCAATATTCAAACCTGTTTATTCACTAAACCTTAACAACAAGGAGTTAAAGAAATGGCAAAGCAAATTATTTACGGAGAAGAAGCCCGCAGGGCCCTGCAGCGCGGGGTCGACAAGCTGGCGAACGCGGTCAAGGTAACCTTGGGGCCCAAGGGTCGCAATGTCGTTTTGGACAAGAAGTTCGGAGCCCCGAATATCACCAAGGACGGCGTCTCGGTGGCCAAAGAAGTTGAATTGGAAGATCCTTTTGAGAACATGGGCGCCCAGATGGTGAAAGAAGTGGCGACCAAGACTTCCGACGTGGCCGGTGACGGAACCACGACGGCGACCGTTTTGGCCCAAGCCATTGTTCGCGAAGGATTGAAGAACGTGACGGCCGGGGCGAACCCCATGGCCTTGAAGCGCGGAATCGACAAGGCAGTTGAAGTTGTCGTTGCCGAGTTGAAGAAAATCTCCACCCCCACCAAGGGCAAGAACGAAATCGCCCAAGTGGCCACCATTTCCGCCAATGGCGACAAAAAGATCGGACAGATCATCGCCGAGGCGATGGACAAGGTCGGCAAGGACGGCGTCATCACGGTTGAGGAAGCCAAGGGAATCGAGACGATCTTGGATGTGGTCGAGGGGATGCAGTTCGACCAAGGCTACCTCTCCCCCTATTTCGTGACCAACGCGGACCGAATGGAAGTGGAATTAGAAAATCCCTACATCCTCATCCACGAGAAAAAGATATCCAGCATGAAGGATCTCTTGCCGGTGCTGGAAAAGGTCGTCCAAAAGGGCGCACCGCTCCTCATTATCGCTGAAGAGGTTGAGGGAGAAGCATTGGCCACTTTGGTGGTTAATAAAATCCGCGGCACCTTCGTCTGCGCCGCCGTTAAGGCGCCGGGTTTCGGTGACCGCCGCAAGGCGATGCTGGACGATATCGCGACCTTGACCAGCGGCAAGTCCATCACCGAGGACCTGGGAATCAAGTTGGAAAACGTGAAGTTGGAAGACTTGGGCCGGGCCCAGAAGGTGGTGATCGACAAGGATAACACTACGATTTTGATCGATAAGGCCAAGGCCAATAAAAAGGAAATAGACGCCCGCTGTGAGACCATCCGTAAACAGATCAAGGAAACCACCAGCGATTACGACCGCGAGAAGTTACAAGAACGCCTGGCCAAGCTTGTCGGCGGTGTTGCCGTCATCAACGTCGGCGCGGCCACCGAGGTTGAAATGAAGGAAAAGAAAGCCCGTGTCGAGGACGCCTTGCACGCGACCCGCGCGGCGGTGGAGGAAGGGATTGTGCCTGGCGGTGGTGTGGCCCTTATCCGCACCTTGAAGGCCGTGGAAGCCTTGAAGCTGGAACACGACGAGCAAGTGGGTTCCAACATCGTGCGACGTGCCCTGGAAGAGCCCTTGCGCCAGATTGTCCAGAACGCTGGCGGTGAAGGTTCTGTGGTCGTTGCCAAAGTCTTAACCGAAAAGCAGAACGTTGGGTATAACGCCGAAACGGGTGTCTATGAGGACCTGGTCGCCTCAGGCGTCATCGATCCGACTAAGGTTGTTCGCTCGGCCCTGCAAAACGCGGCTTCAGTAGCTGGACTTGCCTTGACGACTGAAACCCTGATTACCGATCTTCCGGAAAAAGAGAAGCCGTCCCCCATGGGGCCCGGCGGTGGAATGGGCGGAATGGGCGGAGGAATGGACTACTAATCGCGAAATCGCGAGTTCGAAGTTTTAAGTTTTGAGTTATGGAAAGCCCCGGAAGAAAACTCCCGGGGCTTTTTTTATTTAACATCAAAATGTTTTTCGTCCCTATGCAAACAGCCTGTAAAAAAATCGTTTGAAGCGGCCCTGTTCCGTTGTTTGAATCGTTCAATCAAAAATTTAATTTCATTGTGTTAATCGACTGGGAAAAAGTAACTTCTTTATTACCAGGGCTTTACTTCAGTATGCACTGAGTCCTTGATAATCCTCCCGCAGTTCAATTTTTTAAGGAGGTATGGTTTATGAAAAAAACAAGATTTTTGGCGCTTGCGGGTGCCTTAGCTCTTTTGGTGGCCGGATGTAATAAGGCGTCCGACCCCACTTCCAGTAGTCAAACCAACACAGCCATGACGATTCCTTCGGGGCCCCAGGCTTCGTTCGAAAACAAAGACGTTAAAGACTTGAAGGACCAGGAAAAGTTTAAGCATGTGGTGGTGGTGATCGAGGAAAACCACGCTTTCAACGAGGTGATCGGCGATCCCAATATGCCCTATGTGAACCAATTGGCTGCTGAAGGCGCATTGATGACCGATTCCCACGGTGTCACCCATCCCAGCGAACCCAATTATTTCGCTTTGTTCTCCGGTTCCACCCAAGGCGTGGCCGCGGACCCTTGCACTTGGACGGTATCCGGACCCAACCTGGCCAGTGAATTGATGGACAAGCATAAGAGTTTCGCAATCTACTCGGAAGATCTTCCGGCACAGGGAGACACAAGCTGCACTTTCACCCCGGCGGCTCTTCTCGCCGCGACGGGAGACTTGTCCGCGGGTTATCGTGTCAAGCATAACCCCTATGAGTTTTGGCAGGTGGAAGGCTTGCTTCCGCCGGATGGCAACAAGACTTTTGCTCAGTTTCCCCAGGGTGACTTTGACGATTTGCCCACGGTTTCTTTCGTGGTGCCGGACCAATGGCACGACGAGCACGATGGCAGTGACGTTTTATGCGACCAATGGCTTCAACAGAACATGTCGGCTTACAACGTTTGGGCCAAGGAACACAACAGCATCATGATTGTCACTTGGGATGAGAATGATTTCGTCGCCGCATCGAATCAAGTCGCCACCATCATTACCGGCGCGGAAGTAATTCCAGGGCAATACAACCAGACGATCAGTCATTACAACGTCTTGCGGACGCTTGAGGATATGTACCGCCTGGCGCCGACCAACAACGCGGCCACGGCGGACCCGATCCAAGGAGTTTTCCGCTGAGCATTGAACCGCTTTTGGAAGAATGAACCGGGCTTAAGAGAAGTTTTGGTTCCAGCCCCCGGAGGAAAATCTTCTGGGGGCTTTTTTATTTGTTTTTAAGGGTTTTTGGCCTGGGTTGGCGTTGACACACCCTAGCGGAAACCCTATTATTTACTCACTGATTCCACTTTTTAGGGGTTGCCGATGCCGACTTACGAATATAAATGCGAAAAATGCGGGCCATTTGAGATATGGCACTCCATCAAGGATAACGCCCTGTCCGCTTGTCCAACCTGTGGGTCGAAAGTCGAACGCCTTATCTCAGCCAATGTGGGTTTTGTCTTCAAGGGCTCGGGTTTTTATCAGAATGAATACAAGAATCCCTCTGCCTACGCTGAGTCTTCCGCTTCCGCTTCCGCTTCCGCTGCCGCTCCGCCTACGGCGGACAAGCCGCTGGATAAGAAATCGGAGGTGAAGCCCGTAATCCCAAAGGCAACGCCTGAAAAGAAGACGGATTCAAACCCAGCAAGCGACTCCGCTCCTGGGTGTGGCACCTGCGGCAGTCCCGATCCCTGTGGGCCGGGCAATAACTAAAAGGAGCGAACCTTGTCACCAGGATGGATTGTGGGAATCATCTTAGGATATGTCCTTTTCAACATGGGTCTTTGGAAATCGGATTCCACACCCAAGCCTGTGGACACCCTGTGGGCCTTGGTGATGCTGGGCGGGACAGTCCTCATGTTCGTTTCCGTCTTGTTGTGGGCCGTTCCGAATTTCTTCTCTTAACGACAGCTCACGGTTCACAGTCGACAGCACCACCCACCGGAGGTTTGAAGGATGAAAGAACTCATCACCGAAGAACAGGCCGACCTGATCGTTCTTCTTCTTTCCATCGGGGTTTTCCTTGTCAGCTTCGCTTATGGCTTTTATCAAAATCCAAAGCTTAAGAAAGAACTTAAAAAATCATTTTGGACAGAAATAAGTATTTACGCGTTATTTGGGCCGGTCATCTGGGTGTTTTGGGACTACATTTATAATCCCATTGAAAACTTTTACGGCTTAGACTCCCTGAAGGCTTTAAAGATCAACTTTTGTATCGCGATTGGCCTCTTCGGCGCCTTATTTCTATTGGTAACTTTCGCCCCCCGCTGGATACAGGCACCGCGCGAGCAACGGCGCCGGAAGTGACGCGCACGCTGTCAGCGATCCGCTGGCAGTTACCGGCTAAAATTTCGACTTTAAAAACCAACACGAAAAATACCGAAAAACGTCAAAATATCCATGAATAAGTCCGATCCGCTTTCCATCTTAAACGAAGTCAGGCGCCTGGAAATTGTTACCCGGGGATCGGTGGATACCCTCTTAAAGGGCTTTTACAAAAGCACGTTTCGGGGAAGGGGGTTGGAATTCCACCAGGTTCGGGAATACACCCCGGAGGACGATTTTCGAACGATCGATTGGAATGTCACGGCCCGCCTGAACGCCCCCTTCGTAAAAACCTTCGTGGAAGAACGGGAACTTCAATTAGTTTTGGCCGTCGATTTGTCCGCTTCCCTTTGGTATGGAACGGGCCCCTTAAGCAAGAGGGAAACCGCTTTGAGGTTGTGCGCCATCCTAGCCTTCGCGGCGGTCCAGCACCAGGACCGGGTCGGGCTTATGGTGTTTACCGACCGAGTGGAGTATTACATTCCCCCGAAACGCGGCAAGGCAGCGACCATGCGGGTCTTAAGGGAATTGATCAAGTTCAAGCCGGTTGGCAAGCGGACAAACTATAAACCTCCTTTTCAAATGCTTTCCAGGATTCTCAAGCGAAGAAGTGTTCTCATTTTAGTTTCTGATTTCACCGAGCCCATACCCATGGAAGCCGCCAGTGTCCTCGCCCAGCGTCATGACCTGGTGGCCGCTGTCATAAAAGATCCTTTAGAGGTAAATTTCAACCTGCCCGCCCGGGTGGCGGTGCGGGACCCCGAATCCGGAAAAGTGGGTTTTCTTTCCCCTGGGTCCGCCGCCGCGTCGCGTAAGGCCCATGAGTTCCGGGAAAACCAGCTTTGGGGTTTAACAGTCAAGGGAGCTGACCGTATTGATGTGGAGGCGGGGGAAAACGTCGTGACGGCTCTCATGAGATTTTTCAAAAAACGCATTGAGAGAATGGGAAGACGCTAAAGCGAGTTTTAAGTTCTAAGTGTTGAGTTTTTAGTTAATGGTGTCCTTGCGAGGAGCGAACTGTGCGACGAAGCAACCCAAGTTTATGGGTGGTTGAATTTTTTAATGACACATTATTAAAACTGGGGTTGCTTCGTCATGATCGCCCACCTATTCGGCAGGCATTCCCCGCAATGACAGCTATTTTTTGTAAATCAAGAACGGAGTCTTGATTTGGACTTGCACGGTATTCACTTCGCAAACCCCACGTGGTTACTTGGCCTGCTGGCGTTGCCTTTCGCGGGGCTGGCGGTTTATTTTTTGTCCCAGGCCAAACACAAAAATTTTTTCCTGGGCAATCCCCAGCTAGTGGGGGAAGTATCCAATCCTCTTTCCGTCCAGGTGATTCCCCCTGTTTTGCGTTTCATCGTTTTGGCCCTTTGCCTCTTGGCGGCCGCCAGGCCGCAGGCGGGACAAAAGAAAGTGGAGGAAAAAAAGCCGGTCACCGACCTGTTTGTGGCATTCGACGTGTCTTCTTCCATGCTTACGAATGACTTGAAACCCAACCGGGTGACGGCAGCCAAGAAGGTTCTGTCGGAATTCTTGGACAAGATTGAGAATGTCCGGGTTGGCTTGACCGTTTTCGCGGGGGTCAGCTTTACCCAATGCCCCTTGACCACGGATATGGATGTGGTTAAAAAACTGCTTTCCAACGTGGAAATAGGATCGGTGAAAATTGAAAATGCGACTGCAATTGGAGATGCTTTAGTCTCTTGCTTGAACAGGCTTCAAACCGGTAGCGGTAAAACACAGAATTCAATGAACACAACCCCTTCATTGGTTTCCAAACTGTTTGACGTGAAGCAGGAAGTCGAGGAAAACAAACCGAACACCCAAGCTATCCTCTTAATGACAGATGGTGGAAATAATTATGGTCGGATGGATCCCCTCGCGGCCGCGAAAATCGCCGCAAGCCGTGGAGTCAAAATCTACGCGATTGGAATGGGAAGCGTGGATCACCGGGTCCCAGCGCTTTACCAGCTTCCCGACGGCAAGATGACTTATGGATTGGATGGGGGTGGAAACGTCGTTATGGCCGATTTGGCGGACATGGGCCTTTTGAAGGAAATCGCGCGCATCGCGGGTGGAAAGGCCTACAGCGCGGGGGATAACAACACCCTCAAGTCGGTCTTGGACGAAATCGCCAAATTGGAAAAAAGGGACGTGTCGGTGACAGTTCATTGGGAATACCAAGAATTGGCATCCTTCTTTTTGATCGCGGCTTTCATACTTTTAGCCTTGGTTTTGGGTTTGGAAACAACAATACTTCGAACTCTCCCCTGATTGGGAGAGTTCGAAGTAATTATTAATTTTGAATGTTGAATTTTAAATTGTGGTTATTTCCGGAAACCGGAAATTTCATTAATTTAAAATTAAAAATTGAGGTTTAGATGAACATCGCAAACGAAAACTGGCTTTGGCCCCTGGGCGCTTTCTTCGTTTTGGAGGCGGTTTTTGCCATTTATACCTTTTGGCGTGACCGACGCGATTTAGAACTGTTGGGTTACCAAAATTTGGTGTTGGCCCCTCACCTGGTTTGGGGCCGCAGGGTTCTAAAGGGGTCCCTAATGCTAGCAGGGTTGTTGCTCATTCTTTTGGGGGCCGCGCGGTTGCAGGGCAAGCAGGTTCCGGAAGACCTTAACTTACGAGGTATCGATGTGATGGTTGTTCTGGACCTATCAAAGAGCATGCTTTCCCAAGATATTGTTCCCAACCGTTTGGGCGCCGCTAAAAAGGCCGTGATTTCCTGGCTGCGAGACCGTGATGGCGACAGGGTCGGGCTGGTCGTGTTCGCTGGAGAGGCTATTGTCCAGGTTCCACTCACCTTGGATCTGGAGGCGGTTTCCCTTGTGTTGGACAGGGATGACGTAGACGCGGTGGATCGTGGAGGAACCGATATCGGGGAAGGTATCCAGACCGCCTTGACCGCATTCGAGAAGGATGACCAAAACAAAAGAGGAAAGGCCATTCTTCTGATTACGGATGGTGAAACGACCGATGGCGCCTCTGACGTCAATCGGGCTTGTTTGGAAGCGAAAGAAAAAAAGGTTCCTGTTGTGGCCGTGGGTATCGGGACAAGACAGGGGCGTCCTATTCCCGACGGGGCCTCCTTTTGGGGCGAAGCGCTTTATAAAAAAAATCGCTCCGGAAACATTGTGGTCAGTCATTTGGACGAGCAGACACTGAAAAAAATAGCCGATTCCACGAACGGTATATTTATCCATGGGGATAGTGAAAGCGGCTTGAACTCCATTGAAAAGACACTGGATAACCTCCAAAGAACCGAAATGAAGGGCAAAGGGGCCGTTCGTCGCGAGGAATTGGCGCCCTCGCTGGGTATATTTTCCGCGGGCGCGCTGCTTCTTTCGGCGTTGATATGAAAAAAGACGGAAAAGTTAAAATGTGTAAAGGTTTAAAATTGCGAAAGTGTGAATCGATTATTGATATTACCTTTAAGACAGGAATCATCTGTCTGCTTGCGTGGGTCACTGTTATACCCGCCAGTGCATTTACCTTGTCGGCTGGCCGTAAGGCTTATGAGAAAAAAGATTTTGAAAAGGCCGAGGAGTATTTCGGCGAAAAAGCATTAAAGTCCCCCGAAGACGTTGATAATGTTTATTCCTGGGGAAACTCCCTTTACCAACTTGGGAAATTCGAGGAAGCCGAAAAGGCTTACCAGCAGGCCCTTCAAAAAAAACCAACCTTGGAGCAAGGTTGGTACAACCTGGGTAACTCCGTTTATCAGCAGGACAGGTATAAGGATGCCATTGAGGATTACAAAAAAGCCCTTCAGTTAAACCCGAATGATGAAGACGCTAAATCCAACTTGGAATTAGCCGAAAAGAAGCTGAAAAAGAACCCGAAAAAAGATAAAAGCGACCAAAAAAAGAAGGAGGATCAGCAAAAACAAAAAGAACAACAAGACCAGCAAAAACAACAGCAATCCCAGCAACAGGATCAGAAACAAGACCAAAAAAACAAGGATCCGAATCAAGCCAAGCAGAATCAAAAAAAGGATGGGCAGAAAAACGAGGATTCCAAAAATCAAAATGGCCAACAAGACAAACAGGAGGCCACCCGGCAACGCCAGGAAGATCAACAACGTCAGGAACAAGCCAAAAAAGAATTAGGTCTTAATGATAAACAAATCCAAGATTTAATGTCTCAATTACAAAAGCAAGAGGAACAGACCCAGCAATATTATTCCCCGCATCCCAAAAAGGATCGGGAACAACAACGAAATACTTGGAACTTCCTTCCCAAGGAACAACAACAATTTATGCGCCGTTTGTTCGGCAAACCGGAAAAGGAGTCGGAAGTAGAGGAAGACTGGTAAAGGCAGTTCGCAGTCGACTGTTAAGTCTTAAAACAAAAGGCAACAGCTGTTGGAAATGAATGGAAAATGGGTAAAATATCGCTTCTTCTAGAGGGAAAGGGATTATGAAAAGTTCAAAACCGAATCTAAAGAAAGTCCCCTTGTTGGGGATGGTCCTAGCCAGTCTTCTGACAGCCGGGGCTTTCGCCCAACAAGCCGAGGTAGGCCTTCGCATGGATGTGGACAAGCGCCAATTGGAGGTGGGGGAACACGTGACCTTGACGTTGGAGTTTAAGCAAATCGGAAGCGGTAATACCTCGGTGATGGGTGAACCCCAAATCGCCACACCTGATAATTTCGAGATCCGTGGACAATCCTCTTCCACCCAAGTCACCATTATCAACCAACAAACCGCGGCCATATCCACCACCAAATTGGAATTGGTAGCCACCAAACCGGGAACAGAAACTCTCGGACCCGCCGTACTCACTTACCAGGATCCGCAGATGAAAAGACGGGAGATAAAATCAAACCAAGTCACCGTGACAGTGGTGGAAAAAACCGGGTTCTCCTTGTTCGGGAAAAAGAAAAAGGTGAATCCGCAGGCTCAGACTCAACCACAAGCGGCTCCTAATCCGGCGGCCGCCGTGAACCAGGCGGCGCCGGACGATTTGCGTGGCATCAAACCTTTACTTCCGGAGTCTTTCATGCTCATTAAGACGATTTTTTGGGTGACGCTTCTGGCTTTGATCGTGGGTTTTGTCTGGCGTCAATTAAGGAAACCGGTTGCTTCCATGGCCACTCCCCCGTTAGGGAAGGCCGCCCAATTAAAGGACGCTTGGAAAAAACTCGGAAACGAAGACCTGACCGGAAAAGAGTTCTGCTTTGGGTTATCCAACTTGGTTCGGGAGTGTCTTCAGTACCGGTTTAACTTTCCGGCGGTGCATTACACCACCGAGGAAATCCTTAAAACCCTTCCGAAGTACAAGCTCACCGATGATGAGTTTGTGGCCGCGGAAAAATGCCTGAAGACCTGCGATCGGGTCCTTCACGCTGACGCGAATTTGACGGGCCGGGATAATTTAAGGAGCTATTGCTCGGCGTTACTGCCGAAAGTACCCAAGAACTAGTCGACAGTCGACAGTTCACAGTTGACAGCAAATAAAAGGAGAATGAAATGGCAACGCAAAACGAGGAATTAACGACGGAAGGACAACGCCTCAGCGAACAGTTTCACAAAGTTCGTGAGGAAGTTCAAAAGGTTATCGTGGGGCAAGATGGCCTGCTAGACCGGCTTTTACTGGGTCTTTTGGCCCGCGGCCACTTGTTATTAGAGGGATTGCCTGGTTTGGCCAAGACATTGGCGATTAAAACCTTGGCGGACGCTTTGGGGGTTTCTTTCAGCCGTATCCAATTTACCCCTGACCTTCTCCCGGCGGACTTGGTAGGGACCCGCATCTACATGCCTGCCAAAGGCGATTTTAAAACCCAAAAGGGACCGATTTTCGCCAATCTGGTTCTTACCGATGAAATCAACCGGGCACCAGCTAAGGTGCAATCCGCGTTATTAGAGGCGATGCAGGAACACCAAGTCACCATCGGTCCCGACACCTTTAAATTGGATGAGCCTTTCTTTGTCATGGCCACCCAGAACCCCATTGAGCATGAGGGAACCTATCCCTTGCCCGAGGCCCAGGTCGACCGGTTTTTCATGAGAATCCAAGTGAGTTATCCAAGCTTCGCGGATGAAAAAGAAATCATCACCCGGATGACCAGCGGAAACCTTATAAAAACGAAGGAAGTCCTTTCGGCCCAGTCCATTTTGAAGGCCCAGGGTTGTGTGGACGAGATATACGTCAGTGAGCACTTAAAGGATTATATTGTCCACTTGGTTTCGGCCACGCGTAAGCCCAAGGATTATAAATTAGACAATTTGACTCCTCTTATTGAGTATGGAGCCAGCCCAAGGGCTTCCCTCGGTTTGACTGTTGCGGCAAAGGCGCATGCCTTCCTCAACGGCAGGGGATACGCCACGCCCGAGGATGTCAAGGCCCTGGCGGCGGACGTGATGCGCCACCGGTTGATTCTTACCTACGAGGCTGAGGCGCAAAACATGAGTACGGATGACGTGATTAAGCAGATTTTGGTCAAGGTACCCGTACCTTGAGCAACAGTCCACGGTCGACAGTCCACAGTTCACAGTTAAAAGCTTTAAAGACTTGGCTGCCGACTGTCGACCGCCGACTGTCGACATGTTTTCTGGTATTGGCGCTAGCCTTCTGCGGTTGCAAAACCAAGCCAAAATTCACCGAAAGCAAATACCCCATGCCGCCGTCGGTCGAGAGCGGCGTGTATGAAGGTCAATTCGTCCAGACAGATTACGGTTTTGGTTTTCCGATACCCGCCAAATGGATTTATTTGCGTCTTTCCGCCGACCAGGAAGTGGACGAGGTAGCCCGTTTTTGTGACCCGACCCGCCAAATGATCGTGAGGGTTTCGGTTCAGCTTCGCAATTCCGTTGAGAAGTTATCGTCCAAAGCCTGGGTTGACATTTCCGAGCAGGAATTGAAAAACCACGAGTTTAAAATCCAAAAAAATGAACCGGTCCGGGAATATAAAACACTTGATTCGGGAAACTGGGTAGTCGCTCCCTTTAACATGGAAGACCCAAAGGGTTGGGCTTGGTCGGATGAGGAATGGGCGTTAGCCAAGGACGACCTTTTGATCGGGGTACACGCCACCCTGCCCCAGGAAATCGGTGAAACGGAAAAGGGTAAGAAACTTTTTAAGGCCTTGGAAGCCAGCGTGAGCCAAATTCATTGGTATACGCCCATTGGGCCCCGCGGCATTTCAGGGGAACGCTTTGAACTTCAGCATTTTACGGAAGGTTTTCGGCAGGCCTTAGAAAGCGGCTCGCTTTCAAAGGTCGGGGTTTATTTCGATGAAATGTACCCCGAACGGGCCAAGTGGAATAATTGGTATCAACAGCTCGTATTAGGGGACCCCAAAAGCTTTGAGTTGAAGGCTGAATTAACCGGGTTGGTCATCAACGGGGATAACGCCTCGGCCTCTTTCACAATCGCTCGCAAGGATAAAAGCGGCTCCAAACCTCAAAAATACGAGAAAGACTT
>PLZG01000086.1:0-557 GCA_003152075.1 candidate division FCPU426 bacterium
CCATCTCAAGATCGAACACCGCAGATGGCTTGAAAATATTCTAGGACGCCCCGAGAAGATGTCAAGGAAAGTTGTTTTGGCCTTTTTCCAATGAAAGACTCCATCTTGACAAACCATGAAAATCACTTCTTGAGAAAAAACCTTGTCTGTAAGAAAATGCATCGCATTCTCAAGGAGTGTTAGATGATGAGGCTCCAGGTTCAATCTTTCCAATTGCCCCGATGGGCGGCCCCGGTGATGATCCTGGTCGCCTTAGCGCTAGTACCTTTCGCCCTGATGTTGGGGCTGGCCTTGACCGCGATTGCCATCGGTTACTCAACCCTGCGTCTTTTTCTCCCAGGTTCCAATTCCCAAACTGATTTCCAAACGCTTAATGGTCAAACAGAGATGAAAAATCACTCTCCAACTTCCGGTGTGATCGATGCCGAATATCAAGTTAAGGACGAAGATGGCAAAAACTAACGGCACCAAAACAACCAAAGGCCAATCGTTGCGAAAGCGTTCCGAGGCCTTGCCAAGAACCAAAGCGGAATATGAAATATATAAGGGCCTCCGGG
>PLZG01000086.1:600-75491 GCA_003152075.1 candidate division FCPU426 bacterium
CGTACCTTAGGTAATTCAGTTATCAACCTTCAAGTCGAAGAAAACGTTTCTAAGGCTCTTCATGAATTGGGCCTGACCTTGGAAGAGCTTCGGGAAGTTGAGATTGACGCGGGTTTAGGCAATGGGGGATTGGGCCGACTCGCCGCCTGTTTCATGGATTCCCTGGCGACCCTTCAAATCCCGGCCTACGGTTATGGCATCCGGTACGATTATGGTATTTTTCGCCAAAAAATCGTCCGAGGTTACCAAGTGGAGGAGCCGGACGAGTGGTTGAGCCATGAAAATGCCTGGGAAGTGGCCCGGCATGAATACACCTACCGAATCCGTTTCGGGGGAAAGGTGGCCCAGCGTACCAACCGAAACGGAAAACAAGTTTTTGAGTGGGTCGAGACGGAAGACGTTTTGGCCATGGCTTATGACACTCCGATTCCGGGTTATGGGAACAAGACCGTCAATAATTTACGGCTGTGGTCGGCGAAGGCTACCGAGGAATTTGACCTGGATTTCTTCAACAAGGGAAATTATTTCGCCGCTACTTCCAAGAAAACCGAATCCGAATCCATTTCGAAAGTCCTCTATCCCAACGACAACAGTCCCGAGGGCCGGGAACTGCGTTTAAAACAACAGTACTTTTTTGTGTCGGCTTCCATTCAAGACATCTTGAGGCGTTTCCGCCGGGAACACATGGATTTAAGGGAATTACCCGATGTCGCTGCTATCCAGCTGAATGACACCCATCCCACGATCGCGATCCCTGAGTTCATGCGATTGATGCTTGATGTAGAGGGGATTGAATGGGAATCGGCCTGGGAAATGACAAAAGCCCTTTTTGCCTATACCAACCATACCCTTCTTCCTGAGGCCCTGGAAAAGTGGCCTCTTACTCTTTTTGGACGCTTATTCCCCCGCCATCTTCAGATCATCCAGGAAATCAACGCCAGGTTTTTAAAAGAAGTAGCCGAACGTTACCCGGGCGACAGTGACCGTCTCCGGCGCATGTCGGTTTTCGAAGAAGGGGATTCCCATATTCGGATGGCACATTTAGCCATTGTGGGAAGCCATTCGATCAACGGCGTTTCCGCCTTGCACACCGAGCTTTTGAAATCGAACGTGGTAAAAGATTTTTATGACCTTTATCCCACCCGGTTTAACAACAAAACCAACGGGATCACCCAGCGCCGGTGGCTGAAGAAATGCAACCCCGGCCTCGCCCAATTAATCACGTCTCGTATTGGGGACAAATGGATCACCGACCTATCTCAGTTGAAAAAGCTGGAGAAATTCGCTGACGACAAGAAGTTCCAAGAGGAGTGGCGGGATGTTAAGGAGTTTAACAAGGAAAAATTGGTTGGTTTAATCGCCGCCGAACAGCGCCTAGCGGTTAACACTGATTCCATTTTCGATGTCCAAGTGAAGCGAATTCACGAATACAAACGCCAGCTGTTGAACGCCCTTCATGCCATTGCCCTTTACCGGCGCATTAAAGCCGATCCCAAAGGTAATTTCGTTCCCCGTACCATCCTTTTTGGAGGAAAAGCGGCGCCGGGTTATTACCAGGCCAAGTTGATCATCAAGTTCATCAATTCCATTGCTGAAGTGGTTAATCAGGACCCCCAAATCAAGGGGAAACTCATGGTGGTGTTCCTTCCTAATTACCGGGTATCACTCGCGGAGAAAATCATCCCGGCAACCGATCTTTCGGAACAAATCTCCACAGCGGGAAAAGAAGCCTCCGGAACAGGGAACATGAAATTCGCCCTGAATGGTGCCCTGACGATCGGGACCCTGGACGGCGCCAATATCGAGATAAAGGAAGAGGTTGGTGACGAGAACATATTCATTTTTGGGTTAAAAGCCGACGAGGTTACCAAGGTTAGGAACGCCGGATACAACCCCCGCGAATTTTATGAAAAGTCGTCCGAACTGAAGGGCGTCATGGATTTAATCGCTAGTGGCTTTTTCTCGCCGGAGAATCCAGGGCTTTTCCAACCAATTTATGACACGCTCATGAACCATGACGAATACATGTTGATGGCTGATTTCGACGCTTATTTAGAATGTCAGGAAAAGGTGTCGGAACTTTACCGGGATCAGACTAAATGGACCCGTATGGCCATCTTGAATGTGGCTCGGATGGGAAAATTCTCCAGCGACCGATCCATCCAGGAATATTGCGACGATATTTGGCAGGTGAAGCCTGTTAAGATTGAGTAGTTATTCCAGGATCGCGTCGATCTTTTTAAAAAGGGCGTGAAGTTTTTCCTCGGTCGGAAGGAAGTTTTCCACGGTAGGCGGAGGAGGGGTTTTGGGGGCCGGTGGGGGAGTCTGTTTAGCTTTCTCCAGTGCTTCCCGGACCTGCTTGAATTCCGAGTTCATTTTGTCGCCCTTTGCCCTTAAGTCCTGAATCTCACCCTGGGCTTCCTCGTTTAAGCCCTGTGCCTCGGCGAAATCCTGTTTAAGCTCCTCGAGTTGGGACTGGGTCTGAATAAGATCGGTTTTTAACCTTTCCGTTTCCTTGTTCAAGTCCGCTATCTTCCGTTTCGCGACATCCAATTCTTCCCTGGCTTTATCCACCTCGGGTTTAAGCTCGCTAGATTTCTTGGCGGAATCCTCAAATTCTTTTTTTAGTTTAGCGGACTCGGCGGCGGACTCTTCGGCCCTTTTCTTGTTTTCGACAGCCTCGGCCTTGTATTGGTCCAAATGTTCTTTCAGCTCCATGGTGTGCTTCAAGGAACCATCCGAGGACTTTTTCATCTCCAATAGGCTTTTTTCCAATGTCTCAATGAGCCTGATGTTCTCCGCCTTGCTTTTCTCGAGGCGGTGTAACTCATCGGCGATGTTCATGGAGGCGAGGATGGCAACCTTGGCCGCAGGGGCGGAGGATTTCTTTCCTATTTCATTCATTTTCAAATCCACGTATTTTGCCAAGTCGGAAATGTACTGGGGATCGGCCTCGCCCTTCATCGTATATTCATTTCCATATATGTTGACCGTAACCGACTTTTTCTCGCCCATGTGATTAGCCTTCCAGTTTTAATTCTTTGGAGAGGGACTCGATTCGAACTAAGTTGATTTTTACTTGCCTCAGGTCTTGTATGGCCTCATCGTACTGCTTTCGAAGTTTTTGGAGCTCCTCGGAAGAATCCGTTGAGCCTTCTTTGGCGTTTTCGTTAGTGTCTTTCAGCTGATTTTTAAGCTGGATGTTTTCCTTCATGAGTTGGCCGTTGGCGTTGCGAAGCTTGACAATAGCCTCAAGCAAGCCATTGATACGTTTTTCCAGGCCTTCCCATTGGATTTTGGGGTCTTTGGTGGTCGAGAAAAGTTCATCGGAGGACAATGGTGTACCTCGTTTTCAAGTGATCGACAATTTTGGAAACCCGATCGGTAACTTCCTGGTCGGTCAAGGTGCGGTTCTCGTCCAGAAAATGCAACCGATAGGCCAGGCTTCTGGTGCCGGTCGTAAGATTTGTTCCTCGGTAAAGGTCAAACAAATGGATATTCACTAACTCAGGCCCGCCAATTTCCTGTATCGCCCCTGCCACCTGTAGAGATGTTACACCATCGGGAACCACCAGGGCAATGTCCCTCCAAGCGGATGGAAATTTTGGGAGAGGGCGATAACTTTTTGCTCCTCGCGCGGTTTGAATAAGGGCCTCCATTTCCAACTCCAGCCCAAAACAAGGAACGGAAATGTCATATTCCTTCAATGCTTTTGGATTTATCGCACCGCCCCAAAGCAAGAGTTTGCCGGATCCATTCCTGACTTGGAAACTTTGAATTTGCTGGTAGGGGGCGGGGCATTGTCCAAATTTCCATTGAAGGCCAAGGAGACGAAGATGGCCGACTAGGGTTTCGACCAAACCCTTGATGTCGTAAAAATCCGATTTGCGCTCCTGGTCATGCCATTCACCGGGTAATTTCCCGGCGAACAGGGCCGCCAATTGTGTTTTTTCGGAAGGCGTTCCTCCGGTGACGGGGCTGAAAACTTTGTTTAACTCATAAAGGGCCACGCTTTCCTGTTGGTGGGCTAGGTTCAATTGAACATTCGCCAGTAGAGATGGAAGCAGAGTCGGCCGCAAAACCCTTTGGTCATCAGCGATGGGATTCGCGACTTCTTGGAAATGTTGTAGTGGATGGTCCGGGGCGAGTTTAAGCTTTTGCGGGTAAGTAGAGGGCAAAAAGCTGGAGTTGACGGCCTCATAAAAACCGGCTTGGTGAAGAATGAAACGGATTTCCTTTTCAAAAGGTATGTTGGATTCAATCGGGGTGAGGTCGGAAGGGATATGGGGCGCAACCACGGGTATATGTTCATATCCGCTTAAACGGGCTATCTCCTCAATTAGGTCGATTTCGCGAGTCAAATCGAGTCGGTAGCTAGGACCCTCTATAGTTAATGTTTTCGACGAGGGTGTGCCTTTGATTTTACAGCCTAAGCCTTTCAATATTTGAATTTGAGCTTTAGGGGCTATTTGGGTTCCCAATAAGGCATTGGCCCGGGAAGGGCGGAAGCTGATTTTGAGTGGCTTTAAGTTTTGGGTCGAAACTACTCCAACACCCTTGGCCAGCTGTCCCCCCGCAACTTCAAGAATTAAGGCGGTGGCACGGTCTAAGGCTTTTAAAACCCCGGTTGGATCCACGCCCCGCTCAAACCGGTAGGAAGAATCGGTTGAGATTCCCAATTGACGGGCGGTTTTTCGGACACTCCCAGGAAGAAACAAAGCGGATTCGAGAAGGATGCTTTGGGTTTGGTCCGTTACTTGGGAATTACTTCCGCCCATGATTCCGGCCAAGGCAACGGGCCGGCCGGCATCGGCGATAACCAACATTTCTTCTTTCAACTCCCGTTCCGTATTGTCCAATAGGGGGATCTTTTCGCCAGGCTTAGTCTTGCGAACAATGATTTGTGAACCGTGGATTTGTTTCAGGTCAAAAGCGTGTAGGGGTTGTCCTGTTTCGAGCAGTACGTAGTTGGTTATGTCCACGATGTTGTTGATGGACCGTTGTCCCAACTTTTCCAGGGTTTGTGACAACCACTTTGGGGAGGGACCTACCTTGACCCCTTCGATGACACGGCAGGTATAGAGATGACAGAGGTCCTTGGCGTCGATAGTGACCTTGGCTAATTTAGAAATAGCCCGGGAGCTTTCTTTAAGTTTTTTGACCGATGGGGAAGTAACCGGTTTTTGAAATATCGCGCCAATTTCACGGGCCACCCCCAGATGGCTCAAAAGGTCAGCGCGGTTAGGAGTGATTTCCAATTCAAAGAGGGCGTCGGGCAGGCCCAGAGCTTCTAGGATGTTGCCACCGATGGGGGTGTCGGGGGGGAGGATGAGGATGCCCTCGGCGTCTTCGGCCAGACCCAGTTCTTTAGCCGAACAAAGCATTCCAAAGGACTCGACGCCACGAATTTTAGCTTCTTTTATTTCAAAGTTACCCGGCAGAATTGCCCCCACTTTAGCGAGAGGAACCTTTTGTCCAGGGGCGATGTTCTTGGCCCCGCAAACTACTTGAAGGGTTTCCTTCCCAGTGTTGACTTTGGTGATGGAGAGTCGGTCCGCTTGGGGATGTTTTTCGACGGATAAAAGCTCGGCCACAATCACGCCATTGATGTCCTTGCCCAAGTGTTTGACGTTCGCCACTTCCACTCCGGCGTGGATAAGCCTCTCCACGACTTTTTCGAAAGGTTCTTTGATAGGGACGTATTTTTTGAGCCAGTTGTAAGAAATGAGCATAGGGTTCCGGGTTCGGGGGATAAAAAGGCGAAAATCCGTTTGAATTTCAAGAAGTTTAGAGTAGACCCTAGAACGTGTCAACAACAGCTAACGGTTGTTTTTTGATGATTTTGAGGTGTTGAATCCCTTAAGCTGTCGGCTATCAGTGGTTAATAAATTCACGAAAGGTGGTGATGAGATTGGCGTTATTTGATTTGGACGTCAAGTCTCTGGAGAGAAAGTTTACCGAAGTGAGGGATCATCTTTGACCCCGCTCAAACCAAGCGGGAAATAGAGAGGCTCGAGGCGCAGACAACCCAGCCCGAATTTTGGAATAACCCCAAAGAGGCCCAACAAGTCACCGGCCAGTTGGCCCGGTTGAAAGATACCATGGCCTTGGTGCAGGATTTTGAGAAGCAATACCACGACCTGCTCGCCTGCAATGAACTTCTGAAAGAACAGCACGATCCCAGTTTGATCGCCGAGATGGAACAAACCTTCAATAAGTTCGAGACCGATTACCGAAAATTCGAGTTGAAGCGTAATTTCACAGGCAAGTACGATTTCAACAACGCTTACGTTTCCATTCATCCTGGCGCCGGGGGAACCGAAAGTCAGGATTGGGCCTCCATGCTCCTACGCATGTACCTGCGGTGGATGGAGTCCAAGGGTTATGAAGTTGATACCATGGACTACCAGGTTGCCGATGAGGCGGGCATCAAATCCGTTTCCCTTTTTGTGAAGGGCCCTTGGGCCTATGGCTTTCTAAAGGTTGAAAAAGGTGTTCACCGGCTCGTCCGTATTTCCCCCTTTGACGCCAACAAACGACGGCACACTTCTTTTTCTTCCGTGGATGTCATGCCTGAAGTCGATGACGTTGAGTTTGAGATGCGTTGGGATGACATTAAGCTTGATACTTTCCGGTCCGGTGGCAAGGGCGGACAGAACGTCAACAAGGTCGAAACCGCCGTTCGCTTGACACACATTCCCACGGGGTTGATTGTGGCTTGCCAAACCCAACGTTCCCAATTGCAGAACAAAGAGCAAGCTTTGAAGATGTTGAAGGCCAAATTGTTCCAGTATTATCAGGACATCCACGACGAGGAAATGGCCAAGGTGGCTGGGGCCAAGAAAAAGATTGAGTGGGGAAGTCAGATCAGGTCCTACGTTTTCCAGCCCTATCAAATGGTCAAGGATCACCGCACGAATGCCGAAACCGCTCAGATTAGCGCCGTAATGGATGGTGACCTAGATATGTTCATTGAGGCGGGGTTGAAGGCCAAGTTAATTGACTAGATTAAAGATGTTATACTGAGCGACCTTTTGGGAGAAATGAACAAATGTCTGAATTAAACGAATTCATCAAGGTTCGGCTGGATAAGCTCAAAGCCATGAAAGAAAAGGGAATCAATCCCTACCCTTCGGCAGCTTTTGACGTTACCCACCATTCGGCTGAACTCTTGGAAAAATACAAGGATCTTCAACCTGGGGAGCACAAAGAAGAGGTAAAAGTTTCTATCGCGGGACGGCTCATGACAATCCGAGACATGGGTAAGAGCTCTTTCGCTCATGTAATGGACGGGCAGGGAAAAATCCAGATCTACGTCAAAAAGGATGGGGTTGGGGAAAAATCCTACGAAATCTTCAAACTGTTGGACTTGGGTGACATCATTGGGGTCAAGGGATTCCCTTTTAAGACCAAAACAGGTGAAGCTTCTATTCACGTGGAGTCATTTCAAGTGCTCAGCAAGTCCTTGCATCCTTTGCCCGAGAAGTGGCATGGTCTGACCGACGTTGAGGCCCGGTACCGCCATCGTTACGTTGATTTGATCGTCAATGATGATGTGCGTAAAACCTTCGAGACCCGTTCCAAAGTAATTTCCGCTATTCGAAAACATTTAGACGGCAACGGTTTTCTTGAGGTGGAAACCCCCATGATGCATCCCATCCCCGGCGGCGCGGTCGCCCGGCCCTTCGTGACCCACCACAACACTTTGGATATGGATTTATACCTTCGGGTGGCCCCGGAACTTTATCTCAAGCGCCTATTGGTCGGCGGTTTTGAGCGGGTCTATGAGATCAACCGCAATTTCCGCAATGAAGGCATCAGCATCAAGCACAACCCGGAATTTACGATGCTGGAGGCCTATCAAGCCTATGGAAACAATGAAACGGTCATGACCTTAACTGAAAATCTCTTATCCGAGGCAGCCAAGGCCGCTGGGCAGGGCGTAAAAATCATGAGCGGTGAGACAGAACTGAATTTCACCCCTCCTTTCAAACGATTGCCATTGCTACATGCCTTGGAAGAAATTGGGGGGATTGAATACGAAGAGGTCACGGTTGAGGATTTGAAAAAACGGTTAAAAACGACCGCCGCCGAGATCAAGCATATCGATTCTCTTTCCAAGGCTGAATTGGCCTACCTTCTTTTTGGGGAATTGGTTGAGCCTCATTTGATCCAACCCACCTTTATCACTGATTTTCCAGTTGAAGTTTCCCCTCTCTCGAAAGCAAAGGAAGACAATCTTGCTTTGACGGAGCGTTTCGAGCTTTTTGTTCTTGGCCGTGAAATCGCCAATGGTTTCTCCGAATTAAACGACCCCGTTGACCAACGGAGGCGATTTGAGAAGCAAGTGGAACTCCGTAAAGCCGGGGATGAAGAGGGGATGTTTTTGGACGAGGATTACATTCTGGCTCTTTCTTACGGGATGCCCCCGGCGGGTGGGGTGGGAATTGGCATCGACCGTCTACTGATGCTTTTAACCAATAGTCCTTCCATACGTGACGTCATTCTTTTCCCTCTTCTTCGTCAAAGAGACAACGAAGAAAAAATGATTTTTGAATAACAGTCCCGCCTTTTGGAGTGAAATTCATTGAAAATGCCATTTGAAATTTTCTTAGGGCTTCGCTACTTGCGCTCGAAACGAAAGCGATCCGCGATTTCCGTCCTGACCTGGTTGTCCGTAGGTGGGGTGGCCATTGGTGTGATGGCCCTGAACGTTGTCCTTTCGGTTATGAATGGTTTTGACGAGGACTTGAAGTCCAAAATTGTAGGGCTGAATGCCCACATCATTATCTCAGGTTATCAAAATAGGCCCCTATCCAATTACGACATGATTACGCAAACGGTACGGGGAATTAAGCACGTCAAGGATGTGGGGCCCTATGTGGAAGGTCAGGCATTGGCCCGGTCGCGGGAAAGGTCCCTTGGAGTTATGGTCTGGGGCGTCAATCCCTATCGGCCCCAAGCGATCACGGATTTGGACAAATATTTATGGGAGGTTAAAGCCACGGCCTTGAACCCTCCACCGGATGCTGGAACGGGACGCCCTGAGAGGATTTTCATCGGTTCTGAGCTCGCTAGGCGTTTGCAGGTGACCGTGGGTGATGATCTTGTAATGTTTCTTCCCGTTTTACAGCAAACTCCCATGGGAATGATGCCCCAAAGCGTTAAATTTCAAGTCGTTGGGCTCTTTTCAACGGGAATGTACGACTACGATTCGGCCTACTCCTATGTTGCTTTGCCCATAGCGCAAAAGATGTACAAACTGACTGAAAACGTGACCGGAGTGGCGGTGAAGGTGGACGATGTGGACTTGGCCCCGGCCATTGCCAAGGAAATCCGTGAGAAGTTCAATGGCGAATATTTCGTGCAGGACTGGCTTCAAATGAACCACAATCTTTTCGTGGCCCTTCAAACGGAAAAATGGGTCATGGGGATTATTCTTTCGCTCATTGTGCTGGTAGCCGCCCTCAACATTGTGAATCCCCTCACCATGATGGTCATCGAGAAAACCAAAGAGATTGGAATTCTCAAGGCGATGGGGGGGACCGATCGAAGCGTTACCCTCATTTTTATTTTCGAGGGAATGATCATAGGAATTATTGGAATTCTTATTGGGCTTGCGGGCGGTTATGTGCTTTGTGAGATTATCGCGAGGGTACCCATCCCCATGCCGGGCGGGGGAATGGTTTATTACATCGACCGCTTGCCAGTCAAAGTTGACCCGAAAACCTGTTACCTGATTATTCCGGTTATGTCCGTTATCCTTTGTTTCTTAGCCACCCTTTACCCTGCTCGTCAGGCTGCCAAGCTTGAGCCTGTCGACGCCATCCGGTTCGGTTGAGAGGAAATCGTGGAAATACTTCGGGTTGAAAACGCGACCAAGATCTACTCCCTGGAAGGGGATGAGGTTAAGGCCCTCCAAGACGTCAGCTTCCACTTGGATGCCGGCGATATCACCGTCATCTTGGGCCCGTCGGGGTCGGGAAAAAGTACACTGTTAACCCTTTTAGGTGGTTTGAGCCGGCCCTCCGAAGGACGGGTTTTTTATAAAGACAAGTCTTTGTATGACTTGCCGGGGCGTGAGTTGTCGGATTTGCGGAACAAGTCATTCGGTTTTGTTTTTCAGTTTCACTATTTGATGCCCGAATTGACAGCATTGGAAAATGTCATTCTCCCTGGCCAAATCGCCCGCCGGGAATTTGAGGAGTGCCAGGCCAGGGCGGTCAAATTGCTGGCCCATGTGGGTTTGGAGGAACGTCTAAACCACAAACCTGGTGAGCTATCGGGCGGGGAACAGCAAAGGGTGGCACTTTGCCGGGCATTGATGAATGAGCCTGAAATCATCCTGGCCGACGAGCCAACGGGGAATCTGGATTCCAAAACCGCTGAGGGTATTCATGATGTCCTCTGGGATTTATGTCAAAAAGAAGGACGGACTCTAATTGTGGTGACCCACTATGAACCCTTGGCCAAACGGGCGGACCATATTTTGACCTTGAACGCTGGGCAAGTAGTTAAGAAAAGGAGCTGAAGATGCTTTGCCAAAAATGCCATCAGCGTCAGGCCACGGTTTTTTTCTCCCAAACGGTGGGAAATCAGACCACCCAATCACATTTGTGCGAAGTCTGCGCGAGGGAGGAAACTAAGGCTTATGGCGGGATGAATCCCTTTAACTTCAATCCCTTCGCTGCCTTTTCTGATTTCTTGAATAATTTCATGGCTTGGGATGATGGCGCTATTGCCGAGGTCAATTCGGGCCGCACGAAGCCGACGTCCGTAGACTCCCAATTGCAATGCCCCCATTGTGGTTACCAGTTGTCCTTCTTTCGTCAAAATGGACGGCTGGGCTGTACCAAATGCTATGAATCTTTCAAGACTGTTTTGGACCCCCTGGTTTCCAGTATTCATGGAAATGTTCGGCATATCGAGGAAGGTGAGAAAGTGGGAAAGTTTGAAAGTGTAGTCCCGACTCCGGGCGTCGATTCCGGGAACTCGGCGGAAGAAAGACGGTCGCAGAAGCCTGAAATCAAAGCCCTCCGGGAGAAAATCACCCAAGCCATTCAAAACGAGCAATACGAAGAAGCCGCCAGATTGCGGGACGAAATCAAAAAACTGGGGAATTCCTGAACATGGCTTTTGAGGACTTGTTAACCTCGAACGGGGACTGGTTTTTGAAACCGGGGCCATCCTGTGAAGTCGTGATATCAAGCCGGGTGCGGTTCGCGAGAAATCTTGAAGGAAATAAATTTCCACACCATTCAAACGCCATGGAACAGCGCCAAATCGTTGACGAAGTCCAAAAAGCCGTTTTGACCCTACCTCAAGCCATGAATTTAAAGTTTATTCGATTGAATGAAATATCATCCCTGGACAGGCAATTCTTGACGGAACATCAACTTATTTCAGCCGAGCACGCCGCAAGCTTGGGCGAGCGGGCGGTGGCGTTTGATGAGAAGGATGGCTTGAGTTTCCTGGTGAACGAGGAAGATCATCTTCGCCTTCAAGTGTTCCGAGCTGGGTTGAACTTGAAAGAAGCTTTCCAGTATTTGAACCAGATCGACCAAGCGTTGAGTGCGCAACTCCACTATGCCAAAGACCCCCAATTGGGATACTTGACTGCCTGCCCAACTAACTTGGGGAATGCCATGCGGGCCAGCGTGATGCTTCACCTTCCCGCCTTGGTTTATTCCAACCGGGCCGCGCAGGTTCTCCAGGGTGTTACCCAAGTGGGATTAACCGTTCGTGGACTTCAAGGCGAGACAACCCAAATCTCCAGCGCGTTTTTTCAAATCTCAAACCAATCGTCCCTTGGCAAAAAGGGGGCTGAGATCGTGGAACATGTGGACCGAGTGGCGCGTCAAATTATCGAGGTGGAGCTGCAAACCCAAAAAGCCGTCTTTCAGCAAGAAGGGTTGAAGCTTCAAGACCGTATCTGCCGGGCCCTGGGAACCCTCAAAAACGCCCGGATTATTTCCCTTCAGGAGGCACTGGACGGTCTTTCGGCCCTGAGGGTTGGAGTGGAGCAAAAAATACTGAAGGGTATCGACTTGCCAAACCTAAACCATCTTCTCATCTTGATAAAACCGGCCCATCTGGTGAAAATCGCCGCCCGGGAATTGAATCCTGAGCAGGATGCCATGGAAAGGGCCAGGATTTTAGGGATGTATCTCAAGAACGCCGAAGCAGCTTGAAGGCCTAAATGTGACCGTGATCATTGATTTATAGTGCTGATTCAGTTGAAATAGGCCCGGTAGAGGCCATCCCACAAGGAGAACGCCATGTTTGAACGCTTTACGGAAAGAGCCAAAAAAGTCATTAATCCGCTGGCCAAGGAAGAGGCCCGCCGGTTGAATCATAACTTCATTGGAACCGAACATCTTCTCCTGGGTCTAATAAGGGAAGGCGGCGGAGTAGCCGTCGCCGTATTGGAATCCCTGGGGGTCGACTTGGAAAGCGTTCGTATTGAAGTTGAAAACCTAACTACCCCATCTTCCGATACCTTGACCATTGGGGATCCCCAATTCACCCCTTCTGCCAAGAAAGTCCTGGAATTGGCGGCTGAAGAATCCCAAAAGCTTGGACATAATTACATCGGTACCGAGCACCTTCTTTTAGGACTTATTCAAGAAGGGGAGGGCGTGGCCGCCCGTGCCCTTGAAAATCTTGGTGTTTCCTATGAGAAGTCCCGTGATATGGTCATCAATCTTTTAGGTGGAACATTTCCCAAGTTTTCCAAGCAAGTCAAGAAATCCAAAACTCCGGCCCTGGACACCTTTGGCAGGGATTTAACCCAAATGGCTAAGGATGGAAAGCTAGACCCGGTGATTGGACGTGAGGATGAAATCGAGCGAGTGATCCAAATCCTTTCCCGTCGCACCAAGAATAACCCAGTGCTGATTGGGGAACCTGGTGTCGGAAAAACCGCAATTGCTGAAGGTCTTGCCCAGCGAATAAAAGAAGGAAATATTCCTGAATTGTTGTTGGATAAACGTATTGTGACCTTGGATTTGGCCGCCTTGGTGGCTGGAACCAAATACCGTGGCGAATTTGAGGAGCGGTTGAAAGCCGTGATTAACGAAATCCGCCAATCAGGTAAGGTTGTTCTTTTCGTAGATGAACTTCACACGCTGGTTGGCGCTGGTGCCGCCGAAGGTGCCATTGATGCCTCTAATATGCTCAAGCCCGCTTTGGCACGTGGGGAACTGCAGTGCATTGGCGCCACGACCCTGAATGAATACCGCAAATACATCGAGAAGGACGGCGCGTTGGAACGCCGCTTCCAAATGATCATGGTGGACGAGCCCTCCGTGGATGAAACCATTCAAATCATCAAGGGCCTAAGAGACCGCTATGAGGCCCATCACAGGGTCCGCATCACCGACGACGCTATTGACGCTGCCGCCCAACTCTCTCACCGCTATATTTCGGGCCGTTTCCTGCCTGACAAGGCCATTGATCTAATTGACGAGGCTGGAAGCCGTACCCGCCTTCGGATTACCACCATGCCACCCGAGATCAGGACTTTAGAAAAGGAAGTCGAAAAGATAAAGCAAGAGAAGGAAGAAGCCATTAAAACCCAGGAGTTTGAGAGGGCCGCCGACTTGCGGGATAAGATGAAAAAGATGAGGATGAAGCTACAGGAAGAAAAGGACAAGTGGGAAACCATGAAGTCCAAGGAAGAAGCGGTCGTGACCTGGGAGGATATCGCTTACGTCGCCTCCAAGTGGACCGGCATTCCAATGATCAAACTTGGCGAGAAGGAAAGCGAGAAGCTCTTGCGCATGGAAGAAGAGCTGCACAAGAGGGTCGTGGGACAGGACGAAGCCATTGTGTCCATTTCCAAGGCCATCCGTCGCAGCCGAGCTGGAATCGGCAATCCAAAGAAACCCATCGGAAGTTTCATGTTCATGGGGCCCACGGGCGTTGGGAAAACCGAATTGGCCCGCGCCTTGTCCCAGTTTCTTTTTGATGACGAGGATGCCCTGATCCGTTTCGACATGAGTGAGTACATGGAAAAATTCAACGTTTCGCGCCTGGCCGGAGCCCCCCCGGGCTATGTGGGCCACGACGAAGGCGGCCAATTGACCGAGAAGGTGCGCCGTAAGCCCTATAGCGTGGTTCTCTTTGACGAAATCGAGAAGGCGCACCCTGAAATCTTTAATGTGATGCTCCAGATCCTCGAAGATGGCCGCCTGACCGACAGCTTAGGCCGGGTCGTGGATTTCCGGAATACGGTAGTCATCATGACCAGCAACCTGGGCGCCCGGGAAATTGGCTTGGAAAAAAATCTTGGATTTCATCCCGATTCCTCGGATATCCCCTTTGAGAGCATGAAGACCAAGATTCAAGGGGAATTGAAGAAAATGTTCAATCCCGAATTCCTGAACCGCGTTGACGATATTATTGTTTTCCATCCGCTGGACAGGAGTCATATCGAGAAGATCGTCGAAATCCAGCTGGCGGACGTTCAAAAACGCCTGAAGGAAAAGAACATTACCTTGACCTTGGATCAATCGGCGAGAGATTTCCTGATTGAAAAAGGCTATGACAAAACCTATGGGGCCCGCCAAATGAAACGCACTATCCAAAAATACGTGGAAGACGCATTGGCGGAGGAGTTGCTCCGTGGAAACGTGAAGGACGGGCAAAATGTAGAGCTGAAATCGGCCGGGGATAAACTGGTCTTTGCTACCGGCGTGGCCCAGTCCGCGTCTCCCACCGCTGTTTGAACCGTAGGTTTTCCATGAGCCCCAAGGCCAACCCTATTTCCCAGGGCGGCCTTTCGGGCGGGAAGAAATGGTCAAAAAAACGCAAATGGTTTTTCGGGTCGGTCCTGGTCCTGGGGCTTCTCGTTGGGGCTTATTTTCTATTCCAAAATAAAATTGTCGACACTCAGCTTCGCCCCGTCATTGAGCGGGAGCTAACCAAGGCAGTGAACTCGCCCGTTTCCATAGGTTCCGTTCGCGCCGGGCTAACCGGCGACGTCAACCTTGACCTGGTAGTTCTCACCATACCGGGATATCCCTGGGAAACCCGGTTGGAGGTAGAACGGGTTTCGGTGAATGTTGAGTTGTTCAATCTCCTCTTTCACCGCAAGCCTTTGGAAAATTGTTTAGTTAGCCTTTCCTTTATTCGTCCAAAAATTTTTCTTGTTCGTAATGAAAAGGCAATAGCCGCCGCAGCCACGGTCGTCGGTCCGCCCGGGCCTGTTCCTGAAAACAAAGTTCCCATCCCCCTGTTTGCTGTCCCTAAAATCATCATTCAAGACGGTTTGTTTTCCGTCCAGGCGGAAAAAACCCCGCGTGAAATGTTGAGGGGCCTCAATTTTGAGGCTCAAAGCCAAAATGGTGCCACTTGGGGCCTTGTGTTTCAGGCCCAAGCCCCCGACCTTCAAAGTCATGGGGCCCTTCGTTTTAACGGAAGCCTTAAATTGGATGAGCTCAAAGTATCAGGGAAGCTTCTTTTGGAAAAATGGCCCCTTGTTTCGGTTCATTCAGTTTTAAAAGAGCTGGCGGGTTGGGAACTTTTATCTGGAACCATTGACGCGGAAAGCCCGGTTGCGTTTGATCCCGCCCATGGGCTTTGGTTTGACGCCAAAACCACCGTATCCCAGGCGTCGGTGAAGTCTCCCGCTCCCACGGCTATCACCCTTTCTCAAATTACCGGCCGGGCGGATATCCGCCCAAACGAAATTAACGTGCCCGGCGAGATCTTGTTTTCCCTGGGAGATACCGTTTGGAAAGCTTCAGGTATCATCCCTTTCGACAGCCGTCCCCTGGCCGTTCGAACCAAGACTGACCAACTATTTCTCTCGAGTGTCTTCACGGAAATATTGAAATTGAAAGATCTTAAAGTGGATGGTACAGGGACCGCGACCTTGGCGGTGTCCGGACCAATGTCAAATCCGGTTATTCAGGGAGTCGCGAATTTGGGGCCTTCCCATGTTGGGAAAGGGAGTTTGGATTCACTCACCGTAAACGCTGGTTATGAAAAAGGAAATGTTAGACTTTATAAAGCCGTGGGGAAACTTTATGACGGAGACTTCGAGGCAAATGGATTTATCCCCCTTACCGGGGAAAAGAACGCCCCCGTTTCCCTGAGGGCCATTTTGAAAAACATCGAAGCGCAGAAACTGGCGGCTGATTTTGGAATCGATGGAATGGAGGGCAGGGGTGACGTGGAGGCCCATTACAGCGGAACCCGGGAAACGCCCATTCTTTCGTTGACCAGTCAAATGACCTTGACCAGGACACTTCGGAATACACTTTTTAATTACTCTGTCCATACGAATTTACAGCTAACCGAGCAAAAGCTTACCCTTTCAACGGTCATTGGGGATAAGGCGCGTTTGGAAGCGGAGCTCTCGGCCCAGCCGGACGCCTGGGAAGTAAAGAAGTTCACTTTTTCAACGGGTAAAAAATCGGGAAAGTTGACAGGTGGGGGAAAGTTTCCGAAAAATGATGAGGGGCCAATCGACATTCAAATCCATGGAAGCGATATTGCACTTCAGGATTTGCCGTTCTTTAATGACCAGTTTCCCGATATCCTGGGAAAAGTCAAAACAGATACCCAGATAAGTGGGACTCGAAAAGAGCCAAGGGCAAAAATTCTTTTTTCGTCACCTGAAGTGAAAATACGGGATTTGCCACCACAGCCATTAGACGGTGATTTGTCCTGGAAACCGGACGAATGGATTTTTGACAAGTTAACTTATGGGGAAATCTTTTCAGTTCAGGGGAATTTGGGTCGAAATCCCGATTCGCCGATCGATTTAAAAATAAACGCTAAAGAAGCTCCGTTAAGGATTATTTCAGAAATTGGAGTCTGGAAAAATCCACCTCAGCCATTTGAAGGTTTATTGACTGGTCGTTTACACATCTTGGGCGTTAAAAAAAATCCTATCATCGAGGGGAACGATGGAATCAAGGTAACTTCCCTGCAATTGGGGGAAGAGTGGGCTGATAAAGTGGAAGCTCTGTCGAAATTTGAGGATGGAAAGCTTCTGATTAAAAAATTTAAAGTTACACAGGGTGACCACTTCTTGAGCGCTGTCGGTACTTGGGACACCCGCAGTAAACCAGGGATTATGAACCTCCACCTTTCTGCCCACGAATTTCAATTGGGCAAGGGGCCATTCCTCTCTGGCGACTTCCTTTGGGAAGCCAAGACGGGTGATCCGTGGTGGAAAAATTGGGACGGAACTTTTTCCAGCGCGGCCATTACCATTCAGGATTTAAAGAAAAACACGAAACACTTCAATGACTTTTCAATGGTGGCGACTAGCGAAGACTTTGTTATTAAAGGAAAGGTTAAGATCGGAAACAGCATTGCTGGCACCGCGATACTAAATCTAGCCTCGTCCCCGGTGGAAATACAGGCGCTTTTAAAAATTCCACTCGTTTCATTGGCACAAGCTCCTGAGTTAGTCCAGTTTCTTCCAGAATCATTCAAGACAACGGGTGAAATTTCCGGGCAAATCCAATTGAAAAACGGGACTTTCGCTGAACTCCCAATGGTCGGGGCCTTTACTATTAAGAATGGGACAATTCCTGGATACGATTTTGATCGGATGGAATTAACGTTAACAGGGAATAAACAAAAAATCGCCCTTAACTTTACACTGGCCCGGGATCAAGCAAAATACTCGCTCGCGGGAACTTTGGAATCCTCGGGAGCCTTTTGGGATTCACAAAGTAAGATCAATTTGAATGGACCCTTCCAAGGTGAAAAACTCGTCAATCTCCTGGCCCTTTCAGGATTGAGTGTCGAAAAGCACAAAATTATGGGTGGGGTTGATGGAAATTTAACTGCAACTGGCGTTTTGTGGAATCCCACCGTGGGTTTTTCCATGAAGGGGGAAAACTTGCGGTTTGACAGCTATGTAGCGCCTTCGGCGGAATTGAACCTTTCCTATTTTGAGAGGAAGATCACGCTTCAAAAAAACAAAGTTTCGTTGGCTAAAGGCGAAATCAATATTGAAAAAGGAAACTTTTATTTTGATCCCCAGGATCCGGCAGTAGTTATTCTTGATCTATCCGGCTCAACCCAAAATGTACCGGTCGCTTCCGTTTTTGATCTGACAAGTCAAATCCACCTTACGGGAAGATTCGCCTTGGAAGAAAAGGATGGCCGACCCACTTTTGACGGAATACTTTCTTATTTGGATGCAAGGCCAGGAATGAAAAACCCGACTCCTTTTGACCTGGCAATTCAAGTCCATAAAAAAACGGTCGAGTTTAAACCGTTGGACACTGAAAAAGCTCAAATAGTCGGTCGCTTGGATTGGTCTCAAGACCGGAAGATTATCTTTCAAAATATCCATTTGGAGCATTCACCGGGTTTGTTTTCGGTCGATGGAACCTTTGATTTGGACGGAAACAGTCATTTTGTTTCCGACGCTAAAAACATACCTATTGAGCAGGTTGGAAAGTGGATTTTGCCCAAATTCCCTTTAAGCGGCACGGGAAATTATCATTTGATTTTTGATGGCACTCTAGACAGCCCTGTTTTTACTAGTTCTTTCTCTGTTGCCAATGGAAAAATTGGAGACCTTCAATTCGACCTGTTGGATGGAGAATTAAAATCCAAGGAAAGCACGCTTTTTCTGGGGAGCAAGGAAAGTCCTATAACTCTCAGCCGTAAGGGGTTTTTCAGCTTCAATGTTTGGGGAAAGTCACCTATGGCGTTCACAAAAACCGGGATGTTGAAAGTGAAAGACCGGGAAATGGACATTACCGCAGAAATGGATAAGGGTGATTTTAGTTTGATTCTTTTGGCGGGGTTGGCGAAAAAGGCCTCCGGTGAAATGGATTTTTCGGCTCATGTTGGTGGAACCTTAGACAATCCGGTTTTGACAATGGATTTAGATTTGAATCACTGCCAAATGGTTCCTGAAATAGTTGCCCAGTCGATCGAGGATATCAGCGGACGGATTAAAGTTCGAAATAACCGTCTCGCGGTGGAGGACTTGAACGGGAGGATTGGGCAGGGAAGGGTTTTCATATCCTCGCCGCCCATCGAGGAAAGCAAGATGGTTTTGGAAAATTTCATCCCGAATTACCTGGATTTCAGGGTCCAGACGGTTGGGGACCATGGCCTCTGGTTGAGTATTCCCACGATCATGCGCAAAGGGGAATGGGGAGAAATTTATTTCCAAGGCACCACGCCTAAGGAACCGATGCTGATTCGCGGGCCATTAAGTGAACCGCATGTCATTGGGACTGGTTTATTGGAAAGTGGTCATTATACTTTTCCACCCGTCGAGGCGACGGATGACCACGGCGCAAAAATTGAGTATCGGGAACTTGCCGGGGTCTTTTTTGATTTGAAGTTGAAGTCGGGGAAAAATACCTGGTATTCAAACGACTTCAATGGAAACTATATTGAGTTAAAAGTGAATCCGGGTGATGAAATTAAGCTTGAGGGTAAAGACGCAGATCGAACTCCGGAAGAGGCTGGCATTAAATGTTATGGAAGCGCAGGATCAAGAGCCGGATGGTTGAGATATTTTGGCCATGAGTTCAAGCTGGCGGAAGCTTCCCTTTTCATGTCGAAGGGAAAACCGCCGACCATGCAAGGGCACGCAACCGACCGTTTTCTTAATGCGGATGTAATTTCAGCAGGGGGGTCTCGGAAGGCGGATGTCGATGTCTGGGTGGATTTTAAAGGGACCTTTGGTGACATCAACTTCACTTTTGATTCGAGCCCCCGCTTTAGTACTGACCCTGAATTAGCTCAAAAGATACTTTTGTCTAATATAGTTTTTGGTCGTGATATGACAGGACTAAGCCGGGAAGACTTGAGGAAAGCCTACGATCAAAACGCATTTCAGGGGGTTTCAAATGCTGGTTTTGAAGCCGTAGAAAATTATGCCAATGCTAAAATGACGGAAGCCATTCGACCACTCACCAACCATTTAGGAATAGGTGAAGTTGATATTAAACAACACGTATCATCTAATTTATTATTTAACTCAAACAGCAATCCCTCTACTGCCTCGGGGATTCCGCAGACTGTAATGGATGCTAATGGAAATACACTTTCCGGAGGATCTGTTCCTATCGCCCAGGTTATTGTTCGCAAACCCATCGGTGGAAAATTATCGATTGTAAACACAGTAGGGCTTATGCGAGACCTTGTAACTGATAAAGCAGGAGTCCAAGAACAATTTGGACTTTCCTATGAATTAAATAATAATTTACAGCTCAATGCGACGACAGGGCAAAGGGATGATGGGATAATTGATACGAAGGCGACGCTTGATGCCCACTTTATATTGCCGGATATTATGAGACGCAAAAAAGTGGACAAGGAAAAACCGCGTTTTGAACGGTTTGACGTTTATCCAAGTGGTCCTGGAAAATTTCAATTGATTTGGGTGACAGACAAAGTTACGAAAAGCGAAGTGAAAGTCATCGATCCGGATAATCAAATGGTCCAAGACATTTTGGAAAAAAAGCAGCACGATTACCGGCATGATATGGTCATTGAAAACCTAAATTCGGACGTGGAGTATAAAATCCAAATATTCGTCAAAGACTTGAATGATAACGAGACCATGAAAGAACAAAAAGTTGAACCAATTTCAGGCTCGGCTGATTCTTCCAGCGAGTAGCGGCACTTTCCACCACCTTGGGCGTCTAAAGAACGACAAATAACAAGGATAAGAAATTGCCGTTTTTCGTTTAGCCGTGCTAGAATACGCGCCATTTGCATCTAATCATTTGTTTGTTCGATCAGTTTATCCAGAAAAAATCGGAGTAATTCTTGTTCTTTACGTCTCGTTTAGTCATGACCCTCAAAAATATGTTTTTCTTTGTCCTCGCCGTCGCCCTGGTTTTGGGGTTGGTAGGGTCCGTTTTTGCGACGGAAAAGGATGATTCCGCGAAAATTACATCGGTTAAAATCGAGGGTAATAAAGCCATTTCCAACCTTCTTATATACGGCCACCTAATTGAAAAAGAGGGTGACCCCTTTTCACTTCGCAGAGTAAGAATGGATATTCATAACCTTTTCTCGATGGGTGATTTCACGGACGTTAAAGCGGATATTGAGCCCGGGGCCAAAGCGGGCCAGGTCAACCTTACTTTCAAGGTTGTGGAGCGCCCCGTGATTAACAAGATGATCTTTAAAGGGAACAAAAAGTGGAAGGCGAGTAAGTTCCTGGAAGAGATTAAATTGGCCCCAAAATCCGCGTTTGACCAAACCCAATTGAATTCTGATCTTGAAACCATCAAAAAACTTTATTCTGACGAGGGCTATTCCAACGCGGTAATATCCGCCGAAACCAAGGTAAATGCCGAAAAAAACACAGTTGATGTCATTGTGGAAGTATCCGAGGGCTTTCAAATAAAAATTAGTGATATCACGGTATTGAACGCGCAAGCTTTCAGTGTCAATAAGATCACCGATCAAATGAAAGAAAACAAGAAAGGCGATAAATACAAGCCTGAATCATTGAAAGATGACCTCAAGAAAATAGAGGACTTCTATCACGATGAGGGCTACTTGAAGGCTGTTGTTCTCAATCACTCCGAAAAAATAAGTCCTGAGAAAAAGAAAGTTTCTATCGCGATTTCCATTCAAGAGGGGGATCAATACAATACTGGGGAAGTGAAATATCACGGTAATGTTTTAATGGATGATGATGAGTTGAATAAAGCGTTGGGCCTTAAGAAGGGTACTCTCCTTCGTAAAAATGAAATGGATGATGGGACTCGGAAAATGAAAACCCTTTACGCGGATAAGGGTTATATTTATTCCAGCATTAATCCGACAATGCAATATGACGACGAGTTGAAGAAAGTCGATATTTCTTTTGAGATTTCCGAAGGCCAGGTGGCCTACGTCCAAGACGTTAAAATCGTTGGTAATTATAAGACGCAGGATTATGTCATCCGAAGGGAACTTGCTATCAGCGCTGGGGATAAATTTGAAGCCTCGAAAATCAGACTATCCGCGCAAAACCTATACAATTTAGGTTTTTTTGACGAAATTAATCCTGAAGTGGAGCCGGGGGACGCGCCTGGTAAGGAAGTGCTGATTTTCCGGGTAAAGGAGAGACACACAGGTTCCATCAGCGTGGGTGGCGGCTACAGCTCGGTGGATGGTTTCGTTGGTAATGTTAAATTGGAAGAGGCGAATTTATTCGGCAAAGGCCAACATGCGAACTTGGATGTTCAGTTCGGCGCGTCTACTACTAGTTTTAATATCGGTTTCAGCGAACCTTGGCTCTTTAACACGAGGACTTCCCTGGGGGTTAATTTATTCGATACCCAGCGTTACTTTTACAGTAATGGCGTGGTTACGACTACTGACCAAATTTACGAGGAGTCCCAGATTGGAGCATCCATAAGCGTGGGCCGGAGACTCAGCCAATATTGGAGTGTTTTTGGAGCTTATTCCCTTCAAGACGTCGTTATCAACAATATTGGACAAGCCTATAGCACTATTGGCACTCCGAATTACATTGCTCCACAAGACGGTTGGACGAGCAGTTTCACCCCGCGATTGGTTTATGACAGCCGCGATAAATTTGACTTCCCCACTATGGGTTGGAAACACCAATTGTCCATTGAGTTCGCGGGCGGACCCTTGCAGGGCAGTAATAATTTCATAAAGTTAATTGAGGACACGAGTCACTTTATTCCCTTGCCTTTGGGTTTTGTTTTTGGCGAACATATACGCCTGGGTGGAGCCCAAGGTTATTGGTTCAACGGCCACGGCTTTACCGATGTTCCTATTTACGAGAAGTTTTACGCCGGTGGAACGGACACTGTCCGTGGCTATACAGAGAGAAGCGTAGGCCCCATTACCGGTGGGAACGCGTTATTTGTTTCCAACACCGAATTTCGGCACGATATTATCGGCCCTCTTAGGGCACTGGGTTTCTTCGACATTGGTGATTCTTGGTCAAATATTTACAGTCTTAATGAATATAATCTTGGTATAAATGAAGCGGGTCCCCAAATGGGAGCGGGTATTGGCGCCCGCCTGACCATCCCAGGCACCCTCATCGCCATTCGCCTGGATTATGGCTGGCCGATCAACACGAATTTGTCCACCGCCGCCGCTCCGCGAGGCGGCACTTTACACTTCAATCTCGGCGACCTCTTCTAACCGCCATCAGCGGAATTTTAAATTATGAATTGAGGTTCTTTTCCATCCTTTTCAGGATGGAAAACTACATAAACTACGAACTTCACACTGCGAACTTCAAACTTTTTGAGTAAAATCCTTTCATGCGTATTTTACTCACTAACGACGACGGTATAGACGCTCCTGGCTTGAGAGCCCTTTTTGAAGCCGTAAGAGGACTGGGGGAGGTGGCCATCTCCGCTCCCGTGAAACAGGCTAGTGCAACGGGCCATTCTATTTCCTTAAATTCCCCTTTCAAAGTTGAGCCCGTTCAATGGCCCGGAAGCAGTCATGCTTTCCGGGTGGCAAGCACTCCAGCAGATTGTGTCCGAACCGCCGTGTTGAAACTATTGCCCTGGAAACCTGATCTCGTCATTTCCGGGATAAACCAAGGTGCCAACTACGGAACCCTGATCCTTTACTCAGGGACGGTTGCAGCCGCGGCCGAGGCGGCTTTGCTGGGAATTCCCGCAATGGCCATTTCCCTAACAAGCCACTCGAACAAGGATTTTTCTGCAAGTGCCCAGTTTTCCCGGAAAATGGCGGAATGGATTCACGCAAAAGGCATGGCTGCCGGGGTTGTTTTAAACGTTAACGTTCCGCCATTGGCTTCCCAAGCCATCAAGGGGGTAGCATTGACCCACCAAGGTCAATTTCGGCATATCGAGGATATTGAACCCCATTCCCATTTGGAGGATCATTTCAATTATATTTTAAACAGCCCCAGTGAACCTTTGATGGAGCACCCGGAGTCTGACGTGGCAAAAGTTAAAGAAGGTTATATTTCGGTTACGCCTTTGCACTTAGATTTGACCGCCCGACATCATTTCGACCATTTCTCGGATTGGTCTTGGGAGGGACCCGAATGGATGGAATAAGGGAAGGTGGAAGGCTGGCGCCCGGATCTTTGCCGCTAAAAGATCCAATTGAGGCCGTGCAAACCCAATTCCGGGCTTTCCCGGAGATACCCGCTTGGCCCCAGCTTCCAAAGAAATCCGAAAAAGAACAAATGAACCGGCAGGGTCTCTCCGGATTGCCGGGATTGAGTTGGCCCACAGTTGACCAGCCCGTTTTCACGCTATCGAGCGCCGATACTGCGGAAGTAGTCGAAACTCTTAAAACCGAAAATCAAGAAAATCGTCTTTCCCGGGCGGCTTTCAAACAGGAGGAAGCCTCTGGCTTTTTCGCCTTTTTGGATCAGGCTCCTCGTCTCATTTCGGCTGGGGTCTCCGCCGTTAAGGGTCAAATCGCTGGTCCGATTACCTTAGGATTAACCATCCGGGATGAGGCGGGCAAACCTCTTTTGGCTTCACGGGAATCCATGGGCGTCTTGGTGGAATACCTTGTGATGCATTGCCGGTGGCAGGCTCAAAAGCTTTCCGCGTTGCGAAAACCGGTTATTTTTTTCCTCGACGAACCCTTTTTGGGCGGCAACTTTCAACCCGACCCCTATGGGCTGGAATGGAAAGATATCCAAGCGTTGCTGAGGCGAGTCCTGGAATCGCTTCAAGACGAGGGGGTTTTAACCGGAATTCATACCTGTGGTCCCGGCCCTTGGGATTGGTTTTATGAAACGCCTGCCGAGATTTTTCATTTTGATGCCTTTAAGCACATGGGACATCTTTTGGACCACCCCCAAAAATTCAACGAGTATATTCACAAAGGGGGAATGGTTGTTTGGGGAATGGTACCCACAGAGGTGTCAAAGGGGGGATTCTCCGATCCTGATGAACTTTTTCACCAATGGGTCGACGATTATGAGGCTTTGGTTAAGAAGGGCCTGTCCCGGGAGGAATTGATCGGAAGGTCTTTTTTTTCTACTTCCTGCGGATTAGGAAATAGTTCCGCTCGCGTTATGGAGGAAGGCATCCGTTGCCTGGGAACTTTGGTTTCGCTTTGGCGATCCAATATCAGCCTGAAATAACTACCAGTTGGAGCCCAATAGCCATTGAAAATTGTTGGGTCGGGTATTTCGCATTTGATTATGAACTGAGGTGATCATGAGGGGGAGAATCTCAGCGGTTTTGGATGAATTGCATCCCATGATTCAGGCTGACGGCGGAAGTATTGAATTGGTTGATGTTTCGTCGGAGGGCGTTGTTCAGATTCGGTTTGTGAATATTTGCGCTGATTGTTCTGATTCAATGATATCCCTACGAGAAGGGATGGAGCGATTACTGAAGGAGTGAATTCCAGGTGTCATTCGTGTTGTCGCCTTGTAGTTTTATTCCAAGGTTGAAAGCTATCCTAGGTTGACAGTTTTCAATGTTTCCTCGATACTAGTCCCACTTTTCCCTCGCACCTACTTTACAATTGTCGGGTCTCTTATAAAAAACGCTGTCTGAAAGCGTAGGGATTCCTTTTTTTATTTTCGGGTTCGGCCCACTAGGGATAGTGGTGGCAGGCGTTAATTGAACCAAGGAGTTGAATTTGATACCGCGCTACACCTTGCCGGAAATGGGTTTTCTTTGGTCCGAACAGGCCAAGTATGAATCCTGGCTCAAGGTGGAAGTGGCCGCCTGTGAGGCCTGGGCCAAGTTGGGACGCATTCCGAAAAAAGACCTAGCGGTCATCAAAAAAAAGGCCAAGTTTTCGCTCAAACGTATCGAAGCGATCGAGAAAAAAACTAACCACGACCTTATCGCCTTCACGACATCGGTGGCCGAGTTTGTGGGCCCCTCGTCCCGATTTATCCATATGGGCCTTACTTCTACGGACGTGGTGGACACGGCCCAAGCCATCCAACTTACCGGTGCCTGCGACATCCTCCTCAAACAACTCGAAGCTTTGCGTATAGTTTTAAAGCGCCAAGCGAAGAAGCACCTCTATTCTATGATGATCGGTCGTACTCACGGGGTCCATGCCGAGCCCATCACCTTCGGGCTGAAAATGGCCCTTTGGTTTTCCGAGGTAGGCCGTCAAATTGAGCGATTGAAACAGGCCCGTGAACATGTGGCGGTTGGGATGATCTCAGGGGCGGTGGGGACCTTTGCCAATATCGATCCGCGCGTGGAAGCCTATGTCTGTAAAAGTTTGGGACTGAAGCCGGCGCTTGTTTCTTCCCAGACTCTCCAAAGGGACCGTCACGCTTATTTCCTTTCCGTGCTTGCGGTTATTGCTTCCTCTCTAGAAAAGTTTGCTACCGAAATACGGAATCTTCAACGTACCGAAATTCTTGAGACTGAGGAATATTTTGCGGAAGGACAAAAAGGCTCTTCCGCCATGCCGCATAAACGCAATCCCTTGACAGCCGAAAGGGTCGCAGGATTGGCTCGCGTTATGAGAGGCTACGCTCTGGCGGCTCAGGAAAACGTGGCCTTGTGGCACGAGAGGGACATCACTCATTCCTCCGCTGAGAGGATTATTCTTCCTGACGCCACTATCCTTTTGAATTACATGCTGGACAAATTTATCGATGTTATGGACCGGTTAAATATCTATCCGGAACGAATGATGAAAAACATTCAATTGACCCGGGGGTTGGTTTCCTCCCAACAGGTTCTTTTAGCCTTGGTGAAAAGGGGCTTGACCCGTGAAAAGGCCTATTCCCTTGTCCAACGAAACGCGCTCAACGCCTGGAAAAACGAGGCGAACTTCCGCCAGTTGATTGAGGCCGACTCGGAGGTTACGGGCCTTCTGACTTCCTCTGAAATCGAGGAGTGTTTTAACCTTTCGTACCACTTGAAAAACGTGGATTACATCTTGAAACGAGCGGGAATTTCTTAAGTCAAGGAGTCGTCATGAGTTGGCATGTCAGCGTTTATGTCACTTTGAAACCGTCGGTGATGGATCCACAAGGGGCCACGGTGCAGCGGGCTTTGAACCAGATGGGTTATAAGGCTGTGACGGGAGTACGGATGGGCAAATTCACGGAATTGGAATTCGAAGCAGGCCTTTCCGAAGAGGATGTGAAGAAACAGGGCGATGAAATCTGCGACAAGCTTTTGGCCAACCCTAACATTGAATCCTATCGATTCACAGTGGAGAAAAAATGAAATTTTCGGTCACGGTTTTTCCCGGTTCCAATTGCGATCACGACTGCGAATACGTGGTTCGGAATGTCATGGGACAGCCGGTGGAAATGGTCTGGCACAAGGAAACGGATTTAAGGAATCCTGATTGCGTGGTTGTCCCAGGTGGGTTCTCCTATGGGGATTATTTGCGTACCGGGGCCATCGCGCGCTTTTCCCCCGTGATGAAATCGGTGGCTGATTTCGCCGCCAAAGGCGGCTTGGTTATTGGCATTTGCAATGGATTCCAAATCCTTTGCGAGGCGGGGCTTCTTCCGGGAGCACTCCTACGCAACAAGGGCCTTCAGTTCATCTGCCAGAATGTCTATATCAAGGTGGAACAAACCGACACGCCTTACACCAACGCCTGCAAGCCAGGGCAGGTTTTGAAGATACCCATCGCCCATGGGGAAGGGAATTATTTCATTGACCCCGAGGGCCTTAAAAAACTAAAGGACAACCGACAAATCGTGGTCCGCTATTGCGATATAAAAGGAAATTTGACTCCTGAATCCAATCCCAATGGTTCGTTGGACAATATTGCCGGGATTTGTAACGAGAAAAGGAATGTATTTGGCCTGATGCCACACCCGGACCGGTCGGCCGAGGATATTCTCGGCAGTCACGACGGCCAATTTATTTGGAACTCCATCCTGGCGGCCAAGGTGGGCGTGTCATGAGTCCCACCATGATGGACATTGAAATAACGCCGAAGATTATCGCGGAACATGGTCTCAAGCCGGATGAATACGACCGTATTTGCAAAATACTCGGTCGAAAACCGAACATGACCGAATTGGGGCTCTATTCGGTCATGTGGAGCGAACATTGCGGTTACAAGCACTCCCGGGCGCTATTAAAGACCTTGCCGACCAAGGGGCCGAAGGTCCTCCAGGGACCGGGCGAGAACGCGGGTATCGTGGATATTGGCGAGGGTTGGGCGGTGGCTTTCAAAGTAGAGTCTCACAATCATCCCTCAGCCATTGAGCCTTACCAGGGCGCGGCCACGGGAGTCGGTGGTATCTTGCGGGATATTTTTACCATGGGTGCCAGGCCTATCGCTTCCTTAAACTCCCTGCGGTTTGGACCCTTAACCGATCCTAAAGTGAAGCGCCTTTTCGCCGGGGTCGTTCACGGCATCGCCGATTACGGTAATTGCATGGGTATCCCGACCGTGGCCGGGGAAGTGGTGTTTGATGAGAATTACAGCGAGAATTGTTTGGTCAATGCCATGTCGGTAGGGCTGGTGCGGCATGAGCAAATTATCCGAGGACGCGCGACTGGGGTGGGCAACCCAGTTATTTATATCGGGGCCACGACCGGACGGGATGGAATTCATGGCGCCACTTTCGCCTCGACGGAGATCACCAATGAATCCACTGAAAAACGAAGCGCCGTCCAAGTGGCCGATCCGTTTATGGAAAAACTCTTGATGGAAGCCACCCTGGAACTTATTCATGGTGATCTATTGGTCGGCATACAAGATATGGGCGCGGCGGGATTGACCTGTTCCACCTGTGAAATGGCCAGTCGTGGTGGCGCGGGAATCGAGATTGATGTGGCCAAGGTGCCACAAAGGGAAAAGGGCATGACGCCCTATGAAATCCTCCTTTCTGAATCCCAGGAACGCATGCTTTTGGTGGCTAAGCCCGGAAACGAACAGAAGGTTCATGACATCCTGGCCAAATGGGACTTGCACGCCGCTACCATCGGTATCGTGACAGACACGGGCCGGATGGTGGTGAAAGAAAACGGAAAGGTTGTGGCTGATGTACCTGCTGATTCTTTGACCGAGGCCCCTATTTATCACCCCGCCAAAAGCGAGCCCGCTATTCTTCAAAAACACCGGGACTTCGACGAAAAAAGCGTTTTGATTCCAAAAGACCTTCCGGATGTTTTGCTCAAACTTCTTTCGGACCCAACGATTGCCAGCAAACGCTGGGTTTACCGACAATATGACCACATGGTGCGATCCAATACCCTTATCCGTCCCGGTTCCGATGCCGCAGTCATAAGAGTAAAAGGGACGAAGTTGGGGTTGGCCATGTGCATTGATGGATTGGGTTCTTATTGTTCCCTAGACCCATATGAAGGGGCGAAGATTGTGGTGGCGGAAGCCGCCCGCAATATCGCCTGCTCAGGAGCCGAGCCTATCGGTATGACCGATTGCTTGAATTTTGGAAGTCCGGAAAAGCCCGAGGTTTTTTATTATTTCGACCGAGTTGTTTCAGGTTTAGGCGATGCCTCTCGTGCTTTTGGCATTCCCATCACTGGGGGCAATGTGTCCCTCTATAACGAGAACCCGTCTGGTGCCATTGATCCCACGCCAATTGTGGGAATGATGGGGCTTTTTCAAAATGTGGATATAGCCGTTACTCAGTGGTTCAAGGATGAGGGGGATCTGGTTTATTTATTGGGGAATATCGGGGATTCCATTGGCGCAAGCCGTTATTTGCAGATCCAGCATGGAAAAAAGACGGGCCTGTGCCCTAAATTGGACTTGGGTGTGGAACTGGCGCTTCACAAGGCTTTGAGGGAGCTGGCGGAATCGAAAATTCTTCAAAGCGCCCACGACTCTTCCGATGGCGGTTTCGCGGTAACTTTAGCTGAGTGTTGCATGACGGGGTTGACCCACGAGGCTCCCATGTTAGGGGCGAAACTGTCGCTTCCGGGGAGTGGGCGATTGGATGGTCGGCTTTTTGGGGAGGCTCAATCCAGGGCGGTTGTTTCCTGCAACCCTGGGCAAGCGGCCCAATTGGAGGCTGTCGCTAAAAAATACGGCGTTCCTATTGAAAAAATAGGCCAGGCGGGAGGCGATTCGCTGGTGATTGGAAGCGAAATTAATCTCCCTGTCTCGAAATTGGCGGACTTGTTTTTTACGAGTATCGAAAAAATAATGGCGTAATTCGGCTATCTGGATTAGGCGGAGTTGTCGGCTTTTGGTGCGGACGAAAAAATGACTTAAGGCGGGAAAATGAGCGAGCCCTTGGATCAAAAAGAAGAGCGCATAGAATCTAACGAGTGGCTGACGGATGATAAACCCCACGACCAATGCGGGGTTTTTGGCATCTACGGCCATCCGGAAGCGGCCAAGATCACTTACTTGGGCCTTCACTCGCTCCAACACCGGGGCCAAGAATCCGCCGGCATCTGCACTATGGAGAACGGCCACCTATTCAATTACAAGCGCATGGGACTGGTCGCTGATATTTTTGATGAATCGGCTTTCAAGGAGCTTCCCGGAAAGACCGCCATCGGCCACGTTCGTTACTCCACTACCGGTTCCTCTCAATTGCGCAATGCCCAGCCCATCGCTGTGGAGTATGCCCAGGGGAACCTGGCCATCGCCCACAATGGCAATCTGGTAAATGCCCGTCGCATCCGTGATGAGTTGGAGGCGCGTGGTTCCATCTTTGTCTCGACGGTTGATTCGGAAGTCATTGTCCATTTGATAGCCCGCTCCAGCCAAGGCACTCTCGTTGAAGCACTTATTAGTTCACTTCAAAAGGTACGAGGGGCCTATTCGCTTTTGATTCTTTCCGATGACGGTTTGTTGGGAATGAGGGACCCTTCCGGCTTCCGGCCACTCTGCCTTGGCAAGTTGGATGACGCTTGGGTCTTGGCCAGCGAAACCTGCGCTTTTGACATCATCGACGCTAAGTACGTTCGTGATGTTGAACCCGGTGAGATCGTGATGATCAATGAAAACGGGTTGGTTTCCATTAAACCTTTTGAGAAAACTCCTTCCTCCATGTGTATCTTTGAGTACATTTACTTCGCTCGGCCCGATTCCCGAATCTATAACACCAGCGTGCAAAAGGTTCGTAAACAACTGGGGCGGATATTGGCCCAGGAAGCGGCTGTTCCGGCGGATGTTGTTGTTCCTGTACCGGATTCTTCCAATATGGCCGCCACCGGTTTCGCCGAGGAATCCAAGATTCCCTACGAAATGGGGCTTATTCGAAACCACTATATCGGTCGAACCTTCATTGAGCCGGATCAGACGATTCGCGATTTCGGGGCCCGATTAAAATACAACGCTGTCAAGGAATCCATGGAAGGCAAGAGGGTGATCCTGATCGACGATTCGATCGTTCGTGGAACCACCATGCGCAAAATCGTCAAGATGCTCCGGAATGTTGGGGCCAAGGAAGTGCATTTGCGAATCACGTCCCCGCCTATCATCTCACCTTGTTTCTACGGGATGGATTTTCCTAGCCGCAAGGAACTGATTGCCGCTACCCATAGTCTGGAAGAAATTCAAACCTACCTAAGGGTGGATAGCCTAGTCTATCTTTCGGTGGAAGGCATGATGAAAGCCGTCAAGGGAACGCCCCAAGGGCATTGCACGGCCTGTTTTACGGCGAAATATCCCGTGGCTTTTGACGAGGAAACCGAGAAGTATAGTTTGGAAGTGAATAAGTGCTGATTTCGGAAAACTAAAGCTTATTTTTCTGCCGCGACCCTATTGCGGCCATTGCTTTTCGCCTCATAAAGCCAATGATCCGCCCTTTTGATCACTTCCTCCGGACTCTTATGGGTTTTTCCTGCGGTCGCCACCCCAACGCTAACGGTGATATTTACTTTTTTTCCCCTGTTCTCGTCCTTTTGAAAGGGAAATTTAAATCCATTTGCCTTCTGCCTCCGGTTGCCCCTTAAGGCGAACTTCCGCTTTGCCATCGTGGCCCGGGCCTGGTCCATCATTTCCTCAGCCTTGTCTTTTTGCTTGTCATCAAAAACCACGCAAAACTCCTCACCGCCATAACGGTAAACCCTGTCCCCCAAATACTCTTGTAAATGCTGGGCAACCATCCTCAAGACGTTATCCCCTTCGGCGTGGCCATAAGTGTCGTTGAATTTCTTGAAATGGTCTATATCCACCATGGCCAGGGCAAAATTACCCGATAGGGTATGGAGTCTTTCATCCATTGCTTGACGGTTGGGGATTCCCGTTAGAACGTCCAAATAAACCTTTTGCCAGTACATGTGAAGAATGCAATGCAGGAGTATGAGGGTGATTGTGGTGAATGAGATGATGACGTGAAAATTTGATTGTTTTGGATCGGTCTGTCCCGTGCTTAAAAGGGCGTCTTGAATGGAGTAGAGAAAAGGGATTTGGGTTGTCATTAAAGCCGTGAGGAATGGCCTTATTTTAAAATCAGGGGAATAAAAAACCACCAACAAAAATAAAGCGTTTGTTATCCAAGCCAGGTGGGGAATCGACCTTCCTTGGGCAATTGTGGGTGGGCCAGGGGTCCAGAAGTAAAGCTTTTGATAGGTATCGGGCGTCCAGCTATAAAGACAAACAAATAAGGCGAAGGGAACCGCTGCTAGGATAAAGCGGGTGAGGCTTTGGTCGCTCCAAAGGCGGCTTTCCCGCAAAAGATAGAGGATGGAAAGGGTTAGGGGGAAAGCCACGCTGACCATTTGTAGGGTATGGATCCGTCCCCCCTCTGAGATAACAAAAAAATTAGGATGAAGCAAATAGAAGTAAAAACCCAGAAGGAGCAGTGTGGACCAGAAAATACGGGTTTGGTTGATCTGCCAGCCCAAAATGGCAATCAAGGAAAGCCCGACATAGGGGGCATAAATCAGGAAATCGGTAATGGCTCTTTGGGAAATCAATTCCCTGTCGAGGGGAGGAAGAAAAGCGAAGAATAGGGGAACGAAACAAACTAAAAGATAAATCGCCAGCCACCTGGCTTTATCAGACACGTGATTTCCTTGAGGTTTAATTGTGGGTTAAAGCAGGGATAATTTAGCCAGCTTTTTTGGATTTGTAAACGAGCGTCAAACTGGGTCGATGACTATTGAACGAAAACTTGGCCGGCAAATGGGGGTGGCTGAGGGGCGCAAGGTGATCCCCCGTTATTAGATTGGAAAGTGTCTTGGAAATCGATCGTGAGGGGAGCGGAATTAAACTGGTAAGTTACGGCTTGCCCGGGGAATAAAATTTTTCCACCCCCTGTACAGCCGTTCGCTGGACCGGTCTGGTCCATTAAAATACTGGAAAAACTACTGCCAGAATAGGTCCAAATTACCTCCGAACCCGCAGAAATGGTAACGGCCAATGGGTTAAAACCAGAGTTTGTTTCGTCAATAGTAACCCTGACAGGGGTTGAGGTTGGAGTGGCTGTTGGCGGTGGCATAGGAGTAGTCACGGGATGTTTGTCGCATCCGACATAAGACAGAAAGAACGCAAATAGAATTGCGAATGAAAAAATAATCCCAAAACGTTTCACGAGTTTCTCCTTGACGGATATTTTACCGCAATGGTGCCAATTATTGAAGAAGAAGCGCTCTGACGATGGAAATCAAAGTTGATCGTTGTACCGGACCAATAAATCAATCTGAGTTATTGGACCACAATGGTTCCATACATGGGGTTTGCTGAGCAGGTCGTGGCACAGGATAGGGTTCCACAAGCATTGTGAATAGAGCAATGATAATTGAAGTTTCCGGCGGTATTAAAGGTCAGGGTTACCGAATTGCCAGGGCCAGGGCTAGCCGTTAAGGGGTTGTTAGCAGCACAAACCCCGGAACCGTTATCGGGTAGAACTGTATGCGCCCAGGCATCATTATTGATCCAAACCACTGTGCCCCCGTGAAATATGGTCACGGCGGAAGGGCTATAAACGGAACCCGAAATGGTAACGGAAGCGGTCAATGGCGCGGGGGTGGGGGTGGAAGTCGGAACCCCGTAGGTGGTGGGGTAGTGGGGCCCGTCATAGGGACAGCCAATCGAGAGCAAGGACATCAAACCAAAGCCGACGCAAATGAAAAAGATTCGAAGACGATTCATGATTACCTCATCCAGGTTGATTAAGTGATAGCGCGTATTATACCAGCTTATTTCCTCGGGTGAATCTTCATGTCCCAAATAAATATCGCAGTAACTTGGGCGTTAAACGATCAAGTAATACCGCTTGTTCTTGATTAAAGTTGCCTTTACGATATCCCCGAAATTAATTAGGACGCCTTTTTACGCCGCTTGGGAGGCAATGGATTGAAACAAGTAAGTTATGAGGACGCTGGAGTTAACATTGAAAAGGGAAACGAGTCCGTCCAGCGCATTAAAAAACTAGTCAAGAAAACTTTCAATTCCGCCGTGTTGTCTGACATTGGCTTGTTTGGCGGTCTTTTCGAGTTCGATACCACCAAATACAAAAAACCCGTACTGGTTTCCTCCACCGACGGTGTGGGAACCAAAACCCAAATCGGCGTCGCCATGAAGAAGTACAAGGGTTTGGGGGCGGACATTGTCGGGCATTCCATCAATGACATCCTGGTGCAGGGAGCCAAGCCGCTTTTTTTCCTGGATTACCTGGCGGCTGGAAAACTGGACGTGGATGTGGTGGAACAGATCGTCACCGGTATGGCTGACGAGTGCGTTAAAGCGGGGTTGGTCCTCATTGGAGGGGAAACCGCTGAAATGCCTTCGGTTTACCAGGTGGGAGATTACGATATTGCCGGAACCATTGTGGGAGTCGTGGAGAAAGACAAGGTTATTCGGGGCCAGAATGTAAGACCAGGAGATGTTTGTCTGGGCCTTCCTTCCGTATCCCTTCATACAAACGGTTATTCCCTCGCACGTAAGCTTGTAACCGAAGTCGCTGGCTTGAAATACACTGATTATTTACCCGAGTTGGGTGGAAGCATTGGTGACACCCTTTTGGTTCCTCATAAAAGCTACTATCACGAAATTTACCCCATATTGGATCAGGTTGAGGTTAAGGCTATGGCTCACATAACGGGTGGGGGGTTGATTGACAACCCTCCCCGAGTGCTTCCGGACGGCTGCCGGATCCGTTTTAAAAAAGGTTCATGGAAAGTCTTGCCGATTTTCCAGTGGTTAGTCAAAACAGGGAACATCGCAGAGTTTGAGGCTTACCGATCGCTTAATATGGGAGTGGGAATGGTAATCATCGTTGGCAAAAGCGAAGTCGATAAGACCGTAGCCGCGCTGAAAAAGACCGGTGCCGATCCTTCCGTTATCGGCGAGGTCTTTGCCGGTGAAAAAGGTGTTGAATTTGTGTAAGCCCGTCTGAAGGATAGCCTCCCTTGGAGAACCCCCAAAAGCCTTCGCAGGGGCTGACTCATCCACTCACTGGCTGGCTAATTCCTCCGCTCAACGGTTGGCCCTTGGCCCTCGACCGTGCTCCCTTGTTTCTCTCGGTTCTCCTACTTTTCTCTATTCCGTTTATCACCCAAATTGAGGGGGCTGATCCCCTCTATCCCAAATTGGCGCTCACCCAAATCCTGATTTCGCTCATGCTTTGCGTGTGGGCTTTGAAAATCCTGCTCACGGGACAGCTCATTTGGGTGCAAACAAAAGCCCATTTATTTCTCGGGGCCTTGATGGGTTGGGTTTTAATTACCATTATTTTTTCACAGTATTCAGGGGTTGGATGGATAGCCCTCAATCATTGGGTTTGTTTTCCGCTTTGGTACCTGCTTCTAACTTTGACCATAGTTGAAGCGTGGAAAGCGGAAAACATCATCATTGTTTTCCTCCTGGCGGGATTAGGAACCAGCGGTTGGGCCATCCGCCAAGCCCTCGGCTTGGGCGGCGGGGTCTGGCTTCAAATTGTGAAAAACCAGTTTGGCGGACGGGTAACAGCCGGGATGGGGAACCCTGATTTTTTATCGGGTTACCTTCTTTTGGTTTGGCCCCTGGCCTTGGCTTTGTTTGTCCGCTCCCGACATTTGGTAACAAGGGTGTTTTGGTCCGGGGTGATGGTTCTAAGCCTTGCTTCCATTCTTTGGGCCGGAAGCAAGGCGGGTTGGCTGGGTTTGGTGCTGGGGGCTTTGGTTTTCGCTTTTTGTTATTTTGGCCGTGGCGCGATAGGAAAATCCGGTTTAAAAATTTTGGCCATCGCGGTGTTGACCATTTTCATTTCGCTTTTCTTCACGCCTATGTCCAACCGTTTGAAAGGTTTGGCCGATCCCCAAAATGAATCGACATGGTTCAGGGCAACCGTATGGAAAGGCGTGGTGGAAATGATAAAGGCCCATCCTTTTACAGGAACAGGGTTCGGGACTTTTGAAACAGCCTATCCGGCCTACCGGCCCGCCTCGCTCATGATGCGTCAAACCCAAAGAAGCTACGCCGTGGATCACGCCCACAACTGGATTCTCGAATGGACGGCTGAAACGGGCTTCTTGGGGTTGGCTCTTTTGCTTGGCTTTTGGTGGTGTGTACTGGCCCAATGGTGGAAACTTTTTTCCGCTAACGCCATTCCCCGGACATTGGGCGCGGGGGTCTTTGCCGCCTTTGCTGGGGTAGCCATCGACAATCTTTTTGACGTCAATAGTTACTTGCCCAGTACCCTTGTTCCCCTTTTGATGTTGGCGGCCCTGCCGGTGGCCCTGTCCCAGAGGTTTTATCGGATGCAGGGTTTTCCGATTCAATACAAAGAGTTCGACCTCTCGGCCAAGAGGATTTACCTTTTACCCTTGGCCCTTTTGGTCGCGGGGTTGGCCGTCCTTCAAATAAAGGGAGCTTTTCAGGGCCAGTTAGCCGACGTGGAGTTGAAAAAAGCGGCCTCGGCTTCCCAGTTGGGGAAATGGGACGAGGCCATCGCCTTTTATAACAATACTTTGGGCATGGATCCCCGGAATATCACGGCCAGGTATTTCAGGAGCTCGGTTTTTTTTGATCGGGGCAAGGAGGGGGATATGGAAAAGGCTCTAGCTGATTTAGAGGCCGTAAGCAAGGTGGCCCCCGATTATGTCCTGCTCCATTTTAAAAAATACGAGGTGTTAAGCCAGTTAAACCGTTTAGAGGAAGCCGAGACCGAGTTGAAGAGGGCCGTGAGCTTGGACCCCATGCTGATTTTTCTGCTGGATGATTTTAAGAAGGCTCGCGACTTGACCTCGGAGGGTAAATTTTCCATGGCGTTTGTCCTGTATCAAAATTTATATTTGGATTATCCTACCTGCGTTCCAAAGATCATCGACTACGCCAACTGTTTTGCGCTCACCCACGAATACGCCTCGGCCATCAATCTTTACCGCCACGCTTTGGAATTAGACCCTGGCAACGTCAAAGCCCTTTATGATTTGCGAAAGGTTTATGAAGCCCAGAAAAAGGTTGGGGATTCAAAGAGAAATGTGTTTGGACACGAATTGAATTGATGGTGGTTTTAAGATTTTTTTCCCCTCGCCCCTTGCGGGAGAGGGTAGGGTGAGGGGTGGCTTCGCACGCAGTCGTTATCAACGATTAGGGGTATCAAATTGATTAAAATCGCAATTTTTGCCTCAGGGGGTGGTTCCAACCTCCAAGCCCTGATTGATGCCCAGGATGTGGGCCTGTTTAAGGGCAAAATCGCATTGATTTTCTCCAATGTGCCTGAATCTGGCGCCATGGAAAAGGGCGAGAATGAGCGCATCGAATCGGTTGCCATCGCTAGCAAAGGATACCCGGGTAGCCGGGAAGAATACGATGCCGAGGTCTTACGCCTGTGCGAGTCAAAGAAGATTGACCTGGTCTGCTTAGCTGGGTATATGCGTATCCTGACGCCGGTTCTGATAAAGCCATACCTCTATAAGATGATGAACATCCACCCAGGTTTGCTCCCCATGTTCGGTGGTGAGGGAATGTATGGCCACCATGTGCATGAGGCCGTAATTACGGCGAAAGAGAATGAATCGGGCGCCACTGTGCATTTTGTTACTGAAGGTGTTGATGCGGGACCAATTATTCTTCAGGGAAACGTGAAGGTTCAGTCGAATGATACACCCGAAACTCTTGCTGAGAGGGTTTTGAAAGTGGAGCATCAAATTTATCCCGAGGCAGTAAGGCTGTTTTGTGAGGGGAAGATTAAAGTTGTTGATGGTCGGGTTCGAATTCTAAATTGAGGAGCGGACATGGCAGAAGATAAAGTGAAAATCAAACGGGCTTTATTGAGCGTTTCGGACAAAGCGGGACTCATTGAATTTGCGAAGGAACTGGTTGCCAATGGTGTGGAACTTATTTCCACAGGTGGAACGGCCAAGGCCATCAAGGATGCTGGACTACCCGTCAAGGATATCTCCGAAGTTACAGGATTCCCCGAAATGTTGGACGGGAGGGTCAAGACTCTGCACCCGGTGGTACATGGGGGCTTGCTATCCCTGCGGGATAATAAAGAACACATGGATACCATTGCCAAGCACAACATCAAGCCCATCGACCTGGTTTGTGTGAACCTATATCCCTTTGAAGCCACCATTTCCAAACCCAACGTGGAATTGGACCATGCTATCGAAAATATTGATATTGGCGGGCCTTCTATGATTCGATCTGCCTCCAAAAATTACCGAAGCGTGACAGTGATTGTGTCGCCTGCACGCTATGCCGACGTTATCAAGGAAATGAAAGAGAATGACGGCGCGACAACCTTCAAATTACGTCAGGAATTAGCCATTGAGGCCTTTGGAAACACTTCTCGTTATGACGGGATGATTCATGAGTATCTACACAAGCGGTTATCCGAGAAGAAGTGGCCCGATGTTTTCACTTTGTCGGGAATAAAGCTTCAGGAAATGCGCTATGGAGAGAATCCACACCAGCCAGCCGCATTCTATAAAGATCGGGCGAATAACATGCCAACTATCGTTAATGGTAAGCAGTTACAGGGCAAAGAGCTTTCGTACAACAACATTATGGACGCTGATTCGGCCCTGATGATCGTGAAGGAGTTTGATGAGCCTGCAGCCACCATTATTAAGCACACTAACCCCTGTGGAACGGCTATAGGTAAAGATGTTCAAGACGCCTTCGTTAAAGCCCTTGAAGCCGATCCCTTGTCTGCTTTTGGGGGTATTGTGGCGGTCAATCGCCCGGTTGATGAGAAGACCGCTCAGATTATTTTAGAAAAGCTCAGTTTCTTTGAAATCATGTTAGCCCCTTCTTTTGACGCGGGTGCGTTGAAAGCGTTCGAAGCCCGTAAAAATCTCCGAGTTATGACTTTGGAAGGTTTAGGCAAATCAAAAGAAATAGTACCGGGATACCATTTGCGCCGGGTAGAAGGTGGATTCCTAGTGCAGGAATTTGACCAGGCCGTGGAAGATAAGGCGCTCTATAAGGTTGTCTCCGAAAAACAACCCGATCCTAAATTGGCCAAGGAAATGGAATTTGGTTGGAAGCTGGTAAAACATGTGAAGTCTAATGCCATCGTTTTGGTGAAGGATGGAGTTTCAGTTGGGGTAGGCGCCGGTCAAATGAACCGGGTGGGTTCATTGGTCATCGCTATCCAACAGGCGGGGGACAAAGCCAAGGGAAGTGTGATGGCTTCCGACGCTCTCTTGCCGTTTCGGGATTCGGTAGATGCCTGCGCCAAAGCGGGAATCGTGGCCATCATTCAAACTGGTGGAAGCGTGCGAGATAAAGAAGTAATCGAAGCCGCTAATCAGCATGGTATTCCGATGATCTTTACTAGCTACAGACACTTTAAACACTAACCCCGGAGGGTTTTGTGGACATTCTTGTAGTTGGTAGCGGTGGCCGGGAGCACGCTATGTGCTGGGCCCTGTCGAAATCCAAACGCCAACCGAAACTTTTTTGCGCCCCAGGTAATGCTGGAATTGCTGAATTGGCAGAGTGTGTGGATATCAAGGTTGTGGATATCTCCGGCCTGGTGAATTGGTGCAAAGAACATAAACCCACCCTGATTGTGATTGGCCCAGAGATTCCACTGTGTCTGGGTTTAGCCGATGAGTTAATCAAGGAAGGTTTCCAGGTTTTTGGTCCCACAAAGGACGGGGCTCAAATGGAAGGTAGTAAGGATTTCACTAAAAAAATCCTGTTGGATAACCATATTCCCACCGCCAAAGCCGCAACCTTTACCGACTACGAGGGTGCCCTTTCCTACGTTCGCTCACAAGGCGCTCCGATTGTTATTAAAGCCGATGGATTAGCTGCTGGAAAGGGAGTGACTGTCTGCGAAACCGTTGCCCAAGCCGAGGCGGCTCTGGAAGAATCAATGAACAAGAAGGTCTTCGGGGCGGCTGGTAATAAGGTAGTCATCGAGGAGTTCCTTGAGGGGGAAGAGGCCTCCATACTGGCCTTTGTGGACGGTGAAAGCATCATCCCCATGGTGAGCGCTCAAGACCACAAGCGTGTATTTGATGGGGACACGGGTCCCAATACGGGCGGCATGGGTGCCTACTCACCGGCTCCGGTCATTACCGAAAAACTAAATGCCGAAATCTTGGAAAAAATCTTAAAACCAACGGTTGCGGCTTTAAAAAAAATGGGGATTACTTACAAAGGAGTTCTCTACGCGGGCTTGATGATTACCAAAGAAGGTCCTAAGGTGATTGAGTATAACTGCCGCTTTGGGGATCCCGAGACTCAGGTGGTTTTGCCTAGGTTGAAGACTGATTTTGTGAACATCTGCATGGCAGTGGCACAGGGGAAGCTTTCCCATTTGAAGATCGAATGGGATGAAAGACCCGCCGCCTGCGTAGTAATGGCTTCGGAGGGCTATCCGGGGAATTATCCCAAGGGAAAGGTCATTACAGGCTTGGCAGAAGCAAAGAAGAAAAGTAACGTCTCTGTTTTTCACGCAGGAACGGCCTTAAAAGACGGAAAAGTTGTTACCTCGGGCGGTCGGGTACTTTGTGTAACTGGGGTAGGGAAGAACATTAAAGAAGCCCTTGAAAATGCCTATAGTGGAGTAAAAGAGATTCGTTTCGATGGCGCCCATTACCGGAAGGATATCGGTTGGCGAGCGAGATAAATCTTAATTTACTACTGAAAATTAAGCGTTTCTCTGAGAAAATTGACTATGTAACCTGTTAGGTGAACGAAGTGGAAGGGCAACTGAAAGAAAATGGAAAAGAACATGAGTGAAAAAACCAACATAAAATCGCTTCCTTATTCCCCCGCTAATCTTCAGCAAGTGGCAAAGATTATCAAAGAGGGCGGAATAGCCATTTTCCCTACGGATACGGTTTATGATATTGGCTGTTCAGTGAAAAAGCCTGAGGCTTTAAAGAGAGTATTTAAAATCAAGGACAGGCCTTTGAGCCAGTCCCTTTCCATCCTTATTTCACGTCCCGAGGTAGCCCTGGAAATCGCCGATTTCAAGGACAAGGATCTTGATCTACTTAGGAAAATTTGGCCAGGCCCTTGGACACTCATCACAAAAGCCAAGGTGAACTTAGCCCAGGGGGGTGTTGGACCCGATGGCTCGGTTGCCCTTCGCTGCCCCGACCATGGCATTGCCTTGGAATTGCTTCGTACCGCTGGGGATACGCTGGCCGTTTCTAGTGCTAATTTTTCCGGAGGGAAAAGTCCTGTCCGGTTTGATGAAATCGACCCCGAAATCCTGGACCAGGTGGATGCGGCTTTAGACGCGGGTGTTTGTCCCTTAGGCGGGGAAACTGCCATTGCGCGTATCGAGAAAAAAAGAATTTCGATTGTCCGTACGGGTTGTGTGTCTAAAGACGAAGTAGCGAGAATAGAGACTCTTTTATCCCAGTTGATTTCCGACTAACTTAATCCCTTTTTGGGAGCAAAAGAGTTGCCGAAAAAGATCCTCTTTGTCTGTACTGGAAACACCTGCCGAAGCCCCATGGCTGAAGGATTGCTGAAAAAAATGGCGGCGGATAACCATTGGCCGGTGGAAGTTCAATCGGCTGGTTTGGCGGCTTTTGCGGGTGTTCCCCCTGCCCCCGAGGCCGTGGAGGCCTGCCAGGAAAAGGGAGTGGACCTCTCGTCTCATCAAACCCAGCCTCTTAGCAAAACATTGGTTATGGATAGCGACCTCATTTTGACCATGACGGCAAAGCACAAAGAGATGATTCTCAAGAAGATGCCAGCCCTCCAGGAAAAAGTCAGTTTATTTTCAGAGTTTGCGGATGTGGGAACGGAAGATATTGATGACCCGGTTGGGCAATCGGTCGAAGTGTATCGGAAAGTTCTTGGTCAAATGGAAGGCTACATTCAAAAAGCGGTGGGTAAATTAAAAGAATAAAGTTGCCTTACTCTTGGGTTACTTTGGAACAAAAATGGGGTTAACATGAAAATAGCGATTGGGACGGACCACGCCGGTTTTGATACCAAACAGGCTCTCGTCAAACATTTAAGCGGTGAGGGCTATCAGGTGGAGGATTTGGGTGCCTATAACTCGGAACCAAGTGATTATCCCCTTTTTGCCGAGAAGGTGGCGAAATCAGTGTCGTCGAAACAAGCCGACCGGGGCATCCTCATTTGCGGAAACGGCATTGGGATGTCAATCGTGGCTAATAAGTTTCCAGGGGTTCGGGCCGCCCTGGTCTTCACGGAGAAGATGGCAAAAGAAACCCGGGAACACAACGATTCAAACGTCCTTTCATTAGCGGGTCGAGACCTCCCGGTGGAAACCAACTTGAAGCTGGCGGATATTTGGTTAAAAACTTCTTTTACCAATGTCGAACGGCACACCCGAAGAGTTGAAGAAATAAAAGACATCGAAAAAGCTGTCTCGAAATAGTGGGGTTATTTTAAATGAACCGATGGATTCACCGATTTTTTGCCTTGATGGGTATGGTCTTGTTGACCGGCTGTTCCTTATCCCCTGAGGAAAAAGTAGCTCGGGAACAGTCCTTGAAACAAACCGTGGATTCCTTTTCCGATTCGGTGGTCCAACAGCGCTGGGATGAGGTTTTCAAGCTAACGGATGGAAGCTTTGAAAACGTGGATAAAATGAAAAACCATCTCGTGAAACCCTGGATCCAGGATTCCACCTTAACCAGCGGCCAAATCGCCTCCATGGCCTGGATTTCCGATACTATTGCCAAGGTGAAGTTGAATTGGACCTTTCAGACTGGAAGTGTCGAAAGCTTTTCCAGCGAGACTTTCGTTTGGGTTTGGAAGGGGAATAACTGGAAGTACCGTGGCCGATCGCTCCGTTAGTACGGTTAACCTTTTGTTTTGAGTTTTAAGTGTTTAGTTTTAAGATGAAAAAAAAGCTACTCGGTTTTTGCCGAGTAGTTTTTTTTGTAAACTAAGAACTTCGAACTCAAAACTACCATACTCCCGAAGGGTTTAGCTGGCGGTGGCGACGGGGGCGGGGGACGCTTTGCGGATAGCTTGGCGTTTTTGAACCTTGCCGGAACGAAGGCAACGGGTGCAAACCAGCACGCGCTGGGGACGGCCATTAATGATGGCGCGGATGGATTGCAAATTCGCCATTTGACGGCGCAAATGAATGCCGGTGATGTTCAACCCGATTCCACCGGTCTTTTTGGGTTTACCCCGACGGGTGATCTTGCGCGCCTTGATGGGGCCTTTTGAGCAAATGTCACAAACTTGAGCCATGGAAATACTCCTCTTTTCTTGAACAACGAGGGCGCATTATAAGCAAAGGGTTTCAAGATAAACAAGTATTTTTCCCCTAAAACCCCTTAGAATCACCCATAAACCCATTGCAGGGGCGGCCCCGTGAACCGTTCCACTGTTGGCCCGTTTAGGTGCCCTGGGTGGGCCAGGCCCACCCTACCGCATGGTTTAACCTGAGGTATCGAATGCCTACCATCGCCCAACAATTAGAAAGTTGCCTAAAGCCCCTTCGTTTGGAGATTCGAAATGGTTGCGGGAATAAATCCGTATCCGGCGGGTTGGATCGGTACATGATGGAAAGGTGTGACGTTCTTTTGGCGGCTATCCCGGGGAATGAGGAAGAAGAGAAAGCCCTTCGTGTATTTCTTCGAAAACTTCGATCGGATTTTTCCCAGTATATGACGCTGGAGTCCAACGGGAGAAAAGAGTTGGTAACCCGGGCAGGACTAGAATTGAGCCGCTGGTCGAAACGTCCAACCCAAAGCCTTTCCAAAGGTAAGCTGAGTTTGTCTGACCCCCTTACAGGATTCATTCCGAAGGATAAGCGCCGGGCCTTTCATTTGACCTCTTTGAAGACGGTGGATGACCTTCTTCGCTATTCGCCTAAATGGGCCCTTCACCAGTCCCTTTTTACCCCCATAGCCCAATGCGCCAACCGGGAGGAACCTTATTTCATTAAAGCTCGAATCAATGGCATTTCTCAGATGCGCCGGGGCCATCTTGAAACTATTATGGTGAACTTGGAAGACGGTACCGGTCATTTGAACTGGATTTGGTTCAACCGGCCTTACCTGAAAAAGGAACTCGAAAATGGCCGCTGGGTGATATTGCATGAGACCCCACAGGTGTCAAAGTGGGGGAAGCAAATAACGGGTAAGGCCGAAACCTACGAGTTCCTGTCCCCGGAAGAAGAAAAGGAACTTCAAGCCGGTAAGGCAATTGTCTTTTACCCCTCAACACATACCCTAACCCAGCCCTTTTGGCGACAAATCCTCAACGAGGTTTTAGGTAAGTATCAAAGCCTGCTCCCCCAAGATAAGGACCCAAAATCTCGTTTTGGGAAGATGGGTCTTGTTGAGGCTCTCTTAGGTATTCACCGGCCGGCCAGCCTGGAAGAGTTTGAGGAGGCCCGTAAAAGGCTGGCTTATGACGAACTCCTAACCCTTCAAACCTTTTTAATCATGAAGCGCAAGCAAATCGAGAAACGCGAAAAAGGACGCAAGTATAATTTTGAGGGGGAAAGAATCCTGAAGTTCAGGAAGAGCATTCCCTATCAGTTAACCCAAGCCCAAAAGAAGGTCGTGAGGGAAATTCGTGAGGATTTGGCCAAGCCTTATCCCATGAACCGGCTTCTGCAAGGGGATGTGGGCAGTGGGAAGACTCTGGTGGCGGCCATTTCTTTCCTTTATGCCGCCGATTCTGGGCTCCAAAGCGCCTTTATGGCACCTACGGAAATTTTGGCCCATCAGCATTACCGTAATCTTCAAAAACTATTGGAGCCTGTTGGACTAAAAACCCTTTTGCTGACTAGCGACATGAAAACCAAGGCCAAAAGGGAAGCGTTGGAGCTGATGGCATTAGGCCTGGTAGATGTGGCAATTGGCACCCATGCGGTTTTGGAAGGCGGGGTAAAGTTTAAAAACCTGGGGTTCCTGGTGATTGATGAGCGACATAAGTTTGGAGTTATGCAAAGGGCGGCGCTAGAAGAAAAAGGGAAATGGCCCGATTGCTTGATGATGACCGCTACACCCTTTCCAAGGGCTCTGGTATTGACCGAGTATGGTGATACTGATTTATCCTTACTTGACGAATTTCCCAAGGGACGAAAGGCGATTCAAACCTTTTGGAAGAGTGACAGTAAAAAAGATGAGGTTTACCAGTTTGCGAAAGAACGTCTGTTAAAGGGCGAGCAGGTCTTTTGGGTGTTCCCGGTGGTGGATGAATCCAAAAACTTCTTAAAGTCAGCTGTCCAGATGTATCAGCATTTCCAAAAAGAGGTTTTTCATGGGTTTCGAGTGGGTCTTCTTCATGGCAAAATGAAGAAGGAGGAAAAAGAAGAAGTCATGCGGGCCTTTGCCCAAAAGGAAATTCAACTTTTGGTCGCGACAACCGTGGTGGAAGTTGGAGTCGACATAGCCAACGCTACCTTGATGGTGGTGGAACACGCTGAGCGTTTTGGGCTGGCCCAACTACATCAATTGCGGGGACGGGTGGGAAGGGGAGAAAACCAATCCTACTGTTTTCTTTTAACATCTCCCGTAATGTCGAGTGACGCGGTGGAACGTATGAAAGTAATGGTTTCCACATTGGACGGTTTTAAACTTTCGGAATTTGACTTGAGAATGAGGGGGCCTGGCGAGATATTCGGAGTGGCCCAATCAGGCCGCCGGGAAGGTGGAATTGTGGATTTGAAACGAGACGTTGATGTAGTGGAAGAGGCCCGTAAAATGGGCTTGGCCATTTTAGAAAAGGATTCCCGTTTAAAGTTGCCGGAGAATAATCGCCTTCGTGAAAGCCTGCATACGAAATACCATCAATTGTTGGACTTGGCTCAGATTTCATAAACTTGGATGAATTATGCGCATCATCGCTGGAAAATTTAAAAGTCGTTCGGTTAAGGCACCCAAGAACATGAAGATCCGCCCAACCTCGGACAAGGTAAAGGGGGCACTTTTCAACATGTTGGAGCCCCTTGAGGGAAGCAGCGTGGTAGATTTTTACGCCGGCACCGGTAATCTTGGAATAGAGGCCCTTAGCCGTATGGCGTCCGAAGTGATCTTCGTGGAGAAGGGAATTGAGAGTTTAAAGTTAATTCGTGAAAACCTCGAGGCTTTTGGAATAAATCCTAAGGCAACAGGGTCGAATGTCCGCATTTTAGCCTCTGAGGTGGCCAGCGCCTTTTATTTGCTTCATCAAGAGGGCAAAAAATTTGATATCCTACTGGCCGATCCACCATATGAAGCCGGGGTTTTGAAACGCCTTCAAAATCTTTTGGTTCAATATCCGATATTAAAAGAAGATGGCATTTTCGCCATTGAACATGGAGCAAAGGATACGGATTTAGGAGGAAACTTTCCCTATCCCATGATCAGGCAGAAGAAATACGGGGATACGTTACTAACGCTTTTTAAAAACGAATCCGCTGCTAGCGGATAATTAATATCCCCCTTTGTTAAAGTGGGGAGAAAGAAAAGATGAAATGCCAAATAAAAGAATAGTCGGACTTTATCCAGGTTCCTTCGACCCCGTCACCAACGGACATTTAGACATCGCCCGGCGGGCTCATGACATGTGTGATGAAATGTACGTATCAGTGGTTGCCAACCCGTCCAAAAACGCCATTTTCTCGGTGGAGGAAAGGGTTGAACTCCTAAAGAAAACCACTAAACACTTGAAGGGGGTCCATATTTCCTCTTTCAACGGTTTGCTGGTGGACTATGCTAAACAAATCAAGGCCAATATTATTTTCCGGGGTCTGCGCGCGGTTTCCGACTTCGAATATGAATTCCAGATGGCCCTAATCAATCGAACTCTTCACCCTAAAATCGAAGTTGTGTTCCTGGTCCCCAATGAAAAGTTCATCTTCCTCTCTTCCAGCGCCATCAAGGAAGTGGCCAACTTGGGCGGAGACGTCACTCCTTTTGTTCCAGCGGTGGTCGAAAAGGCCTTGCGCCGGATATATTGATTCTCACTCGTATAACCCTTGCAAAATCGTGAATCGATCAGCCTTGCCAACTCGAGGTAAAATCCCGATTAATATCTCTGAGCGGGATGAAGAAAAAGTTCTAAAAACGAACTTTTTCCTATCTTCGTCACGAATAATCCTTTGAAAACCAAGTGCTTAAAGCGATTCGTTCCAAGCTCGTGGCCGCTGACAGGGTAAAAGAACAATTTATTTGCACCCTGTGAAAAGCCCTTTAAAAGGGGGTATTTCCTTGACACTCAAAGAGAGCCATTCCTATAATCCCCCCTGCTGTTTTAAGGCTATTCAACCTTATTTTTGGCTGGGAAGGGAGGAGGCGCAACGATGTTGAAGGTGGAATTGCGCACTCTGGAGTACGAAGACCTCATTTTAGAGGAAAAGGGCTGGGCAAAAGCCCTTGGAATCGAGTTAGAGCCTCAACTTAACCCTGAGCCGCTTGAGATTTATTGTGAACTTTCCAAAAGCGGGGACTTGATCGCGGCCAAGGGCTGGGTCAAGGGCAAGATGCTTCTTTCTTGCGACCGCTGCCTGAAAGAGTTTGAGAACCCTTACAAGTCTTTTTTCGAGATCCACTACCGATCCCAATGCGTGGAAGAAGAGCAGGAAAAAGACGAGGTTTTTCCCGAGGGGGAATTTGAGATTGTTTATTTTGAGGGCGATCTCCTGGACGTAGCGGACCAGGTTCGTCAAACGGTCCTTCTTTCCGTTCCCATGAGGGCCTTGTGCAAGGAAGACTGCCGCGGCCTCTGCGGGGGTTGCGGGTGTGACTTAAACTTGAGCACCTGCGGGTGTTCCGGGCCACCGCCCGATTCGCGGTGGGAGGCTTTGAGAAAATTGAAATTTTGAATTTATTTGGAGGTAGTCATGGCGAATCCTAAACGGCGGCATTCACGTCAGCGCCGGGATAAGCGTCGCACCAACTGGAAAATCAAGACCAAGTCGCTCTCGGTTTGCCCCCAGTGCAAAAGCGCTAAAATGCCCCATCGGGTATGTCCCACCTGCGGTTACTACAAAGGCAAAGAAGTCGTTGTTGTTGATATTGCCTAAATCCTTAAAACCATGAAAATTGCTTTGGACGCGATGGGCGGAGACCACGCCCCCCGGGAAACAGTACAGGGGGCTGTTCTAGCTGTCCAAGACGCGGAAATCCTTGGGATGTCGAACCACGACCTGGAAATGGTTTTGGTCGGCAAAAGAGAGGTTATCGAGAAGGAGCTCGCCAGCGCGGGGAACTATCCTAAAAAATCCATTTCAATCGTGGACGCCCGTGAAGTAGTTGAAATGAGCGATCACCCGGCTCACGCTTGCAAACAAAAGCGGGATTCTTCGATTGTTCGTTGCGCGGGATTGGTCAAAACGGGCGAGGTGGCCGCGACCATCTCCGCTGGCAATTCCGGAGCCGCCATGGCGGCAGCCCTCATGATGTGCGGACGCATTGACGGGGTATTAAGACCCGCAATTGTCACTTTGGTCCCCAGCATCAATGGCTTTTCCGTTTTGGTCGACGCTGGCGCCAACGTGGATTGCAAGGCCAAGCACTTGCTTCAATTTGCCCTCATGGGGGACGTTCTCGCCCGAGCTGTTTTGAACTTTAAAAGCCCCAGAGTCGGGCTTCTTTCCATCGGTGAAGAAGAAACGAAGGGCAACGAATTGGTTTTTGAGACCCAGGCGCTTTTGAAGAAAGTCCCCTTAAACTATATTGGAAATACCGAGGGACGCGATATCGTCAACGGCAATTGCGACGTGACTGTTTGTGACGGGTTCGTTGGAAATGTGGCACTGAAGTCCATTGAAGGTGTAGGCGAAATGGTCTTTAACGGACTGACAAAGGAAATTAAGTCGAACCTGATTACGCTGATCGGCGGCTTGATCGCTAGGCCGGCTTTTAAACGTTTTAAGAAACATGTTGATTGGCGTGAGTTTGGCGGGGCCCCCCTATTGGGGATTGACGGTTTGAATCTGATTTCCCATGGAAAATCCGACGCTTTCGCCATTAAGAATGCCGTGAGGATGGCCGTCCGTTGCGTGAACCACGATATGAACGCTGTTTTGAAGAAACAAATTAACGATTACGGCCAAGTGGCCGACAAACCCGAAACAAATAAGTCAGGGGAGTCAAAGTGAGCCAGAAAATTCACGCGGGGTTTTTAGGGACCGGTTCCTACCTTCCTGAGAAGATACTGACCAACAAGGACATGGAAAAAATCGTCGAAACGACCGATGAGTGGATTGTTACCCGCACCGGGATTCGCGAAAGGCACATTGCCGCTGAGAACGAATCCACCTCCGATATGGCCACGGAAGCGGCCAAAAGAGCCCTTCGGAAATCGGGTCTGAAGCCCACCGATTTAGACCTCATCATCGTTAGTACCATTACCTCCGATATGCCAACACCCTCGACCGCTTGTTTGGTCCAGGCCAAGCTGGGTGCCCCCCAGGCGGCCGCATTTGACCTTTCGGCGGCTTGTTCCGGTTTTGTCTATGGCCTGGCGGTTGCCAAATCATTCGTGGAAAGCGGACATTACAAACATATCCTCCTGATTGGCGCCGAAAAACTGACGGCCTTCATGGATTGGAAGGACCGCACCACTTGCGTGCTTTTTGGGGACGGAGCGGGAGCCGCCATCATCGGGCCGGTCCCGGCCGATGGCCACGAAATTATTTCCACCTTCATGGCGGCCAATGGCTGTGAGGCTGACCTACTTAAAATTCCAGGTGGCGGATCAAAAACTCCCACTTCCGAACAGTCCATTCATGACCGACTCCATTTTCTTAAGATGCAGGGGAAGGAAATATTCAAAATTGGCGTGACAGTCATGGTTGAGGCCGCCAGGAAAGTCGTTAAGGATGCTGGCCTAACGATAGAACAGGTATCCATGCTGATTCCCCATCAGGCAAATATGCGCATTATTCAAGCTGTCGGAGAGAGGCTGGAAATTCCGGCTGAAAAGGTTTATGTGACGGTCGATAAAATGGGAAATACATCCGCAGCTTCCATTATTCTCGCCCTCGATGAGGCGATTGACCGAAACAAATTGAAAAAAGGCGATTACGTGGTAATGGTTGCCGTTGGGGCAGGAACGACTTACGCTTCGGCTTTGGTAAGGTGGTAGCACCGTGAAACGCGCTTTTGTTTTCCCGGGCCAAGGATCCCAATTCATTGGGATGGGGAAAGACCTTTTCGATACCCACTCCGAAAGCCGTCAAATCTTCGAAAAAGCGGATGCGGTCCTCGGATTTTCGATTTCCAAGATATGTTTTGAGGGGCCTGAAGAAGAACTGAAAAAGACATCAATCACCCAGCCTGCCTTGCTGACAGCCTCAATGGCGGCTTTTGCCATACTTAAGAAAAATAACCTAGCCGTTGAAGGCGTGGCCGGGCACAGCTTGGGAGCTTACACCGCTTTGGCGGCTGCAGAGGTCTTAACCTTTGAGGACGCCGTCAAGCTGGTGCGGAGACGTGGAGAATTAATGGAAGAGGCCGGTAAGGGGCGTGGCACCATGGCGGTGATTCTGAACCTGGATGAGGACAAAGTCGCTCAAGCCTGCAAGGAAGCTTCTTCTATGGGAGTGGTTGAACCTGCTAACGTTAACTGCCCGGGACAAATCGTGATTTCAGGTGAAAAGGCGGCCGTGGCCGCCGCTTGTGAGAAAGCCAAAGCCTTGGGAGCCAAAAGAGCCATGGAATTGCCCGTGAGCGGTCCTTTTCATAGTTCATTGATGAAACAAGCGGCCGATGGATTGAAACTATCCTTAGGCAACATAAGGTTTTCCGAACCGAAAAAAACTTATTATTCAGATATTGACGCTACGGTGATGAAGGATGTAAACCAAATCAAGGAAAGCCTGTTTCGCCAACTCATGGCTCCTGTTCAATGGATTAAGGTTATCGAAAAGATGGGCTCGGATGGGTTTGATCAATTCGTGGAAGTGGGACCCGGCAAGGTTTTGAACGGACTCATCCGGAAAATCTCAAAAGACGCCCAGATATTTAACGCTGGTGACGAGGCAAACATAAAAATCCTATGCGAGGCGAAATGAACTTGAATGGCAAAGTGGCGGTTGTGACGGGAGGGAATCGGGGAATCGGCAAGGATATTTCCCTGACCTTAGCGAAAGCAGGCGCATCGATAGCCCTTTGTGGCACCAACGAGGCCACTCTTAAAGAAACTTCTGCTGAAATCGAGAAATCAAGTGTGAAAAGTCTTGCTGTCAAGGTGGATGTTTCAAAAGCCCCTGAAGTCGAAGCCTTCGCCAAGACTGTTTTGGAAACATTTGGAAAAGTGGACATACTGGTTAACAACGCGGGCATCACCAAGGACAATCTTCTGATCCGCATGAGCGAGCAGGACTGGGATGATGTCCTATCCATCAATTTAAAAAGCACTTTCTTAATGACGAAGGCTTTTGTACGGCACATGATGAAGGCCCGGCAGGGAAGGATCATTAATATCACGTCGATTGTCGGGGTGCGGGGAAACGCGGGGCAGGCCAATTATGCCGCCAGCAAAGCGGGAATGATAGGGTTGACCAAAACCACGGCCAGAGAATTCGCCAGCCGTAACATCACTTGCAACGCTATCGCCCCGGGATTCATACAGACGGACATGACGAAAGCCCTGGGTGACAAAGTGAAAGAGGAATTGATCCAACAAATACCCCTGGGTTTCCTTGGCGAAACGTCGGATATCGCCAACGCGGTTTTGTTTTTCGCGTCAGACGATTCGCGATATATAACGGGACAAGTTATTTGCGTTGACGGCGGAATGGTGATATAAGAGTTTGCTTTTTGTAAGGAAGGTTGAAAAGGGTCATTTTTAGTTTAAGATGATTCACAAATTAAATGGAGGTTAAGACAATGGCTATCGAAGACAAGGTGAAGGAAATTATCGTCGACCAGCTGGGAGTGGAAGCCGAGCAAGTCAAGCCGGAGGCTTCCTTCATTGACGACCTGGGAGCCGATTCTTTGGACACGGTGGAACTGGTCATGGCCTTTGAAGAGGAGTTCGACCTCGAGATTCCCGATGAGGACGCGGAAAAGATCAAGAGCGTCGGGGACGCTATTACCTACATTAAATCGAAAGCTTCGGAATAACCCGAGCCCGACCCAGGAGATCCCTTGAAACGCGTTGTCGTGACCGGGCTGGGAGCCATTACTCCCAACGGCAATAATCCAACCGATTTCTTCAAAAACATCTGCGACGGTAAAAGCGGGATTGGAATCATCACCCGCTTTGATCCTTCACGCCTGCCCAGCAAAATTGGCGGCGAGGTGAAGGATTTTGATCCTGTCAAATTTGGAATCGAGAAGCGCGACATAAAAAAAATGGACTATTTTGTCCAGTACGCCGTGGCTGCCAGCCTTCAGGCTGCCGCCGACGCGAAACTGGATATGTCCAAAGAGGACAAAACTCGGGTAGGGGTCCTCATCGGTTCGGGTATCGGCGGTCTGCCGGTTTTGGTCGAGCAACACGCCCGATTGATCGCGAAGGGCCCGGACAGGGTTTCCCCTTTTTTGATTCCCATGATGATCATCAATATGGCCTCCGGGATGACCTCCATTTACTTAAAAGCCCAAGGCCCTAATACGGCCACCGTCTCCGCCTGTGCCTCTGGCGCCCACGGTATAGGCGAGGCTATGAGGTGGATTCAAAAAGGTGAAGCAGATGTCGTGATAGCGGGTGGGACTGAAGCCTGTATCACGGAACTGGGATATGCTGGTTTCTGCAACATGAACGCCCTCTGTATGGACTTTAACGAAAACCCGACAAAAGGGAGTCGGCCATTTGACAAGAACCGTTGCGGTTTCGTGATGGGTGAAGGGGCAGGAATCGTGGTTTTGGAGTCATTGGAACATGCTCAAGCCCGAGGAGCCCGGATCTACGCCGAAGCCAGCGGTTACGGTATGACCTCCGACGCTTTCCATATGACCACCCCTGCCGAGAACGGGGAAGGAGCTGCCCGCTCAATGAATTTAGCCTTGCGGGACGCCAAATTGAAACCGGAAGACGTGGACTACATCAATGCTCATGGAACCTCCACCCCTTACAACGATAAATATGAGACTATGGCGATCAAGACCGTATTCCAGGAACAGGCCAAAAAAGTGGCTATCTCCTCGACGAAATCCACAACAGGACATCTTTTAGGCGCCGCTGGGGGCATTGAGTTCGTTGCCTGCGTTCTTGCCATTCAAGAGGGAGTCCTTCCCCCCACGATCAACCAGGAGGTTCCCGACCCGGATTGCGATTTGGACTATATCCCGAATCAAAAACGTAACGTTCCGGTGAAGGTTTGTCTTTCCAACTCCCTGGGGTTTGGCGGCCATAATGTCTCTCTCATTGTTCAAAAATTTAATTCCTAAGAAAAAACAGCCAGACTCCAAGACTGAAGCCAGCCTTGAAAAGCCCCGTCTGGACCAGCTAAAAAAATTATCAAAAGCCCTTCAGATTCCTATGGGTGACGGCCAGCTTTTGAACGAGGCCCTGACCCACAAGTCATTTACCCATGAGCGGAAAATGAACCCCAACTACAACAATGAAAAGCTGGAATTCCTCGGCGATTCGGTTCTGGGCCTGGTCATTAGCCAACATGTTTTTGAAACATACCCGGAGGTTACGGAAGGAGGACTTTCCAAAGTCAAAAGTGTCATTGTCAGCGCTCAAATTTTAAGCGAGAAAGCCAAGCTCCTTGGGCTTGGGGAATACTTACAATTGGGCAAGGGAGAAGAAAAATCGGGTGGGCGTACCAGACCAGCCCTATTAGCCGACGCCATTGAGGCTCTTATTGGGGCTGTTTACCTGGTGGGTGGCCTTCCGGCCGCTAAGAAACTTATATTGGGATTTCTTCGGGAGGATGTGGATCATGTTTTTTCCGGACGAATGGAAAAAGACTATAAGACTCTTCTGCAAGAATATTTCCAAAAAACCCAGAAACTCGCTCCCCGATACGAAATCATCCGGGAATGGGGACCGGATCACAACCGTAATTTCGAGACCTCCTGCCTGGTGAATGGTAAAACCATCGCGACGGGTGTGGGTAAAAACAAAAAAGAGGCCGAGCAAGTCGCCGCACAGGAAGCTATCCGAAAATTAAAAATTTCAGTGACCACACCTAGCGACCACAAAATCGAATAGGAATAACTTATGGCCAAAACCGCGGGTACAACGCTCTTGATGATAATACTGGGGGGGATTTTGGGCGGTTATCTGGGGGAGTTGATGGGACTTTTGATACCCAACGGGTTTTTACATGATGTTTTTGTCAAAGGATTCCCTTTGGGATTTGATTCTCCGATAGTTTTAAATCTGAAAGTTATTATATTGACTTTCGGGTTCAAGATAATGATTAATCTTTTCGGAATCGTTGGAATGATCGCTGGCCTTTATTATTCCAAATAGAACCCAATGATATTGTTAGCTTCCCAATCGCCACGGCGTAAAACCATTTTAAAATTTATCGGCGTACCTTTCCGGGTTGTAAAAACCAAAAATGTCATCGAAGACCGAAAACCCCATGAGAGACCATCCCAAATGGTTCGACGACTGGCTTTTGAAAAGGCTAAGGCCTTTTCGGGGAAGACTTCGGAGGATTGGATTTTAGGGGCAGACACGGTGGTTGTTTGCAGGAAAAAAATATTTGGTAAGCCTAAAAACAGACGAGAGGCAACCCTAATGCTCTTGGCGCTTCAAGGACGATCCCACGAGGTGTGGACCGGTGTGGCACTATTGAATCCCCATTCCAAACCCATAATTTACGCTGAAAAGACCAAGGTTACCTTTTATTTGATCGAACCAATGCGAATGAAGTCCTATTTAAAGTCAAAGGAACCCTATGACAAGGCGGGTGGTTATGATATCCAGGGAAGCGCCCGAAAATGGATAAAAAAATGGAAAGGGGATTATTTCAATATTTTAGGATTGCCGGTGAACTGGCTTATTCCAGTTCTTAATAAATTGGGAAAAGGAAATTAACCATTCATCAAAATTTTAACTCTCAATTTTTTTCGCTGGTTTTCAAGGAAATCTTTCAACCAGGCCTGTTGGCGTTGAGAAATCAGTCTTTGTTTTATCTCGGGTAAGTCCTTTTCAAGTTTTTGTGGATCAACCGAGTTATCTCTTGTCTCTACGATTTGCAGAAAGTATTCCTTTTTGTCCGCCTCGAGAGGTCCTTTCCATTCTTTTTTGTGAAGCCCGGCCAATTCATCCGATAGATCTGTTGAGTTTTTGATGCCTGGAATGGCGCCGTTCCGGTTGAACCATGCGGTCGTGCTCGAGGCAAGACCCAATTCATTGGCGGTTTTTTCGATATCCTCGTTTTGTTTAAGCTTATCAAGTAATTGTTCGGATAAAGATAGTATTTTCTGGGATGCTTTTTCCTTTTTATATTGGGTTAATACTTTAGATCGGACATCCGTAAAACTACTTTTATATTCTTTCTCATAATCCTCTAATTGGACCAGGTGATAACCGTATTTGGTCTTGACGGGTTTTGAAAGTTCACTTTTTTTGAGTTTGAAAACCATATCCTCGAATTCCTTCAGGTCTTTGCCCATGCTGTTTCTGGTTACCCATCCCAATTCTCCTCCCCGGTCCTTGGAACCTCCATCTTGGGAGTATTTCTTCGCCAATTCCTCGAAGGAGGCTTTTTTAGAGAGTATTTGTTTGCGATAGTCCTCGAGACTGACCTTTGCTTTTTCTTGATCTTGGATGCTCTCGTTTCCTTGAAGGCCGATCAGGATATGACGGACTTTAGCTCTCTCAGGATGATCGTACTGACTTTTATTGGATTGATAATAATCCTTCAAATTCTCCTCGGTCGCTGAAACTTGCTTTTCGTAAGCCTCCAAGTCCAACGAAACGTAGGCCGCCTTCAAGTCACGGTTTAGGAATTGAGCGTATTCGTTCAAATCATTGTTGTTAAAAAGAACCCCGTCAAACAATATGGATTGTATTTTCTGGGTCAACATTTGATTTCTTTGGGAACTCTCGAATTCCTCGGGCGTTAATTGGTTGGCTTGAAGCATTTGGTAATATTTTGTTTTACTAAATTTTCCATTTTCGTCCAAAAAATAATTTTGCCTTTGTAACCAGCCAACTAATTCTTCATCGGGGACGGTGATCCCCAGTTTTTGGCCAGTTTGCTCCAAAATGGCCTCGTCCACCAAGCGTTCCAAAACCTGATCTTTAAGCTTTTTGATTTCAGAAGCGTTTGGGGTGTCTTCTTTAGCGCGATATAATTTGTCCAAGGCGGGTTGGTAAGTTTTATTGAAATCGCTGTAAGTAATTATTGTTTCCCCGATTCTCGCGACCAGGTTTGGATCGTGATCTTCAAAGCCTTTAGATTTCATTCCAAAAACAAAGAATATTCCAACGACAAATACGAAGACGATCATCCAAAGGATGAAATGCATGAATTTTTTATTTCTAAGGTAGTTCATCATTTTCGGAGGCCTCCAAGGGCTGATTAAATCCCATATACGGGAAGGTTTTATGCGGCAAATGGTGATAAAACTTGCGCATTATAGCAATTAAGTTTTGGATAACAATCCAATCCGGGTTTTCACTTTAATTTCCCTAAAATTAATGCGTTGATTGAGGGAATTACCCATGCAGTTGTCGCGAGATTCAATCCTGCTGATCAGCGGACGGCGTTGACAGAAAAAGGGTTTATCGTGATATAATCCGTTAAAACCTTTAACCCAAGTAAAGGCCCATGCTCAAAAAACCGTTCCCTTTAAAGCTTTTTCCCCATTTTTTTATTTTTATCACCCTTCTTTTAATACAAATTACTGCTTATTCCGATAGTGTCAGCACGACTGGGGTTCAATTTTTAAAAATTCCCGCCGGAGTCCGGGGAGCCGGAATGGGTGGGATGTTTGCCGCTGTGGCAGATGATGTCAGTACCACCTATTGGAATACCGCTGGTTTGGCCCAAATTGAGAACATTGAGATCAACCTCTTACACGTTTCTTATTTTGGGGCCACGAACTATGAGTTTGGGGGTTTTGCCCTCCCTCTCCAGCCGGGAAGCACATTGGGACTAAGCGGATCCTTTGATTTTATTCCATCCTTCAATTCGACAAATAACCCTTTGGCTCCGCTTGGAAGTGCCAACGACATTGCCATTGCTTTGGGTTACGGGCAAAAATTTGGGGATAATTTCGCTTTAGGTGTTGGGGGAAAATATATCTCTAGCAATTTGGTTAGCTCCGGGGCTTCTGGCGGGGCAGTTGATGCCGGCCTTTTACTTTTCACGACTCACAAGGAATTAACGTTGGGCCTATCGGTTCAAAATGTTGGGCAAGTTTCAAATTTTGGCAACTACTCCTCCCAAGAAAAATTGCCCTTGGTTTATCGGGGTGGACTTGTTTACCGTTTTGAACCCCAAAAACCAACTCATTTTCTTTTGGGTGTGGATGTTGAAAAACCAATTGACAGCGACCTAATCTTTCATACTGGTGGTGAGTTTTGGCTTGGTATCGAAAGCCTTTCCGTTGCTTTTCGGGCGGGATATAGTTTTGACCCCCTGAACCAGGATTTGGGTGGCACGAGCGGGGCTTCAGTGGGTGCGGGAGTTCGGTTTACTGGGTTCGAGTTAAATTACGCTTTAGTTCCCTTTGGGGTTTTAGGGGATACCCAGCGATTCTCTATTACCTATCGGTTTGGTACGGAAGGAAATGCTTCCACAGCCCAAAATCAAAAGGAAAAAGTGGTGGCTGTTGATATTAAGCCTCAAATTTCCGATTACCAAACAGGAACAGTAAAACAAGCCACTTTTGAGTTAAAGCCGCAAGCGCGAACGGATATTAAAAACTGGACCTTGGAAATCACGGGATCCAAAGGCGAGATTATCCGAACTTATGCCGGTAAAGGTGTCCCGCCCAAGCAAATCGCTTGGGATGGTAAGGACAGCACGGGTAACGTGGTCACGGGCGGTATATTCGCCAATTACAATTTCCGGACTGTTGATACTCGTGGGCAACAAGTAGTGGCAACGGATCCCATTTTCAAGGTCGCTCAAGCTAATTCCCGGGAAGCCGCTATGGTGGCATCAGCCTCAATCTCGCCGATGGAAGCCGCTCCGCCCTCCTTGCCTGAAAATTTCCAACCCCTTGGTATGTCGGGCGTGGTCAAAGTCCCAAGCATCTCTTTTGGAGAAAAAAGCTCCCGTGTGAATCCCGCCTTCTTGAATTACCTGGATCAAGTTGCCCATCAAATCCGGAAGTATCCTAATTCTCGGGTGTATATCGAAGGGCACGCTTTTGATGAGGGAACACCACGGGAAGCGGTCAACATTTCCCAAAATCGTTCGGACGCCGTTTTGAGGTATTTGGTGGAAAAGGGAAAAGTTTCACCGGATAATCTTTATTCACGCGGTCATGGTGATACAGCCCCCTTGGACATGAGCGATACGGAAGAAGCTCGATCGAAGAATCGCCGGGTTGACATTATTATTTTGACGAAATAACCACCTGAAAGGTTAAGAAGAATTGACAAAAGCAATCAAAATCCCATTTCTTGTATTGTCCTTGCTTTATTTGGGGATTTTAAGCGGTTGTCAGTATTTCACAGATTCCTATGATGCCGCGGCCACACTCGACCAAAACGGGAAATATGCCCAAGCCGTTGAGGCTTATCTAAAGTATTTGAAGAGCCATCCGGGTTCTTTGCTTGCGGCTAAAATTTATTACCGCATCGGAAAAAATTATGAATCCCAATCTGATTACAACAATGCTTTGAATTGGTATCAAAAAGTCATTAGTGAATTTCCAAAAACCGATGAGGAAATCCATTCACTTTTAGACCTCGCGTCCCTGTATCAAAATAAACTTAAAAATCCTTCGAAAGCTTTGGATTACAATCAACAAGCTTTCAACCGTTATATGGACAATATTCAAATAAAAAGCGCCATTCAATCACTTATTGACGCCCAATATCAAACAGCCAACGCTCAGTTTACGGATAAGAATTACAAAAGTGTGTCGGGGACCATTGATGGTATTTATAAAACTTTTCCGGTTGTTTTTATTTCGCCTGATACTCGGGCCAAAATTGATTCATTGGCTGATCGGTCAAGAAGGGCAGACGATATTGCGAAAGCAAGCGTTGATTTAATAGTCCTGAAAAGTGAGTTTTCATTTAACAAAAGCTTCGAAACCGATTTTCCGGTTGAAGCTGATAGCAGTGATAAAATAATAGCTTCTCCAGATGGCAACTTTCTCGCCTCCAGAAGAAAGGGGCCCAATGGCGTTTTTTATCTTTACGTGGCAAAGGTTCCGGCGAAAGGGGATCAGGTCATATTCAAATTAGTTAAACAAACCTTTGGGGCGGATAAGCCGACCTGGTCTCCGGATGGACAAGAACTGGTCTATTGGCGCACTTTGAGAGGGACTCGAAAGCTGGAAAAAACGAATATTAAAAACATGACCACCCAAACGCTTTTTTACACGAAGAGCAACAGGCTTGGAGTTCATCCAGCCTACCATCCATCGGGAAACAAGATTGCTTATATTTATGAGGGACGCGTTTGTTTGATTGGTACCGGTGAAACCCCTTATAAACAACTGTTGAAAACAAAACAAAAACTTGACTATACTGCCGACTTGGCTTGGTCGATAGATGGAACGATGATTCGATGCCGCCAGATGGATAAGCACAACAAATCGGTTGATGAATTGTTGGTTCTGGATACATCCGCTTCATTCAGTAACCCTTCGAATTAAATTAACCTTGTAGTAAAGAGGAATAAATGAACCGATTGAAACCGTGGGGAATTTGTCTGTTATTCATTTGGGGTATTTGCGGAGGCGTTTTTGCTCAAGACGCCCGCATGCAAGCATTAATGGAAGCCATTAAGGCGAATCCGAATGATTCCACGGCACATTTTAATTTAGGCGTCGCCTATTTCAATGAGCAAAAATATGACGGGGCAATACCGGAATTTCAAAAATGCCTCCAAATTAATTCGAGTGATAAACAGGCTAAGGAAATGTTGGAAAGCAGTGAGGGTATTTCGGCTTATTATCAAAATAATTACTCCGCTGCCGCGGATCACTTGAAAAATGTGCTTAAAATCAACCCTCAAAATCCGAATGCCAACCTTTTGTTGGCTGACGCGTACGTCAAACTAAAACAATATCCCGACGCCGAAGAAGCCTTGAAGAATTATTCTTTGACCTCGCCTCAAGGGAAGGAAAAGGCGAGTGAGGTTTTGTCGAAAATTTACATGAACCAAAAACGATACGGTGAGGCCGTTACAGAGTTAAAAAACGTTATAGCCGCCGATCCTAAAAATTTCGCGGCGCTTCATAACCTTGGCGGTTCCTATTATTCAATGAAGAATTATAAAGACGCTGCTTATTATTGGGAAAGCGCGGTTAAGATTCAAAAAGACGCTCAAACTTATCAGCTCCTCGGGACTTCTTATTACAATTTGGGAGACTCTAAAAACGCTATTGATAATTATAATAAGTCGATTGCGGTTGAGTCCGCCAAAGATCCCAAGGAACAAGATGGCGAGGCGTTGGGAGCAACTTATTACAATCTCGCTGTCGCTTACAATGACAGCGGCTCTTACGACCAAGCCGCGGAAGCTTTCGGGCAGGCATTTAAAATCAATCCTAAAGATTCCAACGCGGCCGTGGGTCGCGCGGGAGCTATCGAGACAGCCACAAGCTCTCACATGGAAAAAGCCAGTAAATATCTATTGGATAGTCGATACAGTGATGTCATTTCGGAATGCCAGATGGTTTTGAAATACCAGCCCGATAGTAAACAGGCTTTGGACTATATAACCGATGCCAAAAATAAATTGAGTGTTGAAGTGGATAGGCATTATGCCGCTGGTAAGGCTTTTGCCCAAAAAGGAAAATCCCTTCAAGCTATTGGCGAGTGGAACTTGGCCTTGCAGATGGATCCGAACAACTTAAAAATCCAAAAAGCGATAAAAAGCGTAAATGTTAGAAGAAATGATCGAGTCAGGGCTTTGATTGCCGAAGGGGACGAGTACTTCAAAGCTAAGGACTATTCGGATGCCTTGATGAGTTACTTAAAAGCCAAGGATGTTGACCCCAAAAGTTCAGCTGTAAAGGCATGCTTGAAAAAAATAAATTCGAGACAAAAAGCCGAAATCGACACTGTTTATGGCAAAGCTCTTAAATTAGGCGCGAATGGAGATTTGAAAGGCGCCCAAAAATATTTGTTAATGGCCAAACAAATTGATCCAAACAACTCAAAAGTTACCAGCGCGTTATTTAAGGTTCAGAAGGACATTACGGTTAAAATCAAGGAGTTGGACGCGGACGGGGTCTCTCTATTTGAAGGCGGAAACAAGGACAAGGCCAAAACTAAATTCGACGTGGTTTTAAAGCTTAAGCCAAACGATGAGACCGCCAATGAGTACGTCCAAAAAATGACGGGGCAACAATCCCATGAAAAAGCCGATGCCGAACAGGTCAAGACTCTTTATTACGATGGGGTTAACCTTTACATTAACGGAAAAATTTCCGAGGCGATTGAAAAATGGAAAGAGTGCAAGAAACTGGACCCAGGTAATATTAATGCGCAGAAAAACATCGATAAAGCGATGGTTAAGCTCGATTCTATTGCGAAGCTCAGCCATAATTAACGTCGTCAATCCTACTGTATCGAATTGCCTTTCGATGTTGCCGTCCAGCTGGCCAGAAAACGCGGGCGTAATTCAGTGGTAGAATGCCAGCTTCCCAAGCTGGACGTCGTGGGTTCGAGTCCCATCGCCCGCTCCATTATTTGTTTTAAAAAAATCCTCCCTGATTCCATAACAATCCGTTTTCTTTCGCTTTTTGTCGTTTCTATTTTCCTTTTACCCCATCCTTCCTTTTCCCAAATTGAAAGCGATCCATCTCGTCCCTTTGACGGTGGGGAAATTGTTGACTTGCCTGGAACAAAATTATTTTTAGGTGACCTACCCCACGAAATTAAAATTACAACCGAACCTTTGTTTTTTCATAGTATCGAGGGTGATCTTGCCACGGAAGTAGGTTGGGTCGATCCAACCCGTTCGCATCAAATCGGGTTACGTTCATCATCTCCGGGGATTCTATTCGAAGGAATCCCTTTTCCCCTGGCCACCAATAAACAGATAGGGTGGATGTCGGCTGGAGGTTCCGTTGAAGTTTTTGATTTTCCTTCAGCTGCCTGGTGGGGTCCTTCTGCGGCCAGCGGAGCAGTTTTGCTCCAACCTTTTTCCGCCCAGTCCAAAGATTCTAGTGAAATATCAATTTTTGGGGGCGCCAACGGTTTATTGGGGGGAGACTATATTTACCGCGGAAACTTATTATCGGTAAATGGAAATTATCAACATACCCCTCCAAGCTTTATCAATGGGAATGGTGCGGATTTTATTAATGTGTCCTCCCAACAAAATTGGGTGAAAACTAATACCATCGAGCTCAATAGTGGTTTTTTAGCTTCACAATGGTTGACCAACGATTATTGGTACTTAGCCTATTCAAGTTTCTCTCTTTTGAGTCCTAATTTTCAATCGCTCGAATTGAGACCCTATTTCCAAACGGTCCAAACCAACGGCCAAACGGCCAAGGAAGTTGGAAGTTATTTAAATTACCACGTAAACATGGCTGGCCTTGCGGAAAGTCATCTGGGCTTTGGGATAAGCCATTTAGATTCTGGTCCCTTACCAACTCAAACTGATAAAGGGTTTGTTCAATCAACAAATTTCATAGATGTTTTAGGGGACGTCACTTTTGATTTAGCGTTACGATACGATTTCTCGAGCGCATCTACTGCATTGTTCAGCGATTTAGTTGGAATTCAAAATCATCGTGGGGATTTTGTGTTTTTCGCGAATTATGGTAAAGGAGTTTTGACCCCTGCCTCACAAGATGTACAAGAGGCTAATGTTGGGATTGGGTACCAAGCCACGGCTGAGTGGGACGCCAAGCTTAAATACATTCACGAACAAGTGGGCGCCCATCCGATTGACGGCGCCAAGGTCCAGGTTCAGTTTAATCACGATAGGACTTTTTTGATGATTTTTAAAAAACCCAAAATTTTAATTGAGGGTCAGGGACTTCAAGATGAAAATGGAAATGTAGTTACGGACTTTGGTGGTCAGGTTGAATTCAGTTTTTTTCCACGTAATCACTTTTGGCTAAAGGGAAGGGGGGGCTCCCAGCAACCTTTTTTTTGTGAGGCCGGAGGGGACTATTCTTTTGCCGTTGCCTTTAAAGCTTTTGTATCCGTTGCTAATTTGGATAACCTGCCAGTGGCTTGGCCTGACCCTAATTTGCCGGTAGGCCGTGTTCTGTGGGCAGGAATAAGTGGGCAATTTTGACTTCGATTGGGTTTTCTTGACCCTTTGGTGGTTAACGTGTTAGGTTGAACCGATGACAAAACCTTTATTTATTATATTTATCTTACTATTGGCACCTAACTTGGCTTGGTCATCGGGTCCAGGAACCAGCGGCGCCGATATTTTAAAAGTTCCCATTGGGGTACGTCCTGCGGCCTTGGGTGGAACTTATTCCGCTTTCGGGGATGATGTTTATGTAATTGGATTCAACCCCGCAGGTCTTGCCAGGATATCAAAATATAGCCTGGGAATAGACCATGTCCAGGGCTTCGCGGATGTTCAGGTTGAGTCTCTGAGTGTAGCGGTTCCTACCCAGAGTTACGGTAACTTCGGCGGTCAGGTTATTTTTCGGCATTTACCAAATATTCAAAACACTTTGGCTTCGGATCCGCCCATTACTGCTGATGATTTAGTAATAACCGTGGCGGACGCCCAACAATTCGGTAAGTTTGCAATCGGAGGATCTTTTAAAACCATCATTTCAAATCTGGGCGAAAAACAAGCCTTTACACAAGCTTTTGATGTTGGCATTAAAGTTCAATTTTGGGATATGGATTTTGCCGCTGTTGCTCAAAACATTGGTCCGGATGTTCAGTTTCAACCCAATTCTCAAGGGTCCGACCCATTGCCGTTAACTTTCCGATTGGGAATTGCCCGCCCATTGATTGTTTCTCCCTCCTCAACACTTCTCGCCAGCGCGGAGGGATTTTATGTCCGTGACGAGGGAACGCAGGGTTCTATCGGGATTGAATATTGGCATAGAAGTTTCCTGGCTATACGTGTGGGATACCGTTTCAGTGATCCAGGAAATTTAAGCGGGGGTTTTTCCGCTGGTGCGGCTATCCGTTATAATTTGGGAAAGTTGGAATATGAAATTGGTTATGCTTGGCGACCGGCGCCAGTAAGTTCCACCTTTATTGCTAATTCCCATATTTTCGGTCTTCTTTTCTGGTACTAGGGTTTTACCGTTTAAGCGCCTGACAAATGCTTGACAACCCATGAGGGCCTGCCTAAACTCTTACCTTCTTTGACGCTCGTTTTTAAGCGGGGTCATAATTCAGGGAGGATTTCATGTACGCAGTGATTCAGGCCGGTGGGAAACAATACCGGGTTTCGGAAGGGGATGTGATCACCCTTGATCGNNGTTTTTCGCTATCGCCGCCGTAAGAACACGATGAAAACCAAAGGGTCCAGGCCAAAACATACCAAAGTGTCTATCGAGAAGATTTTAACCGCATAAAATCAGGAGGATTTGAGTCATGGGTCAGCATAAAGCGGGTGGTTCCACAAGAAATGGTAGGGATAGCAATAGCCAACGGCTGGGCATTAAAGCATTTGGCGGAAATCTTGTAACTGCGGGAAGCATTTTAATTCGTCAAAGAGGATTAAGATATAAACCCGGCAACAATGTTGGCGTGGGTAAGGACGATACCCTTTTTGCCAAAGTGACGGGGTTAGTCTCATTTCGTGAGTTTAAAAAGGGCTTGAAAAAAGTGAGTGTTGAACCGACCCAAGCCTGAAAAAAAACTAAAACCGAAAAAAACCCCGTCCTTTGGCGGGGTTTTTTTGTTTCTGGACCTATTTAATTCGGATTAAGTTTGATGATTATCGAGGTGTTTCATGATTGTGGACGAGGTCAATATAACCATTGAGGCCGGTGCCGGGGGGAATGGCTGCCTCAGCTTCCGGAGGGAAAAATATATTCCCCGGGGAGGGCCTGATGGCGGAAATGGGGGCTGTGGAGGCGATGTTTTTTTAGAGGCCCGAAATGACGTCAATACCTTGGTTGAATTCATATACCGTCCATTATTCCGCGCCGATCATGGGCAACATGGCAAGGGCAAAAATATGCATGGTCGGAATGCCTCCGAAATTACGATCAGGGTTCCCGTAGGTACTTTGGTTTGGGACAAAAACAATGAATTAGTCGTGGATATGGCGGATGAAGGCAAGCGATTTTTGATCGCGAAAGGGGGAAGGGGAGGACGGGGGAACACAACCTTCGCAACTTCCACGCAACAGGCTCCCCGCTTGGCCGAGAGGGGAGAACCGGGTGAAAAGAAAACTCTCCGGTTGGAATTAAAACTTTTAGCCGATGTGGGGTTGGTTGGTTTTCCCAATGCGGGGAAATCGACCCTTTTAGCTAGGGTAAGCCAGGCGCGCCCGAAAATCGCGGATTATCCTTTTACGACTTTGGAACCTCAATTAGGCGTGGTGAGATTATCCGGGGAAAGAAGTTTTGTGCTCGCGGACATTCCAGGATTAATCGAAGGGGCCAGCCAAGGAAAAGGCCTCGGTATTCGTTTTTTACGGCATTTGGAACGAACAAAAATTTTACTACATTTGGTAGAATTGGCAACTGTCGATAGATTTGTTGATTTGGTAAAAAACATAAGAATTATCAACAAAGAGTTGGGTCACCATAGCGCTAAGCTGAAAAAAATTCCTCAAGTCATTGTTTTGACAAAAGTAGATACGGCCTCAAACAAATCAGTCAAGGAATGGTCCCTCAAACTTAAGAAAAAAGGATTGGAAGTTTTTGTCATTTCAGCAGTTACTGGACAAGGGCTGGACCCACTGATGGAAGAATGTTGGCAACGTGTCTTGAAAATAAAGCGGGAAACAATTAAGTCGAAAACTCCGGTTGGCGAAAAATTGTATATGGCCAAGTCTCGATTTGTCATAGAGAAGGAAGGGGATTCTTACCACGTGATCGGCCCTGAGATCCGTAAATGGGTGGCAATGACAAACTTTAGCAGCCGTGACGCCTTGGAACGGTTTTATAAAATACTCCAAAGGATGGGTGTTGTTGCCGAATTAAAGAAACGGGGTATTCAAGAGGGGGATCTGGTTTATTGCGAGGAAATGGAATTATTGTTTGAGTCGGAACAATTAGGAGCCAGGAAATGACTCCTGAACGATCAATTTATCTCTCGCGAGCCCGCAGAATCGTAATAAAAATTGGAAGCAGTTTGCTCACGGGAGATAAAAAACATGGGGTGAAAAACAGTTTTTTAGCCCGTTTGGCTGGACAAATTAACATCTTGAAAAGCCGTGGGGTTCAATGCCTGATCGTTACCTCTGGCGCGATTTCGGCCGGGATGTTCGAATTGGGGTTAAAAAAACGTCCTGAGGAGATGTCGGAATTACAGGCCCTTGCTGCGGTTGGCCAAAGCAATTTAATGCACGCGTATAAGAAAAATTTTGATCGTTACAAAATTAAGGTTGCCCAGGTATTGCTGACCAGGGAAGACTTATCTCAAAGGCACCGCTATGCGAACGCACATCGGACATTGATGAAATTGTTCCAACACGGAATTGTTCCCGTTGTAAATGAGAATGACACAGTCGCGGTCGAGGAAATAAAATTCGGGAACAATGACACCTTAGGCGTTTTGGTAACCCATCTCGCCGAAGCGGATCTGTTAATTATTTTAACTGATACGGATGGATTTTTCAGCGAGGATCCACGACTCAATCCCAAGGCCAAGCTCATATCAAACGTTTTTCAATTCGATCATGGTTTTGAAAAAATGGCCACGAGGTCGAATTCCATAATCGGTACCGGCGGGATGAAATCAAAAATTCTAGCGGCCAAAAACATGATGAGGTCGGGTGTCCCAATGCTTATCGCGAATGGAACCGCTCATAACGCCCTAAGACGTTTGTTGGATTCCGAACCTATCGGCACCTTTTTTTTCCCAACCGCAAAAAAAATGAAAAGCCGTAAGAGATGGTTGGCGTGGGGGGGGATTCCAAAAGGCGAAATTTTTATTGATGACGGCGCTCAAAAAGCACTCCTGGAAAAAAACAAAAGCCTCCTTCCGACCGGTGTTCGCAAAACCGTGGGGTCTTGGCACGCGGGAGAGATGGTGAAAATAGTAGGTTCCAATCACCGTGAAATCGCCAATGGTATTTGTAACTTTTCAGCGACTGAGTTAAATCAGATTATGGGACTTAAAACATCGGATCTTTTCGATCGAATTGGCAGGGAGACTTCTGGCGAAGTCGTTCATCGGGATAACATGGTAAAAATAGAAATCGATTAGGACGTTCAATTAATAGCTGTTGTTATTTTTGGCTTAAACAAACGATGTGAGTGGGCCGTTATATCGTTTAAAACAACCGCGGAAAAATGTAAAATAAGAAATAATTTACCATTCGTTGTCTTCAGTTAATTAGGAATATCGGGCCGAAAAGTAAATCGAGGATTCAATTTAATGGCTAAAAAAAACTATTATGAAATTTTCAAGCTTTATCCACCTATCGATTTATCACAGCTTCAAGACACTTATAAACAACTCATTTTTGAAAACCACCCGGACCGGAACCCAAGCCAACAGGACTCGGCCATTGAAAAGACCATGGAAATTGTTGAAGCCTATAATGTGCTGAGCGATCCCGAAAAAAGGGACATCTATAATTTTCAAGTTCGAACGGATATTCGAAGGGAAGTTGGGGAGCTGTTTGGTGTGAAGCGCAGCTTGCTAAAAATGATGAAATCTAAAGAAGAAATTGAGGTCGAGGACCACTTTAAAAAAGCCGTCACGTTATTTGAGGAAAAGGACAATTGGAACCAAGCCCAGCATGAGTGGGTGACTTGCATTAAATTAATTCCTGGATTCGTGAATGCCCATTACAATCTTGGGGTATTGTTCGGTTATCAAGGTAATTTTAAGGATGCTGTGGCTTGTTTTGAAAGAGCGGTAAAATTTAATCCAGCTGAGTTCGAGGCGAAAAAAACCTTAAGCACGGCGATGGGTTATGTCTATGGTAAAAAAGTTTAGGAGTATGAGGTCAAATGGCTGAAAAATCCTTAGCCGTTGGAATCGATCTGGGAACCAGTAATTCCTGTGTCGCTTATTTGAACGGTGATGTTCCACAGGTAATTCCCAATTCGGATGGTTACCATACGACTCCCTCGGTCGTGGCCTTCACGTCCCAAAAGACCTGGTTGGTCGGGTTGGACGCCAAACATCAAGCCATTACGAACACTAAAGGTACCGTGGCTTCCATTAAGCGGTTTATTGGCCGTAAAATTACGGATGAAGATGTTCAGAAAGACAAAAATCTTGTCTCGTTCAATATTGAAGGGTCAGAGAACAATGATATTCGTGTGCATTTAGACGAACAGTTCAAATCACCTGAAGAAATCTCGGCCATTATTCTTCAAAAAATTAAACAGGACGTCGAAGCCCGCCTTGGTGAAAAAGTAACCAACGCGGTCATTACGGTTCCTGCGTATTTTAATGATTCCCAACGCCAAGCCACTAAAGATGCGGGCAAAATCGCCGGGTTTGAAGTTTTGCGTATTATCAATGAACCCACAGCGGCCGCGCTGGCCTATGATTTTGACACCAAAAAGAACCAAAAAATTGCCGTTTACGATTTGGGTGGGGGAACGCTGGATGTGACCATTCTTGAGTTGCTGAACGGTCTATATAGGGTTTTGTCTACCTGTGGCGATACCCATTTAGGGGGTGATGATTTTGACCAGGCTCTCATGCAATGGATTCTCGAAAAGTTTACCTCTGAAAATGGAATTGATTTGCGAAAAGAACCGGTCGCCCTACAACGATTGCGGGAAGCCACCGAAAAAGCCAAATGTGACCTTTCCGTTTCGACGACGGTTGAAATTAACCTTCCATTTATCACCAAAAAAGATTCTACCCCAATCAATATGGCATATTCCATAAGCCGGTCCGATTTTGAGGGTTTAGTCACGCCCTTAATCGAGAAAACATTGGAACCCTGTAAAAAAGCTCTTCGCGACGCTAATTTGACGCCCAACGATCTCAACGACATTCTTCTGGTCGGCGGAATGACCCGAATGCCTAAGGTTCGGGAGACCGTCAAACGATTTTTTAACAAGGAGCCAAACACCAAAGTCAATCCTGATGAATCGGTTGCGATGGGTGCGGCCATTCAAGCCGGGATCATCAATGGCAATGTTCGAAATGCGCTTCTGTTAGATGTGACCCCTCTTTCCTTGGGTGTTGAAACCTTGGGCGGTACTTTCAGTGTGATTATTCCACGGAACACAACCGTTCCAACTAAAATGAGTAAGTTGTATTCAACGGTGAAGGATTTGCAGACCTCCGTCAATGTAAAAGTGCTTCAGGGCGAATCCAAGGCTTCCAATAACAATAAAACTCTCGGGTTCTTTTCTTTTCTTGGTATTCCCCCGGCACCCGCTGGAACCATCCAAATCGAAGTGACCTTTTCCATTGATTCCAATGGGATCGTTAACGTGACGGCCAAGAATGTCGCAACCGGTCAAATGCAACAAATGAAGGTATCCGCCACCAGCGGATTGACAAAGGATGAATTGGAAAAACTGATTCAAGTCGCGAAGGGACGGGTTGTTTCGTCGTCTCGCAAAGAAGAAACTAAAAAAGGATCAGACGATTCTGCTAAAAAGGGAATGGGTGTTTCTCCGGTGCCCTCCACTCCAATTTCCGTTTCGCCCAGCACGGTTGAAACCCATACTGAAACAGAGTTTTTAACGGGCGATATGATTGATTCTTTTCTCAAGGATCCTGATGGGCCACCGGGAATATGAAGTCCGTCGCACTTTTCGGCGGAACATTTAATCCTATCCATTATGGCCATTTGGCAATCGCCGAGGAAATACGTTCTAAATTCAACCTGGATAAGGTCATCTTTGTCCCCACTTGTTTTCCGCCCCATAAGGAACCCGCGGATTTGGCGGAAGCCAAACAGCGTTCCATCATGACTTACCTTGCGACCGTGACCAATCCTTCATTTGATGTCTCCACGTTTGAAGTCGACAAAGGGGGGAGATCCTATACTATTGATACTGTCAGGTATTTTCATCAGCTATTCGGAAAAGGTATCCAACTTTATTTTATTGTTGGCGCGGACATGCTAATGGAAATTTCGAGTTGGAAAAACATTGAAGAGTTGTTGAAGATCTGCCGTTTTATCGCGGTGCCAAGGCCGGGTTATGATATTCAAAAAATATTCAACCAATACTTTCTCGCTTCCGAGAATTTCACTATCGCTTCCGAACTCCTTGATAATATTTCAATCGAAAACATTCCCATGCTTGATATTAGCGCGACGAATATTCGCCGGAGGGTCAAGGAATGGAAAAGTATAAAGTATTTGGTTCCAGAAACAGTCGAGCAATTTATCCATAATCAAAAAATATATTTGTAAAATATTGGAAACGACATGAACTTATTAAACTATATGGAAGAGGCTACAAAAAGGGCTCTGGATGAACTTATAATTGAACCGCAATATCAGCAAATGAATTTTACGGAAAAAGTCAAAATGGATATTTTGGCATTCGCGTTAAACCACCTGCCTCCTAGATATGTTGTCACTGAAAAAGGTCATTTGTACACAAGGGTAGATGAGTTAAAACAACAGTTCCGCACCGACATTGTTGTTGAATTGTCAAAAGCCATTTCGGTTGTTCAAGCAAATCCACGCTAGAGAGAGACCTTGAATAAAAAAAGCTCATCCACCATAGAAAAAATTGTTTCCGCTTTAGAAGAAAAAAAGGGAATTGATATTCAAGTTTTAGACGTGAGGGGTTTAATTTCCTACACCGATTATTTGATTCTATGCACTGGAACTTCTTCTTCCCATGTCGGCGCGCTGGTGAACAACGCGAGAGAAACCTTGCCCAAGGGCGAAGGGCCGGTATACGTAAATCCGTCCAAAGACGACAGTTGGTGGATATTGGATTTTGTGGATGTGGTGGTCCACGTTTTTCAAGAAAAGGAAAGACGTTATTATGATTTAGAACAATTGTGGAGCGATGCCAAAAAAATAGGTATTCATAAAAACCCTTGAAACAAAAAAATTCTAACTTTTGTCAGTTAATAAACATTTGTTAATTCTCCCTAAAAAAGACCTTTTCCAACAAAAGCGCCTGAATAAAGGCGTTTTACCCCACTTGTCCAGAATCTGTTCAAATTGGCGTTAAATTGCTCAAAACCCTTCAAAATGCAAATAAAATATGTCTGAAATTGTTCTGATTTTAACGCTTTAACATGGCCTGGGTTTTGCATAAATTATATAATTAGGCGTAATTACATAGGGTTAACTGTTTACCAAAAAATCTCAAGAAACACTCATTAAGTGGAGAATTACATTATTGTTATCATGATGGATCAAAATGCTTGAACCTTTTTCTGAAAAACAACTGACCACAAGGTTTGGAAGGAAATTTATTGTCCAAGCCCTATGTACTGTCATGTCCGCAATCCTCGTTACCGCCTTTCCAACTCAAGCCAATGCTCTTTGCGCAACTCCGGGAAAAGACGCATCCCCGAACATCGGTGGAATCATCAACAGCTATTACAAAGGGACAACCCCTACTCTTTCTCCAGGCCAAACTTCCATCAATGTAACTGGCCCCGCTGCTGGTGGTTCCGCAACGCCAATTGCCGCGGGCGATCTGCTTCTGATCATCCAAATGCAAGATGCCAACATTAACAACGTCAACGGGATAAATTATGGCTCGGGCCTTGGTTCAGGCTCGGGTTCGAACTTACCGAGGAGCACGGGGCTCTATGAATATGTCATGGCGACGGGGCCCGTTGCCGCCGGAGCGGTACCTATATCGGGAATAGGCGGGGGCGGAGTTACCAACACTTATCACTTTGCGGCCGCGGGTGCCCAAGGGCAAAGAACATACCAAGTCATCCGCGTACCGCAATATCAAAACGCCACAGTAACCTCCACGCTTACCTGCAAAGCTTGGGATGGAATTACAGGTGGCGTGTTCGCCATGGATGTAGCTTACAACCTGAACATGAATGGCATGGCGGTATCGGTTGATGGTTTGGGTTTCCAAGGCGGTGGCGCCCAAGTTGTAGCCGGAGGTGGAGCCCAATGCCCCGCAGCTTTAGCGACTGACTATCGGGATCCTTTCGTAAATAACTTTTTCGGGGTTAAGGGAGAAGGAATCGCTGGGTTGCCCGCGCGTACCTACCGGTTGGGGGCGGCGGGTATGACGAGTAACAATGCCGGTGCTGATGGTTATCCCGGAGGAGATAGGGGGAGAGGCGCGCCCGGGAACGCGGGCGGGGCCGGTAATGATGACAATCCCTGCGCCGCTAACAATCAAAATGCTGGTGGTGGTGGAGGCGGGAACGGAGGGCCTGGCGGTGGTGGAGGAAATACGTGGAGTGGAAATACCGCCTTAGGTGGTGTTGGTGGCGCTGCGTTTGCCCCTCTTTCTTCTCAAGTTGTTATGGGTGGGGGTGGAGGAGCTGGAAACCGCAATGACCCGGATAATGCCAATCCAGCGCCCGGCCCCTATAACGATGCCGGTGTAATCGAAGGATCAGGCGCTCCCGGCGGGGGAATTATTCTTATTCGAACGGGGAGTGTTAGCGGAACCGGAACTATATCGGCGGATGGCGGTCAGGGATATGACAACGAAAACGATGGCGGCGGTGGCGGCGGCGCCGGGGGAAGTATTGTTCTTCTCGCGTTAAATAATTCCGGGATATTAAACCTGAACCTTTCCGCGGTTGGCGGGGAAGGTGGGGACGCTTGGGTCAATGATCCGGCTATTCCCAGTGTGGCTGACCGTCATGGTCCGGGGGGAGGGGGGGGAGGCGGATATATTTATTCTTCCGGTTCTGCGGCTTTAATGGACGTTTCTGGGGGACTCCATGGCTTAACGACCAATGGCGCCGCCGATAATTATGGGTCCGTCAATGGCAGTGCCGGTGTCGCGGTTGTAAACGGTTCAGTGGCCGTTACGGGTGCCGGCGCGGGATTTTCTTGCGCGCCTACTCCAACCCCTTGCGGGTTCCCCGGGAATACCTGCACGTTCACTCCGACCGCTACCGGAACCGCTATTCCTTGTCCCATTACTTTTGATTCGGTCACGAGCATTAATCCGGGGAATGTGAACACCACGACTTTTGCCCATACGGTAGCTGGGTCAAACACAATATTGCTAGTACAAGTTTCAGTCCAAAGTGCGGCCCAACTTGTAACTTCGGTGACTTTTAATGGAGTGGGGTTAGTCAGAACCAGCGGGAACCAAAACGCAGCCGGTACGGACCTTGAAACCTGGTACATGCTTCCCGGAGCGGCCAATGCTGGTACGCATAATGTTATTGTCAACCTTTCGGCTGCGGCCAATTTTCACGTTGGAGCCATTAGTTACCAGGGTGTAAACCAAGGCACCCCCATTGGCGCGAAAAACTATGTTAAGTGGGCCGTGGCTACACAACCGGAAAATATAACCCTTGCGACGACGGCCGCGAACAGCGTTATTTTAAGTATGTGTATGGCCCACGGAACCCATACCATTACTCCCTCGGAGGTTGGCCAGACCCAACGCTGGATTTTCAACGCCAATTGGTCTTCGCAAGGGGATGATTTTTTTACCGGGCTTCCGAACACTTACACCTTGGGTTACAACGTCGGCGCCAACAATAATTCGGATATAGAAGCGGTTGAAATTATTCCCTCAAACTGTAATCCAACCAATACCCCGACTAACACACCTACCAATACGCCAACAATTACTCCGACAAGCACGCCGAGCAATACCCCTACCCAAACACCAACCATTACACCTACTAACACGCCTACAAATTCACCGACAAATAGTCCCACTAATACGCCAACACCTTCAGCCACCAACAGCCCAACTAATTCGCCAACAAATAGCCCCACCAATTCACCAACGCCCACAGCTACCAATACGCCTACTAATTCTCCAACGAAGACGCCTACCAATACTCCAACTAACACACCTACCAACACCCCCACCAATACACCAACTAATACTCCAACGAACACACCAACGAACACGCCGACCAACACCCCGACTATTACTCCAACGAATACACCGACCAACACACCCACGAACACCCCAACCAATACGCCTACTAACACTCCAACGAACACGCCTACCAATACCCCAACAAATACCCCAACCAACACACCCACGAACACCCTAACCAATACGCCTACTAATACACCAACGAACACGCCGACCAACACCCCGACTATTACTCCGACTAATACTCCGACCAACACCCCGACCAATACTCCGACTAACACGCCGACTATTACTCCAACGAATACACCGACCAACACACCAACAAACACGCCTACAAATACCCCAACGAATACCCCAACCAACACACTCACGAACACCCCAACCAATACGCCTACTAATACACCAACGAACACGCCGACCAACACCCCGACTATTACTCCAACGAATACACCGACCAACACACCCACGAACACCCCAACCAATACGCCCACTAACACTCCAACGAAAACGCCTACCAATACCCCAACGAATACCCCAACCAACACACCTAGCCCGACATTGACCAACACCCTAACGAACACGCCGACCAACAGTCCC
>PLZG01000027.1 GCA_003152075.1 candidate division FCPU426 bacterium
ACTGGTACGACACCCGCTCCCTTCAGGTGCTGGAACCAAAATATATTTCCTCGGTGGATAGCGGCAACCTGGCGGGTCATCTTCTCACCTTGTCCCAGTCCTGCAGGGACCTGGCCCATCATTCGCTTTTCCCGGCCTTCAATCTTTCCGGTATTAAGGACTCGGTGGCCTTGTTGAAAAGGGCGACCAAAGAGCTGCCCCATCATGGGCGCGCCGCGGTCACCCCCATGAGCCAACTTCAAAAGGAAATCGCCCATTTTGAGGAACAACTCTCCGGCGAGGTTCTTTTTGCCTCCCATTCAAAATGGGCGGGTTATTGGGAAAAGCTCGTTCTCCATGCCGAAACGCTGAAGGATACGGCCCACGCTTTCGCCTCTGACCAGCGGGAAGAGGAAAAAAGTGAAATGATGGCTTGGGCCGATCTGGTCACGGACGATGTCAAAAGCCACGCGAGGGATTTCCGGCAGTTGTTCCCTTGGGTCGACGCCCTCTCCAGCCGGGCCTTTCCCACCGAGGATTCCCTGGAGGAAAAAGAATTCCAATCTTCCATTCAAGGACTTTTATCGTCCGGCCTGACACTGGCCGGGCTTCCCGGCCAGTGTGAAAAAGCTCTCGAATCTTTTGAGGCCTTGCGTGAATCCCGGGCCCGATCCGCCGCGGAAGGGTTTTTTTTCGATCAGGTTTCCGAGGCTTTGGCTTTTTCGGCTAAAAATGGCCGTGAGCTGTCACGCCGCTTGGAGGCGATAGCCGCTCTTTCCCGTGGCTTATTCAACGAAATGGATTTCAGCTTTTTGCTGAACCCGAGGAAAAAATTATTTTCCATCGGATACCGGGTCACCGAGGGCCAGCTGGACGAGGGTTGTTATGATCTGCTGGCCTCTGAGGCCCGGCTGGCGAGCTACGTGGCCATCATCAAGGGGGATGTCCCCGTTTCTCACTGGTTCCGGTTAGGCCGGGGATTGGCGGCCGGCGAGGGTGAAGCCATGCTGGTTTCCTGGTCTGGCGCCATGTTCGAGTATTTGATGCCGTCCCTGATCATGAAATCGCCCGAGGGGAGCCTGCTCGACCAGACCTGCCGACAGGTGGTCCAACGCCAGGTCCAATATGGAAACCTCAGGGGAGTGCCCTGGGGCGTTTCCGAGGCCGGGTACAACGCGCGCGACCTGGAACTCAATTACCAGTATTCCAACTTCGGGGTTCCGGGCTTGGGATTAAAGCGGGGACTAGCCAAGGACCTGGTGGTGGCGCCCTACGCCACCGCCCTGGCGGCCATGGTGGACCCTCGCAAGGCCTTCCAGAACTTTAAAAGGCTGGAACAGGCCGGCGCCTTGGGAGCCTTTGGTTTTTATGAGTCCCTGGACTACACGCCGTCGCGCTTGAGGGAAAATGAGAAGTTCGCCCTGATCCGTTCCTTCATGGCCCATCATCAGGGAATGTCCCTTCTTTCTTTCTCGAATGTGGTCCACCACGGCCTGCTGCGGCGGCGCTTTCACATGGATCCCCTCGTTCAGGCGGGCGAGCTTCTGCTCCAGGAAAAAACCCCGCGCAACCTGGGGGCGGCGCGCGACCAAATACAGGAAGTGGACGTCCAGAAAATCCTGGATCCCGTTCCCTCCCTCATCCGCAAAATCCGGTCGCCCCATCACCCCGTCCCCAGTTCCCATTTGCTGTCCAATGGCCGCTACGCGGTGATGATCACCGCCGCCGGGTCCGGATACAGCCTTTGGAAAAATCGCGCGGTCACCCGGTGGCGGGAAGACGTGACCAGGGACCACTATGGAAGTTACTTATTTTTGAGGGATATCCAAAACGGCTCGGTTTGGTCGGCGGCTTATCAGCCCACCCTCGTCGAACCCCTCCAGTCCCAAGTCATTTTTTCGGAGGACCGGGCGAAAATCTCGCGCCAGGACCATTCCATCGCCACCGACCTGGAAGTCATCGTTTCGTCGGAAGATGACGCCGAACTCCGGAGGCTCTCCCTGACCAACCAGGGGAGTGAGGTTCGGGAAATCGAGGTCACTTCTTACTCGGAAGTGGTGCTCACTGCGGCCGACGCCGACCTGGCCCATCCGGCCTTCTCGAACCTCTTTATCCAAACCGAATTCCTCCCCTCCTTGGATGCCCTGGCGGCGACCCGGCGTTCCCGGTCCGATTCCGAGGAGCATGTTTTCATGGCGCAGGTTCTTTCGTCCGAGGGCGAAACCTTCGGAGAGATTGAGTACGAAACCGACCGGTCCAAATTCATCGGCCGTGGCCGGACTCTCCGGACACCCCTGTCGGTCATCGACGGCCGGCCCCTTTCCAATACAACCGGCCCCGTGCTGGATCCGATTATGAGCTTGCGGGTGAAAGTACGGCTCCAGCCCGGCGCGACCGCGAAAATTTGTTTCACCACTTTGGTGGCGGGCTCCGAGGCCGATAGGCTCGCGATGGCGGAAAAATACCATAATTCTTCCGCCTTCGAGCGGTCATCAAATCTCGTTTGGACCCAATCCAAAGCCAAGCTTCATCATCTGGGAATCAACCTGGACGAGGCCCAGCTTTTCCAAAAGCTCGCAAATCGAATCATCTTCTCCGATCCCCTCATGCGGCCTACCAGCGAGATTTTAAAGAAGAACCGGTTAAACGTGACAGGCCTCTGGTCCCGGGGAATTTCCGGGGACTTTCCGATTCTTTTGGTGCGGATTGAGGAGTTCGAGGACCAGGGCCTGATCCGCCAGTTGTTGCGCGCCCATGAGTATTGGCGGATGAAACGACTGGCGGTGGACATCGTGATTTTGAACGAGAAAGGCGCGTCCTATGTCCAAGACCTCCAAACCTCATTAGAGGGGATGGTCCGTGGAAGCGAGGCGACCTCCGCCGGAAATCCTGATTTGCCACGGGGAAAAATTTTCGTTCTCCGCAATGACCTGCTGGATATCCGGGAAAAAGAGCTCTTATTAAATGTCGCTCGGGCCATCCTTAATAGCCGTCAGGGAACCCTGGCCGAGCAAGTCACGCGGGTCCGGAAATCAGAGGTCTTTAAATCCATTCCTCCCAAAAAACTCGACGAAATAGAAAGCTTTCGCCTTCAAAACCGTGAAGAATCCCCCCTTCCCATTCCGATCCTGGAATTCTTCAATGGAATCGGCGGGTTCGCGCTTAACGGGAGGGAATATGTCGTTGTTTTGGAAAAGGGACAGCGCACACCCGCCCCCTGGATTAACGTGATTTCCAATCCGGAATTCGGCTTTCAAGTGTCCGAATCCGGCGCGGGTTACACCTGGGCGCTCAACAGCCGGGAAAACCAAATCACTCCCTGGTCCAACGATCCGGTCATCGATCCCGCCGGTGAGGCCTTCTTCCTCCGGGACCTGGACTCCGGCCAGATTTGGTCTCCTACCGCGTCCCCTATCCGGCTGGAGAACGCCACTTATATCGCCCGGCACGGCTCCGGTTATAGCGTTTTCGAGAACGGGTCCAACGGGATTCACAGTGAACTCACCCAATTCGTGGACGCGGAGGACCCGCTTAAAATTTCAAAACTCGTTTTGGAAAACCGTTCTGGCCGCCCCCGGCGCTTATCCGTAACGGGCTATGTGGAATGGGTCCTCGGTTTCTCCAGGGTCAAAACCGCCCCCACCATCGTTACCGAAAAGGACGGCGAAACTGGGGCGCTCTTCGCCTCGAACCCCCTTAATTTTGAGTTCGGGAGCCGGGTTTCCTTTATCGATTTCAATGGGAAACAAACTTCCTGGACCGCCGACCGGTCGGAGTTTATCGGGAGAAACGGAAGCTTGGAAAGGCCCGCGGCCTTGATGCGCCGGGAGAAACTGAGCGGTTCCACCGGCGCGGGATGGGACCCCTGCGGCGTTCTACAAACGTTCATCGAGCTGGCGCCCGGCGAGAAAAAGGAGCTTTCCTTTTTCCTGGGCCAGGCCGAAAACCAGGAAAAGGCCCGCCAGTTGGTCCAGAAAATCCGCCAAGCGGACCTTGAGGTCCGGCTTCAAACCGTGATCCGGGACTGGGACAAATTCCTGGGGAAAATCCAGGTTCAAACCCCCGACCGATCCATGGACATTATGCTTAATCATTGGCTTCTTTACCAAACCCTGGCTTGCCGCTTTTGGGCCCGGGCGGCCTTTTATCAGGCGGGGGGGGCCTTTGGTTTCCGGGACCAATTACAGGATGTCATGGCCATCATGACCCGGGCCCCGAAGCTGGCCCGCTCCCATATCCTGAAATCAGCCGCGCGGCAGTTCTTGGAGGGCGATGTCCAGCATTGGTGGCATCCTCCGTTGGGGCGCGGAGTCAGGACCCGAATTTCCGATGACCGGCTTTGGCTTCCAATTGTGGTTCATCATTACTTGCGGGTGACTGGGGACCAGACCTTGCTGGAGGAACTGGTCCCTTTCCTGGAAGGAGCGCCGCTCAAGCCCAACCAGGAGGATTCCTATTTTCAACCGACGGTTTCCCGCGAGCCGCCTTTAAGCCTTTACGAGCATTGTGCCCGGGCGGTCGATATCAGTTTGCAAACCGGCGCCCATGACTTGCCTCTCATGGGAAGCGGCGATTGGAACGACGGGATGAACCGGGTCGGCCATGAGGGTAAAGGGGAAAGTGTCTGGCTCGGATGGTTCCTCCACGAAGTCTTGACCGAAATGGCTCCCCTGGCCGCCCAACGCGGGGAGAAGGAGCGGCAGGAGATTTGGACGGAGCACGCCCGAAAATTGAAAAAGGCCCTGGAAACGAATGGCTGGGACGGGAAGTGGTACCGCCGGGCCTTTTTTGATGACGGCACTCCCCTGGGGTCGAACACCAATAGCGAATGCCAAATCGATTCGATCACCCAAAGTTGGGCGGTTATATTCGGTGCTGGCGACCCTGAGCGGGCGCTTCAAGCGATGAAGGCGGTGGAAGAACATCTCATTCATAAGGAAGAAAATTTAATCCTTTTATTTACCCCGCCCTTCAACAACACTCCCAAAGACCCCGGCTACATCAAGGGCTATCTGCCGGGTGTGCGCGAGAACGGGGGCCAATATACCCACGCAGCTGCTTGGTGCCTTTTCGCCTACGCCAAGCTGGGCATGGGAAGCCGGGCCACCGAATTGTTCTCGATGCTGAACCCGATCAATCATGCCCTCACCCGGACGAGCATCGGTTCTTATAAAGTGGAACCTTACGTCATCGCCGCCGACATTTATGGAAAAGCCCCCCATGTTGGAAGGGGTGGCTGGACCTGGTATACGGGTTCCGCCGGATGCATGGTTCGCGCGGGATTGGAGTTTATTTTGGGCCTCTATCAAAGGGGGGACAGCCTTTATTTCGACCCCTGTATTCCCAAAGAATGGCCAGGATTCAAGGTGTCTTATAAACATGAAGCCACCTTATATGAGATTCAATTCGAGAACCCCAATCACGTTTCCAAGGGTATTCAGCGGATTGAACTAGACGGGGAAGTCATCCAGGCCAAGGACGCGACTCTCGAGTTGAAAGACGACCGAAAGAATCATTTGGTAAAAGTAACCATGGGTGCGCAGACTTCATCCAAATAACAAGGCTGAGCGGCAATAAGTCCGATTAAATCAACCAAACAGTTGTAAGCCATTCCCCCGAAACCATTTTCCGTGGGTTTTTACCTTATCACCGACTCCCGATAACCTCCAGTCTCCCTTACTATTAGCCCGTGAGAAGCCTACTATAAGTGTATCCATGAAAAAGATATTGCTCTACACCCTTATCGGCTTGCTGCTGGGATTCTGGGCGCCTTTGGGCGCTATGCTGATGCTTTGGTTTTCCCCCCATACCGCCCAGGAGCTCCCCACCTTTATCGCGGAGGCGCTGCGCAATCATTTTCTTTTTTTTGTTTTCACCCTCTCTGGGGCCAGCTTATTTTTCGCTATTTTTGGTTTTTTCCTTGGCCGGCGGACGGATGTGATGGCGGGTAAAAACCGCCGGCTCAACCGGGAGGTCCTCACCGATCCCCTCACGGGCCTGGGCAACCACC
>PLZG01000005.1 GCA_003152075.1 candidate division FCPU426 bacterium
ATCTGGTAACCGACGTGGTCAAGGAGAAGGTCAAGTTTTGCTTGAGCTTTGTTCAGGTCGGTTTCTTGGCCTCCGTTGTCCACGAGGTTGTAACGGAGGCCCCGGAGGGAGGCATAAAGCTCGATGAGGGAAAGGGTTCTTTTGCGTGGATGAACCAGGTAGTTGACGGCGGAAAGGGGTTGCTTGGAATTCACGTATTGCCGGTTCCACGTTAAGGCGTTCGACCTTTTCAGGTCGTCCAGCCAAGCTTTCAGGTCGTGGTCAACCCCGTTAGGTTCTTTCCAGCCGTCCGGGTAACCGAAAAGCCATCCCAATTTGTCGTTGCCTTCGTGGAAAAATCGAAGCGTCCAAAAGATTTCCGTAAACTTGTCGTCCCCGTATAGATTCACGCTCATGGCTTCCTCCTCGTAAGGTTTGCGCCGCCCTGGGCGGCGCTGGTTGACCCTTCAAGAAACGGCGTTTCGAAAAAACCGGCGGATTTCCTTGGGGTCAACGTCCGCTTCCCCGCAATGCCGCACGCTGGCCAGTTCAAAGGAACTCACCTTTTCGGTTTTTAAATCAAACTGGCCCACCCGCTTGACCCCTTCGTCCTCGCGTCCGTCCACGTCGTAGTCCACCCGGACGACCTCGACGCCCTTCTGATTCGTAAAAATCGACTGCACGTTTCCCCCCTCCACCACCACGACGACTTTTACCTTTTTCATAACCGCCTCCTTTCAAGCCCCTTTTGAGCTTTTCGTCTTATTGATCGTTTCGGCTTTTTCCGTTAAAAAGTTGCTCTTGGCGCTGAACACTTCCCGGACGTGGGCTGTGTTTTTCTTTGCCCTGTCGTATTGGGTAATAAGGACTTCCTCCCCGCCAATTTCCTGGGTTTCCTCCTCGGCGGCTCCGTCCAGATCATGGTCAATGACCTTGAAATCGATTCCGCCCTGGTCGGAAACCACGCCTTGAATCAAGCCCCCGTCGATGTGGATTACTATTCTTGGCTTTTTCATTTCTTCCCCCTTTTTTTGAAAGGCCCTACCAGGGCGTTCGCCTCGCTCAGTGAGTCGTTGATGATTTGCCAGTCGGCTGGTTTTTTCTTGCTCACGTATTCGCCCATCAATTCGTTGCAAGCTAATCCCAAGTCGTTCACGGCCTTTCGAAGCCGGTTAACCTCGTCGATTTCGGAATAAACCTGTTGAACCTCCAAACCGGTTAAGGTCAATTCGTACTCCTGGCCCTTTTCGGCCAAGTATTCCTTGGGCAATTTTTTTAGAAGGGTTTTCACTACTTGCCCCCTTTCAGGGTGGATATGTCCGTGGTTTGTTCCTCGTACTGGCAGGTGGGGTCGGCTAGAAATTGGGCCTCAGCGTCCTTTTCGTTTTTAGCCTTGTAGGTTTTGCTCCCTTTGCGTTCCCAATAAACCGTAAATTCAAGGAGCTTCACCGTTAACCGCTTCTTTTCGGGCCGGTGCTTTATCTGGCGTAGGGCATAAAGAACGCTGTCGAGTTCCTGGGCCGCTGTTTCCAAGGCCTTTACTACACGCTCGGTGATTTGCCGGGGGGTCTTTCCCTCAGCCGTTTCCTTAATCTCGGTGGCGATAAACTTGGCAAGACCGTCCCCTACTTCCTCCTCCCCTTTACGGATTCTCTCGATGAGTCCATCCGGGTAAGCCCCATCAGCGATTTTTAAAAGCTTGGTTACGTGGTTCATGTAAAACCTCCTTGAATTTGATGGATGAAACGGCCTTAAACCAAAATTTCCTTCTCAGCAAAAAACCCAATGGCTTCGTCGATCTCTTCTTGGGTGACTTCCGGGTAGGAAGCGCGGATTTCGGCTTCCAACTTGTCGCAAGCGGTGAAATACTTTTCCAAGATTTCCCTCACACCGGCCTCGATCTCGTCCATCCGGTTTTCGGTCATTTCCACTTTGTTTGAATTCGTAGCTGTGTTCTGCATGGTCGGCCTCCTTGATTTGCCTTTCGGCTTCGCCTGGTTTTTTGCGGGGGTTTTTAGTTCCCTGCCCCCCACCGGCACAAGCCGGTCGGTGGGGGGCAGGGAACTAAATAGAAATTTTTGCGGCCTATTTCGTTGGTAGGGTCCGGCCTTGCACGACATGACAACCCGATCTTGGTTGGCGTGGCGTGTGCGTGGCGCAGGCCACGCAGGCGGACCAACCTTAGAAACAGAAATGGGCTGTAAAAAAATTAACCTTCGGCAAGCGGGGGTATGGGCCGGCTTCGGCCCATCAAATGGGGATCCTGGATCCCGCCGGCACACGTCCGCGGCGGTTTTGCGGACGGCGGCAGGCGTAGACCCGTGGGAATCACCTGCAACCTCTTAACCGTCCTGACTGAACGGAAAAAGCCGCAGGCTTTTTACAGATTGGTTTGGATGGGTGAGGTCGAGGGGAGGGGTAGTTCCCTTCCCCGCTTAAAGCAGTTCCTCGGCCCGGCAGGGGAAACCAAGGCCGCGGGGGTGGCGGCCGCCGGGTTCCATTCAAAGCCGGCAATGCCGGCGCCGGGCCGAGGTCCGGCCGGTTTACCGGGCCCGGATTTTGAGTCCACCGAAACCGATAGCCTCCAGCTCCTCCAGCTCGTCGGGTACAAGTGCGGATGAAAGGTTGGTGAAATACTCCTGGCGGGTGTTGCAGTCCATACCCTCGACGGAAACCTCTTTAAACTTTTCGTTCCCGGTAAGGTGTTTGCGGTAAATCCAAAAGTTGAAAAGCCCGATACTCTCGTCAAAACCCATGTGGATTTCCCTGCCGCTTTTAAACTTAATCCGCGCGTAGGCCATGGGTCACCCTCCTATCCAGGAAAAGGGTCTTTTGAAACAATTAACCATTACCCTTTTCGTGTTCCAAGGAAGTCTTTTCAGGGGACTAATGCAGAAAAGTCTTTTCCCTTTCTTGTCGTGATAAATAACCGTGTCCACAAGTTTGCGGGTGGTGTATTTTTGAAGGCCGGATTCCCGGGTAGGTTCAACCCGCCCGAATACCCGGAACGGTTCCAAGTTAAAGGAATTCTTTTTCATCAAAGCCCCTGCCTTTCCAGGAAGTCGGCAATCCTCTCCCTGGTCCAGTCCAGGTCGTCGTTTAGGTAAATGATGGCTTGTTTTAGATTGAAGGTTTCAAACGGGCCTTCCTTGGTCTTGACCGTGATGGGAAAGTCCTCGAGTTCCCAACCCCAAGCCTCGTCAAGAACGGTGTCAGCCAGGTCGAAAGCTTGCATCTTCCGGGTTCCGGGGTTCTCAACGGTTTCGGGATTTTCGGTCAGTTTCAAAGCTCTTTCCCGGTTCATGGGGCTTGCTACCGCCAAAAAGGCCGCGCCAAGGGCGCAAGCCCCGATCTGCCCGCCTTCCCTCCAAAAATAATCCTGGGAAACATGGCGGGAATTTTTGCTCCCGTTTCGGATGGCCTCTGAAATTTTCATGGGTTTTCCTCCTCTTCCTTGGCGGTGCAGTCGTTGCATTGCCCCAAGAATTCCTCTTCCCGGTTTGGTTCCTCGATGGTCTTTCCGCAACCCTTGCACTTAATAAGGGGCTCCGGTGGCGTTTCCCATTTGGTCGTCCACCCGCATGACTGGAGCCGGATCAATCTTTCGGCGGCCTCCGCCCTGGGAAATGGCCCGGTCACAAGCCCGGCGTTTGAAGGAATGTAAGAAACCGCATTCACCTTAAACCCGTAAACCGTAGTCGTTTTTGATACTTCCAAGACGTAATACATTTTTTTCCCCTTTTCACCCTCTGCGTTTTCACGGGCTTGGGACCGTCCGCAAGAATGCGGGCCGCATTAAGCCCCCTTGCGGGGGCTTTGCTTTAAACCTTTCCGGCCATTTGGAGCGCAAGCTCAAAGGCCCGGTTTTTCTTCACGACCCCGCCGTTAAACCAAGCCGAATTGAGCCGGGCTTGTTGGGTGGTAGT
>PLZG01000063.1 GCA_003152075.1 candidate division FCPU426 bacterium
GGTCGGCGACCGGAAACTAGGTTAAGGAGTAATGGTTAAAGATGTGTGTGTGAAAGATAAGAAGCAAGAAAAGACTGAAAAAGTGGTAGTGCGTCACTTTTTCAGTCTTTTCTCCAAAGGTGTTCCCCTTTGGGATCTCCTTAATTCGAGCAGATCCCTTCGGGGAATTTGCCTATGGGCAAATTCTAGGGCAGGAAGTTTCCCGTTTTCCGGGAAACTTCTTTAGGGCTTTAAATTCGTTTTTTGATAACATCAAAACTTAAAAATTCTACCCGGTAGAATTTTTAAGTCTCAACTTGATTCAGGGGATTTTATGGCCAAAAAAAAGACAATAGGCGAGGCCTTGGCCGACCTTTTCAATGTTCAAAATGTCAGTAGCGACCTTCAGGATTTTAAGCCTTCGGCTTTGGTTCTTGGTGAACCTTTTTATACGTTGATGGAGCACGATGAAGGCTTTTTAAATGGCCGTTATTACACCATCGAGGCCCCCGGTAAAACCGGGGCTATCCTTTTCTTTGAAAACTTGCCGAATGCTCGCTTATTTCAGGATTCAAGGGACGAAAGCACTAACGTAAGATCAAAGTTTTACCTAAGAGGGGTTTCCAAGGCACACCTGGGAACCCTTGTTAATTTTATGGAATTAGGCGGCATTGAAGCCGCCTTCATTGATGATGAATACGTCGAGAATCTTAAAAGAGGCGTGATTGGAACCATTAAGATTCGTTATCTTTCGCCTGGGGGTTTATCTAAATTGGCTCAAAATCACCATCGAGGATTTTTTGCCCTTATGAAACGGTTTTTTTGGCTTTCGAGAAGATGATAAAAGTCTACCCGGTAGACTTCTTGTCATGTTCTTTCGGTATAACCGTTTTTATACCAAATTATTTGAGAAGAAATGAATGCTATGAAGGATTTTCAGGATGAAGCTCAAGATCAACAGAATTGAGTTCCAGCAAAAAGCCTTCACCTTTGGCCGCTTGTTCTTTAAGGCTTACTTTGATTTGGACGAATCACTCGGGAACGTTTATTCCTGCATTTACATGATCCAGGCGGACCCGGCCAGCCCGGTCGGATTCGAATTCGAGGGCGGTCTTTTGGCCGCTCCCAAAAACAAGAACGGTAAGGAATTGTCCAACGTTGGAATGGCCGCCCGTCGTGCGATTATGCGAGAAGTTTTAGGACGAGCTTTGGAACATGAGTTCATCACAACGGAAGTTTTTTCGGTGTCGATGGCGTCAATTGGCATGGAGCCGGATTCGCTTTAAAACCTTTCCTCTTCAAATCGTTGTGGTGTATGGGATAACCCTTAATTGACTATGGGTGTGTTTTGTCGTATGGTTTTTTTCCAGGCTTTTAGCTAGCATTTTTTTGTCATGGTTTGGTGAAAAATGGCATTTTCAATAGGTGATTGGGTTGCTCATAAAAGGATGAAGGTCATTGGTAAAATCCAAATCGTGAATGGGGATTTAAAAGAATATACCGTAAGGGTTGGTGAGCATATGCCGCCGCAGATTTGGGCTTTTAAGGAAGTTGAACTTTATCAGGAGAAGGCGGCAGGAAGTGATTTTACAATTTAGTAAAAAGCCCTCCCCCGAAACTTCTATAAAACTGTTTATAGAAGTTTCTTGACAAAATAAGTGTGTGAAAATTCTACCCGGTAGAATTTAAGGAGCCCCAATGGAAGTTTCAAAACTTGTCTACACTGAAGATATCATTCTCGAAGGTTCCAACTACCGTATGGAGCTTTTTCAGATTTTTAAGGATGGCCAGAAGAACGTCATGTGGGCCAAGGTCTATGAGATGGATCACGGCGTATGGAATCTTCGGGATAATTTTAAAGCCGTGGACCCCAACAGCGTCCCTCCTTTCAAACCTGAAATGAATGTTGCCGTCCCCCAGGCCCCGCCCAAGACCCATTTGACCTTAGAAGAGGTCGCAGTGGGGTCGTGGGCTCTTTTTAAGCTGAAATAAAGTTTTTAAAATTCTACCGGGTAGAATTTTAATCTTTTTCGCGGTTTTCCCGCTTTTGCATTTAAACGCCTTTTTAGCCCCCGATTCTCATGGGCCGCGACCCTTCCTTTGGGTGGGTCTTTTACTGCCTTTTTGGTATACGATTGTATACTTCTTAGGTGTCAAGCCTTCGGCTTGAAAGAGTACTTTCCGCCCTCGCCCCCACCCACCGGGCTGTCCCTAAAGGGACACTCCCCCAACCATCTACATTGACAGGCCCCCTGCTTTCAATGCAGATGCGGCATTGGCGCAGTGGTGCGCGACCAGGATAGCCACCTGGGGGGGACGGGTTCGACTCCCGTATGCCGCTACTTGTTTGCCAGTGTAGGACGCCTGTCAATGTCCACCCTTGAAAGGCACGACGGGAGGATTTAGACTTTCTTTGAAAGACGCTTGAGTGGCTATCTTCCTGGGAAGCCCAATCCCCAGGAAGGCCCTAACGGGCTCTAGCGCACTTTTAAGAAAGCCCCGCTCTCCGGGGCTTTTTTTATTTTGGTCGGGGGGTTTTATGAAACATCTTCAACGTGGCGACGTGGTTTTCAACTTAAGCACAGGTCGGTTTGGTTCCTTCCGGGAACAATCCGTAGCTGAAACGCTTACGGGTTTGAAACACGATATTTGCAAAGTTTCCGTCGATAACAACGGTAAGTCTCATGACGAAAATTGGAAAGCTTCCGACACCTGTTACGACCATACGCCGGCAGGACCGTCAGTCATTGCTTAGGTGGGGGAACAGGGCAGGGAGCTTTCAGCTATTCCCTTCCCTTTGGCCTTCCCCCTGGGTCGAGCTTCCCTTTTGAAAAACCCAAAATGGTGATCTCTCCCCCACCCCTTTCCTCCAGGGCTTTCGCCCTCGAGCTCCTAAACAAAGGGTTCCCCTTTGTAATTCCCTTCTGCCTGGCCTATCGGCCGGCCTTACGACCTGGCCCGTTGGGCCGGTCTGTTTCTGGTATTAGGTTGTTTCGCTTGGCCGTTGGCCAAGCGCGAATCCCTGAGAGATTTTTAACCTATATCAACTTGTCCTTGGCCGTCGGCCTCGTTCGTTGATTGAGTCGTTCCCTTCCGCCTGGCCTTTCGGCCGGCCTTACGACCTGGCCCGTTGGGCCGGTCGTACTGCTTTTAAGATAGGTTTTGGAGTTTTTCGCCACTTCCCTTCCCTACTGCCACGGGACGACGCCTTTGGCTTGTCCCCGTTTTAGATCTTTTAGATGGGGTGTTCCCCATTACGCAAACAGTCTTTTACTGTTTGCACAACCAAAGCGCCGCCCTTCACCTTGAGGGCGAAGGGCGAAGTGCCCCTTTTGGAACCTTATGAAGATTACTTTAAAAATAAATATTCTTTAAATACGTCGGCTGGCAAAGCACCGCCCCCGCCAATTGAAGATCTTAATTGTCATGGGCGGCAGGGCCTCCGCGGCTATCGCCTTGTTAATTTATTTTTAGGCGTAATTCCCTTTTCTTAAAAACTCCCCGCCGCCGGTTTGTGCCGGCGGGGCAGTTTTTAAACGTCGCAAAATAAAAATAAGGAGATTCAACCATGTTGAAGATCGAAGTTTCAGAAGTAAAAATCGTGAAAAAGGAGGGGAATACCTTGGCTTATTTCAGCGCAACGGTTTTGGAAGGTGAGGATAAAATCGTCACCCTTCCGAATATGCGCCTGGCCAAGAAGCAGGACGGGGGCCTAAAGGTTGCCCCGGCTGTTCACCGGAAGGTTAAGGGCAAGCCCAAAGATGGGGAAGCGCAGGGTGATGATATTTTCCCGAAGTGCTATTACCCTTACACGGCATTAAACAAGCTGATTTTTCCGATTGCGCAGAAGGCTTACCAAGACCGCTTGGCCGTTACTAAGAAGGTTTAACGCCTTGGCCAGCCGGGGGCCTTATACCCGGCAATTAGTCTTTATTTGACTACGGTTCAATAAAGTTGTACCTTATAAATAAGTTAT
>PLZG01000085.1 GCA_003152075.1 candidate division FCPU426 bacterium
CTTAGAAGGCAGTTGCTCTATCCACCTGAGCTACAGGCGCAATTAACCACAATAACGATGAAGGCGATTCCAAAAGCGAAAATACATTCAGGCCGTGGGATTCCCGTTGTAATTTTTGTTGAACTTTTCTGGTCGGGGCGGTGAGATTCGAACTCACGGCCCCTTGGTCCCAAACCAAGTGCGCTACCGCTGCGCTACGCCCCGACCCAAAAAGTTCAACGGTACGACCCTTGGTCCCAAACCAAGCGCGCTACCGCTTCGCCACACCCCGGCAATAATCCCTAATCTGGGGACACCCCATCCCGCTCCTTTAACCTAGGGATCATTTTAAATGTGGGTGCAATTCTAATGCCTGGGGGTGAAAGGCCCAAGAAAGAAGTGACATTAACCTCAGGGTTGAGTCAATAATTGCCGGACTTTTTGAACCGCGAGGCCACGGTGGCTTATCCGGTTTTTTTCCTCCAATGACATTTCGGCAAAAACCTTGTTTAAACCAGTTGGAAGAAAAACGGGATCATAGCCAAATCCACCCTGGCCCCTTGCCTCCTCAGTAATGAACCCCTGGACATCCCCCGCGACTTGTTGAGCCTCCCGATTAGGTTGGTAAAAGGTGATAACTGTCTTGAAAAAGGCTTTCCGCCGATCCTGGGGAACCCCTTTCATAACCTTCAATATTTTCGTTACATTATCTTGGTAGGTGCAGTTTTCACCCGCGAACCGGGCCGCGTAAACGCCGGGTTGTCCCCCGAGGGCTTCCACGAATAACCCCGTGTCATCGGCCAAAGTCGGCAAATCCGTGAACATGGAAAGAACCCGGGCCTTTTTCAAGGAATTCTCCTCGAGTGTTTTGCCATCCTCTTCTACTTCAGGGGCGCCGGGAAATTCAAAGGCCGGGATAATTTCCCAACCCAATCCCGTTAAACCCTCTTTCATTTCCTGGAATTTATCCCGGTTTTGGGTCGCGATAATCAGCTTCCTCACTTTTTGAGCGCTTTTGTTTGGGCGTCCAAAACTTGACCTATTCCGTTTTCCGCCAATTTCAACAAATCATCAAGTTGTTTACGGGAGAAAGCTTCTTTTTCCGCGGTTCCTTGTATTTCCACGAATTTACCCGAAGCGGTCATAACCACGTTGAAATCGACATCCGCGCCCGAATCCTCCTCATAACATAAATCAAGGGTGGGTCTCCCCTTCACGATTCCCACACTGATGGCCGCGACGGATTCTTTTAAAGGAATAACATCTATTAATTTCTTTTTTTTGAGCCCTTCCAACGCGTCCACCAACGCGACATAAGCTCCATTAATAGAAGCCGTCCTGGTCCCCCCGTCAGCCTGTAATACGTCGCAATCCAAAATGATTTGTCTTTCCCCAAGCGCCTTGAAGTCCAAGACTGACCGGAGGGAGCGCCCGATCAACCGCTGAATTTCATGGGTTCGCCCGTTAATTTTTCCCTTTACCGCGTCCCGGGGCGATCTTTCGGCGGTACTCCGGGGAAGCATTGAGTATTCCGCGGTAATCCAACCCTTGCCTTTCCCTTTTAAAAAGGAGGGAACATCCTCCGAAACAGACGCGGTGCACAAAACTTGCGTGTTACCCATCGTGACGAGCACGGATCCTTCCGCGTAACGGGTAAAGGATCGAGTGAATTTGATCGGCCGTATTTTAGGACTCATTTTTTCTCGCTTCAGTTATTTATTCGCAAAGAAAAACCCCATCCGCAAAACCTTGCGTGATGAGGTCAAATTTTGATCCTTGAAGTATCCAAAAGCACGAAGAGTCTATATTTACCCCAAAACCTTGTCAACGCTACCTTTGTTTCAATTGATTTGGGCCACGTACCCGTTTAATCGCCGTAAAATTGCCGGATCTTTTCCTTCCCGGTCAGCCTTTTGAACTTTTTCTGAGATCCATTGGTATAAATGAGCCCTCACTTTGTTTTTCAACCCGGTGCCCAAACCTTTTTCCACAGCCTGCAACCGGAGATTGAGTAACGAAAATAGGGCCGTATCCAAGACCAGGTCGGCTTTGACGGGGTCCATCGCGTTCTTGTTCTCAATAACCCGCTGGCTGTCCACTGATCCGTCCTCCAACAAGTTTCCCGCCCCGTCCCAGTTCGCGTTCCGGAATACTTCGGGATATTTAGTTCTCGCCAATTCCACGGTCCGGCCAAGCATTGTGTAAGTTTTCTTCTCACCGACGAGGTCGATCAATTCATGGGCGATGATGTTCCTAAATTCATCGTAAAGCATTAAAAACTCATAATCGGCCTGTAGTTTTTTAAGCTCCTCAACCTTTTGCGGGTCGGGTAAGGCCGGGCTTTCGGAGGTTTCACTGGGCGCGGCTTGATTCTCCTGGACTGGATCAGCCGCCACGGGATTGTTGCCCATAAATGGCGGCGCGATTGGGGCGTTAAAATCAATTGGTGAGTCTGCCGGGGGTTCAGGAACAGGCGATTCAGCCTCGGTTGACATGGAGGGCGAAACCGGCGGAGCGGGAATCTCCCCGACCGCCTGGTTCGCGGTCAATTGGGCCTGCATTTCCTGGAGCCGAATTTCTAAATCCTGCGCCTTAGCTTCAAGTTCCGTGTTCCGGGAATTCATCCAGTCTTGAAAATTGTTCTCAGTCTCCGCGGGGGTGGGAACGGCGGCTTGGGAAGTATTAGGTGGGCCGGTTTCGGCCTCATCAATCGAATCGGACGGGCCGGACAATTCACCGCCGAAAATCTCGGAAATATCGATTTTTAAATCATCATCCGGCTTACGCATTAACCCACCTTCTGGATTGGCTCACCGAACATATCATAAAGACTCGCCTATTCTTGTCAACGAATCCACTTAGGGCCACACTGGGTTTACCACAAACCAAACCTTTCATGCTCAAAAGCTCCTTTTAATCTGTGCCGAGAGAATATTTTTAAAGTAATACTCGCCAGGTTGGGTAGATTCGTTTCTAACCCGGCTTACCCCCAAACTGACAGCCCATTGGGGGGACCATTCCCAAGTGGTTCGAATCGATAGAAGGTCCTGGCTATCCTCATCCACAAAACCCACTTGCAAGTCGGGGTTAGTCAATGGGGTCACATCATAATTTTTAAAATACAAGCGGAAAAACAACTGTAAGTAAAGGGAAGAAACCGGACGAACCACCCCGGCCCAAGAAACACTCTCGACATTATTTGAAAAACCATAGCTATTGGAGTTGGTCCGTTGCGCCTCAAAATTGATGTCTTGAAGCACATTCTCAAAGTATAAATGGGCGTTAAAAAGAAGGGTCCAGGTTTGGTCATTCTGGGTTACTGAGGCGGAAGGCGTTATCCCATCCGGTTCGATGATATAACGGTCAAATTGCCGGTTGTTATAATTTCCCTGCAGTTTCATCGAAAACTTTTCGTTCACTTCCCTTTGAACGCTAATTTGCACTCCTTGGTCAATAAAATCGCGGGACCTGACCGCGTCCGACATGTCGTAATATTGCCTCGCGAAGTTCCTGTATTGGGCCTCATAATTCCAAGGGCCCGCCGGAGCCCATGCTAAACCGAAGAGATAATCGTCGTCGATGTAATCAAAATTGAAGTCTAAACTGTTCCTGTAATAATTTTCTTTTTTAAAATAAAAACTCATCGGATCCGGGTTAACCGAAAGAAACAGCTCAAAATCATTTTTCAGGTTATTGAGCGAGGAATAAAGCTGGTATTGATCCGCCCCCAATTCGTAATTCAAATTCCCCTTAAAAATATCGTACCTAACTCCTAAGTTTGCGCCAAAATTCAAAAGATATATTTCATCGGCGAAGCGGCCATTCGGTAAAATCGACCTGTAAACGTTGTCGTCATAGCGAAAGCCAAATTCGATCGGTTCCAACCCGGCGGTTGTTTGAAAGGTTCCGGGCGTTGGGTTCTCTTGCGCGGACACAACCTGGGGCAAAACCGCCCCTATGATCCACAACAAAACACGGATTTTTTTCATTTTCTTTTCCTCTCATTCAAAGAGTTCATTTGGCTTTCAGCCCTTAACATCAATTGGGTGATTTGAACGAGGGTTACCTGCCCCCGGCTTATCTTGTTTTGAAGTTCCAGTAATTTCGCCTCAAGCTTATTTTTTTGGGTCTTCCCCACTATTCCCTCAAGGTCATGGCGCTTTAACCCGCCCTGGGGAAAATCCGAATCTTCGTTAATGTGGCGGATGTCCTCCAAAAAATCCTGCATTTTTCCCTGGAGTTTCAATTCGTTTTTGGCTTCCTCCGTCTCAAGGGACCATTTTTCCAGCTGTTCCTCCAAGTCCTTTTTACGGTCCCGGAAAAGATCAAGGGTCAGCTGAAGGCTTTCCCGGTCATTGGTTTTAAAAGATTTAAGTGAGGCGACGGATAAAAGTTTTTCACTATCGCCTTTTTTCGTATATTCTTTTAACAAGGTTTGAACTTGGGTTCTTTTTTTAATCAAAACAGTCAGGTCGGTTAGTTTTCCATCAATTTGACCCACGCCCTGGTTGGTTTCGGTGTTTTCAAGCTCCATTTCGATCCTGTCGTTATAGAGGGCCGTGAGGGACAAGGCTTTTTGCTCAAACTCCTTTTGTTTATCATCCCATTGATGTTGCAATCCGGAGTTTTTCTCCAATTTTTCTTTCAATTCGTCCAAAACACCCTTAATGCGGATTTCATTAATGACGTTTGAACCATCCGGGTCTTCCTTTCTCAAGGAAGCTAGTTTTTCCTCTAAATCAGAAATATTCTGTTGAATTTTTTTCTTTTCGATTTGACTTTTTTCAAGCCATTGGGAAAGGGAAAAAACGGAAACCTCAAATTCCGAGAGAACGGATTTCCACTGCTGATGGGACAACGATACGCCGGAACTGGCGGGAGGCGTGTTTAGCGGCGCGGCAAAACCCAGGATGGGCAGCGCCAAACTTAACACCTCACATAAAAAAAAGAAGCGAATTTTCATTCTGGGTGCTCAACCTCCGCGGATGGATCAGCTAACAGCCCGTATTTTTTCAATTTATAAATCAAAGCCGTTCGGTTAATGTCCAAGAGTTTCGCGGCTTTGGTCTGGACATGCCCGCCCTTTTCCATGGCTTTCAATATTAATTCTTTCTCGTAATTTTCCACTTTTTCCGTGAGGCTCGCGTCTTCCTTTAAGTAATGGAGGTACTCGTCTTTTTGAAAGGTTTGGATATCGAGGGGAAGGTTTGAGGGAAAAACCGTGTCCGAATCAGCCAATACAACCGCTCTTTGGATCGCGTTTTCCAGTTCCCGGACATTTCCCGGCCAATTGTACCTTGCCAAAAGGTCCAAGGCTTTTTTGTCAATTTTGGTCAACTTCTTGTTCGCCTCCAAGTTGTATCGATTTAGAAAATGGAAAGCTAACCTTTCAATATCCTCTTTCCGTTCCCTCAATGGAGGGACAAAAATAGGAACAACATTCAACCTAAAAAAAAGATCCTCCCGAAACTGGCCCTTTTTGATAGCTTCTTCCAGGTTCTTGTTGGTGGCGGCAATGACCCTCACATCGGCCCGGAGGCTTTCCGTACCGCCAACCCTCTCAAACTCTTTTTCCTGCAATACCCTTAATAATTTCACCTGGGTGGCCGGACTAATGTCCCCGATTTCATCCAAAAAAATGGAGCCTCCGTTCGCCAGCTCAAATCTCCCAATTCGTTTACCAGCCGCCCCGGTGAACGAACCTTTTTCATGGCCAAACAACTCGCTTTCCAAAATCCCCTCGGCTAAAACAGCGCAATTTACCTTTATAAAGGGTTTGTCTTTCCTTCGGCTGTTGAAGTGGATCGCGTGAGCCACCAGCTCCTTCCCGGTTCCTGAGTCGCCCCGGATTAAAACAGCCGTATCGGTGGGAGCGACCTTTTCGATGAGTTCATAAACCGGCTGCATAGTCGCGCTGTTACCGACAATCCTTTTATAATTGTATTGATCGTTTAATTTCTCGCGTAAGTATTTATTCTCATAAAGTAACTTCTGCCGGTCGATAGCTTTATCGACGGTCAGTTTCACTTGCTCAGTCGAGAAAGGCTTTGTAATGTAATCGTAAGCCCCTAATTTCATCGCCTCAACGGCGGTCTCGATAGTTCCATAGGCCGTCATGATGATCACCACAATCTCCGTATCCAACTCCTTGATTAATTTAAGGAGGGACATTCCGTCCATTTTTGGCATTTTGATGTCGGTGATCACTAAATCCACGTGTTTGGTCTTGATGGTTTCCAGCGCCTTCTCGCCATCCTCGGCCTCCAAGATAGTGTTTTGGTCGCTTTCGAGTGTTTGTTTCAACACCTTCCGCATGCTGGATTTATCATCCACCAGTAATATCGTGCTCATGAAACTTCCTCCTTCTTTTTTTCAAACGCGGGCAAAATCATCAAAAACATGGCACCGCCCTCCGGGCGATTGATCACCGAAACACTGCCCCCTAAAGCCTCCAGGATTTTTCTCGTGATGGAAAGGCCCAGTCCAAAACCCTCGGTTTTGGTGGTGAAAAACGGGGTAAAAAGTTTTTTGATACTTTCAGGGGCGATCCCGGGGCCCCTATCCGACACCCAAACCCCCGCCCAGTACCCCTCGGTCTCAACCGGAACCAATTCGGAGAATCCCTTTTCCTTTAAAAAAGCCACCAACTCGGGGCGCGAAAATCCTTCCATGCCGATAATCACTTCCGAATTTTTCGCGGAAGCCTGAATAGCGTTTAACGCGAGGTTTAAAAGAGCACGCCGGAACTGTTCCACATCCATTTTCAATAAAACCATGTCGCTTTTCTGAAACACTACCTTTATTCCTTTATGTTCAGCGTCCTTTTCAATCAAGGGCATAACGTCGTCGATAGTTTCACTCAACTCAACTTCCTGGGCCTCGATCGAGGTCGGTTTCGCGAAAATCAAAAAATTGGTCACAATTTTATTCAGGATTTCTATTTCCGAGGCGATATCGGCCACCATCTCCTTGGCCTCGGGTTGTTTCGAGAGCTTCTTTTGCAGGATTTCGGCAAACCCTTTCATGGCCCCCAATGGGTTTCGGATCTCGTGGGCGATCCCGGCGGCAAGCTCGCCAATGGTCGCCATCTTCTCGGTTGTTTTTACCTGGGATTGGAGTTTGCGCAGTTGGGTTTCATCGGTGAAAAGAATTTCCGTTCCCAACTCCCGGGAATCCTCGCCCAACAAGGGAGCGCTTCGGAGTCTTATGAATTTGGGCGATTCCTCCGAGAGGTTGATCTCCTTATTTTCCAAGTGGTGGCGTTTGCCATGCGCCAGGTGAATGGCGTTTAAAAAGCCAGGATAGGGGGATAAAACAGTCCAGTAAGGATGGCCAACGGCTTTTTCCTGTGGAATTTCAAGAATGAGGGAAGCGGCCCGGTTAAAAGTCGTAATATTGCCGTTCAAATCTAAAACTAACAACCCATTTGACATGCTCTCTAAAATATATTCGTTGTGGCTTTGGAGCCTTTGCGTCATTTCATTGAAGGCATGGGCTAGGGCGCCCAACTCATTGGCGGAGGTCACCTGGACCCTTTGGCTGAAATCCCCCTCAGCGATTTTCTGGGAGGCCTTTGCCATGTCTTCAATAGGTGAAATAAATCTTCGGCCGAACGCGTATAACAATCCACCCATGAGGAGCAAACACACAAGTCCAAAGCTGAATAAAACCCGGGCGAATTCATTTAAGCCGTCGATAAATTTGGCGCTGGCCTCCACTCCTAAAACCGCGATGACTTTTCCGTTTTTATAAATCGGCGAGTAACCGATCTTGTAAATCCCGCCATCGCTTTCCGGAAAAAGTATGGATACCGAGGGAATGCCTTCTTTGGCCCGGGAAAAGGGTTCCGAATCCAAATCCCTCAACCAGTTGTTCTCCTTGAAATCATATTGGCCGTTCGCGTCGACAAGAACCCGGCCATCCGGATCCAGGATAAATATATTTTTCGCCTGGCTTTCCTTTGTTTTTTCCAAAAGAAACTCGCGGAATTGCTGGTAAAGCTCGTTTTTCCCGTTCAGAAAAGGAAGGAATTCGGCCTTGGTTTCCCCGGCGGAAAGGCGGGCGATCGCCAGGAGCCGGTCCCCCATTTCCGAATCGAATGTTTTTTTGGAAACGTAGTAAGCGAACCCGCCGTAAACGAAAAGAATGATGATTCCCACAAAGAGGGTTCGGCTGACTAACTCAGCCAGGATACTGCCTCGAAAATGATGGGATCGTTGCTTCATCAAAGCCTCAAGCGGGGTTTAAGTGTGAGACTGTTGAAAAGTCCCTGGAACTCTGTTCCAGGGACAAAAAGCGACCTTACAACAGTCTCGACCCCAAAGATTTCCGCAGGAAATTGTGGGGTCACATTGAAGGTGCCGTTGAAAAATTCCATCGGAGATGGGTTTTTCAACGATTTCAATGTGGTCGGCTTAATAAAATAGAATGAACGACCCAAATGTCACTTTACAGACACCCAGGTAAAATAATAGCATTTTTAAGGGGTTTTGTGACACTTAACCACGAGGGGGTAGTGCCGCAGTTTGGGTTTAAGGTGTCATTGCGAGAAGCGTCTTTCATTAGTGTTAGCGACGCGGCAACCCCAGTTTATGGGTACTTAAATATACCTTTTGAAGTAGGTTTGACGTTCGGGTTAAAGGCGAAAACAACCCATGAACTTAGGTTGCTTCGTCACGAAGTTCGTTCCTCGCAATGACAAAATGAAACACAACTGGAGGCAGAGGATAGGCACTTATTCCCTTAATGTTGCGGTGTTCCCTCGGTGGGTGCCGTAAAACCCGACCGGGTTTCGGGATGGTGGATCTGTCCCCCCAAATAGCCCGTCCGGGCCACAACGGTCGACCCATGGACGGCCAGAATGGTCACGGTCACGAAGACCCAGTGGGGAAGTTTTTTCTTTCTCCAGGCGCTAAAAAGGCCATAGGCGGCCAAGAGCGCGTTCAATCCAAGCGACCAGACGGCCCAATCGGCGGCTTGGGCGTGTATATGAATGCTCTCCCGGGTAATGTCCGGCATGTTCTTAACAACCCGGAAGGCCATGCCGCCTGTTTCGTCCGCGGCCCAGACCGCCAGGCCCATGGCCACCACCAGGGCCAAACCCACCAGCTTGACCGTTTCGTTCTTCATGATCCATGCGGCCACTAAAAGGGGTACGGCCATCAGGGTTCCCGCGATAGGAAAATGGATCACCATCAAATGTAAATGTGCGCCGTTCATCGGTGCCTCCTCAAAGGTTTGGAATATAAAGCATTATGCCATCAAAAAGGCTTTTCACCACAGGTCGCCTTTAGCGACTCACAGAGGGCACAGAATTCACCAAGTTATGGTCCCGGGATTAGGGGACATAACTATTAACAGCGATAAAATTCAGAACCGCGTCCAAGGCATAAACGCTTCCTAAGTTGTCTGAGGCCACCGCGAAAGGCCCCGACACAGAAAGATTGTTGACCTTGTTTTCGTAATTCCCGGCGGAATTGAATTCCTGCACCCGGTTGTTGTTGTAGTCCGTCGCGAAAAGGTTGCCTGAGCTGTCCCCGCAAATACCGGCGACGAGGTTGAATTGGCCCGTGGCGGAACCTGACGAACCGGTACCCGCGAAGGTAGACCAGGTCGTGCCGGAAAGCTTGTAGACATAGTCCCCGTTATAGTCGGAAACATAGATATTGCCCGAGCCGTCCACCGCGATGCCCCAGGGTTTACTTCCGGGATAAGCCGTAAGGATGGACCAGGTCCCCCCCGAATATTTCTGGACGTTCTTGTTCCCCGTGTCCGCGACAAAAAGGTTTCCGCCGCTATCGACCGCTATGCCAGTTGGCTGGCTGAAATATCCCGCCGCGCTGCCCGCGCCGATTGAAAGCTGGCTCCAAGTTCCGCCGCTTAGTTTTTGGATACGGGCATTGCCGACTTCACCCACGTAAAGATTGCCCAAGTTGTCCAAAGCCAACCCCGTGGGTGCGTTGAACTGGCCCAGCGAAGTCCCAGTTGAAACACCCCCGATGGTGACCCAGGTTGGGGTTGCGCCAGAGGTATAGATCTGGATACGGTTGTTATTGGTATCCGCCACATAAATGGTGGTCACACCCGCGGACACGGTGACCGCGATGCCCTCGGCATTGTTGAACTGCCCGGGCTGGGCCCCGCCCGCGCCCAAATTATAGGAGTGAGTGAGGGGCGTACCGGTGCTCGTGGGGGTATTGGTAGGCGTGATCGTGGGGGTGGCGGTTGGACTGTTCGTAGGCGTAACCGTCGGGGAGTTTGTGGCTGAATAGGTAGGGGTTGCGGAAGGCGACGGGGTAGGTGTGGAGGTGGGACTGTTGGTGAAGGTGGCAGTGGGGGTAATGGTTGGGCTGTTGGTAGGAGTGTTTGTAGGGGTATTGGTGTAAGTATTGGTGAAGCTGTTGGTGGGTGAATTGGTATCCGTGGCGGTGAAGGTTGGGGACCCAGTGAAAGTGGGTGAGGGAGTAAAGGTTTGGGTCGGTGTGAAGGTCCAAGTGGGGGTGACGATGATGGTCACCGGCGTCCAGGTGGAGGAAGGGGTCGGCGTGATGGTGGAGGTGTCGGTCGATGTCCCCGTCGGGGTAGCTGAACCCGTGGGGGTAAAAGTGGCCGTGTCCAGGATAGTAACCGGCGTCCAGGTGGACGTAAAGGTATCTGTGATCGTAAAGGTCGGAGTCGCCGAACCGGTGGGCGTGAAGGTGGCCGTATCCAGGATGGTCACCGGCGTCCAAGTGGAGCTGGGGGTCCAGGTAATGGTGAAAGTCAATGTCGGGGACCCGGTCGGGGTATGGGTGGCGGTTTCGAGCAGGGTGACGGGTTGGTTGACGGTGACAGGCGCGGATGGATTGGAATTAGTGGAGCACGCTACCGGAAAAAACCATAAAACCGATGAGGCTAAAAGGGCAAATCCAACAAAGTAAATGGAACGAAACATGGCTCATCCGGTGAAGCGTTTTTTAAGAAGTCGAGACAGCTTACATCCACCTCTTTAGGGTGACAATTTCTAAAGAAGGCGAATTTTACTTTGTACAGGCCGGTTCCGCCATTTTTTCACCTTTGCTAGTCCCCCCCGGTCGACTATAGGGCTTCCCTTAAATCCGCCGGCATTTTGTGCGCCATACCGATGGAAATTTCCTTTTTGCTCATGAAGTTATTTTATCGAGTATTAAGGCAAAAGTAAGCGGGGTAAAAAAGGATGCCTGTGATGGAAATGTGGCCGGATCGCCGGGGAAAGCGGGATTTCTTAATTGTTGAATATTGGCCTGGCCTTTTTTTCTTTTAATTTTTCAGATGTTGGAAAAATATTTTAAAAGCTTCTTGTGCAACTTCTTTTAACTTCTCAACACTTGCGGGCCATTCTGAAATTTTTCCTTTTTGGCAAAGAACTGTATTTGGAATAAATTCTTTTGTAATTAACTTCGGCGTTTTTAACACACGACCATTGACCTTCCCCCAATGTTTGATCCAAATTTAAGTTAGTTAAGGCCCAACTTTTCAGCTTTTGCTTCCATCGGCGTTTTGCCTCCCAGACTGCTGTGCGGCCTCTGCCAGTTATACACCTGCCTCCACCAATCCACGACCACCTGAGCCTCCGCTTTCGACAAGAAAACTTCCTGGTTCAGGCATTCATCCCTGAACTTCCCGTTGAAGCTTTCGATGAACCCATTCTGCCAAGGGCTACCCGGTTCGATGTATAGCACTTGAACGCCCTTCTCTTCAAGCCAGTTCCTCAACTCCCATGCCACGAACTCCGGCCCGTTATCCACCCGCATGTATTTTGGCACCCCATGCTCCGTCATCAGCTCATCCAACGTCTCCAACACGTCTCGGCTTCTCAACCGTTTCTCCGCCCGGATCTCCAGGCATTCCCGACATCCTTCGTCCAACACCGTCAGAAACTTCACCTTCGCACCGAACCAAGTCAGGTCATGCACGAAGTCCATGGTCCACACCTCATTGGAACCCAAAGCTGGATGGGGCCTTTTCCACTCCCTCCGAACCCGCTTCTTCCTGGGCCTCCTGCGTGGTAATTGAAGCCTTGCTTCCCGGTAGAGCCTTTCCACCCGCTTGTGGTTCACATCAAAGCCTCCGCGCTCCAACATCCACAGCATCCGCGGACTTCCAAACCGTCGGTTCCTTTGCACCAACTTGAACATTTCTTCTCGGATCAACTGATTCAACGGGTCTTCTGGCCGGGCCTCATACCGAAAGCTGGATCGGCTCACCCCAAGAACCTCACAGGCTCGTCTTTCCGGCACTTCCTGACCCTTCAGAGCTTCCACCATTCCTTTTTGTTCTTCGGTCAGTACCCCTTTTTTTTTATGTGTTCTTGGAGGACCTGGATCGCCAGGGCTTGATCCCCGGCTAATTGCTTGAGTTTCCGGTTTTCCTCTTCCAGCTGCTTGATCCGGTGGACTTCGGAAACCCCGAGGCTTCCGTACATGCGTTTCCATCGGTAGTAGGTCTGCTCGGAAATACCGTGTTTTCGGAGAACTTCCTCAACGGAGGGTGCCTTCTCCGCCTCGCGGAGAATAGCCACTATCTGCTCGGATAAAAACCGTTTCTTTGCCATCTTTTCCTCCCGAATCTGATTTCCAAAGCTAACATACTTTTGGATCAGTTTTCGGGGGAAAGGTCAGGCACCGCCAACACAATTTGAGTGACGGTTACAGGAGCGGCCGGAGAATTACCGCAGGAGGTAGTAAAAGTTGAGGCGGCGATTAAGAAAAGCAAAAACAGACTAAATGAAAATACTCCAACGGTCCCAAGGTACATTGAATTTAGTTTCATCCGAAAGTTCCCCCTGAATACTAATTTGAAATAGATTTTCTGATGAGAATGTTAGCATGAAGTTCACGACAAAAAATGAAATTAAGATGTAAAAATAAATTTGAAGGAAAACGTAATAATCCTACTTTTCCAAACCGAACGGGGGGAGTGCGATTGCGATGGTTCAAACCGCCACGATTAACAGTACGACTTTGTGGATACACAGGGGGTCTTCCCTGTGAGAGTCGTTGTGGGCGGGCCTCGTAATGACAGATCAAATTCAAATTGCACACTGCCAAAATTACGGGTGGAAAGCCTCTGCCCTGAGGCCACAAGCCGAAGCATCTGCCCTGAATCCACAGGATGAAGGGTAGGGTTGATTGCACTAATTCCCAAAAAAGGAATTCGTGGGCAAGGTTTGAGTGTACCAATTCCAGAGGAACAAGGAATTGGTGCCTGGTAGAGCTGGTGGGCCGACACCCTATTTTCGGGATTTGCGGGAATGTTTTTTGAAAAAAGCCGCGATTTCAGGTTTTTCCATTTTCCGTTGGGCCACTTCCAGGGTGATTCGGACCATCTCCGCGGGAGAAGCCGTCAACAGGATGCCGTTCATCAATAAAAAAACGTCGGTAGCCATGGCCGCGACCCTTTTATTGCCGTCCACAAAAGCGTGGTTCAAGGCAATATGGTAGAGGTAAGCCGCCGCCATCTCATGGATATTGGGATGGAGGTATTGTCCGCCGAATTGGGCCGCAGGCATGGCGACAGCGGAATGTAAGAGGCCAACATCCCTCAGACCGTCGCTTCCACCGAATTCATGGATCTGAATTTGATGAATTTCGAGTATTTTTTCCAGGCTTAAAAAAAGTGGTTCCAAGTTTAATTCGCCAGTTTTTTATAGGCGCTCCGGTAGCGTTTCAAGGATAACCGAACCGCTTCTTCGAAGGATTTTCCGCCTTTTTCTTTTTCCTTCTCCGCGTCAACGGGCGTCACGACCAGCTTTTGGCCGTCGGTGGTGACGTACAGTGCCGATTTTTCGCTGATGTTCAACAAGTCCATGATGCCCCGGTCAATGACCAGCGCGTAGCTGTTGCCGTGTTTGGTGAGTTTTTTGATCATGCCGATCCTCCGGGAATACTGTTATTACTTTGTACATACATTGTAGTACCGATCGGCAGCTCCGTCAACGAGAACCCCTAACAAAAACCTATTTCACCACCAAGCTCACCAAGGGCACCAAGAACGACTAAAAACACTTTGGGTTAAAAGCCGCGGAAAACATAATCTTTTGTTTTGCCTTGCTTGGTGGACTTGGTGGTAATAGCCGTTTTTAGGATTACGGGTGAAACGCCTTGTAAAGCTGGTGGGCCAGTTCCCTGGAAAAACCGGGGACGGCCTCCAGTTCCTCCAGGGGCGCTTCCTGGATTTTCTTCACCGACTCGAAGCGGTTCAAGAGCACCCGGAGCCGGGTGGGACCGATGCCTTTCACCTTTCGCAGGAGCGAGGTGACGGCCTCGCGGTCGCGGATGATGCGGTGGTAACCCACCGCGAACCGGTGGGACTCATCCCGGACCCTTTGCAGCAAATGCCGGGCCTTCAAGTGGCCCCTGAAATCCACGGGGTGCCCCTGGCCGGGGACGAAAACCTCTTCTTCCCTTTTGGCGAGGGAGGCCAAACTATATCCATCCTTGAGTTCCGCGTCCAAAACCGGCTGGACGGCGCTGAGCTGGCCCTTGCCCCCGTCGATGAGGAACAGGTCGGGCGGCGGGTTCCCTTCCCTCTCCAAAAGCCTCAGGTAGCGGCGCATCATTTCCTGGTGGGACCGGAAATCGTCCTGGCCCTCCAATTCCTTGATCTTGAATTTCCGGTAACGGCTTTTTTCCGGGACGCCGTCCCTGAAAAAAACGGCGGAACCCACGGTAAAGCTGCCTTGGAGCGTGGAGATGTCGAAACAAGCGATGCTTCGCGGCAGGGCCTTGAGCCCCAACAGGTCTTGGATCTCCTTCAAGACGTTCGTCCGCTGCCCGTCTTCCTTCAAGGCCGCCAGCACGTTTTGCTCGGCCATATTCATCAGCTCCCGGCGCCAGTCCTTTTCCGCGCGCCTAACCTGCGCGGGGGAACCCTTTTGCTTGGTCAGCCATTCCTCAAGGCCGGTCTCGAGGGCCCATTCAACCGGGACCAGGACTTCCTCGGGCATAAATACGCCGGGAACGTAGTATTGCCGGAGAACCATGGGAAAAACCTCCTCGAGGGGTTCTTCCAGCTCGTTTTCCGCCGTCAGTTTGACGTGGCCGGTCACCTTGCCCTGGCGCAACTGGATGACGGAAACCAGGACCTTGCCCAAGCCCATGGCCAGGGAGAAAACGTCCACGTCCTTCTTGTCCGGGCTTAAGACGGCGTAGTTCCGCTGCATTTGGGAGATGGATTCCAAAAGATCCCGCAGTTTGGCGGCCTCCTCGAACTCCTGCCGGTCGGAGGCCTTGAGCATTTCCGCCCTCACGTGCTCCATGAGGTCGTCATGCTTCCCCTCCAGGAACCATTGGACCCGCTTGACCATCTGCCCGTAGGCCTGCTTTTCGATGACGCCGATACAAGGCGCGGGACATTGCTTGATCTGGTAGCTCAGGCAGGCTTTTTCGGCTTTCCCGTCGATATCGATATCGCAATCCCGGATATTGAAATAGCGGTAGATCATCTTCACGATTTCCCGCAGCTTCAGGTTGGGATAGGGGCCGTAATACTTGGAACCGTCGCTGGAGGGCCGGCGGGAGATGAGGACCCGGGGGAAATCCTCATAAGTGGTCAGCTTCAGGTAGGGATAGCTTTTGTCATCCCGCAATAGAATGTTGTAGCGGGGATGGTGTTTCTTGATGAGGTTGCTTTCGAGGAGAAGCGCCTCGTTTTCGTCGCCGGCCAGTATGAAATCGAGGCCCAGGGCCTGGGAAACCAGCGCCCGCACCTTGGGGCTTTCCTGCCCCTTTTGGTTGAAGTAGGAGGCCGTGCGTTTTTTGAGGGAAAGCGCTTTGCCGACGTAGATGACCTTGTCGGCGGGACCCTTGAACAGATAGACCCCCGGCGAGTCGGGGAAGGAAGCCGACCGGGCTTTGAGCTTGTCGAAATCGGATGTTGGGGTTTTTTCGGGCATTGTGACTTTATTCCCTATTCAAGTTTTAAAAAAGTGCCTTTTCCGTCATTCCGAGGAGCGGAGCCGATAGGCTCGCTTTGCGACGTGGGAATCTCAGGTTTTACCGTTGATCTTGCTGGAATAACTGCCTGAGATTGCCACGGCCCAATTCGCCCCGATTGGGGCTGGGCCTCGCAATGACGACTTCAAAAATTGGGGCCAAGCCGCCATTCTCCATTTTGTTTTGTCCAACCTGGGTCCCCGTCATGGACAGCTTTTTCATTTATTAATACTGACAAGCGCTTCTTTGGCATAAAAACCTATCTGCGGATCATGTAAAGCTTTTTTTAACGCGGGGATAGCTTTTTTTGATTTCATTTCCCCCAAATAAATTGCAGCATCTTTCCTTATGACTTCGTTTGGGTCTTTCAAGTCGTCTATGAACCATTGAACCCTTGATTTGCTTTTGTTTTTGACCCACCAATACTCATATTGATTAATGATTATTTCGCGTCTTCTTAAATGAGAATCAGCAAGTTTTCGAAAAGGCTGAATTCAACCAGTAAGTG
>PLZG01000030.1 GCA_003152075.1 candidate division FCPU426 bacterium
CCCCTCACGGGCCTGGGCAACCACCGGTTCCTGCACGAAAGATTTAAAATAGAATTTCGAAAACACCGGACCAGTCGGCAGCCGATCTCCTGCCTTATGATGGACCTGGATCATTTCAAAAGGATCAATGACCTGTGCGGACACCCCTACGGGGATTTCGTCCTGGAGCGTTTCGCCTCGGTGTTGAAAAAATGCGTCCGCCGGGGGGACCTGGCGACCCGTTATGGGGGCGAGGAGTTCCTGGTGATCCTTCCCAATTGCGGCCAGGAGGAAGTAAAGGCCGTGGGGGAGCGGATCCGCAAGGAGACCGAAAAGCAGGTCTTTACCCACCTCCAGAAACGGGTCCCTCTGACGGTCAGCCTGGGCGCGGTGACCAGTTACGAGAGTTCGGGTGTTAATTACCGCAAACTGATCGCCCTGTCTGACCGGGCCCTTTATAACGCCAAGGACAAAGGCCGCAACCGGCTGATCCAAACCACCCTTCGAATGTCGAAGAAGTTTTTACGGTGAAGCTATAACTTTAATAGCTGCAAAACATCCGTCACGTCATAGTTGATCATGGTCAAAAATTGGAATTTGGAAAGTGTCAGGTTGTAAGTCAGGACCTCGGTGACCGATAGGGTCGACAAGGGAATAAAGTGGCTCGTTTTCGGAAAACCCATCCCCAGCCCGATCAATCCAATGGCCGTCGTGGGATTGGTGGTATTCACATCCAGTAAATTCACGATGAGGAACCTGGCCATTGGGTCAAAAATATCATTGGGCGTCCAATTGATACCCAGGTAAAGTCCAGTAGGATTTCCCCCAAAATCGTTCGTGTCCGGATTAAAGGCGACGAGGGGACTTCCCGCCGTGAGAAACCAGTTGTCAGAGGGGCCCGTGGTAACCGTCATCACGTTTTCTTGATTCCCGCTTTGGTCCTCAAAGGACAGGCCGACAAAGCTGTTTTCGAATTTCAACTTGTACCTTTGCCGATAATAGTAATAAATCTTTTGGGATTGGGGGGGAACCACCGTTATCGATTTTGGCCCGACCGGAACTTTAAAGGTGACCCCGAACACGGCGGACGCCTTCGCGTCGCGGCCCGACTCCAGGGAGGTGGGCCTTTGTTGTTCCCTCAAAAGGAACCGCGCCGTTTTCATGATGGAAAGGGTAATGGGCCGACTTTCCGTCGTCACAGGCCCGGAGTGCCGGGAGGAGTTTGATGCCACGAAAGTAATGGGATCGGACACCCATTCGAGTGGCGGGGCGGCGGGGGCCGAGGCTTGCTCGAAAGTCTCCATCTTGACTGAGGTCACGATATAAACGTCAATCTGGTCGTTTTTCTTAATTTTAAAACGAATGGTGCCTTTGGGGGTTTTGAGACCGGTCTGGGTGAGGGCGCCAAAATCGACTTGGGATATTTCACCGCTTTGGGAAAATTTCGAGGCCTCAAATTCCGGGTTGGACAGGTAAACCACCGGGAATTTGCTGGTGAGATCCGAGGCCACGGTGGAACTGGTGCAATCCAGGACAATCACGTTCCAATCGCCGGCTAAACTGGAGTTGGGGCTTCCGGCGAAAAGAACAATGCCGATCAGGACAAATACCAACTTGGGTAATCTCATCTGGTTTTCTCCTTTTTCTGTGTCTTTCAAACGGGTAAAGGTTGATATTAATCGGGTCTAATAAGTAAAAGGCTTACGGACGAATAATCTCGCGCGCAAGCCTTTTTAAATCCTATCCGGCCTACCGGACAGTTTTAATATTCAAACCTCACGGCTTGGTAATGGTGTTCGTCAACATCGTGACCTGGTCGATTTGCGACAAAGCCCTGCCGGCCAGGACGGCGCCGGTATTAAACGTGATTTGGTTATGGGCCATGATGGTTCCCACCATTGACGCGGTCGTGTCAACGGAGCAGTAACTGCCGACCTGCCAATAAACGTTCGCGGCTTTAGCGCCCCCAGCCAGGATGACCTGGCGTGCGGACGACACGATAAGGGTGGAAGCGATCTGAAAGATAAAGACCCCGTTCGCGTTTCCCTGGGCGTCCAGGGTAAGGTCGCCCGACGAAATCGCGAGCCCGCTCGTCGATTTATAAAGGCCGGGATAATAAGTCTTTCCCCCTAAATTTCCGGCGACTAAGGCGGGTGAGGTTCGTCCCGCGGCGTCGTTATAAGCGATGGTCAAATCCGCTTGGGCTTGGGCCGCGGCGGTATCAGTAACATGCGAAACACCTCCGCAACTCAACACCGGCCCTCCGCTCACCAGGGTTCCCGGGGATAATCCTAGGTCCCCGCAAATGGTGGTAGGTCCGCTGTTGGTGATCTGGGTATGGGCTAGAACCGCGAAACTCGCGGCTGACGCAAGATTGATGGGATCACGCACCGTCGCGGCAGGTCCCGTAGTGTTATTGGCGCATCCAACCATCCAAACGGCTGGAATCAATGCCATCACGAATAAACCTATAAGTTTTTTCACTTTCACTTCTCCTTTGAATCTTTTTGGAACGCCACATCGGCTCATGGAATCCATGAGTGTTGTTAGAGCAAGTTCCATACCCTGAGTTTGGGATATTGCCTGGCTAGAACCCTCCGCTGGGATTGATTAAAAACGCTTTCAGGTAATGGTTGAAATTTTCAAAGAGCCTCTATCGCGAAAAGCCGATCAATGTGATATTCCAAATCATCATTTTGATTCCAATTGCAGCCGCAAAAAAAGGCCCTTAAACGGCCCCTTTAAAATATGAGTTTCCGCCCTCACAAATCTTAGAATCTCTAACAAAACCCAAAAAGGAAGAAAATTTGAACCACCAAGGACACCAAGTTCACCAAGAAAGACAAAAACAAAGATTGGATTTACAACATTTTTGCCTTTCGTTGTTTTTAGTGTCCTTGATGAACTTGGTGGTAAAAAAGGTTTTGTTATAGTCTTTTAGTTCTGAATCAACAACTTCGTGATCTGTCGTTGCATAGCACCCGCCGAATCATAAATCTCGATAACCGCCAAATACATCCCACTCGCCAAGCTTAAGCCCGAGAGGTCCCAAGTGAGTTGACTGGTCCCGGCTTGGCCTTCTTTTCGTTGGACTAATTCCCCCGCGAGCGTGTAGATGTTTACTTTTAGCGTAACCGGCGGGTTGGCATTGGCCATGAAATTAACCTGGGTACCGTTTGCCCTCACGTGGAAAGGGTTGGGATATACCAATACCTGGCCATTCGGCAGGGTCAGCTCTGGCTGCGTGACATTGATTGTCTTCGTCACGGTCGAATTTCCCCCCTGCTGGTCCTCCGTCATGATTTCGATGAAATACTGGCCATTGAGGACGATCTTCCCGCTATCGTTGCGTCCATCCCAAGTGACCCCTGACCCATCGGCCAAGGTGATGGAGGTCGTCGAAGTGGCGCCGCCCTGGTAATTGGGGGCTATGGTGGGGTTGGAAACAGTCACGTTGTCGTTTAAAGTCACCGCGTCGGAAACGACCTGGTCCAAATGCCGGATTATTTCCCCGGCTTCGTTGTAAATACTCAGTGTGATACGGATCAATTTCCTGTCGACCACGACATCCTGGATTATTGAATCGATGGATCCTGAATAATCGATGTTTTCGATCTTAATGTGGTAATTGCCGTTGGAAACCTCTTCCCCGTATTTGTTGGTCCCATCCCATGTGCCAATGGTCATATTCGAATTGACAAGGTTGATCTTATCCTTAATGGACACGAGAGTGCTGCTTTCAATGGTCACGGTGCGAATAGGCCGGGGAAAATATTGCATCGCGAGGATCGTCTTCACAATCTCCTTGGATTTTTTATAGACGTTGATTTGGACCATGAAATTGCCTTTTACCGTGACCGGGGCCTGGACAACCTGGGGTATGGGATTTCCAAGAAAATTCATCGCCGCCTGGTTATTGATAACCGTTCCATCCGGAGTGAGCCCGTTCACGTTGGCCGTATAGGTGACGCCGTAATTACCCGGGGCCACCGGGGGGAAACTCCAAACCAGGAGCGTCCCGTTGCCCGGGGCGGAGAGGAGGCCCGGGGTTGGCCCAAGAATGGTTGATAATGTGGTTCCCGGCGGGCTGGGTGAACCGATCGAGGCGATGTATTTCAAACCCGCTGGAACCGTATCCGTGACGATGATATTGGAAGCCGTGCTGGAAAACACATTGAGGCCGATGATATAGGTCAAGGTCTCGTTGGATTCGGGCGCCGTATCCGAAACGGTCTTATGGATATTCACAAAAACGACGGTCGTGGGAGTAGGGGTCGGCGTGACAGTTGGCGTGGATGTCGGCGAATTGGTCGGGCTGTTCGTGGGGGTAGGGGTCTTCGTGGGCGTATAAGTCGGCGTATTGCATTTGACTGGGATGATCTCGAGGGCTTCCATGGCCGCCGTGTGGGCGGTCCCCGCCGTATAGCTCATCGTGTATGGCCCGGCCACCGTGGTGGCCAATTCATCGCCCTCGCTCCAACCCATGCGCCCGTGAATGAGGTTTCCGATGCCTTTACTCCAATTCCGGCGGATGCCTTTTCCTGCGGTCGCGCCGTTGTCCCCTTCCAACCATCTTGGGGTTTGCCCCTCCCCCGAAGTGACCCCTTCCGTGTTGTTGGCGGCGAACATTTCCGCTATGAGGCTATTGGCTTGGGTCGTGGTCAACGTGATACTGTGGAAAATATTTGCGGCTTGATGGTTAACTGTGGTCATCGCCCCTATAGGCGTGGTCTGGTCCACTCCCTGGTAACTAACGGCCCCCACGTGCAAAAACCTCGCTTTTGTGTCGTTAATAGTGACAATGACGTCATTCGTGCCGGGGGTTGGATTTACCAGGTACCAGGTCTCCAGGGAACCGAGGCCGCCCCGGGCGTCCTGAATGGCCATAGCCATGACCATCGTCTCCCCGGCGTAAGTCGCCGTCTTGACCGTATCGGTGGCTCCGTTCGCCTGGATGTACACCTGGACTAACAGGAAGGTTTTTGTCCCGCTGACCGTATGGGAAAAGGTTACGCCCGTGGCTTTGACTGGTTTGGTGGAGATGGCTGAGGCGGAGTCAAAAGCAATGGCGCAGGCGGCATCCGCCTGAACCGGAAGGGTTCCCCAAAAAAGCAGGCTCAAAATCCCGGTAAGACTTCGGATTCCCAAGGAAGGGTTAATCAGTTGGAAACATCGACGTGGTTTCACTTGAACGGCTACCCCGGAGCGTAAAAAGGTCTGTCTCATGAGGAATTCATTTTGGCTGGTAAATAACCCCTTTCATTTATGGCAAGTTTCATACCGAACGAAGTTTTGAGGGGAGACTGCTTCGAACGACTTTTCAGCCTCTTTCACATTTTTTCCTTCTGAATTTGAGTCGAAATAAAAACACAGGCTAGGAGCTTTCCCTAGCCTGTGCCTCTCAAACATTCGGACCCAATCCTTACGGTTTGGTGATGGTATTGGACAACATCGTCACATTAGCATTCTCCGCCAAGGCCCTGCCTTCCAGCACGGCGCCCGTATTGATGGTGACCGCGGTGAAAGCCATGATGTTACCCTTGAACGAAACTCCCGTGCCCAGGGAGCAATAACCGGTCACTTGCCAAAAAATATTGGCGGCTTTCGCCCCATTGGCCAGGATGACCTTGCGGTTGGTCGTTGCGTCAAGAACGCCGTTGACCTGGAAGATAAAGACGGCGTTCTGGTTTCCCTTGGCATCCAAGGTGAGGTCACCCGATGACACCGAAAGATTGCCCATGTCCGTATAGAGACCGGGATAAAGGGTTTGGCCCCCGATATCCGCGTTGGCGGGCAAAAGGGTGCCCCCGGTGCGACTGGCGGCGTCGGTATAAGCCGTACCCAAATCCAGTTCAGCGGTATTCGCGGCGGCATTGGCTAAATCCGTGGTCCCTCCACAGGCTACCACGGGCGCTCCAGTGACCGAAGTTCCCGGAAACAACCCAAGGCTTCCGCAAAGCGTGGTAAGTCCGGAGTTGGTGATCGCGGAATAAGCCAGGACCACGTAATTCGCGGCGGATCCAAGGTTAACCATGGCTTGAGTGCCTGGGGGCGCCGGGATGACTGTCGCGTTCGGCGTGGGCGTATTGGAATGATGCTTCCAATCACTATCGTTATCATGCTTCCAATCATTACCGTTTTTGTCCTTCCCTTTTGCATCGGCGTTTTTGTTGAAGCCGTCCTGGCCCCCGCCGTCATCTTCATTCACTTCGGTATTCCCAAATGAGGAATCGGCCCTTTCGGCCATGACCATCCCCGTGGCTGACAAAAACAATAAACCCATCACTACCGCTAATAAACTCTTCATGGTACTTCTCCTTGCTTCATTTCAAATGAAGTGCGATTTCAAAACTGGTGTATTGAATTAATTTATGCGCTTGAACCCGAGCATAAATCTTCTTGAATCCCTGCCGACCGCCCGGCAATCCAGGCGGATCCTGAAAAAATCCAACCCCTTAGAGGCGCGTTGGGTGGCGGCGTTGGATGACAACACCGTCAAATCCTAATAAGTTTTTTTATTTTTTTGTCTCTTGAGGTTACTTTGAAATCACACGGCTACTTTCGGAACCAAGGAGGATAGTTAAAGCAAGGACCATGCCCGAGTCTTACTGTTTCCAGCCCCATCAAATGAAAGGAAACGCACGCTGGCGGGCCGTCAAAAAAAATTGGATTCACTCCGGTTCCTGTTTTTCGATCAAAATGTAAGGGGTAAATTTAACTCAACCGGCAAAACCCAGCGGAAATCCAACCCTGAAGGGGAAATAACCTTTTCAAGGGATTGGTTGGGGAAGATCAAAATGAGGCTCTTTATTCCCACTTTGATTCTTTTTCACCCATGGATCAACGGTTAACTGGTTCGATTAGCGAAGGTTCCTCTGCATGACTTAAATGAATCGGATGGATTCTCCCGCCATCGGCTTATTTCACTCGAAAGGGCCGAGTCGTCAGGTACTACGCGTATGCCTGGTAATTCCCCGGTTTAAAAGATATTGCTCCACCAATGGGATTTGAATTGGGTTTGAGCGGCGGACAGGCATGCCCCAAAAACAATGATGCATCCGGAAAGGTAGATCCACATGAGAAGCGCCATCATGCCCCCAAAGGCGCCATACACCACGTTGAACTTGGCGAAGTTCCGGAGGTAAATCCCGAAAAAACTTTCGAGCACGCAAAGCAAGGCCGCCGCGGCCAGCGCCGCGGTCCACACTTCGGAAAACCGAGTCGGACGGCAGGGCGCTAGCCGGTAAAGAAGGCTCAGGCCAAAGAATAGGACAATCAACGGACCGATCAGGATCACGGCCCCATACATCCATGAGACAAAGTCGTATGTCGAAAGCAGCCAGTTCTTCGCCGCCCTGGCCATTACCGGCACCGCCAGGCCCAGAAGGATGGTTAATCCCGTGATTCCGAGCAAAAAAAGGTTTTTCAAGGGAAGGTGCCACCAGCCTTTGGCCTTCGTACCCCATGCCCGGTTGATCGCCCGAATCAACACACTAAAAAAATTGAATGCTCCCCAAAAAAATACCAGCGGGGCGATGAAGGTAATTCCACCGCGCATCATGACCAGGTCGTTAATGGTGGCATATAGGTTCTGGTTCGTTCCGGCTTTGAAAGGCCCGTAATTCTCGAAATATCCAATGACCTCGCGCGTCGCGCGGTCCCGGTCAAGGAAAAACGAGGCGATCGTCACGGCTAGGAGTACCAAGGGGAATAAGGAAAAGAACGCGTAATAGGCGAAGGAGGCCGCCCTTTGGGACCCGCCGATCCTAAAATAATTTTTCACCGCGAGGCCGAGGGCGCCCGGGGAGGTGGAGATTATCTTTGAGAGTTTTCCCGTCATAATTCAAACGGACAAAGGCAGGGGGATTAATTGTTTCAGGGCCTCGGCGTTATCAGGGGTGGCTTGTTCCGTGATTAATTTCCGGGCCCAATCTAATATTTTGGGCTGGTTCCAAAGAAGGACTCCCTTGACCTTCTGGTCCTCCAGGTAAGCCACCACGCCCTTACGGAAAGGGATTTCCCAAGCGGAAAGGGCCTTCATTTTAGAGTCCAGTTTGCCGACAGCCTCAAATCCCAGGTCGAACAAGTCCGAATAGAAATAAGGAAGGTAGACATAGGCCTGGGAACCGCCCGCCATGTTGATCCCGGCGCATTTCCCCTGGGCGCTCGCGTTATCCCAATGCTCCAAGCGGATGTCCTCGCCCAGTGCCTCGCAGGGAAAAAGCGCCAGGTCGCCTGCCGCGAAAATTTCATGCCGGGAAGTCCTTAAATACCTGTCAACAATCACGCCCTTGTCGATTTGGAGTCCCGCCGATTGCGCAAGCGCGGTTTCCGGATCGATCCCGATCCCGGCGATTACCCACCCCGCCTCCAATTCCTTGCGGCCTTTGGTGGTGACCTTCACTCGGTTTTCCAGGGAGGTGAAATGAGCCGGTTCATCTTCCGTGATAAAAGAGACGCCCTTATGCTTGTAGAAATCCGTAACAAAGGCCGAAAGGTCGGAAGGAAATATTTTCTCCAACAATTTTTTTCCCTTAAAACACATCGTCACCTTTTTGCCCAAATGGGAAAGGCCGGCCGCCAATTCAGCCCCGATGAATCCCCCGCCTATAATGAGGAAATCTTTCACGTTGGGGATCGCCTCCGTCAGTTCGAGATAATCCTTGGCGTTTCGGAAATAGTGGACCGACTTGCCCGCGCGAGGGAACTCGCGGGGACTACCGCCCGTGGCGATTAATAATTTGGAATAACCAAAATGGTGCCCGGCCGCGTCGATAACTAAACGCTCTTCCGCGTTAATTTTTTTCGCGGTAGTTTTAAAATGCAACTCCACCTTTTGATGGTGGTAATAGTTATCGTCAAAAATAAAGATATCATCGAAAACCTTTTTATCCCATAACAAATCCTTCGAAAGAGGCGGCCGGTTATAGGGCAAGATATCCTCGGCGCTCAACAGGCCGATACTTCCGGTCTTATCAATCTGCCGGATTCCCTCGATGGCCGAGGCTCCCGCTAGGCCCCCGCCGATGATTAGGTACTGATATTGGTGTTTCATAGCGGCTTTCCCTTTTACCCTTTTCCACGCTTTAGTCCCGACCGGGCCTCGGTTGGATGATCTTGATTTCCACCCGGCGGTTGGGGGCCAATTGGGCCTCCGTCATACCGAGGACAATAGGGTCGTCATCGCCTCTTCCTAATGTAAGGACTTGCCAACCGGGTACGCCGCGGGAAAGGAGATGAGTCCTCGTGGCCTCAGCCCGGGCCTCGGATAATCCTTGGTTGTGCGCTTCCGTCCCCTCTTCCGAGGCAAAACCCGACAAAACAACGTGGTCCTGGGGACGGCTCAGCAGGTCGTCTCCCAATTCGTCCAACTCCTGGGTGAATTCCGGAGTCAGGTCGGCCTTGTCAAACGCGAATTGGATATTCTTGTTAATTTTTTCCAATAACTTCACGACCGGACTCGGGAGTGGCGGCGGGGGAGCCGGTTTGTCCAATTTTATTAGGAGCGAAATCAGGTTGCTATTTCCCACATATCCATTACTCATGAAGGCGTAATTCAGTTGGAACGCTCCAATATTGACCCCCGCGCCGAAGGTCAAGCCATTAACATCCGATCCCAATTTATTTTCCGAAATCTGGTCTCCCGCTCGCAAGGCGAAGGTCCCCCGGTACCAATACTCGAAGCCCACCGAGCCGGCAATCGCCTTGGCTTGGCCCAGGGGGAAATCGGCGTCCACGGCCACGTTGAAGGCGTGCAGCCGGTTGACGATGGTGTCTGTTTTAAAAGCCAGGGCCGCTTTCAGGACCGTCGGCAGGTTCATCCCTTGAAGCTGGGCCCCGACATTTTCAACAGCCACGCCTAAGGACAAATGCGGGATGATCCCATGCGCCATCAGCCCAGCGTCAACGCCCACTCCGCTTCCTATGGTACCCCCGATATTTTGTTGGAAATATTTGGCCGCCAACCCCACGTCTATTTTACGGCCCAAGGCTATGCCATAACCCAAACCCATATTGAATCCATTCGGGTTGAAGGTTCCGTTGGGAACCGGGGCGCCGTTTACAATCGTGTAAGAGTCAACGGTCCCCAAGCTCAAATAATCGAAACTCAAACCCAGCCCGCTGATCTCACCTAGCGGAATCCCGGCGGATAGATGCTCGACCGCCACGCCTTGAAACCAATTGTTATGGGTCAGCAAAAGCTGGGGACTGTCGATTTGGACCAATCCGGCGGGGTTCAATTTAAAGGTGCTGATGTCTTCCCCCATGGCGCCGAAGGCGCCGCCCATACCCGCGGCACGGGCGCTATCGGGAAACTTGAGCCAGGGCGCGGCTTCCTGGGACGCGCTTTGGTTGGTTTGGTCGGCCCGAAGGGTCAGGGGTCCTAAGGCCATCAGGAAAAAGAAAGTGAGGCTGATTTTTCGAAAGGAGAAATTTTTCATGGTATCACCACCGCCTTGCGCGTAATTTGAATATTGGTCCCGTCCAAATAATTGATTTTGATTCGGACGAAATAAATTCCTGGGGCGACTCCTGTGGAGTCCCAATAGTGGTTACTGGTCCCGGTGAAAGAAAGGGTAGCGACACTTTCCCCGGCCACGTTGACGATTTCCCATTGGGTCGCCTTAGGCGGCTTATCAAAAAATAGGATGACTCGGTCACCCCGGTGGGCGGGGACAGGCGCCAACACCAATTGACCCGCTAATGAGCCCGATCCCGTGGAAGTGAAGACGGGCGCCCCCAGACCGCCGGATTGGCCTTGCAAAACAACCTGGCCGTTCCGGGCCAAAGCCTGTCCCGAGAAGCTCGCTCCAGTGAAAAAGTTGATGTCGGTGAGGGCCAGGATCGTTCCCTTGAAATCAGCGCCGGCGTTGATCGTGGCTGAACTGCCGATCTGCCAAAATACATTGGAAGCTTGGGCCCCGCCGATCAATATCACCTTCCGGCTGGTTGCGACGGTAAGGCCGGTTCCCGCCTGGAAAATGAAAACGGCGTTGGGACTGCCTTGGCCGTCCAGGGTCAGATCGCCCGTTGAGATAAGAAAGCCCGTGGCTGAGTTATAAACCCCCGGATAGAGGGTGATTCCCCCCAACTGGGGAAGTTGGGTGACGCCTAACCGACCCGCCGCGTTGTTGTAAGCTGCGATCAAATCCACTTGGGCGGCCGCGGCGGCGCTATCGGCGATATGAAATATCCCTCCACAGCTCAACACGGGTCCTCCCGTCACGGCTGTTCCCGGGGATAAACCCAGGTCCCCGCAAAGTGTGGTGGAACCTGTGTTGGTGACCGTGGTACCGGCCAAAACCGCATAAGAAGCCGCCGATCCAAGCGGAACCGGCCCTTGCGCGGGTTGGGGCGTTGGGGTTTGGGTGATGGTAGGCGTTATCGTCACAGTGGGGCTATTGCTGGGAGTATTAGTGGGTGAATTAGTTGGAGTGTCGGTTGGGGTATTTGTCTGTGCCAACCCTTGCGACGGAAATATCCAAAGGGAACCCAACAGAAGCCCCAAAACAATAAAAGTCGAGCGAGAACAATTAGGCCAAGATGGCTTTATGACGCGGTATCGCGGGACGGAATTTATAAAAAATTTCTTTTTTTTCATCGAAAACTCTCCTTTTGTTTTTACTACAGAAATCATAAGTAGATATGCGCTCCCAATTCGCCATAGACGTTGAAAGTCGTGAGGCTTGCGGTGAAAAACCAAAGGGTCGGCACGGCTTGCAAATAAATATCCACCGGGAAATTTTTCTTATCAAAGATATAGCTAACCCCCACCGGAACCCGCCCCCCGAAAGCCGTGGGATTTTGGAGCAGCATGTTCCCGCCCAAGCCGATATAGATCGGCATCTGGTCGCCCATGTTGAAATTGTGCAAAAGGTAATCCAACTGCAGGATGACACTGCTGTTCCCGAACTTCACCGCGGGCTGAAAAGCCATTGTCCGGCCCACCCAAAACTTGCCCGAAACACCCCAGCTTCCGGGATCTCCCACCTCAAAGCCCAAGCCAAAATTTCCCCCGTCATTGGTGGGGTGAGATTCCTCCGCCTTAGCGATAACCGTCTGCAAAAACAACCCGCCCGCCAAAATCGTCATTCCCAGAATCTTTTTAAATTTCAATGACATATTTGTCCTCTTTCATTACTGGCTGCGTTTTTTCAAACTCGTTTACCCGGGAATAATCATTTTTTTAAGAAGGGTTCAAAATAAAGGGGCCCGCACCCAAGGAGAGACCTAGGTGCGGGCCACAACGCCGAGGGCTTTTGGGACCCTGGCGCCACTTTGTTTTGACTGCAATCCACAGCTATTGATTGTGGTTCTTGGTAAAGCAAGTTACATACCACGCGTTGGTTCCGCGGGACGCTCTCGGCATCTTTCGAAAATACCGCTTTAAAGTGATAAGGAAATTTTTTAGGGGATTTTCATTCAACGGAATTATCAAATTGATTGATGCCAAAATCTCATTTTGATTCGCTTTAAGAGAGAGAGTTACCGCCGAGGTTTCAAAACAAGTTTGTTAGGGATTGGTGATGTTATTGGTATCGAGCGTCACAGCGGCGACATGCGCCAAGGCTCGGCCCAGTAACGTGGCGCCAAGGTCAAAAGTGATTGACTGGTCGGCCATGATTATTCCCACCATTGATGCGTCCGGCCCAATGGTGCAGCTGGTGCCCACCTGCCAAAAAACGTTGATGGCTTTCGCCGTCCCCGCCAAAATTACAGTTCCGGAGTTGATATTAAGAGCGCTTCCGACCTGGAAAATGAAGGCGGGATTTGGGTCTGTTCCGCCATCCAAGGTGACATTACCGTTTAACGCAAGCGTTCCGCCTGGCGAGGTTTGATAAAGGCCTGGGGAAAGTGTTAGGCCTGTCAAATCGCTTTCAACCGTTGTGGGGCCTGACCGGCTTAGGGCGTCATTATAAGCGGTGGTCAAATCCAATTGAGCTTGTGTGGCAGCGGAATTATTTACGTCCGAAACCCCACCACAACTCACAATTGGCGATCCTGTTACTGCGGTTCCCGGAGCCAACCCAAGACCTCCACAAAGTATGCTAGTTCCCGTGTTGGTAATGGTAGAGCCGGCCAAGACTACGTAATTCCCCGCTGTCCCGAGATTAATAATGGGGGTGTTGGTTGGAGTGTCTGTAGGGGTGTTAGTAGGCGTGTCGGTCGTTGTAACCGTTGGAGTATCCGTAGGTGAATCTGTCGGTGTATTAGAAGGTGTGCCGGTCGGGCTATCCGTCGGAGTACTAGTGGATGTATCAGTAGTTGTATTCGTTGGGGTACCAGTTGGCGTATCGGTTGGAGTAGTAGTTGGAGTATCCGTAAGTGTGTCAGTGGGCGAGTCAGCGGGTGTTTGAGTGGGTGTGTCCGTCAGCGTATTGGTTAAAGTGGCTGTAGGTGTGTTCGTCTGGGTGGCTGTTGGTGTATCTGTAGGCGTATTCGTCGGAGTTTCAGAAGCTGTGTTAGTTGGTTTGTCAGTGGGAGTATCGGTAAGTGTTCTCGTCGGGGTATTGGTTGGTGTCGCGGTGGGTGTATTGGTTAGTGTATCAGATGGAGTGTTCGTTAGGGTGTCAGAAGCTGTATTCGTCGGAGTTTCAGAAGATGTGTTAGTTGGTGTGTCGGTGGGAGTATCGGTCAGTGTGCTCGTCGGGGTATTGGTTGGTGTCGCGGTAGGTGTATTGGTTAGCGTATCAGATGGAGTGCTCGTTAAGGTATCAGAAGCTGTATTCGTCGGAGTATTAGAAGCTGTGTTAGTTGGTGTATCAGTGGGAGTATCGGTCAGTGTCCTCGTCGGGGTATTGGTTGGTGTCGCGGTGGGTGTATTGGTTAGCGTATCAGATGGAGTGTTCGTTAAGGTGTCAGAAGCTGTATTTGTCGGAGTTTCAGAAGAAGTGTTAGTTGGTGTTTCGGTTGGCGTATCGGTCAGTGTTCTCGTCGGGGTATTGGTTAGTGTCGCGGTAGGTGTATTAGTTGGCGTATTCGTCGGCGTGGTTGTTGGTGTATCGGTGGGCGTATTCATTGGTGTCGCAGTAGATGTATCAGTCAGGGTGTTAGTGGGTGTATCGGCTGGTGTATCCGTGGATGTGTCGGTCGGCGTATTCGTGGACGTTGCCGTTGGAGAATCGGTCGGAGTGTTTGTAAGCGAATCTGTTGGCGTGTTAGTCGGAGTATTTGTGGGTGTATTGGTTGGTGTTGGGGTAGGTGAGTCAGTGGGAGTGTTTGTTGGGGTATTGGAAGGTGTCTGAGTTGGCGTATTCGTAGAAGTAGCCGTTGATGTCGCGGTAGGTGTATCAGTCGGCGAATTTGTGCGCGAAGCAGTTGGAGTTTCGGTCGGAGTTTTGGTTAATGTATGAGTGGGAGTGTCAGTAAGCGTATTCGTTAGGGTGTTGGTAGGGGTTAGAGTGGGCGAATCCGTCGAAGTAGCGGTTGGTGTATTAGTAGGCGTTTTGGTAAGGGTAGGCGACGAAGTGTTCGTAGGAGTATCGGTCAGTGTATTCGTCGGTGTACTGGTGAGCGTGTTGGTTGGCGTTTGGGTGGAAGTGTTTGTTGATGTGTCCGTAGGGCTATTGGTCGACGTTGGCGTAGACGTGTTAGTCGGAGTTTCCGTGGACGTATTGGTTATTGTGTTCATCGGCGAATTCGTGGCAGTGCTGGTGGGCGTGTTGGTAGGAGTTTTTGCGGGTGTATTAGTGGTCGTGTTAGTCCCCGTGGTCGTCACGGTCGAAGTTGGGGTCAAAGTTAGCGAAGGAGTTGGACTATTCGTAGGTGAGTTGGTAGGCGTGATCGTCGGGCTGTTCGTTGGAGCGTTTGTCGCTGTGAGGGTGGAGGTATAAGTCTGCATTGACAAGTGGGAACATGGTGTTAGGGTTGGATAAAATTTCAGTGAGTTTTTGATGGCGGAAATAATGCCGAAATTGAAATCCGCGCGCAAATTTCCCGCGGACACAAAAAAGAATAAAATCGCCAAGGCGATAGAGCTTTGTTTTAACTTTTTCAGGATAAATTCTTTCTTAGAAGGGGTAAAAATACAGCCCCCCATTGAGAACCCATTGCAGATCGCCCAGGCTCACATTCCGGGAGTTGAGGCCGACAATTGGCATGGAAAAATCAAGCGATAGCGAAAACTCCCTGCTGAAAAAATATTCCGACCCGAATAAGGGCGCGAACTCATAACCGCTGCCGGAGACTCTAAAAGAGTCATCGGCGTTCAGGGCTGTATCAAAGGTGACATAACCTGCTTCCAATCCGGTAAACACGTTGAAATTACTTATCTTGGCGAAGCTCCAATAACCCCTCGCGGCGAAAACATTAATCCCTCCCCCGGTCGCGTACCTGAGTTCAGTGCCGATGTCCCTGTTGAAGTAATATTTCAAGCCAGCATATGGCCAACCTACTCCCACGCTTAATCCCGTGCGGATGTTGGAATAGTCTTCAGCTTCGGGAATGGGGGTTGGGACCACTTGGACTTTTTTGGCCCAAACAACGCAGGAATTAAGCAGAAGGAAAAAAACGATTAAACTAGCGAGTTTTCTCACCCTTATTCCTCCCTGATCCATTTTCAAACAACTTCAATTGCGCATGGATTTCAGACAATGGAATAAAGCAATGATCATGCCCCGAAACTTCGAGCGCTTTGAAAAATAAAACACTTCTAAAGTGAGGAAATAAGGGCTGAAAGAACTATCAAATAATTTTCGGTTTAATCCGGATTCCGATTTTTACGATCAAAATGATGTTTTTTTCTCGTTTTGATCCTCTTGAATCAGCAAAACCCACTCCTTTATCGAAGAATCATCAGCTTAGCCGTTGCCTTTAATGTGGGCGTGGTAACGACGATGTAATAAACCCCATTGGATAACTGGCTTCCCCAGTCATCCATTAAGTCCATTTGGAAATCCGACGAGCTATTAAAGACCTGTAGGACTTTTACATGCTTCACGACTCGAAATGCTGTGGTGAACATCGTTATCTCAATCCTGCCTGCCGAAACATCAAAACCTAGATGAATCCGCACTGATCCACAATTTGCCGGATTTGGATAGAGGACAACCAAGTGGCATGCCATCGGCATCGAGGTACTAGTGGGGGTGGGAGACAGCGTAGCTGTGCCGGTTGAAGTTGGGGATATTGTAGAAGTCGGCAAGGCTGTCGGGGTATGGCTTAGAGTGGACGTATAGGTAGGTGTATTCGTGTCTGTATTGGTTAATGTGTTCGTTGATGTATTTTGAGGCGTGTTAGAGGGTGTGTTAGTGGGTGAAGAGGTGGGTGTCCGAGTAGGCGTGGTAGTCGGTGAATTAGTGGGTGTTTGAGTGGGAGTTTTTGTCGGTGTAGCTGTTGTGGTATTGGTCTTAGTGCTAGTAGGTGTATCCGTTGGCGTGTTAGTTGGAGTATTGGTTGAACTCTTCGTGAGTGTTGCTGAAGGTGTGTCGGTAGGTGAATCAGAGGGTGTTTGAGTCGGCGTCTTCGTAGGCGAATCGGTGGGTGTGTTGGATGGTGTTTTCGTCGGCGTGTCCGTGAGAGTGTTAGTGGAAGTGTCCGTGGGGGTATTCGTCGGAGTTTCAGTAGGGGTATTGGTTGAAGTATTGGTGATTGTCGCTGAGGGTGTGTCAGTAGGTGAATCAGAAGGTGTCTGGGTAGGTGTGTCGGTAGGCGTGTTCGTCGGCGAATCAGTCGGGGTATTGCTGGAAGTATCGGTTGGACTATTCGTCGAAGTTTGTGTCGGAGTATTGGTTGAACTGCTGGTAGGTGTTGCTGAAGAGGTATCCGTAGGCGAGTCAGAGGGTGTCTGAGTTGGTGTATTGGTAGAAGTGTCAGTTGGAGAATTCGTCGGGGTTTGAGTCGGAGTATTGCTTGAAGTGTTTGTTGTTGTCGCTGAAAGTGTGTCCGTGGGCGAGTCAGAGGGTGTCTGAGTTGGCGTCTTGGTAGGCGTGTCTGTCGGTGTATTGGTGGAAGTGTCAGTTGGAGAATCCGTCGGGGTTTGAGTCGGAGTATTGCTTGAAGTGTTTGTTGTTGTCGCTGAAAGTGTGTCCGTGGGCGAGTCAGAGGGTGTCTGAGTTGGTGTCTTGGTAGGCGTGTCTGTCGGTGTGTCGGTGAAGGTGTTCGTAGGCGTATTCGTTGATGTCACCGTTTGTGTATCGGTTGGAGTATTAGTAGGCGTTTGAGTTGATGTGTCAGTCGGTGAATTAGTTGGTGTATCCGTTGGCGTGTCTGTCGGGGTATTCGTAGGCGTATTAGTGGGCGTATTCGCTGAGCTGACGGAATTGGTGATGATATTGGTATCAAGCGTCACCGCGCCAACCCGCGCCAAAGCGCGGCCTTCCAATAGGGCGCTGGTATCAAAGGTGATGGAGCCCTGGGCCATAATGATTCCCTTGAAGGCCGAAGAAACGCCAAGGGTGCAATCGCTGCCCACCTGCCAAAAAACGTTAGAGGCTTGGGCCCCGTTGATCAGGATGACCTGGCTGCTGGTCGACGTGGTAATGGCGGTCCCGACTTGGAAGATAAAGACCGCGGTCGAGTCTCCCTGAGCGTCCAGGGTAAGGGTGGTTGATATCCCAAGCGCGCTGGATATTTGATAGAGACCGGGAATAAGGGTTACGCCTCCCAAATCAGCGGGTTCCAAGATGGGGCTTAGCCTTCCCGCGGCGTCGTTATAGGCTAGGGTTAAGTCTCCTTGAGCGGTTGCCGCGGGGGCATTGCCGACGTTGGAAACAGCGCTGCAGAGGGAACTAAACATGATAGGGTTGGGTCCGCCCACAGAGGTCCCTGTCCATAACCCAAGATCACCGCAAATGGTGGTAGCTCCGGTGTTGGTGATTGTGGAACCGGCAAGGACCGCGTAAGTTCCGGCGGAACCAAGATTAACCGTCGGGGGACTTGCAGCCAAGGCTCGCGATGGGAAAATACAAAGGGAAATGAAAAGAAGTCCCAAAATGGATAAGTCGTGGCGCCGGCCGGCGCCAGCCAAGCTCCCGCTAGTCATCAAGTATCCGTACTGGTGTTTCAAAGTGGTTTTCCTCATCCTTTGACTGGAGCGAAGCCTTGCTCGACTGTTGGATTCCATAAGATTAAGCGGACCAAATCAGGAACCATTCCAAACCTGGTCCTCTTAAATAACTTAAAACCTAAATCCCTTAGGGTGTGGGCTTGGTGATGGTATTGGTTAATAAAGTGACGTCACCGTTCGACGCTAAAGCCCGGCCTAACAGGACCGCGCCCGTATTAAAGGTGACCGAGGTATAAGCCATAATGTTTCCAACCATTGACACGGTCGTATCAAGGGAGCAGTAACCCGACACCGCCCAAAAAACATTACCGGATTGCGCTCCCCCCGCCAGAATGATCTGCCGGCCGGGCCCGACGATAAGATTGCCACCCGTCTTAACCTGAAAAATAAAGACGGCATTAGGGTTTCCCAGGGCGTCAAGGGTAAGATCGGCCATGGAAATATTGAGATCACTGTTGATGGTATAGACACCTGGATAAAGGGTTTGGCCTCCAATATCACCGCCGGGCGCTAAAGTGGCGCCTGTTGGCCGTCCCATGGCGTCCGTATAGGCCGTGCCCAAGTCTTGTTTGGCGGTATTCGCCGTGCCGTCACCCACGTCAATTGCCCCTCCGCAACTCTCCACGATCGCCGGTGATCCGGTAATGGAAGTCTGTCCATCCGGGTATACCCCGTAACCGCCACAAGTCGTACTGGGTCCGCTGTTGGATATCCCGGTATAAGACAAGATCACGTAATTCGCGGCTGACCCAAGGTTAACCGGCAGTTGCGCCGTTTGAGGCGTCGCGGTTGCGGTGGGCGTCGCCGTTTGGGTGGGAGTTCCAGTGTCCGTCGGGGTTGCCGATGGGGTTAGGGTCCCGGTGGGCGTCAAGGTGGCCGTAAAGGTGGGCGTTGGCGACAGGGTTGCTGTTCGCGTCATGGTTAATGTCTTGGTCAAGGTAACTGTCAAGGTTGCCGTTCGCGTCACGGTTGATGTTGAAGTGGGGCGGCTCCCTGGAAAGGTTGGCACCGCTATCTCCCTGCTACACCCCGCCATTAGGGCGGCCGAAAGCAACGTCATCACGGTTAATCGGCTGTTTATCTTTTTCATTTTTGCGTCTCCTAAACTTTTTTGGGAATTCGCGATTGCTTATGTACTTAGGAGAATAGTTAGAGCAAGGAACATGCCCCGAAGCTTGAAGGGTCCGGGGGCACTCGACCCCTAGCAAACGAGGAAATGCGCGCCCATGTGCCGCTCAAAATTTTCCGAATCACCTCGGCTCCCGGTCTTACGATCAAAATGAGGCTCTAAATCCTCGTTTTGATTCTTTTGGGGTGAATCAATCCTTTAAAGAGAACTGAGGAAAGTTGTCGGAAAGGCCCTTTGGACAAAAAAAAGCCCTCCCGGATCGGGAGGGCTTCAAAACTCGAACTTTTTTTCTACTCAACTATTAAAACCTAATCTTTACGGAAGGGTGATCGTATTGTTATCCATCGCGACGTAAGAGGAACTCGACATAGCCCGTCCATTCATTACGGCGAGGTTACCCAACGCGACATAGCCATAGCACATGATGGTTCCATTGAAGGTCGAAGTCGCGCCAAGAGAGGCATAGGCGCCACCCACCTGCCAAAACACGTTTTTGGCTTGCGCGCCCCCTATGAGAAGGACGTTGCTGGAAACCGCGGTGGTAAGGAGACCCGCGGTCTGGAAGATAAAGACGCCACCGTTTGTGAATCCCGTGCCGTCAAGGGTGACCGTACCCGTTATGTCAAGTCCGCTAGTTGAACTCCAGACACCGGGTGTAACCGTTGTGGCACCCAAACCCGCGCCGATTACGCTGAATGGCCTTGAAGAAGCGTCGAGATAAGCAGCACTCAAAGCTCCTTGAGCGGTTTGCGCGGTACTGTCGGTTATATGCTGGATTCCTCCGCAATTCATCACATACCCACCACCCGCGGAAGTCCCTGACCATAACCCAAGATCCCCACAAAGCGTACTAGAAGGAACATTGGTGAGAGCGGAGAAGCCCAAGACCACAAAATTAGCGGCGCCGCCCATATCAACTGTCGTCACACCGGGCGTGCCCGCTGCGGTCACTGTCGGAGTTGCCGACGGGGTGTTTGTAGGCGTTCCCGTGGGTGTTGAAGTCGCGGTGTTCGTGATGGAAGGCGTCGGAGTAGAAGTCGCTGTATCCGTTCTAGTGTTGGCTGGCGAATTCGTGGGCGTTGCCGTTGACGTTTTAGTTGGAGAATTGCTGGGCGTTGCCGTGGGTGACAAGGTCGCGGTTCGCGTCGCGGTGGTTGTTCCCGTCGCCGTTAAAGTTGGTGTGATGGTGGATGTGGCCGTTGCCATCATGGGACATGATGGGGTCTTGGTGCTCGAGCATCCAGCCATAAATGCGGCCGAAAGCAAGGTCATCGCTATTAAACTACCCATAAGCTTTTTCACTTTTACAGCTCCTTAGAAAAAATTTTGAATCCCATAACTACTCATGAAACTCAGGTGAGGGGTTAAAGCAAGTAACATGCCGCAGCAAGACAAGATGAGTCCGTTCTGTCTTTTCCGCCAGCCTGGAAAAATATCGTTATCTTACCGTTTAAAAAATTTTGATTCGGACCTTATCACGAAACGTCGATCAAAATGAGTGTCCGACCCCTCGATTTGATTCCTTTGGATGGAATGAATCATTAAAGCAAACTAAAAAATTGAGGAAAAAATTTTTTGTCCCATAAAGAAAAAGCCCTCCCGGAATCGGGAGGGCTTCAAGATTCAAGCTTTTTAAATTGATCAACCCTGGAGACTCAATCCCTTAGGGAGCGGGGATGGTGATGCTATTGCCTAATAAAGTAACGTCGCCATTTTCCGCCAAGGCCCGGCCAAGCAATACGGCGCCTGTATTCAGGGTTACTGAGGTATAGGCCATGATGTTGCCCGCGAATGAGACCGTGGTATCAAGAGCGCCATAACCGGTCACTTGCCAAAAAACGTGGGAAGCTTTTGTTCCGCCGGCCAGGATGATCTGGCGGCCGGGGCCTACGACAAGGTTGCCGTTCACTTGAAAAATAAAAACCGCGTTCACGTTACCTTGGGCGTCCAGGGTAACATCGCTGGAGGATATTAAAAGATCGCTACTTTCCGTGTAAAGACCGGGATAAAAGGTCAGTCCTCCAATATCACCACCGGGAGCTAAAATGGCTCCGCCTGGCCGTCCCGCGGCGTCCGTATAGGCCGTACCCAAGTCCAATTTAGCCGTGTTCGCTGCGCCATCAGCGACGTCTGTAACACCCCCGCAAGTAATCACAATTCCTCCATCCACCGAGGTCAGTGGATATAACCCAAGACTTCCGCAAAGCGTGGAAGCTCCCGAGTTGGTGATCGCGGAGTAAGCAAGGGCCGCGTAATTGGAAGCAGTTCCAAGATTAACCATGGCTTGACCCGTTTGGGGGGTCGGGGTCATTGATGGCGTTGGGGAGAGTGTGGGACTTAAGGTTCCCGTTGGTGTTATGGTTGGCGTCGAGGTAATGGTCCGCGTCGGGGTAGCCGTTCGCGTCGGGGTGGATGACCGTGTCGTGGTGGGTGTTCGGGTAATGGTCTTCGTCGCCGTTGGAGTCAAGTTCGCCGCCGGGCTCGAGGGATTTGGACTGCTACATCCGCCCAAATAGGCGCCTAAAAGCAATGTCATCCCGATTAAACTTCCAATTATTTTTTTCACCTTGCTTCTCCTAAAAATATTTTCAAATCCCAGCTTTATTCATGAAAACCAGGAGAGGGATTAGAGCAAGTTCCATACCGAATGAAGCCGGTCCCAAATCTTCCCCCCGCCTCGAAAAATGACGGCTCTTTTTCACAAGTGAAATCTTCATCGGGCCCCGATCAAAAAAATTCGATCAAAGTGATCGACTCCTGCCTCAATTTGATTCTCTTTGATGTAATGAACCATCTTGTGAATCCAAGGAATCGAGCCATTCAATTCGATGAAGTTTTTCCTTTGGGAAGGCTGGGATTCATTTTTTCCAGCAAAGTCGCCATGTCATTGGCATGCTCTTCTTCCGACGCGAGAATGCTTTCCAGCATTCTTCGGGTGGTAACATCGTCCTCACCCACATAGCGGATCATCTCGGTATAAGAATCAATAGCGATTCGTTCCGCTATCAGGTCTTCCTGGATCATTTCAATCAAGCCGTTGCCTTCCACGTATTCGGAATGGCTCCGGTCAGCGAGTCCCACCGGGCTGTAATTGGGTTCGCCTCCCAACTGGGTGATGCGGAGGGATATTTCATCCGCGTGAGCCTGTTCTTCCGTCGCGTGTTGAAGAAATTCCTGCGTAGCGTTCGCGGCATCGATGCCCTGAGCCATGTAAAAATGCCTTTTGTAGCGCAAGACACACACAATTTCGGTAGCGAGGGCCTCGTTCAAGATTTTAATGACGACTTCCCGGTTGGCCCGGTAGCCTTCCGTGACGGCGCCTTCTTGTATATGCTTACGGGCCCGCTTGCGGATTTCCTGCAGATTATTAACGAATGCGCCTTTAGCCATAAATCCTCCATTTTTTCTGCCCCCGGACAAACCCGGTGGCGCAACCAAACCACAAGCTTCACTTACCCTGCCTGTGGAATCTTAAAATCAATCCTCGTCCACCAATACAAATTGGGATTTGGGGGCTCCACAGGCAGGGCAAGAACTTAGGACCCAATTATTTCGCTGTTTCAGTTCCCCGCACCTAAGGCATTTCCACAAAATTTCAGTCTCGTCGGAGGGGGCGTCATAGCGGTAAAGTCCCTCAATTGCTCGATTAATAAGTGTGACTTATGGAAAGTTGTAAAACATTGGAAAATCTTTTTTGCGCTTCCACCCAGTCGACCACCTTCAAGAAAGCCTCAATATAATCTTTTCGCTCAGCGCCATAATCCGTTAGGTAGGCATGCTCAAATACGTCGTTGACCAGGATCGGAACGGAATAAAAAAGATGCCCCGAATCGTGCTCATTGATCCAAATGTTGAACAGGTTACTTCCTTCAGAGTCCCAGGCCAAAACCGCCCACCCCACGCCCCTCATGGCGGAAACCGCCCTGAAATCCTTCTCCCAGGCCTCCCGGGATCCGAATGACTTGGCGATCTGGCCCGCTAAATCCGATTCCGTATCCAATTTCTCGGACTGCTTGGTCATATTCCCGAAATAAGCCTCATGAAGCCTCATTCCGTTGAATTCCCAGGCAAACCTTCTTTTGACTTCGTCATACTCGGGAGCTTCTCGATTGGCCCCGTTTAAAAAATCAATCATTTTATTAATATGGGCGACATATCCCTCATAAAGCTTGAAGTGAGCCTTCAGCGATTTATCGCTGAAGCCCCGGGTTCCCAGCAAGTGCTCGTAGTTTTTCGCGGCATAAGCCATTTTCGCTTCCTTTTTTAACAAAAGATCGGCTCGTGGAACCCACGAGCCGGAGAATTTAATTCAATGACACGTCATTTAAATAAATGAAAGTCCCACCATAAAGGTGAATGTGCCGGTTTGGATTTTTGCGTCGGTGCTCACGTCCGTTAGCCCAATTTCATAGCGGCCGCTGACGAGGAACTTTGAGACGAGCACTTGAGCTCCCAGGATCAGTCCCACGTCCGTGCTACTGACGTTGTTTACGTTTTGATTTGCTACATTAGCGTCGAAGGAAGGGCCCAAAAGAATGCCCAACGGCCCCAGAATGATGACATCCAAGAGAATTGGAACTTCCACGTAATCCAATGAATACGCATTTCCATTGAACTTTCCCCCCTTCTGCGCGTAGAGAATCTCAGGCTGAAACGCTAGGCTCGATCCCAACGGCAAATTCAGGAAACCGCCCCCCACAAACCCCAAACGGGAAGCGAATACATCGTTCACATTCGGTCCGCTCAGGCTGGCAAGGTTTATTCCGCCCTCCACCCCGATACGCGGCCCAGGCCCTTCCGGCGCCTTATCCTCATCAGCCCTCGCGAATGAACTTCCCAACAGGACTAGGAGCAAACCACCGACCAATAAAGTAATTTTTTTCATTATCAACCCTTTCTTTCTGCTTTTATTTTGAGACACTGCCAGCCTTTTGAAACAAACAACTTTTGATCAAACATATCGGACGAGGAACAGAACTAGGGCGATCACTAAAAGCACGTGAAGTGCCCCTCCCGCCGTTTTGGAGGCGACAAGCCCCAACACCCACAAAACCAGCAGGATTACGGCGATGGTAACAAGCATTTCACGAGGCCTTTCTTTTGGTCATCACAGGTAAATATGAGCCCCGGCTTCAGGATAAAAATCAAAGGTGGTGGTTCCTCCGGTGTTAAACCAAAGGGTGGGCACGACCTGGAAATAAAGATCAACCGGGAAGTTTTTCTTATCGAAAATATAGGAAACCCCTATTGGGAGCCGGCCCGCGATTTGCACCGTGCTTAACAGCACCAAATTCCCCCCCAAACCGATGTAAAAAGGCATCCCTCCTTCCGAAAGGCGGATGATGTCGAAGTTGTGCCATAAGTAATCCAACTGGAGAATGACCGTACCGTCGGTATCGAATTTCACGGCGGGCTGGAAAGCGTTGACACTGTCGGCCCAAAGCTTGCCCGAAATACCCCAGGTGCCCGGGTTGCCCACTTCCACTCCCAAACCAAAATTACCCCCTGAGGTGGGGCGATAATCCGAATCCGCCCGAGAACAAGCGGGCATTCCAAGGGTTCCCACCGTCATCAAGCCAACCAGTATGATCTTTTTCCATTTCATTGACATATGTCGTCTCCTTTTGGGTTTGGGACTCGCGTCCCAGTACATGAGAATAATTTTTAAAAACTTTTAACCGAAGAATCCTTCCCTAGCTAAGCCAGTCTTCTTCGTGGCGTGAAAAGCCGGGCGATGAGAAGCAGGACAACCGATCCCAAAACCGCCATTCCCAACACTTCCCAAAAACCGTAAACAGTAATGTCAAATTGGTAGGCGAAAAAAGCTCCCACAAAAGCCCCGATGACACCGACCACGATGTCCCCGATTACTCCCAATCCCGAACCTTCAACTAAAACACTGGCTATCCATCCCGCCAGCCCACCGACGATTAAGAACCAAACGAAATTGTGAATCTCGATCGAATGATGCATGTGTTTCTCCTTTTATTTTTTATCTTTCCATCAAAACTACTCTTTGGTTCCACTGCCGGTACCGGCCCGGTTATTCAAGTTTTGGCGAAGTAAGGCTTCTTATTGATTGTCGTCGTGGTGGTCATCCTTGTCGTGATGATCGTCATGGTGATCCCCTTCGTCTTTTGGATGGTCGCGGTTATCCTTGTGGTAATCTTTGCTGTGAATATCAAGCTCGATCCCCACCCCATGGCGATGATTGGGTTCACAGGCCAGGCTGAAGACGGCCATCGTCAAGGAAAGTACTGAATAAAAACCTAAAGTTCGAAGTCTCATTTCAACACTCCTTATAAAAATTATGCGCCGGCTCTTGACCGGGTCAGCTTATTTCCACGCGTCCGCAAGGCAGGGATAAAGCAAGGAACGTGCCTCGAAGATAAATAGTCCCAAAGCCCTGAACCCTTTCCGATTAAAAGGAAAAAATCATTTTCGGGTTTCCTAAAAAATTTTGGCCGAATCCAAAGCCTGGTTTTTTCGATCAAAATGATTGTTCCTAAACCTCATTTTGATTCTCCTGATTGACCTGAAATCTCTGAAGACCCAAAAAATATATTGAAGGTTCATCAAGGTCCGCGGCTCGTTTCTTGCTCTATCAGTCAATAGTTCATTTTGAGAATCTGCCCAAAAAGGCCTTCAAAACCACCTACAAAAGGATTGTCATGACCGTACAAAACCCCATCGAGGAAAAAAATGCTGAAAAGGCCGCGGACCGGCTCGCCTCCATCGTGGAATTCGCCAATGACGCGATTTATTCCGTCTCGCTGGACGGCGAGATTTTAAGCTGGAATCCCGGCGCCCAAAGGATTTACGGGTTTACCACCGAGGAAATGATCGGCCAAAATCTTTCCCGCATCATCTCTCCCAACCGCCGAAACGAGGTTCCACAGCTTTTGGCCACGGTCACCAGTGGAAAAGTCGTGGCCAATTTCGTTACCGTTCATAAAACCAAGCCGGGGAACGAGGCCCTCCTTTCCTTGACCCTTTCTCCCATCAAGGATGGTTCGGGCAAGGTGATACAGGCCGCGGTCATCGCCCGTGACGTTACCGAGAGCGAGAGGGCGAATGCCGTGAAGGCCATCCTCGAATCCGAAAGGGACCAGCTTTTGGAGAGGTTCCAGATACAGATGGATTGTATGCCCATTGCCTGCGTCCTTGCCGACCAGGACAACCACTTTACCTATTGGAATCCTGCGGCCGAGCGGACATTCGGTTACTTCTTCAAGGAAGTGGAGGGAAAAAGCCTGGAAGACACACTCAATACACCCACCGATTTATCCCGGGCGGAAGCCAGCTATAAACGCCTCCAAAAAGGCGACATGGCGGTCCAGGGGGAAGTTTCGGAACATCGCCGGAAGGATGGAAAAACCATCATGTGCGAATGGTACATCACCCCCATGCGGGATCCGAAGGGGAACCTGCTGGGCATCATGGGCATGGCCTTGGACATCACTGAGCGCCGCAAGGCCGAGGAAGTTCATTCCCAACTGGCGGCCATTCTGCAGCAAACCACGGACGCCGTCATCGGCAGTGATTTGGACGGTCGGATATTCAGCTGGAACCGGGGCGCCGAATCCATGCTGGGATACCATTCGGAGGAAATCATGGGAAGATCCACCGCCCTCCTCGTTCCCCCCGACCGCAAGGAAGAGATGGAAAAATTGAGGAATCTGGCCACGAAAGAGGAAAACGTCTCGAATTATGAGACGGTGATGTTGAAAAGAAACGGGGACCTTATCGAAGTGGCCGTCACCGTGTCGCCGATCAAGGACCACGAGGGAAAAATCGTCGGGGTTTCGGCCATCTCAAGGGATATCACGGAAAAGAAACAAGCACTGGAATCCTTGAAAAGGCACGAGGAGCAATTGCGTTTTTCCCAAAAAATGGACGCCATCGGGCGCCTGGCGGGTGGAGTGGCCCACGACTTCAACAATCTTTTGAACGTGATCGAGGGAAACAGCGACTTTCTCAAGGATGCCCTTCCCCCCGGCGATCCCCACCAGGAAGAAGTGGAAGAGATCAAAAAAGCCGTCCAGCAGGGGGCCGGGTTAACCAAACAACTGTTGGCTTTCGGGAAAAAACAGGTTTCCCAGCCCCAGTTGGTTAACCTTAACGAACTAAGCTCAGAAATGAGCAAGATGTTCAAGCGGCTGATCGACGCTTCCATTGAATTCTCAATCATCCAGGACAAGGGCTTAAAATGTATCCAAACCGACCCGGGTCAAATGCAGCAGGTGATCCTGAACCTGGTTTTAAACGCCCGGGATGCCATGCCCAAGGGCGGAAAGCTGATCGTAACCACCAAAAACATTGAAACCTCCGAGACCCTGGAAGTGAAGGGACTCATCATCCCCCCTGGTTCCTACGTGGGCCTTACGGTGACCGACACGGGGACGGGCATGGACGAGGAAACTCAAAAAAATGTTTTCGAGCCTTTTTTCACGACAAAGGGGGAAAAAGGAACGGGGTTGGGTTTGGCCACGGTTTACGGCATCGTTCATCAATGGGGGGGATACCTGTGGCTCTACAGCAGCATCGGTATGGGAACCACCTTTTCGATTTATTTCCCCGCTGTAAACGCCGCGGGCGCGTCGGTTCCTAAACCTAAGGGCCTGTCCCTGGCGGCCAAGGGCACCGAAACTATCCTGGTGGCGGAGGACGAGGATTCATTAAGAAAAGTCATGGTACGAACCATGGAAAATTATGGTTATCACGTCCTGCAAGCAAGCAATGGTGTTGAGGCTATCCAAAGGGCTATGAATTATAAGGAACCCATCCACCTTTTATTAACCGATACGGTCATGCCTAAGATGAACGGTAAGGAGCTGGCGGAAGAGTTGAGGAAAGCCCGGCCGGAGATACGGGTTCTCTTCATGTCCGGCTACCCTTTGGAAGTCCTGTCCCTTCAGGGAAAGATCGATCCTTCCATCCATTTGATCCAAAAACCATTTTCGAACAGTGTCATCGCGGAACGGGTTCGGATGGTGCTGGACCAGGAATAAATAGAAGGCGCGGAATTGAATGGCTAAAAAAAATTTGGAGGTCTTTATGAAATGTTCTGATTACACGATTCTGGTGGCTGAAGATGAGCCGGGATTACGAAAAGTTTACGAGAAATCTTTGTCGGCGGAGGGATATAAGTTGATCCTGGCGGAAAGCGGCGCCCGGGCCCTGGCGGAGTTGCATGAAACACCGGTGGACCTGCTCATAACCGACGTTAAGATGGAAACCATGAGCGCTTTGGAATTATTGCCTATCATCAAAAAGGATTTTCCCATACTGCCGGTGATCGTGGTTTCCGGCCGTTACGAGGGATTCGAGGAGGATTTTCATAAAAAAGGCTTCGATAATGTGGAGACTTTTTTTCATAAACCGCTCAAAATGGATGTTCTCAAGCAAAAGATCCGCCAGATATTAAAGATCGAAGATGGGGTAGGAAAAACCTAACAAGGTTTTTCAATGCATCAAAACCAGGAAATCAGCTTACGCGCTAAGATTGGTCATGATGGCGTCCAGGAGCACAGCGGCCGGAACCGGTTTGACCAGCAGGGCGTTAAACCCGCCGCTTGTATCCCAGGGCGAATCCGGCCTCTCCAGAAATCCCGATAAAGCTAAAATAGGAACCTTTGGATTTTCGGAAACGGCCCTTAACTTCTGGACCAGGTCATATCCGGTAATATCAGGCAAAATTAAATCTTGCAGAACCAGATCAGGGTTTTCTTTCATTAAAAGAATCGCCGTTCCCCCGTTCGGCGCCTCCAAAACCTCGAACCCGGCGGTCTCCAATATCTTTCGAATCAACTTTCGAATGGCGGGATCGTCGTCAATTAAGAGAATCTTTTTGGGGCCCTTATCGATCTCGATATTTTCCACTGCGCTTCTCCCCCTGGGGCGTTTAGTCAATTTCAGTCTAAGCCTCATACCGTTTTTTTAAAAGGCCCGGGCCACAAAAGCTTTTACAACGATGGGCTTGATTCGCTATGGCGGAATCAAGCGGATAAATTTTTTTCGGAATTGAAAGAATAAGATCAAAACGATCTTCCGAACTCTCACTTTGATTCTATTGGGCAGGTCCCATCATCAAAGAGTCGGGCAAAGGCTCTATTGGGCAAATGGCTTATTTCTTGCTTTAAATAGGTCGTAGAATCGAGCGCTTCATTGAAAATTTTGTTTCCTAAACGGATTCGGGATAAGAAGCGGCTGTTTACCCCAACAGCGTTTTAAGTGGGTCAGCCGGCGATCGCTTATTACTAGGAGACAAAAAATGATTACCGTAAGAAAGTCGGAAGAACGAAATCACACCGAGAAAAAAGAACAAAAATCTTGGATGACTTTTGATTCGGAAAATAAGGCGGACGTCCTGCAAAAGGGCTTTGGTGTGCTCAAAATATTAAACGAAGAGATACTTTCCCCGGGCAGTGGATTCATTCTTCACACCAAACAAAATTTGATCATCATTACCTATGTCCTCGATGGCGTGGTTATTTATAAGGGCCCCTTGGCAGAACCTGATTTTATGGAAGCCAAGGACTTCCACCAAGTCAACGTGTCCCCCGACACCAAACAATACGCTTTCAATGTCTCCCAATCCGAGGACGCCCATATCTTCCAATGTGGATTTGCCATCAAAGAGCCTGATTCATCCGCGCCGGCCATTCCATTGAAAGAGGTCGGGATAAAAAAACTCTTCACCCACGCGGAACGGCAGGGAGTTTTAAGGCTGATCGCTTCCCTGGATGGCAAGGACGCTTCACTTCCTATCGATCAGGACGTTCAAATGTACTCTACCTATATTCACAAAGGGAACCACGTGATTCATGAGCTCGGCGCCGGCCGAACCAGCTGGCTTCATGTGGTCAAGGGCCAGATTCGTTTGAACAATCTTTACCTTCAGACGGGGGATGGGGCTGGTTTCTCCGATGAAAGATCCGTTTCCTTTACGGCCGAAAAACCCAGCGAAATTCTTCTTTTCGATCTTTGCGGGAAGATTCCTGAGGAATTAAAAACAATTTTAACGAGTAAATCAAAAATCGCGGATTTGGTGGAAGTTCCCGCCTAGAAGCCCGTGACCTTTTTCCCTCGAGCAATAAATTCGGAAGATTATTTTCCCCGGGCTCAAAGAGTGGAATTAAGCGGATTTTTCCACCGAATGCGCTAAATGATGCGGCATAGAGGTGTGTTTTGGGGAAAACGAAAATTAACGTTCTCATCGCGGGTTCTGATCGGGAAAGTTCTTTTTTTTGGGAAAAAATTATCGCTGAAATCCGGGATCTGGATGTTGAGTTCATCCACATTGAGAAGCTTTCCGATGTCCTAAAACACCTTGAGATTGAAACGCCCGATGTCATCCTCCTCGATTTGTCCATTCCCGAAGGCGGGGGCTTTGAGGTTTTCTTGTTGGTTTACAACATCGCCCCCACCATCCCCATCATTGTGGTCACCGGAACCGATAATCAAAAATTGGCGATTCAAACCACGCTGGAGGGCGCCCAGGATTCCCTGGTAAAAAGTGATATCAATGGCGATTTGCTGAGCCGCGCCATGCGTTACGCCATCGGGCGCCAAAGGCACTTGAAACAGGAGAGGGTTTCTGCGGTCATCGATGAACTGACCGGGCTTTACAACCGCCGGGGTTTCCTGGCGCTCGCCGACGAGCAAATCAAAATATCCGACCGGACGGGCCAATCCATGCTGATGATATTCGCCGATATGGACGGCTTGAAGACCATCAACGATACGCTGGGGCATCATCCGGGGGATATGGCGCTGATGGAAACGGCCCATGTTCTTCGGGAAGCTTTCCGCGAAACCGATATCCTGGGGCGCCTGGGGGGGGACGAATTTGTGGCCCTCTTGACCTGCGCCACCGATATCGACGAAGCGGTCATTATCAAACGGTTCCACCAGACGATGGACGAGCATAACGCTTACCAGGAAAGGAACTTTAAGCTTTCCGTCAGCCTCGGTATCGCCCTCTATGACCCCCGTGTACCCGGCACCGCGGCGGGGTTACTGATGAAGGCTGATGGGGCGATGTATATTCAAAAAAAAATGAAAAAAGACTCCGCCGATTTGCATGTGGTCGCCGGGATAAGGGACCCGGTCCGTTCGGTCCTGGCCGAATCCTTGGCCGAAACCCGGAACGAGGCCATCGTGCGATTGATGATCCCGATTTTGCGCAAATGCGGTGTGGACGAGGGGCTCTCACTCCAAATTTCCTCCTGGATCGCCAAAGGCAGCCACGAGTTGAAACTGAAGCTGATTGAAATGGTCGAGGAAATGGGTGGCGTCTCGGGAGGCCCAGCCCTGCGGATGGCCCTATTTGACGATTCGGAGGAGATCGCCGCTTTTGCGGCCCGGGTCATGGGAAAAATTCATTTTATCCCTGGTTTACCCGTATTGTTGAAGGTCGCCAAAATCCGCCAAACCCGGTTTCCCGAAAGCGAAGTGTTCTTGACGGCCGTTTGCCAGGCCCTGGGGGAACTTGCCCAACCCGAAGGTATTCCTTTCCTGCAGGGCATCGCTGGCAAGAAATCCCACTTGGAGGACAATACCATTTCCCTTTCCCTGAGGCTGAAGGCAATCCAAGCCCTGACCAAAATCAACCGACCGGAAGCCTTGCATTTCCTCAAAAGCTTAAGGGAAGAGAAGGATTCCCAACTGCAGGAAGCCCTGGAGCATGTTGTCCAGGATATGAGTACAAACCGAAAACCGGACCCAATCCCCGAAACTAAAACCGGACAAGCGCAAACCAAGGGGCACATTTCATGACAACTTTTCAAGCCACAAGCAGTGAAAAGGGGCCCATCGTGACGGATGATTTGCAAGTCGGCGATGTCCTGATCGTGGACGACAAGCCCGAAAACCTGAAGCTTTTGGCCAAGATCCTGAAAAACGACAGGCTTGAGTCTCGGCTGGCCCTCAACGGCAGCCTCGCCCAGGAAGCGGCGTTAGAGAAGCCTCCCGATCTCGTTCTATTGGACATGAGCATGCCGGAAATGTCCGGCCTGGACCTTTGCCGGTGGTTCAAAAAGAACAAGTTCCTGCAGAACATTCCCATTATTTTTATCAGCGGGCTCCAGGACACCGAGGATAAGATCGCCGCCTTTAGCGCCGGCGGCGTGGATTACATTTCCAAGCCGTTCCAGAAGGCGGAGGTGCTGGCCCGCGTCCAGACCCATCTGCGCCTGAGCCATTTACAGGCCAAACAGATGTCCCATACGCTTGAGCTCGAACAGAGGGTCGCAGATCAGGTCAAGTTCGTCATGGCGTCCCATCTGGCGACCATTTTCGCCCTCGCCAAACTCGCCGAGGTCCGCGACGACGACACCGGCCAGCACATCGAAAGGGTCCAGACCTTCGCCAGGATGCTGGCCCAGCAATTGAGGATAATGGGATTACATGTGGAACTTCTAACCGACATTTTTATCGAAACCCTTTATCAAACGGCCCCACTCCACGATATCGGGAAGGTCGGCATTCCCGACGCCATTTTACTGAAACCCGGGAAGCTGACCGCGGAGGAGTTCGCGGTCATGAAGACCCACAGCGCTTTTGGCGCCGACACCCTCAAAAAGGTCCTCCTGCGGCATCCCGATAACCATTTCCTGAGCATGGGTGTCGATGTGGCGAGGTCGCACCATGAGAAGTGGGATGGCAGCGGTTATCCCGATGGCCTCAAGGGCCAGGACATACCCCTCTCCGCGCGGATCGTGGCTCTCGCCGATTTCTATGACGCCTTGAGGTCCAAGCGTTGCTACCACCTTCCCACCACCCACGAGGATACGCGCCGGATGATCCAGGGAGGCCGCGGGACCCATTTCGACCCCGATGTCGTCGATGCCTTCAAGGTTCTGGAAGGTAAGTTCGAGAGCGTTCGGCAGGAGATGGGAGAATAGGGTTTCAGCTGCGGGGAGAAAGTGCGTCAGAAGAAGCGGTTCTTTTGGAATCTTTAACTTTTGAAAAACTCTTATTAAATGCTCCAGTTGTCATCCTGAGCGAAGCGAAGGATCTTTGTTCTGTTTGTAAAACATAGATTCTTCGGCAAAAAAGCGCCCCAGAATGACAATCTTTAAGCCAGTTTTTCAGAAGTTACAATCCCATCAATCCTCGACTTTTAATACTTCCCGGATCTTTGGTTTGAGAATGTTCATGCTTAACGGTTTCATGAAAAAGGCCTTCACGTTCATGAACCCTTTTTTATGGAAATCCTCCACCTTTTCACCGTAAGTCCCCGAAACCACGATCACCGGCAGCTGGGGGTGATTCTTCATGAGGAGCGGAAACATCTCAAAGCCTTCCATGTCGGCCATCTTAAGGTCGGTTATGAGCAGGTTTGTCTCTTTTTCAAATAATTCAGCCAGGGCGCGTTCACAGGTTTTGACCAGAATCAAATGGTACCCCTCTGCCGATAAAGACTTTTCATAAATATTCAATAAACCCAAATCGTCTTCAGCGACGAGAATCGTAAAATCGGAACACTTCACAGAACGACCTCCATTTGAAACTTTTCAAACAGGGCGGAACTAGCTACTTGGCAAGCCAAATAAACCCTCATCCCTTTCTTTTCAGCGATCTTATTAATCCTCGATCTTTAATACTTCCCGGATTTTTTTCTTCAGGACTTCCATTTTGACCGGTTTCCGAAAAAAAGCCTTCACATCCTTGAACCCTTTTTCATGTAAATCCTTCATCTCCCCATCGTAAGTCCCGGTAACCACGATCACCGGCAGCTTGGGGTGATTCTTCATGAGGAGCGGAAGCATCTCGAATCCAGTCATCTCGAGTAGCTTAAGATCGGCGATGAAAAGACTCGCCTCTTCTTCATATAATTCGGCCAGGGCGCGTTCGCAGCTTTTGACCAGAATCAGCCGGTAGCCCTCCGCCGACAAGGACTTTTCGTAAACATTCAATAAGCTCAAATCGTCTTCCGCGACGAGAATCGTAAAATCAGATTGCTTCACGAAACGACCTCCATTGGAGTGTTTCCAACAAAAATTGTAACCTCTGAAAACCTGTTTCGGTAGGGGCGCGATTCATTGCGCCCGCGAAGAAACCCATTTAAAACAAAGTCCGGGCGGGATAAATCCCGTCCCTACAACGACAAAACCAACCCCTGAAAAAGAGTTTTTTTAGGTGTTACAGAGTATAAAAAGAACGATGCACTTGGTTTTACCCAGTCCACCCTCATCCTGTCCTTGTCCGTCAAGGGAGAAGAAGAACAACAATTTCCCGAGCGTCCCTTTATTCTTTCACCAGGTCCAACAACTTGTAAGCCTTGAGCTTCCGGTAAAGCGTCGCCACGCCCACCCCCATCAATTCGGACGCTTTTCTCCGGTTGCCCCCTGTTTTTTCCAGGGCCGCCAGGATGCAATCCTTTTCCACATCCCTTAAGAACCGGGGCACTCCATTGTCGGAAACAATCGGCAGTACCATGAGCACCTCAGGTGGAAGGTCCTGCAGATCAACACGGTTCGTCTTGGCCACCGCGACCGCCCGTTCCATGGCATTCGCCAGTTCACGTACGTTGCCCGGCCAGCCATAACCGATCAGTTGGTCCGCGGCGGTGGCGGTCATGCCGTCCACAGACCGCTTCATTTGAAGCGCGGCTTCGGCTAGAAGCAGCCGCGCCAGGGGAAGGATATCTTCCCGGCGCTGGCGGAGAGGCGGGACGGCCAGCTCCACGACATTCAGGCGGTAATAAAGGTCTTCCCGGAATCTTTTTTCCGCCGTCTCGATCTTTAAATTTTTGTTGGTGGCGCTGACGATGCGCACATTGATGGGCCGGTTTTTGTTTTCTCCCACCCGCCTTATTTCCTTTTCCTGAAGCGCCCGAAGGAGCTTCACCTGCATCGGAAGGGTGATTTCACCGACTTCATCCAGGAAAAGCGTCCCGCCATTGGCCGCCTCAAAAAGTCCGGGGCGGTCCACCGTGGCTCCTGTAAAGGATCCACGGGCGTGGCCGAAAAGCTCGCTTTCCAGGAGCGTCTCGGTGATGGCCCCGCAATTCACGGCGATAAAAGGACCCGCCGCGCGGACGGAATGATCGTGGACAAAGCGCGCCACCCGTTCCTTGCCCGTGCCGCTCTCGCCCGTGATGAGCACCGTGGAATCGATGGCGGCGATGGTCTTAGCCAACTCAATCAGCTTGCGCATCTCAGGGCTCCGTGCCATGAGCTCAGCCGGATCCTCCTCGATTTTAGCGATGATCGCCAGCTTGCGGGTCTTCTCCCGCAATTCGGTTTCGGTTCGTTTCAATGTGGTGGTAACGTCCTTCAGGGCGTCATCGAGTCCCACCCGCTTGAAGACCGCCAATTCGCCGTCAACCTCGTCGCCCCATTCCTCCTCAGACTTGATCATCACGTGGCAGGCTCCGTCGCCCTTTCCGATGCACTTATCCTCCAACGCGTACATTTCCTTATCCATGGCGAAACTCATATAGCCGCTGAGGAGCCCGCAGAGGTTCCAGCAAACTGGCTTGTCCGACCGGCCTTTCAAGAGAAGATGCTGTTCGGCTTCGTAAGAAACCCGCCAAGTTCCACCCTCGGGGCCAAAGACGTCTTTGCTGTCCGGGTCCAGCATAAAAAGGCCTTGGAGGGCCAGGATACGGGCTCCGGCCTTTTGCCAATCCTCCGGGCTTTCCCACTTGAATTTGGATTTCAGGGCCACCGCCAGGCGCCTGCCGTGGATATAACCGTAACGGCTGAGGATGCCCCTGGCGGTTCTCTCGCCATAGGTATCGATGAGTTCTTTGCGGAGAAGCCCTTGGGCCACCGCGTCCATGATCAAAGCCCTTTCGCCGGCGAAATGAACCATTCCTCCGCCGGGGTCCAACTCCAACAATTCTTTTAAATCCAGGTCTTCAGCGCGCATGTACAGCTCCTTTAAAAATGCCAAAAAAAAACTACTTAAATGATAGTGATGTCAAAAGTTAAGTTATTTAAGTGATAGTGATTTGAAAAGGCCGAGTTGGTTGAATCAAAAGGAGATGAAAGCTTGATTCGGATTCCCTAAGGACATTCTCCGGGGCCGGGACCAGCAACAAGTAAGCCGCTAGATCAAGATGATTGTACGCTAATTTGCACGTCAACGGTGGATTATATGTTTAATTCTTTGTTAACTTTCTCGCCGGCAACTCAAATTGATAGGCCGGTCCTTTTGTTAAACGCACCGCCTCCAACCCCTGGTGGAAGCCAGCAAGAGCGGTCAAGGACAGTTTTTGGACGTTCCCCGCTATTTTTTCAATCGGTTAATTTTTTTAACGGGGGGATGCTGAAAGAAAAAAGTGTGGATGGCGTGCCGCAAAAAAAGTCCCAGGACTAGGAGAGCCGCGGCGATGATAATCACGTAAAGGGCAACGGGGCCTAGCCAACCTTTGAAAAGTTCCCACCTTTGCCCGAAGAAGTAACCTACCAGGGTGTAAATAGTGGCATAGCCCGCCGACCCGGCCAGGTTGTAAAAAAGAAATGGGCGAAGGGGGGTTTTCCACATGCCCGCCAAGATGCCGGTCACGGGGTGTAGCAAAGCCACGAACCGCGCTAAAAAAACAGCCTTAGCCCCGAACCTTCGCGAAAAACCCTCCAATTGTTGGACCCTTTGGGGAGTGATCTGGAGCAAATGAATTTTTTTCAACAACAGCAAGCCATACCTTGACCCAAGCCAATATCCGCCATTCCCACCTAGAAAAGCGGCCGCGGTTCCGGTCGCGATCACGGCCCACAAGGAAAGGGTCCCCTTCCCCACGAGAAAACCGGCCCCTAGCAGGGTCGTATCACCGGGAACGGGGAAACAGAGGTTGTTCAAAAACACCACCGGAAAGACAACCCAATAACCGTAATGGAAAAGTAAGGAATGCAGCCAGTGGAGCACTTTGATGACTCTCCTTTGATGTGGTTCATATTACCCTGGGAGCTCAAAATAACCATAACGCTCTTGTAACAAATATTTTTAATTGAAATGGATTTTCAATGAGAAGCTTTTACTAATATTGGAAGTTGAAAAAAGAATATCAAATTGATAGCGGCTTTAAACAATCAGCCCACAATTTTCTCCCCATCCGGGATTAATCATTCCCTTAACTGTTAAACTGAATCACTCTTCCACAAGCGGGTTCCCTTTGACTATTCCAATCCGGCGAAAAATTATGATGGGTTTCTGCGGGGCTATGGCGGTGCTTGTTGTTCTTTTCGGGATCGGAACTCTCAGCCTTCTGCGGCTGCAAAATAGTTACGAATCGGTGTCGCACACTTTCGACGTTATCGCTCATATCCGCCTGATCGATTCCGATATTCACGAGGCCCAAGCGGGCCTCCGGGGATACCTGCTTTCCCAGCAGCCCACTTTCCTGGAATTAGCCCGTTCGCGCCTTTCTTTCGTCCAGGGAGACGTAGCGGCGACCGCCCAAATGACCGCCGACAACCCGCGCCAGCATGAAAACTTCGGGCGCCTTTCTCCCTTACTTGAGCAAACCGTCGACCGAATCCAAAAGAACATCCAGCTCTGTTCCCTGGGACGCGTCAGTGACGGCCGAAAACTATTCAAGACCGGAACCTCGGGCGACACCAACAAAGCTATGGAAAAAATCATCGGCCAAATGGTGGCGGAGGAACAAAGCCTGCTTTCGGCACGGGAAAAAATGTTATTGCAACGGACTCGTTTTGCCCTTGGGATGTTTATCTTCGGATGCGTTTTTTTCATGGTTTTTTTTATCGTTGGTTTATGGGTCATCAACCTGGAAATAAAGCAGAAAGAAAAGACGCAGGTATATCTCCAAACAGAAGAACACCGGTTGTTTCAATATCTGGAGGCGGTTCCCCTTGGAATTTTTGTCGTCGATAAGAACGGCAAGCCCTATTACGCCAACCACCAGGCAAAAGAACTCTTAGGCCGGGGTATCGACCCGAACGCTTCCTCGGAAAGCCTCACCGAAGTCTACCAGCTTTTTCGGGTCGGAACCCAGGAACCCTATCCCACGGCCTTACTACCCATCGTCAAAAGCCTGAAAGGGGAAAAAGTTATGATTGAGGATTTGGAAATCCACCGTCCCGATGGAACCGTTGTTCCCTTACAAGTTTGGGGCACACCACTGTTCAACGCGACCGGCGAGGTTCAATCCGCCATGGTGGTTTTCAGCGACATCACCGATCGAAAACAAGTTGACGAAATGAAACACAACCTCATTTCGGTCGTCTCCCACCAGCTCAAGACCCCAGTGGGTGAGATCAACGGCTATATCGAGAACCTCCTGGAGGGGGTGGCTGGGGAATTGGGTGAGAAACAGAGGGACTACCTGCTCGACATGCGGGAAATCGGCCTGGACAATTACCGGCTCATTTCTGACCTTTTAAACCTTTCCAAGATCGAGCGGGGGCTTTTAAGCGCTGACGCGCGGAAAATTTCCCTCACGGAAACCGTTAACTTGGCCATGCGGGATTACGAGAAAATCATCCAGCGAAAGGGCCTCACCCTGGCCCTCGAAGGGTTCGACCAAAACCCGGTAGTGATGGCCGACCAGGACAAATTGATTGAAACGTTAAGGAACCTGGTCAATAACGCCATCAAATTTACCCAAAAAGGAGGGATTACCTTAAAAGCCGAAAGGGTAGGTCCGGTTGTCCACCTGAAGATTCAAGACACGGGCGAGGGTATCAGCGACGCCTCATTGGCCCAGCTTTTTTCCCGTAAACGGGTTTTGGGAACGGAAGGGTCGCGGGCCGGCGCTGGGCTGGGGCTTTACGTCGCCAAGACCTTCATGAAGCTCCAGGGCGGGGATATCACCGCCACCACGGAAAAAGGCAAGGGAAGCTGTTTCACCCTGATCATTCCGGGCGCCTAACCGGTTGCCCCAAAGCAACCGGTAAGATTTGGCGGGGTTAATCGCGAAGGGCGATTAACGCGCGTAAATCGCGGTCCACCGGTCAAGCTTTATAGTCCCTACGATAGATGCTCCAAAAGGTCAGGAAAGCGGTGACCACCATGGGGCCAAAAAACAATCCCATAAAACCATATAACTTCATTCCTCCCAAGGTGCTGAAAAACATTAAAAGAAAGGGCATGCGGGCCTTGGATCCCATGAGGACTGGTTTCAAAAAATTATCCGACAGCACCGAGACCAGGATTCCCCAAACCAAAAGGAAAATTCCCCATCCCGTGTCATGATTCATCACCCAAAGGGCCGCGGGAATGGTGATTAAAACCGAAGCGCCTAACAAGGAAAAAACCGCGACTCCCAACCCGAAGAAAACCGCCAAGGGTACTCCCGCCGTGAAAAAACCCAGCATGTCCGCCAACCCCTCCACCACGGCGGTCACGAAAACCCCCGCCACCACCGCCCGGAAGGTGTCATAAACCCGTTTTAACAGATCTTGTTTGTTTTCACGGCTCATCGGAAGGGCCCAAAGAATCGACTCGGAGGCCTTTTTTCCGTCGCGGAAAACGAAAAAAAGCGTCAGCAATAATACGATGCCGTTGAAGATCATAACGAGTAAATGTCCGGCCAGCTGGGCCCCTTTCGAACTCATTTGCTCGCTGAGCTCCGTGGCCTTGTCCAGTAAAAGTGGTTTCAACTCGATATGAAAGCTCTCGAAAAATTTAAAAAGCGGCTCGAGGAAACTTTGGAAATAGGAAGGCGTTTGGAAATTTTCGATAAAACCAGAGAGCGTGGTCCGGAGGTTTACCGCCTCATTCAAAACCATCCATCCCATCCAAACCATGGGAAGTACGGTTAACAGGAAAATTCCGATCGTCAAGAGGAGCGAGGCCACGTTGGGGTTATGAACCCGCCGGAGCACCCGTTGGTACAGGGGCGAGAAAAGGATTCCAAGCATCGCGGCGCCCAACACACCCGGTAGAAAAGGTTCGGCTAAACGAAAGCTCTGATAGGCGATCCAACCAAACAAGATAAAAAAGAAAACCTCAATCCATTTACCCCGGCCCGGCACCACGGAATCTTTCAAATTTCTCCTCTTTTCTCTTGAATGTTGAACAAACCCTTTTGTTTTGATCAAAACTTTTTCCCATAAAGCCTCAACGCGTTCAACACCACCGTGACTGAGGAAAGTGACATGGCCAGGGCCGCCAAGGCGGGCGGGACTTGGGTGAAAATGGCCAAGGGCAGGGCCACCAGGTTGTAGGCGAAGGCCCAGAAAAGATTCTGCCGGATGATACCAAAGGTAGCCCGGGAGATTTTGATGGCCTCAATCACTTTGGTCAAGTCGCCCTGGATCAAAACCATATCCCCCGCTTCCTTGGCCACGTCGGTGCCTGAACCCATGGCGATTCCCAAATCCGCGGCCGTCAAAGCCGCCGCGTCGTTGTATCCGTCCCCCACCATGGCCACCTTCAGGCCTTGCTTCTGGAGGTCCCGAACATAGGCCAGCTTTCCGGCGGGGTCCACCCCCGACTTCACCTCGTCGACCCCCACCCTTTCCCCCACCTTTTGGGCCACCACTTCCCCATCCCCGGTCAGGAGATGAATTTTCAGCCCAAGTTTCTTTAATTCCTGGATAACCTCGCGGGAATTGGCCCGAGGCGGGTCTTCCATGACAAATACAGCCGCGATTTTGTTGTCCAAAGCCATGAGCGAAACCGTTTGCCCGCCCTGGCGGTAGGCTTCCACATTGGCGCGGATCTTATCGGAAGCAATAATTCCTTCCATGGATTCGATAAAGGCCTTAGTGCCGATAGCCACTTGGTGCCCCTCCACGAATCCCTTTAACCCCGCGCCAGGGGTTTCCACCACCCTCTCGACTTTGGGGAGGATCAGGTCCAGCACCATGACTTCCTTCAGGATGGCGGAAGCCAGGGGATGGTTGGTGCCCATCTCTACCGCGGCGGCGTAACGCAGGAGTTTTTCCTCCTCAAAACCTTCCAGTACCAAAATATCCACCAGCCGGGGTTTACCCTCGGTGAGGGTGCCAGTCTTGTCGAAAACCATCGCTTTTACTTGGCTGGAGAGCTCAAGGACTTCGGCCCGGCGGATCAGGATACTGCGCTTAGCGGCAACCCCGATGCCCACCATGAGGGAGATGGGCACGGCCAATCCCAGCGCGCAGGGACAGGCGATGACCAGTACCGCGATGGAGTGCCGCAAGGCCTCGGAGAAGGAACTGCCCGCTAAAAAAAACCAACCCGCGAGCGTAGAGGCGGCGATGGTTAACACCACGGGCACGAAAACGGCTGCTACCCGGTCCGCTGTTTTTTGCACCGGGGCTTTCGACCCCTGGGCTTCCTCGACTAGACGGATGATGCGGGCCAAGGCCGTTTCTTTTCCCACAGCTTGGACGTGCATCGTGAGGGCTATTGTTCCATTCATCGTGCCGGCGAAGACCCTCTCCCCTGGCCTTTTTTCCACCGGGGCCGACTCGCCGGTCAAGAGGGACTCGTCCACCCGGCCCTTTCCTTCCAGGATATCCCCGTCCACCGGAATGGACTCGCCCGGGCGCACGTAAAGGGTATCCCCCTTCCCCACCATTTCCACCGGCATATCCACCTGGCGGGTTTCCTTGAGAACGTGGGCCACCTTGGGGCGGAGATTCATAAGAAGTTCCAAGGCCCGGTTGGCCCGGCGTTTGGTGAAGATTTCCAGGTATCGGCCTAAGGTGACGAAGAAAAGGATGAAGGCGGCAGCGTCAAAATAAAGGTCAACCGGGTAATGGGCCAGAGCGGGCAGGGAGCTGAAAAAAGCCGCCGAGGACCCCAGGGAGATGAGCGTATCCATGGTCACATCCCCGTATCTTAATCCCTTGAGGGCTGATTCGTGGAAAGGCCATCCGACCAGGAAAAACACGGGCGTAGCCAAAAGGAACTGGACAAACGGAGAGAATGAAAAGGGCCTTAATAACATCAACAGGTGTTGGGCCAGGAAAGGAAGGATAAAGAGCCCGCCGATGACCAGCCGCCAGCCCAAGTTGTTTTGTTCCGATTGGTACATCCTGCCGGCGCGGTATTCGGGAACATAGGGTTTGGCCGAGTACCCCGCTTTTTCCACGGCCACTTGCAGGGTAGTTAAATCCTGAATGGCAGGGTCCAATTGGACATAGGCCTTCTGGGAGGCAAAATTGACCGAGGCTTCTTTCACCCCTGGAACCGCTTTTAATTTTTTTTCAATCCGGGAAGCGCAGGAAACGCAGGTCATTCCCTCAACCGACAGGATAACCGAGCGAGAAGGGGCTTCAGGGAAAGCATCGGTCTTGATTTCGGAATCCATAAACTTCCTTAATTAACAGGGGATTAAAAAAATTTCACCCTGTCAACAGCCAGGGGCTTGGAGCGAATCGCAGTGAACCCCTTGTTCTTCAAGGGGTGATTCGCGGCATAGATAGGAAAAAGTCCTTTCTATGGACTTTTTCATCCTCCTGTTAAGAAATAACGATGGCCTTGTAACCCTCTTGCTCCACCGCGAATATGGCGTTGGACATATCAATGGGCCTATCGGAAATAATGACGGCGCTTTTTTGTTTCAAATTGACCTCAGCCTTTTCCACTCCTGGCACGGCCGAAAGGACCTTTTCGATGGTATGGACACAATGGTCGCAGGTCATTCCCTCAATTTTTAAAACGGTACGATTCATGAATGTTTTCCTTCCCTCTTTAAAATAGACATTGGCTTCCTAAAGATAAAGACGTTTCATCAGATTTAGGCAACAAATGATTTTGGCCTCCCAAAAAGCAGGGAAAAGCAAAAACCCTTTAGCTAAAGGGGGCTCAGAAGGGGTTATTGGGGTTGAATTGAGCCTGGGAAGGGATTGATAATAGCCCCTCTTCATCACAACCGAATAGCCTTACTTTATACATTACGGAGGAACTCATGTCGGCAATCGCCAAAAGGCTGAATTTAGTCCAAAAGATCATTACTTCCCACCTGGTAACCGGTAATCCGGTGGCGGGGGAGGAAGTGGGCATCCGAATCGACCAAACCCTCACCCAGGACGCCACCGGTACCATGGCTTACCTTCAATTCGAGGCCATCGGGGTTCCTCAGGTCCATACCAAGCTATCTGTCTCCTATGTCGACCACAACATGCTCCAGACCGGCTTCGAGAACGCCGATGACCACCGTTATTTACAGTCAGTGGCGGCCAAACACGGCATTTACTTCTCCCGTCCCGGCAACGGCATTTGCCACCAGGTCCACCTAGAACGCTTCGCCATTCCCGGCCAAACCCTCTTAGGGTCGGATTCCCACACTCCCACCTGCGGCGGCTTGGGAGAACTGTCCATTGGCGCTGGCGGCTTGGACGTGGCAGTCGCCATGGGGGGCGGTCCCTTCTATATGTCCATGCCTAAAGTCTTAAGGGTGGAACTAAAGGGCAAACTCCAGCCATGGGTGACGGCGAAGGACATCATTTTGGAAGTCCTACGGAAGCTAACCGTTAAAGGCGGCGTGGGTAAGATATTAGAATACACGGGCCAGGGCGTGAAAAGCCTCTCGGCCACTGCCCGGGCCACTATCACTAATATGGGGGCTGAGCTGGGGGCTACCACCTCCATTTTCCCTTCCGATGAGAACACTCGTGAATACATGAAGGCCCAAGGACGCGGCAAAGATTGGATGCCCCTGGCGGCCGATCCCGGCGCCACTTACGACGAGGAACTCGTTATCGACCTGAACAAACTGCCAGCCCTGATTGCCCAACCCCACAGCCCGGACAACGTGACGGAGGTTTCCAAGCTTAAAGGTATCGAAGTGCAACAGGTTTGCGTGGGTTCCTGCACCAACAGCTCCTACAGCGACCTGATGATGGTGGCCAAGATGCTCAAGGGAAAACATATCCATCCGAACGTTTCCATGACCGTGACTCCCGGTTCCAAGCAGGTGTTCGAGATGATCGCTCAAAATGGGGCCTTGGCCGATATCATCTCCTCGGGCGCCCGAATTATCGAGTCAGCCTGCGGGCCCTGTATCGGAATGGGCCAAGCGCCCTCGTCCGGCGCCGTTTCCATCCGCAGCTTCAACCGCAATTTCGAGGGCCGTTCGGGAACCCGGGACGCCAAGGTCTACTTGGCTTCCCCTGAAACCTGCGTGGCCTGCGCTCTAACAGGCAAGATTACCGATCCTACCACTTTAGGCAAGGCTCCCAAAATCGAGATCCCGGACAAGTTTGTCTGGGACGACAACGGAATCATCCCGCCAGCCAAGGACCCTAAAAAGGTCGAGGTTCTCCGGGGCCCGAATATCAAACCCCTGCCGATTAATGATCCCTTAGCCGAAACCCTGGAAGGGCCTGTCGTTTTGAAGGTCATTGATAACATCACCACCGACCACATCATGCCAGCGGGGTCAAAGGTTCTTCCCTTGCGCTCCAACATACCAGCCATCTCGGAATTCGTGTTTAATATCATCGACCCGACTTATCCCAAGAGGGCTAAGGAAGCAGGCAGAAGCTTTGTCGTGGGCGGCGAAAACTATGGGCAAGGATCCTCACGGGAACATGCGGCTTTGGCACCAATGTACTTAGGTCTCAAGGCGGTTATCGTGAAGAGTTTCGCCCGTATTCACCGGGCCAACTTGATCAATTTCGGCATCCTTCCCTTGACTTTCGTTCAAGCCGCCGAGTACGACTCCATTACTCAAGGGGACAAGCTGGAGATTCCTGACTTGAAGCAGGTCATCAAGGTGGACCATCCCTTCCCGGTTAAGAATCTCACCACCGGCAAGTCCATTCAGGTAGTGCATGGGCTGACCAGCCGCCAGCAGGAAATCATCCTGGCGGGGGGATTGCTCAATTGGACCAAGCAAAAGGCCACTGAGGCACCAGCCGGAAAACCAAAAACCCTCAAACCCCCGAAAAAAGAAAAGGTTAAGTAATAAAAGAAAGCTGTTTAAATTAAAAGCCCTGTCCGAAAAGACAGGGCTTTTTTATTCAATAAAGTTTTTATCGGTCATTGCGAGGAATGCCCGCCGGATAGGCGGGCGGTTATGACAAGGCAACCCCAGTTTTAAATAAATAGTTTTGCCTTAGGCAAAACACACTTTTAAAACCACCCATGAACTTGGGTTGCTTCGTCGCATAATTCGCTTCACGCAATGACATCTTTTTAATCCAGGAGATAGAATTGGAAACCCTTCCATCCGGCACACCGTTGGACCCCAACAACAAAAATAAAATGAACATCGACATCTCGGCACGTAAGCCGGGGGAGAAAATTCTTTACACCGGCCCGCACCTTTGCGTGACCTGCGCCAACGAAAACCGCATCATGAATATCTACTTGAAAGCGGGCGTAACCGCTCCCGAATGCCAAAACTGCGGTCCGCGCGCCCTCTGGGAGCCATGAAAGCCCTTAAACGAGGGTTAATTCGTTGCAAAAAGCCCTTTTATTGGAAATAATGATGCAGTTTCACTCATCTTACTGATGTTAAAGAGGCTGAATGGCTCACGATTTCACGATTACGTTCCGGGGAGTTCGCGGAAGCATCCCGGTACCCGGCCCAACCACACTTAAAATCGGCGGCAATTCCTCCTGCGTTCAAGTGAATGTCCTGGACCATAATATCTTTTTGGACGCCGGCACCGGAATGGTAGCCGCGGGCCAGCAAATGGTGCGGAATTTCTTCGCCAACCGCGACAAGATCAAGCGGCTCACGGCCACTATCCTTATTTCGCATACCCATCACGACCATATCATGGGCCTTCCCTTTTTCCCGCCCCTCTACATTGGCGACTCTTCCCTTTCCATTTTTGGGCCTTCGGTCTATGGGCCCATCGGTTCCAAGACGGACATGAACTATGTGTTGGATATGTTGATGGACCAGATGTTCTTCCCCATTGATTTGAAGGAAACCAATTCCATCAAGAAGATCGCCACCCTGAAGGCTTTCGACCAGATTCTCCTGGCCGAGGGCGGGGAGCCCGAATTGGTGAATCTACAAACCGACTATAAAGCCACCTTTAAAGATAAAGTTATCGTCAGCCAATACCGTGCCTACAACCACCCGAAGAACGGGACGCTGGTTTATAAACTACAATACGCCGGGAAATCCATCGTTTACGCAACGGACATCGAGGGTTACGTGGATGGGGACCGCCGATTGATCCAATTTGCCAAGGGGGCGGACGTCTTGATCCATGACGCCCAATACACGCAGGAACAATATACGGGGCCTGTTTCCACCCAGGGATTCGGGCACTCGACCCCTGAAATGGCCTGCTTTGTGGCCAAGGAAGCGGGAGTAAAGCAGCTGGTGCTTTACCACCATGATCCCAACCACGACGACGCGGCCGTCGCCAAGAAGGAAGAAAGCGCAAAAAAGCTCTTCACCAACACCATCGCCGCTTACGAGGGATTGACCATACCCGTTTAAAGCCTGATTCTCACCGCCAAGACGCCAAGTCCGCCAAGAAAACATAAACTTCAAGATTAAAATTCTGTCATTCCGAGCCTAATATTCAGGCGAAGAATCTATGTTTAAACCCAACAAAGATCCTTCGTTGCGCTCAGGATGACACATTTGTACATTGATTATTTTTGAAGTTCTTGGCATCTTGGCGATAAAAATTTAGTTAGTTTTGTACTTCTGGATTTTGGCGTGCAGGTCGTGCAGTTCTTCCGCGGTAGGTTCCACCGAAAGCCCATCCATCTCCGAAAACTGATTATAAACGTCGAAAAGGATGGACCAAAGTTCTTCCTGCGTGAATTTCGGCTTGGTCATGAAATACTGGAGAAAAAGCTGGAAGCGGATGCTGCTTTCGTAAAGGCTCACGCATTGGATACCCGAAAGGTCCCCGCTTACCAAGGAAAAGGACTGCAGAACAATTTCCACCTCGTCGATAACCTTTTTTAATAAAACGCGCAGTTCGATGTTCTGGATCGCGTCGTAATAAATGGTGTCGAACTGGTCCTTGGTCAGGCCCGAACGGGTTGTTGTATCGTATTTTTTGAAAAGATCCTGGTATTTTTTTCCCGATTCTTGGAGCTTCTGCACCAGTCCCACCAGGTGAGCGACCTGGGGCAAGAAATTTTTTCGGTCGATTTCCTTAACCGTGGCCAGGTCATGGATATATTGAATGTACTCGTAGGTGCTTCGGGCGCAGTGGTGAAAAGCCTCACTCAAGAAGGGAATCATTTCATCGGGGGCGTTGGCGGCGTGTAATTGCTTATTCACCTGGGCCTCGAAATCATCGGGGGGCTTCCAGGTCTTGGCGCTCTCTAAAAATTGTTCAGCCGTGATTTCTTCCATTTAAATCCTCAACTTCATTCTAACCATCAAGGCACCAAGGGCACTAAGTAAATCTTTTAAAGGCTATTTGTCTTTGCCTTTCTTGGTGAACTTGGTGCCCTTGGTGGTTAATAAGCCTTTCTTTGTCGCTTTATTCTTTCCCGTAATTTCTCCAGGAAAACGTAGGGAGGCCTTCCCTGGCCCAGTTGAATGCCGGGTTTGTGATCCCCGTGAAAATCACTGCCCCCTGTGGTCAAGAGGCCAAACTCCCCGGCCAGCCCGTTGAACAACTCTTGAACTTCCGAGTTGTGATCCGGGTGGACCACTTCCAAACCATCCAATCCTATTTCTGCGAGTTCGCTCACTTTTTTCCGAAGGTCCAATCCCTGGAGTTTCATTTGAACCGGGTGGGCGACCACCGCCACGCCTCCCGATTCATGGATCAGGTCAATGCATTCCTGGGCCGACCAATTGGCCTTGGGCACGTAAGCCGAGGCACCCTTCGTTAAATAGCGGTTGAAAGCTTCCTCGTAGCTTTTGACGTAACCCTTGGCCGCCAGTGCCTCGGCGATATGGGGCCTTCCGATTTGACCCCGCGCCTTGGAAATTTCGCTGACTTCCTCCAAAGTCATGGGCATTCCAAGTTCCTTCAATCTTTCCAAAATCTTGGGATTACGCTCTTCCCTAGCCTTCTGAAACTCCACCAGCTTTTCCCGGATGGGTCCCCGCGAGTCAAAACCATAGCCTAATATATGAAGGGTTCCCGGAAAAAATTTGGCCGAAAGTTCCACTCCAGGAATGGCCTCCAGCCCCAAGCGGTTGGTTTCTTCTACCAGTTCCTCGATTCCGGTCACCGTGTCATGGTCGGTCAGGGCCACCGCGTCCACGCCCTGGGCCTTGGCCAGACGGGCCAGTTCGGTAGGGTTCAAGGTCCCATCCGAGTGGTTGGTATGCATGTGAAGGTCGGCTACGGTTTTCATTTGAATATTATAGGGGTTTCTGAAAGCTTGGACGCAAAAGGCGAAAGCCGACAACCAAATAGACCAGAAGAGAAATAATCGAAATCCATTTCCCAATCGCGTAGGCGTCGGGCCTGTACTCCAGCATAAAGTGATGGATTCCCGCCTGAAGGGGTACGGCGATTTGAAATCCATTGGTGGGTTGTACTTGATAGATCTCTTGAGGGCTGCTTGTCAGGGCCCTCGCTTTCCAACCCCTGCTGTAGTTATCCGTCATGACGAAAATTCCTGGCTGGGAGAGAATCGCCCGAACTTCAATCTGGTCCGTCGAGATATCTCCGATGGACAATTGGCTTTTGAATGTCCCTGAATTTTCCTCAAGGGGTGGTTTTGATTCCAAAAGGGCGATTCGAGTAGCGTCAAACCCCGATTCTACCGCTTGTTTAAGCGCTTCCTCGGTTGGGAGTACTTTCCAATGATTCACAAGAAAAGCCCTTGGCGCTTCTTTGAGGTGGAGTCTTTCAAATTTTAATTGATTCCCGTCTTCCTGAAAGGAATAGCGCAATCGAAGCAAGCCTAATGCCGGGGGAAACCCATTAAATGTGAATTTTTGCAGGAAAGCGGTGTCGGGCACGCAATTTTGGGTCAAGGCCACGAATCGGGCGTAACGTGATGGAATCACCGGGTCTTCCCCCCAGATGTCCTTGGCGGAGGAGGACAAAGCGTAAGAGTTTCCGATCAATACCCGATAATCCCCCGGGTCCTCAGTTTGGACTTTTTGAATAATGGCCATCTTGTCCTTAAATGTTTTGTAATCAAAAAAGGGCAGGTTCCCTTTGGCGAAGAAAAAAAGTTCCAAGCAGGCGACGACAACGAAACCATAACGAAGGGCGGTCCGCCCTTGGGCGAAAACCCCGACCAAAGCTAACAATCCAAATAATACCCCCGAAAGAGAAAGACTATCCCTCACCTGCCCCAAGTGGCTCGCGAATTTATGAAATAACCGTCCCCCGCTCAACCCAGGCCCCACCTGTACCACCAGGACCAGAAAAAAAGTAACCCCACATCCCCACCCCACCGCCTTCGCCAACCCCTTCAATATCTTCGGATTTTTGAGGACCTCATCCATCCCCATGGCCGCTAGGGCGGCCAAGTAAAGGGTGATAAAGATATCGAGCTTGCTCACGCCCCGAAACTGGCCAAACAGGGGGAAATATTTATAAAACAAAACGAAAAGCGGGGTTCTCGTGCCGACTGCCAAGAGAATTAAAAATAAAATGATTCCACCTAAAATTTTCTTCTGCGGGTGGGAGGATACCTTGAACGCGAACAAAGCCAAAATAAAAGCGGTCAGGCTGACAAAACAGTCCCCTTCCGAATAAAACCCCCCTCCCCAATAATTATCCCAACCCCCAAAAAAATTCGGCACCAACAGGCACCAAAGGCGTTCCGGCGTCATGTCCGCGATATCCACGATACCCAAGGGTAGGCGTTGCCCGCGGAGGCTCTCCCCCGCGGCGTCAAACCCGGCGAAAAGCTGGACCGAGGTTAATAGTCCCGAACCCACACCCATCAGTAAAAGTCCCATAAGGAACTGGATTTTCTTTTCGGTTTTGGGGAGTGTTAACAGGACATAAAGTCCCTCAACCATAACCGTGTAATAGACAAATTGGACATGGCCCGAGAGGATTTGCATTGAGAAAGCGAGCATGCCCAGAAGAATCCAAGATGGCTTTCGGTTTTCCCGATAACCATCCACCGCGAGAAAAATCAAGGGGATCCAAACGATGCTACAAAGATTCGGCAAATGACCCGGAACGATTTGTAAAAAATAGGACCCCCCGAACATAGTCATAAAAGCCGTCATCAGGGCGGAAACCGGTTGGGAACCCCTTTGAACAATCCAAAGATAGGTAAAACAACCCATGAGAAACACATGAAGGGCGATCCCCAAGTTGATGGCGAAAGGGAGCGAGAAAACCATATAGAGCCAATTGGGGGGGTAGAGGAGAGCCGATTGAAAATCCCCAAAAAAAGGCGCTCCGCAAAGTAGTTGGGGATACCAAAGGGCTAGGTGTCCCTTTTTCAATTCCTCAAAAGCGAATTGCCGCCATCCGATGAAATCCGCGGTCATATCCTGCCCCGTTTTGGACAGGATGAGGTTAGTTCCGGGCGAGAGAAAATCCCAAAAAAGAATGGCGGTGACCAGAAATAAAAAACTGGCGGCCATCCGGGAGGTTAAGGAAAAGGAACGGGAAGATTGTGGAAAAGACGGCACTTAAGAAATAAACCCTAGCTCTTCGAGCTTTTTGATGACTAATTCAACGCTTTCCTCCACCGATTCGGTGTCGGTGTGGCAAACAACTTCGGCGTTCAAGGGCGGCTCATAAGGGTCATCCACGCCCGTAAATCCCTTGATCTCGCCCGCGGCCGCCTTTTGGTAAAGCCCTTTTATGTCCCTCTTTGCGCAAACTTCAATGGGGCAACGGGTGTAAACTTCAACGAAATTTCCGATAAGTTTGCGGTTATGATCCCGGGCTTCGCGATAGGGAGAAATAACCGAGGCAATGGAGATCACGCCGTGACGGGTCAAAAGTTGGCAAACGAATCCCACCCGCTTGATATTCTCGTCACGGTCTTCGCGTGTGAATCCAAGTCCCTTGGAAAGGTGGGTTCGAACGATATCACCATCTAGGACTTCCACTTGCAAGCCCTTACGTTGGAGCCTCAGGGCTACCCTTTCGGAAATAGTGGATTTACCCGAACCAGAAAGACCCGTAAACCAAAGTGTAAAACCTTTTTGTTTTTTTCCGTCGCTCATGGGCTTCTCCCGCCGTGATAGGCACAAACTACCGGGGCCATTTGGATAAGTCAACGGTTCATTTATGATGCGTCACATAGACATCTTTTGGGGCTTTGAGTAGACTACCCCCTGTTTTTCTGGCTTCCCATTCCACTTATCGTTATTCAGGAGGCGTTATGTCCAGTCATCGTCCAAAAATCACCGTAGTCGGAGCAGGAAACGTTGGCGCTTCTTGCGCCTCATGGATGGCCGAAAGGGACCTGGGAGATATTGTCCTTCTGGATATCCCCGCCACCAAGGACATGCCCAAGGGAAAAGCGCTGGACATGCTCCAAGTCGGACCCATCTCGGGTTATAACTCCCATCTGGTGGGCACAACCGATTACGCTGACACGGCCAATTCGGATGTTTGCGTCATCACCGCGGGGGTTCCCCGCAAGCCCGGCATGAGCCGGGAAGACCTGGTGGCCATCAACCAGGGTATCGTGGCCGACGTGACCAAGAAAATCGTGGCCACGTCCCCCAACGTAATCCTCATCGTCGTCACCAACCCGCTTGATACCATGTGTTACGTGGCTTACAAGTCTTCCGGATTGCCGAAACACCGCGTCATTGGCCAGGCTGGGGTGCTGGATTCGGCCCGTATGAGGGCTTTCCTGGCCCAAGCCGCCGACGTGGCGGTTCAAAACGTGACCGCCTCGGTGATCGGAGGCCACGGGGACGAGATGGTTCCCCTGGTCCGGTACTGCAATATCGCGGGTATCCCCATTACCAACATCCTGAAGGCTGAGCAGGTTACGGCCATCGTGGACCGCACCCGCAAGGGCGGCGGCGAACTGGTGAACCTTTTGGGCGTTTCAGCCTGGTTGGCCCCTGGTGCCGCGGCTGGCTCCATGGTTGAGGCTATAGTGAAGGATTCCAAGCTGGTCGTTCCTAGTTCCTGTTTCTTAGATGGCGAATATGGCTTGAAGGATATGTACTTTGGTGTTTATTCCAAGCTGAGCCGTAAGGGTTTGGAACAGATTATTGAGGTTCCCTTGAACGACGAGGAAATGGCCATGGTAAAAAAATCGGCTGACCTTATCAAAGAGACGATGAAGGCCTTGAAGTAATCACGACGGCACAGGCCGAGGAGACTGTTGTGAGCGGTTATTCATTTGCGGAAGGCAGCCCGGCCTTCCGCCGCTTGACTTTAGCGGCCTTCCTGATTTTCTTTTTTCTTTTTCGTTTTATCTACGGACTTTATTGCCCCGCCGTGACCGCCAATGATGATTACGTCCAAACCTATACCATTGGTTTGAAGGCTTACACCACCCATACCTGGCCCTATTTCGGGCCCAATGTCCAGGGTCCGGAGACTGCGTTTCACACTCAAATTCCCGGGGCCATGGAAGGCGTGTTGATCGCCCTATCCCTGGAACTTTGGCCCACGACCCTGTCCCCCTATCTTTTCGTGAATCTCCTCACCTTTTTGGCGCTAACCCTTTTCGCCTGGTATTGCTGCAAGCGTCTTCCGGGTTATTCCCCTTGGTTTATTTTTACTTGGATTTACCTGGCCCCCTGGGACACCCATTATTCCACCCAGGTCATCAGCCTTTCTTACGCTTGCTTAGGCAGTGTTCTTTTCTTCCTGGGTTTTTTTGAGACCGTCCCCTCGTTGCGCCTGGGAGTCATTGGATTAAAGCTTGCCAACGTCATGATGGGATTCGGTTTTTTCTGGGTGATGCAGCTCCATATGTCTTGGGTGGCTTTCACACCCTTTCTTTTCTTTTCACTTTTTTTGCAACTTCGGGAAGGGGGGTGGAAAACCGCCCTCCCTTTCGGCTTTCTAGGGTCCTTGGCCCCCCTTTCCCTTTTAGTTCCAACTTTTTTCACTTATGGTTTTCGCACCGGTGGGGATGTGCATGGTTTCGCCTCAGGCCTTAATTGGATCAATGTTCTGGATATTGTGGGAACCCTAGCCCGCTTTCTTTCCTTGGCCAGTTTTGAGATGCCCCGGTTCGTGGGATCAGGCACCCATGAACGCTTTGGTTATTTCCTGGAGTCTTCCTGGCTTTTCCTACCGGGTTTATTTCTGTGGGGGGCGGGTCTACTTCAACCCTTTGCCATGATTTATCTTTGGGTTAAATCCCAATCAGCGAGGGCGGACTGGAAAGCCGTGAAATTTTTGGGGGCAGGGGCCTTCCTTGTCATTTACGGCTCATTTTTCTTTACACCGAACATGGCCGCTTCCTTTCGGATATGGCTTCTTTTCCCAACCATCATGCTTTACTCGCTTTATTGCTGGGACAGCTTGAGGTCCAAGCCCATTTGGAGAATTTTGGGATGGGTCTTTATTCTTTCGACGGTATATTTCCAAGCGGGCTACACCCTTAAAAACGTTGAGAGAAATGACTCGGTCTACGCGGTCAACCGGGAAAAAATGGAAAAAGCCATCCAGGAAAAGAATTACCATCTCCTGGCCGAAAGGCTCCCCGGAAGCCTTTACTAAACCTCGGTTTTTAGTCTAACCCTTGCCAATAAAACCACAATAGTTAATCCCCTTTTTACATGGCCCCGTTAAAATAGTCCCAGTTGTAAACCTTTGAGGAGGTGGAGATGGACATTCATATCAATTGGGTGGCGATTTTCGTTTCGGCCTTAGTCTGTTTTTTCCTGGGCTGGGCATGGCATTCGCCGCTTCTTTTCATGAAGACCTGGATGAAGGAGATGGGGTTCAAGGAACCCAGCAAGAAAGAGCGGAAAAACATGATGAAGGGGATGTGGAAGCCCATGTTGGGGAATTTCCTAGCCTTGCTGGTGACCGCCTGGGTTTTGAACAGCGTGATCCAGTTCGCCGCGCCTTTCATGCATCAAACCGGTTTCGTCGGGGGGGCGATTACGGGATTCTACATTTGGCTGGGCTTCATCGCGACGAGTGTCCTGAACACCGTCCTCTGGGAGAAACGGTCCTGGACCCTCTACGCCATCAATGTGAGCCACCACCTGGTGGGCCTGGCCTTAATGGGGGGCATCCTGGCGGCTTGGCAGTAATTTTAACCATTTAAATCAAAAGGCTCCGTGAAAAATCACGGGGCCTTTTTTATTTAGGGAAGGTCAGGATTTCAGCTTTTTTAAAAAATTTTCGATCAGGTCCAGGTCTCCCTGGTGAATGGCCAGTGTTTGGACCCCCGCCCGATGGATCGTTCTCCCCATCTCGACAAAGGATTCGGTTCGAACCACTTTTGCTAAAAACTTAAGGGTTGTTTTGTATTTCGGAAGATGCAGGCCAATTTCAACCAACCCGCCCATTTCAAAAGGATTGGGACCAAGAAGGGACAAGCCACCCATGGAAATATCTTTAGTCACTGCGTGATAGAGCGGGGATTTCTTGGAAAGTTCCGGCAGATGCTCGGCCTTGGTAAGTTTGTAATGGGTATGTTCCAATATCTTCTTGGAGTCCTTGGAATCCACTAGGCGATAATCGACTTTCAATGTGGCGACGATACGCTCAAACTGCCTTTTCTCGACCCAACCCGTTTTATCGGCCATAAATTCCTCGCTTTGAATTAACCGAGGAAAAGATACCAAAAAACGCACCCAGCTAGAGAGGAAAAATCAAACAAAGGTATTTTGCGAAGGCAATAAGGCTAAATTTTAGTGAAAGACAGCGATTTTCCCGATTTGTTGGGCGGTATCGGTCCGAACCACATAAATATAAATTCCGCTCGCGACCGCTGATCCACCCTGGTTTTGGAGCTGCCACAGTAAACTGTTCAGGCCCACGCTACCTTGAAAAGAGGACTGATAAACTTGCTCACCCGTCAGGGTAAAGAGAGCCAAGTTGATTTGGGCAGGTCGTTCAAGTTTGGTGAGAAATTTAATCGGTTCCCCATTCCGGGAAATATTTGGTGCCGCTTGGGCCAAACCGGAAAATCTTGGAGTAGGCGTTGGCGTAACGGTTATGGTTGACGCGGAAGTCGGTGTAAAGCTGGGTGTTGGGGTTTTAGTAGCTCCCCCTTCCAGGTTGAGGGCTGAGACTTTCAGGGGCGCCTTGGACGATCCGCCGCCCGTGCCGCAGGGGGCGATTTGGGCGATCTGGTAGGGCAACGTGGGCGACCCGGCGTAAATGTTTGCTTGCGAATCCACCGCTACTCCCTGCGGGTTAAATCCTGTCGACATGCCACAAGGATGGTCGAGTATAAACAGTGAATCTGCCGCCCCTTGGGCTTTATATTCCACCACCGAATTAGTGCCCGTCGACGCCACATAAAGATTCAA
>PLZG01000011.1 GCA_003152075.1 candidate division FCPU426 bacterium
GGTAAATCCAAAAGTTGAAAAGCCCGATACTCTCGTCAAAACCCATGTGGATTTCCCTGCCGCTTTTAAACTTAATCCGCGCGTAGGCCATGGGTCACCCTCCTATCCAGGAAAAGGGTCTTTTGAAACAATTGACCATTACCCTTTTCGTGTTCCAAGGAAGTCTTTTCAGGGGACTAATGCAGAAAAGTCTTTTCCCTTTCTTGTCGTGATAAATAACCGTGTCCACGAGCTTGCGCTTTGTATATTTTTGAAGCCCGCTTTCCCGGGTGGGTTCAATGCGTCCGAATACCCGGAACGGCTCCATGTTTAAAGTTTTTGTTTTCATCAAAGCCCCTGCCTTTCCAGGAAGTCGGCAATCCTCTCCCTGGTCCAGTCCAGGTCGTCGTTTAGGTAAATGATCGCTTGTTTTAGATTGAAGGTTTCAAACGGTCCTTCCTTTGTTTTGATCGTGATGGGGAAATCCTCCAATTCCCAACCCCATGCCTCGTCCAAAACGGTGTCGGCCAGGTCGAAAGCCTGCATCTTCCGGGTTCCGGGGTTCTCAACGGTTTCGGGATTTTCGGTCAGCTTCAAAGCTCTTTCCCGGTTCATGGGGCTTGCTACCGCCAAAAAGGCCGCGCCAAGGGCGCAAGCCCCAACCTGCCCGCCTTCCCTCCAAAAATAATCCTGGGAAACATGGCGGGAATTTTTGCTTCCCGTCCGAATGGCATCTGAAATTTTCATGGGTTTTCCTCCTCTTCCTTTGCGGTGCAATCGTTGCATTGCCTTAAAAATTCCTCTTCCCGATTCGGTTCCTCGATGGTCTTTCCGCAACCCTTGCACTTAATAAGGGGCTCCGGTGGCGTTTCCCATTTGGTAGTCCATCCGCATGACTGGAGCCGGATCAATCTTTCGGCGGCTTGCGCCCTGGGAAATGGTCCGGTCACAAGCCCGGCGTTTGAAGGAATGCTCTGAACATTCGCCACCTTAAAACCGTAAGCGGTCGTCGTTTTTGATACTTCCAAGACGTAATACATTTTTTTCCCTCTTTTCACCCTCTGCGTTTTCACGGGCTTGGGACCGTCCGCAAGAACGCGGGCCGCATTAAGCCCCCTTGCGGGGGCTTTGCTTTAAACCTTTCCGGCCATTTGGAGCGCAAGCTCAAAGGCCCGGTTTTTCTTCACGACCCCGCCGTTAAACCAAGCCGAATTGAGCCGGGCTTGTTGGGTGGTAGTGAAGTTATCGGTCTTACGACTTGGGGCTTGGTGGTCGATGTAGTAGGTAACTCCATTGACTGCCGCCCAAAGGGTTCCCTCGGCTTTCGAGCGGATATTTCCGGGGGAATTCTCGAAAGCCCAAAGCATCTGCCGGTATTTATCAGTGCGCTTGAATTCCGATACCTTCGCGGCGTTCACCTGCTCCCGGTCGTTGGCCCTTTCGAGTTCAAGCTTGATAAGGAACTCGTCCAGCTCCTTGCGGGTGATTTGCCGGGCGGCAAGCTTTTTCCCGTCCTCCACGAAATTGGAGAACTTCGCCGAAACGGCTTTCAAGGCGTCTTGAACCTGGATGGTTTTTCCATGGATTCCCCGGGTGTGCCGGAAGGAAAAGAACTGGCTCTTTTCCCGGGTGGATAAGGCAAGGTTCAAGGTGTTCTGACAGACGACCCGGACGGTGGTAAGCCCAATGTCCAGCATGGAACGGCCATCGTGTCCATTGGAGAGAAGGACGAAATTCCGCACGGGGTCGCCGTTAACAATCTCAGCCTCTTCCCGCATGTCCACGAGGATCCAAATTTTCCGCCCTTCCCCCAAGCTCCCGGCGGTGTGGTAAACAGCCCGCCCTTGGCCGATTACGGCGTCCATGAATTCAAAGGCTTCAAGGTTTTGGACCGGGGTATAAACGTCCCCCACGTGGCCCAGGGATTTTTCCTTGTCCGTCCGGACTATGTCGAACCCGTCCCCCTTGCGAAATTGGCCGTCCTTCGCTTGGAAATAGGAGCGTCTTTTTTCGACTCCCCAATTAAGCCCGGCGGCGGTGATGGCTTCCCGGCTGTTTATGTTCTTATCGCCGACATAAACCCCCAAGCCGTGCCAAGGTTCCGTGCCTGTGTACATCATTGTTTCTACGTTCGCTGACATTTGATGCCTCCTTAAATTTTTGCCGGGTTTTTTCCGGGGGTTTTAAAGCTCCCTGCCCCCGCCGGCACAAGGCCTTCGGCGGGGGCAGGGAGCTTAAAAAAGATTTCGCCTTGAAAATTTGGTTCAAACCGACAGGAGCGCCGGCCTTCAGCCGCCCATGACAATCACGCTTTTCGATTGGCGTGGGCGGTGCCACGCAGTCGGCGCACCTTTACAGAACCAAATTTTCAAAAGGAATCCATCCGGAGACTTCCGGGCGGGGGCTTGGGGTGGCCAGGCCCCAACTAAAATGGATTCGGGATCCCGCCGGCACACGCGCCCTTGGCGGCGGCCGGCGTAACCACTCGGAGGAACTCCAGAGCCCAACTCACGAGCTGGGGGAATGGAAAAAGCCGCAGGCTTTTTACTGATTGGCTTGGGTGAGGTCGAGGGGAGGGGTTTTTCCCTTCCCCGTTTAATCCCGTCAAACGAGGACCGGCAAGGGGGAAACCCGGGGCCGCGGTGGCGGCGGCCCTGGGCTTCCATCCAGGCCGGCAATGCCGGCGCCGGGCCGAGCTGGTGTCAGCTTGCATTTTCAGCAACACCGGCGATTTCCTTGGCGGTGGCCACGGTCCAGGCGTGACGGTAGGCCTGCCAGCAACCCTTTGAAGGCGTCCACCGAAAGCCTTTCGACTTAAGACGGGCCCGGATTTCCTCGGACGGTTTTCCTGGGAAGAAGATTTTTACCCGGTTCTCGGAAGGTGAATCCTCAAACCGCGCGTTCGTGCCCAAGGCCTCCGTCGGGGCCTTTGCCTGATCCCGTTGAATGACCATGAGACGGCCTTTCATCCTTCGGATATTGGCGTTGTTGTTGCTCAAAGAGTATTTGGGGACACCCATTAGGTCGAAAACATTGGGCGTCAGGTATTCAGCGGCTTGAAGCTCAGACAAACCCAAGGCAACGAGGGCGGCTTTCTGTGCTTCCCGGCCTTCCTTTTGGTTTTGCCGGATCGCCAAATTGATTTTTTTTGCGAGGTCATGAAAGGCCTCCGCTTCGGCTAATTTTTCTTTAAGCCGTTCCACCGCGTTGGAGTCCCCGGCCATGATGGGCCGCAATTCCGGACGGAGTGTTTTCTCGATGGCGTTGATGGCCCTTTTGCGGAAGTCCATCATCCGGGCCCATTTGTTCTCCGCCCAGGTCCTCTTCTTCTTCATGCGTTCCACAGGAAAGTTGGCCGGGCCGGTGACAAACCAGGAGGCGCACCTAGACTCGGCTTGGAGCCAATCGATGTAAAACTCGCGGTACTTGTTCCGAAAGCGGGTGAACTCTTGGTCCAGGAGCGCCTTCTTTTCCTCGGTGTTGGCGAATTTGGCCAGCTCGTCGTAAAGGTGTTGGAGCCCTTGGCTGTAGTCCTCCAGCGCCCGCTGGCCCCTTTGGTCGGAGAAGTGGCTGGTGTTGCGGAAAGCGCTCATGGTTAATTCCTTCGGCAAGTCGTCCTGAAAATTCTTGTCCATTGTTTTTTCCTTTCTGTTATGAAAAATCGATCATGCAATTTTTGAAAATGCTGTAACCCTTCTTTTCACCAATGACGAGGGAGTCGTGGACCGTGATGCCAAGCAACCGGCCCGCCTCCCTGAACTTCCGGAACTGGTCCAGGTCGTCCTGGGTAGGGCTCGGATCACCGGAAGGATGGTTATTCCCGACCGTGAGACCCGAGGCGTTAAGAAGGATCGCCATTTTGAAGAGATCGGCCATTCCGTAACTAACATGGCGTAAGCTCCCGATCGCTACCGTGTTTACCCCGATCACCCGGAACCGCGCGTCAACCGCAACTGCTACCAGGTGCTCCCGGTCCACCCCTTCCAGGTACTCGGCCAGGAAACGGCAAAGGTCGATTTCCGAATCCAAAGAAGGCCGGTTAATGGTGAAGTCAGCGGTTTTCAATAGTTGAATCCGGTAAACCGGGACTTTAAAAGGCTTCATAGGGGTCACCTCCAATTTCCATTGGCGCGACAATTTCCCTTTCAGCCTTCAAGGTCACGTCCTCCTGGGCCCAACCTTTTTCCTTAACTACAAAAGTTTTTGCGTCCGTCCGGCACCCAGCAAGGACGTTGGAAATTTTTCCGGTTGTCCTGTTTTTAAGAATGTAAACTTTCATGGTCCGCCTCCTTATGAAAGCCGGGGTTTGGGCCCCCCGGCACGGCCTCGGAGATTAGCTTTCCTTTTGGTCTTTCTCCGAATCCCCTTCCTTGATGACGGACAAGTTGGAAAATTCCGCCAAGGCGAAGGGCAGGATCGCGTCCATCGTGTTTTGGTAGGGGTAGTAGCAATGGACGTACTTTGTCTTGCCCTTGTCCTTACCGGCCTTGATCTTGAAGTGGTAATGATCCTGGGGGGCCACGAATTGGACACCCTCGTTTTCAACGAGCCTCAAACCCGGAAGGGTGATGATCGGTTCGTCGCCCACGGATAACCTGGCCTTGAACGTCGCCAAGGTGGGCAGTTTTTCCCCTTTCTTCATTTCTAAAATCTCGATTTTCAAAACCGTCTTCACTACTGCTTTTTCTGTTTTTGCCATGACTGGCCTCCTTTTTTTCCTGCGGTTCTTTTTGGCCGGGCTTTTTAATTCCCTGGCCCCCCGCCGGCACAAACGTCTCGGCGGGGGGGCAGGGAATTAAAAAAAATTCTGCGTTGAAAATTTGGTTCAACCCGACAGGAGCGCCGGCCTTTAGCCGACCATGACAATTGCGGTTTTCAATTGGCGTGGGCGGTGCCCTGTCAGCCGGCGCAACTTTAAGGACCAAATTTTCAAAAGGAATTCATCCGGAGGGGTATGGGCGGGGGTTTGGGGTGGCTAAGCCCCAATAAATGGGGATCCTGGATCCTGCCGGCTCACGCGACCTTTGCGGCGGCCGGCCTCATAAAGCCAAATTGATACCCGGAGAATGGAAACGATCGAATGAAACGATAAAAGCCGGGCGGCTTTTGTCCGATTGGATTTAAGGTCCTGGACCCGAAGGGCGGGAGGAAGCAATCGCTTCCGGCCGTCGGCATTCAAAAAAGTGGAACGGAGGCGGTTGTTTTATGTCACGCCGAATATTCCACTTTTTTGAATCCGCCATGAGGACTCAAAGGCCCTTCCCGTTTATCGACGGCGTGCCAGGGTGGAATTTTTGGTTCACCCGGGCGTGCCGGCGCCATCGGGGAGTGCCAATCGGAAAATCACCAAACAAGTCTTTCACCTTCCCCCGGAGGGAAAAAATACAAAGACCTGGTTGAGTGATCTTTCCGCTTGGTGGGGCCCCGTTGGAAAACGGGAAGGAAGTTCAACGGGATAAGTTTGGGGAATCAACGAGACCTAGGCGGGAAATGCAAAAGGGGAACTTCCCTTTTGACCAGGTGTCCGGGGGCGGGAGCCCGCGGGGATAGGGGTGTGCCCGGGATCGCCCCGCGCTTTCACCTTGGCGTCGTCCACAAGACGACCCCATTGTTTAGGTTGTGCTAATCGCAAAAGGCGATTAGCAATGCGGGGAAGCCCGGGCCAGGGGGAAGGCCCAGTACCCAGAAGCCTCTGGCTTCTGGGTACGTTCCCCCTTCAATCGGTTAAGTGTTTTTCCAGGTCCTTCAATTCCCAATTAGGCCCTTTGGTGGCCAAGGAACAATGCTCCCCGGGAATCTCAAAATCCTTTTGTCCTTCCGGTAGTGACGTGTCCCTCAGAAGGGCGTACTTGGTCCAATCCCCCTGGTGGTCCACCCGGAAGCCCGTAACGAATGCTGTTTTAACTTTTGTAGGTTCGTAATAAACAAAGTCATGTTGCAGATAACCGAAAGCTTGCATAAAACCCCCCTTAAATTTTAAAGCTGGATGTAATAGGTGTATGTAATTGGGTTCGCCTTTTCAAGGGCGGACATTGGTAGTTTCCCTGATCCCAACAATTATTTGCGTTGGGGAAGGGAACTGCCAATGGTGGGGGAAGCCCCATGGGGCTGGTGGTGGGTGGGCCAGGGGGAAATTAACCTTACAAGCCCTAAGGCTTGTAACCGATCGCCTTTAAGGGAAGAGTTCGGGAAGGGAAAATCCCTTTCCGATAAATGCCTTCAAGTCCGGGCCGGCAATAGGAAAGTTCGAGGGAGCAAAACTGCGACCGAAAAACTTTCATCCCTGCGCCGGGCCGGGTCCAACCGCGGCCGATCCCCACTTTAAAACAATACGGCCGCGGGGAGGGGTCCGGGGAGGGAACCCTCCCCGGTGGCTGGAGGCCGAAGGCAAAAGGGATTGTTAAGGATTGTTTTTTAACCCTGTTTGTTTAGATAAATTAACCGGATAGGAAATCCTGCAACCAGCCAGCTCCTCGGCAAAGGCTTTTATAATATGCCTCCAGTTGGACTTAATAACCGCCTTGTGGCCCTTCAGATTATCCGCCACGATGGGCTTCGGGCCGGACTTCTTTGTCGGAAAGCAGGGTCTTTGGGTCAGTCGCCCTCATCTTCCGCAGGATTTTCTCGTGGGTCTTCTGGTTAGGTTTGATGAGCCTTACACCCATGTGCTTCATAGGTTTTCTTTTCATCTTAGGCCCTTGCCGTATGGGCATGACGAATGACAACCGGGCGCTTCCCTGAAAACCGTATGGTCTTTTTTTCAGGGGCAGGCAGTTCCTTGGTGTGGGTTATTCCCCTGGTGCGGGCCAACTCCTGGCCCCTCTTGAACAAAATATTTTCGGTTTCGGTCAAATTCTGGTTCCGCAAGGAAGGATTATCAATTAACTGGTAACCCAAAATTTTGATGGAAATAACTTTTACGGCCTTCAAAAACTCTTGCCATTTAGGATCCTTGGCCCGAAAGTCCAGGTCAATGGCCCCGTCAATGGCTTGCCGCGCATAAGATGAAAAATCCTTCACCCCCAAGGCTTCCATGGCCTCGACCCAGGCTTTCTTCCGCATGAGGTCAACTCGGAACCGGACAACCTCACCCTTGTTATCCCTCATGGGCTTAAACATAGGTTTTTGATTTGGTCTCATGCTCTGACCTGCCCCGCTTTATGAGATATGGTGTTTTTTCTTCAACCGGGAAATGGTTTCCACGGCGGGAAACGTCTTGTAATAGGTTCCGGTGGATTCCATATCCTTCGCCCCACCGTCATAAAACCCATGCCCTAAAATTTTCTTGGCTGTTGGTTGCATGGCCTCAACGAACTCCTGCCATTTCGAGTCCTTGGCCCTCATGCTGGTAAACACGGCGGAATTAATCGCCCCCCGAACAAAAGCGGAAAAATCCTTAACCCCAAGCTCCTTGGCTTTCTCGTTCCAATATTTCCACTGGCTCGGTTTCACCCGGAAGGTGACAACCTTCTGTAATTCCTT
>PLZG01000012.1 GCA_003152075.1 candidate division FCPU426 bacterium
CATAAACCCACTTTTTCATGTCCTACTGTAGGACATTTCCAAGACCCCCCGGACATGCCAGCAAACCCCCTTAAGGGACCCTCGCAATGGGCAGGTCCCGGAGCCTCGTCGTGTAGTGCGGTGACTGTTTCTCGAATTTCGTCAGCCACCTTTGGTTGATCCCCACCGCCGCCATCCTAATCGTGCCGGCTCCCTTGACCTCGTTGAGTTGGTCGATGACCTTCATCAAGACCGGCCTCCTATCGTCCTGGGCCACGAACAAATGCCCCTGGACGGAGTCCTCCGGCTCAAGCTTCCCGGCGTTCAAGCCTATCCTCTTGTACCTGTACCCCGGCTTATAAAGCCCCTCCACCACGGCCACCACATACCGGATCAGGGTCGAAGTGTCGTTGGTGGCCACCGGAAAAACCACCGTGTGGGCGTCCCCAAATTGGGGGTCATGGCCGAAAGGATTGGTCTGAATCCAGATGGTTAATTCCTTTACGCATTGTTTCTCCTTTCGGAGCTTCAAGGCCTCCTCCGAGGCCCTAGTCGCCGCGGCCTCCCGTAACTCCTCCAAGGATTCGATCAAGACCCCGAAGCCTTGGGCCGTCCCCACCATCTTCTTGGCCGGGGGTACCAGTTCCAAGGGCAGGCAGGATACCCCCTTCAACTCCGATTGAATCCTGGCTCCCACCACGGTCATTTTCGACCTCACCCAATGTTCCGGGGCGTCCCTGAATTCCAAGGCGTTGTTGATGCCGTTCTCCTTGAGCATTCGTTCGTAAGAAGGCCCTACAAACCAAAGATCGCCAACGTCGGTTTGGGCCAAAGCCTTTTCAAGGTAAGGGGATTTAAAAAGGTTCAAAACCCCCTTGGCCTTGACCGACTTCTTGGCGATTTTGTTGCCGACCTTACCCAAACATTTTGTGGCCGCGATACCCACCGACACCGGGATTTCGGTGCACCTTTCCACCATCTCCTTGATCCGCCGCCCATACCCGTCCAATTCCTCATTCGGGATACTTGACAGGTCGAGGAAACATTCGTCGATGGAGTATTTCTCAAGCCGGGGGGTAAAGAGGGATAACACTTCCCTTACCCGGTCGCACATATCGAAATAAAGGGGGTAATTGGAAGACATGACAACGACGTTGTTATCTTTTATCAAATCCCGCATCAAAAACGGGGCGTCACCCATCTGGAAGCCCAATGCCTTGGCCTCGTTCGAGCGGGCAATCACCAGGCCGTCGTTGTTGGAAAGCACAACGACCGGCCTCTTATGAAGCCGTGGACTAAAAGCCCTCTCACAGGAAACGAAGAAATTATTGCAGTCCACTAAGNNAACTTTCTTATCCTGGAAACTGAGTCGTTTAACGATGGGCTCTCCATTGAGAGCCGCGATGACGATATCGTCGGGTTTTGGAAGTAGGGACTTGTCCACCAAGAGGAAATCCCCCGAATGGATACCAGCTCCCGTCATGGAATCCCCGGAAGCGATCCAGAGGTAAGAAGCGTAAGGATGGTCCACCAAGTCGCTTAACTGGATGCGCTTCTCCCGGTAGGACTCCGGCGGGCCGGGAGCTCCGCATTGAACCGGGGGCAATACCAGGGTCAGAAGGACGTTTTGATACTCTTCGAGGGAACCGAGGTAGTGGGCGCGGGTTTTCATGCAAATTCTCCAGTTTAGGGATGTAGGTATACAGGGGTATACTTCAGATATAACCCTGATTCTGGAGGCGGGTCAAGTTCCATGTAGTCGGCAAATTTGGATTATTCGTATTTTCAGGGAAAATTGAATAGATATTCGAATACGGGAGTAAGGTATGAAACCTCGCCTAAAGATAAAACGATCCATCCGGGCCGAAGTAATGAGAAGGTAAAATGATCCTCTAGCCTCTGGCGAAGGGGGTGTTCCGAGGATCACCGAAGGTAGCCGAACCAAGGGAAATGTCAAAATTTACGGAATAAAAAAAGGAGCACCAAATGAGGCGCTCCTTTTAATATCCATCTAATTTAAACCTGATACAAACCTATTAGTACATAAAGGTTTGAAACTTCCCCAAATCCTTCTCGACATTATTTTTGCAAGGGGAGCAGCAAACACTCATGTATTTGCCATTGGACAAAGCGATAGTGGCATTGTGTTTGGAAGTGATGCGATGTTTCATCACTGGGCAAATATCATTCCCCGCCGAGGCCACGACAATACCCGATGGATATTTATAGGCAAGCGCCCCAACTTTACCCGGATTGGAAACGATGGCTCCAACCTTGGAAAATCCTCCCGTCGGATAGGTCAATGCCGGGTTATTTCCAGCGAAGCTGAGAGCGGTAGTTCCAAGGGTCAAAACCAAAGCGATTGCGAAAGTTAAAGTTTTCATGACATCCTCCATGTATTTGAAATAATTTAAGGTGAATTGGCTTTTAAAAAGCCGGTTTTGGGAATATGGAACCAGTGTTTCAGGCTTTCATCTTCGACAAAGACGGAAGCCCGCAGCCGGCGATTCCATGAGACCGGACCGCTATTTAGTTAGAAATTGTCAAATCCGAAGGACGGCAGAAAAGCCAGGTGGGGAAACGCTGGAAAAATCATGATTGAAAACCATTAATGGCGATTGAATCTGTTCCCTGTGATTTGTGGGGTGGCTTATTGGAAAGGTAAAACTCAAAGGCCTGAATTTTTTCGCCGAAACTTGGATTGCGGCCGAATCCTTCATCAAAGAAAAGGAGGCCATGTTGCAATGGTGCCCGCAACATTGATTGGGCTTGCAACAGGACGATTTTTGAACGTTGGCGGTCATGTTCAACGGCATAGGACTGCCGCAACTGACCGAGGGGAGAAAAGCGACGACCCAAAAGGCGACGAAAGAAATACGGCTTATGATTGAGAGTGTCTTTTTCATATTCAACTTCCTCTGCTCCCCGAAACCACAAGTGAAGGGTCTTTTTCCTTTTACAACTTAAGGTTACTACTCCCGGGTCGAACGGATTATGATCTGCGTCATTGAAGACCTATTTTTTAATAGCATGATTTACAGGGGTTTCCTGGTTCATTTCAGCTTTCTTAGTTTCCCGACGTTCCATTTCCTTACGCACTTGGCTCAATAGGTCCTTGGTTGTATTCCGAAGAAGGTCCCCATTAATAAAACCCGGCGTTTTTTCGTTCCTTTCGATCTTCAATTTATAGGTCACATGCACGCCACCTGGAGCAGGATGGATGCCCCAAACCCCGCTGTAACTTTTGAAGTCCTTGCCGCTGACATCCTTCATGCGGATGGAAGTAAAGGGCTTCTCATGGACTTCCAAAAGCACTTCCACCGAAACCGTAATAAACAGGAACCCGCCTCCCGCGACTTGGTGGACCAAAAAATCCTTCCCGTTTTTTCCCCGGATATGGCTGTGAATGCTCGAAACGAATTTCGAGAGATTGGCGTAATCGGTGAGTACATCCCAAGCGGTTTTGGGGGAAACTGGGGAGGTGAACTCCCCGTCAATGTTGTATTTATCCCTTTCTTGTCCCAATGTAACGGATACCGGACCACCCATCTGTGCCGAACTCTTCGAGGCGGCCCCCAAAAATAAGCAACAGCCCACTATTCCAAGGATCGCTTTGAATGACATTCGCCGCCTCCTTTTATGGTTTGGTTCCACATGAATGGGTAAAGAATCATCTAAGTTAAATTTTTGCCTTTCGAAGACGCAAGGCATTCATCACCACCGACAAGGAGCTGAAACTCATGGCCGCCGCCGCAATGATCGGATTCAACAAAAGTCCGAAGAAAGGGAAAAGGACACCCGCCGCGACAGGTACTCCGATTGCGTTGTAGAAAAAGGCGAAGAAAAGGTTTTGTTTGATGTTGGCCATGGTACGTCGACTCAAGGCCCGTGCTTTCACAATGCCCCTCAGATCCCCCTTGACCAGGGTCACTCCGGCGCTTTCCATCGCCACGTCCGTCCCTGTCCCCATGGCGATACCCACCTGGGCCAGGGCTAAAGCCGGGGCGTCGTTGATGCCGTCTCCCGCCATGGCCACGAACTTTCCCTCGGCCTGAAGTTTTTTAACTTTTTCCGCCTTCTGATCCGGAAGCACCCCCGCCACAACTTCATCGAGTCCAAGCGTCTTGGCGACCGCCCGCGCGGTTGTTTCGCTGTCCCCGGTCAGCATGACAATTTTGATTCCTTCGGCATGGAGCGCCCGGATGGCCTCCGGTGTGCTTTCCTTAATGGGATCGGCTACTTCCAAAAAACCCGCCACCTTTCCGTCTAGGGCCAAGAACATCACCGTCTGGCCCTCAGCCCTCATCGCTTCCGATTGGGCGACAATGGCGGAAATATCCACTTTCAAATCCGTCATCAAGGCTTGGTTCCCTAGCGCCGCGTCCTTCCCGTCTACTCGTCCTCGGACACCCTTACCCGTGATGGAGGTGAAATTCTCAACCTTGGCAAACTCAATCTTTTTCTCTTCCCCGCCCTTTACGATGGCCGCGGCCAAAGGATGTTCGCTTCCTTTTTCCAGGGATGCCGCAATCCGCAAAACATCCGCCTCTGCCAAACCCATCGCCGGAACAACGGCAATCAACTTTGGTTTTCCTTCGGTCAAGGTTCCGGTTTTATCCACGACTAGAGTGTCCACCTTCATCAAGGTCTCGATAGCTTCTGCATTCTTGAAAAGAACCCCCATAGTGGCTCCTTTGCCCGTAGCCACCATGATCGACATGGGTGTAGCTAGGCCCAGAGCGCAAGGACAGGCAATAATCAGGACGGCCACCGCATTGATAAGCCCATGTGCCATTTTCGGGTCGGGCCCCCAAAGGGCCCAAACGGTGAAGGTAAGAATGGCAAGACCCACTACAATCGGCACGAAATATCCGGAAACAGTGTCCGCCAATTTCTGGATGGGTGCCCGGCTTCGTTGGGCCTCCGACACCATGGAAACGATCCTGGAAAGCAGGGTTTCAGCTCCCACCTTCTCGGCCTTCATGAGGAAAGATCCTGTGCCGTTCATCGTGGCTCCCACCACTTTGTCTCCGGGGTTTTTCTCCGAAGGGATGGGCTCTCCTGTGACCATGGATTCGTCCACGCTGCTTTTTCCCTCCAACACCACGCCGTCCACCGGCACTTTTTCACCTGGGCGAACCCGCAATTTGTTCCCAACCACCACGGATTCCAAAGGAACGTCCTCCTCCTTCCCGTCGTCAGAAACACGCCGAGCTGATTTGGCCGCCATGCCTAAAAGTTTCTTGATGGCGGTTCCGGTTTGGGTACGGGCTTTGAGTTCCAAAACCTGTCCCAGAAGAATAAGGGTTACGATGACACCCGCCGCTTCGAAGTAAAGCGCCACTTCGCCTTTATCATTTCGGAAGGAAACCGGAAACAAGCCCGGAAAAATTGCCGCTACCAGGCTGTAAAGGAAAGAAACGCTTACGCCTAAGCCGATCAGCGTGAACATGTTGAGGCTACGATGAACGACGGATTGGAAGGCCCGGACGTAAAAGGGCCAAGCCGCCCAGAGGCAGACAGGAGTAGCCAACAAGAGTTCCACCCACGAACGGATTCCATGGGGGAGAATCCTGGAAACCGGCATCCCCGGAAGCATATCCCCCATGACGATTAAAAGAAGGGGAACCGTTAGGAAAGCCGCGAACCAGAACCTTTGGGTCATATTCTTAAGTTCGGTGTTTTCTTCCGGGCCTTCCAGGGTTGGATTTACAAGTTCCAAATGCATTCCGCACTTGGGACAGTCCCCCGGATGGTCCTGGCGGACCTCGGGGTGCATGGGGCAGGTATAGATTTCACCAACGGTTTGATTTGTCATTGGGAGTCTATTTCTTCTGTTCGAGATTCATCCCGCACTTTGGGCATTTCCCAGGTTTGTCCGACTTCACTTCTGGATGCATAGGGCAGGTGTAAACTTCTTTTTCCTCGTTCATTTCTATTTCCTTTTTTATGGGTGTTTCATTATTAAATTTCGCGCAAGAGGCGGTTATTTAAAACGGATGAAAAAAGCCGCCGGGGACTTCGGCGGCCTTATCACAAATATTTTAAAGGTAAGTAAAAACCGATTACTTCATGTCTTCCTTAGCCATCATTTTGCACCAAGAGGCAAAGCTTTCAAAACCAGCCTTCGATTTCTTGGCGTTCTTGATAATAGTATTGCAATGCATGTCCATCTTTTCATTAACACTAACCCCGGGTTTTCCAGGGTTTTTCTTCGCCATGTCCATCTTCATGGTTTCATGTTCGGAGATGATAGCATCCTGATCGGCAGCTAACTTCTCATACTTAACCGCCAAATCCGAATACTTGGCCGCTTGTTTTGCCTCAACCGCATCCTCTTTACTATCAGCATCCGCCTTTACAACCGACATGGAACCAACGAAGGCCAGAATGGCCAGTACTGGAACCAAAATCCAATTCTTTTTCATGACGCACCTCCTTTTTAAAACCCCGAGTTACATAAGTAAGTGCAACACTTAGAGCCAGAAGAAGGCCGCATGAATAGGATATGCGGCCATG
>PLZG01000070.1 GCA_003152075.1 candidate division FCPU426 bacterium
ACCCTTGGAATTCGATGGTGGTCGGAAAGACATGGTGGGAGTAGCTCAATCGGTTAGAGCACCAGATTGTGGATCTGGGGGTTGCGGGTTCGATTCCCGTCTCTCACCCCATTTGTTAGGACATTCTGAAGCTTTTATGGGGTTGGGAGTGTTGGGGACGAGAGGATGCGCCTGTAGCTCAGTTGGATAGAGCGACAGATTCCGAATCTGTAGGTCAGAGGTTCGAGCCCTCTCAGGCGTACCATTTTTCGCAGAAGTGTTTTGTGATTTTTTTATTCCGGGTGATTAGCTCAGTTGGTAGAGCAGCTGACTCTTAATCAGCGGGTCGCAGGTTCGAGCCCTGCATCACCCACCAATTTTTACGAGTTTTCAAAACTAAGGAGAATTTTCATTATGGCGATCAAGTCCGCGAAGAAACCATTCATTTCAATCATTATTCCGGTTCGAAATGCCGGACGAACGATGGACGAAACTTTCGTTTACCTCTTTGGCGGGACATCCATGAACGGCAGTAAGATTTCGGGCATTAAATACCCAGACAACAAAATGGAAGTGATCGTAGCGGATGGGGACAGTACGGATAATACGGTTGAGATCATCAAAAAATGGCAGAAGAAATACAAATGCATCCGATTCACCCAAATACCTAAATGCAAGTCCCCGGGCCATGCCCGAAACGCCGCCCTCAAACTGGTTCGTGGGCAATATATCCTTTTTACCGACGGTGACTGCGCCCCGAATTCCGATTGGGTAGATAAGATGCTGGAACCTTTTCTCCGCGATCCTAAGATCGGAATGGTGGGCGGCGAAGTTTATACCCTCCAATTTGACCCCAATAATAAGGTTGAACATTATTGCGAACAAATCGGATTCCTTTCGGTGGGAGACCGTATGGGAATGAAAGCGGGTGGGTATTATCCGCCAATCCGTCATGATTATCCCAGGGAAGTCAACGGAAGCCAGACTTGCCCCTTCTTTGCCACGGCCAACGCGGCGGTTAGCAAGAAGGCCGCCATCGCGATCGGCAACCATTTTTGGGATGAGATAACGGCAGAGGACGTAGATTTTTCCTTGCGGATCTCCAAGGCTGGATACAAAGTTTTTTTCCAACCCAGCGCGGTTGTTAAACACATGCACCGAGCCAGCTTAAAGGAATTCTGCCGCCAGGTTCGGGGCTACGGTTTCGGGCATCCCCTGGCGATTAAAACCCACGCGAAAAGGGTTTTGGAATTTCGCCTTCAGTTTTTGGGTGAGCACTCTCTGATCATTCCTTTTCCCTGGCAAACCATGATTTATTGGGGAAATTTCCATTTCATGCACTTGTTTGGCATTTGGGCCCTGATTAAAACCCTTGTCCTTTCATACCAAGGCAGGGACCTGGGAATGGCGCTGATGACGGATAACGTCCTCGTTCTTTGGATCTTGTTTGTGTTTTTTGCCGCTGTTTATTTCTCTCCTGTTTTAAAAATCCAGCCCGCGTCAGATTTTCTCTTCTGGTGTTGGGTGAGATACCGGTCCAACCTTGCCATGTTTTGGGGCGGTCTGAAGGGTTTTGGGAAATTCAAACGCCTCTACATCGAGTTGAGCTGGTAAACCACGCCGTCATTCCATTCAAAAAGGTGAATTATGCGTTACGGTTATTTTGACGTTGAAAACAAGGAATATGTCATTGAAAGGCCCGACACACCTGTTCCATGGATGAATTACCTTCACAATGACGAATATTGCGCCTTAATTTCCAACAATGGCGGCGGTTACAGCTTCCACCTTTCGGCAAGGGACAAGAGGATTTTGCGCTACCGTCTCAATAATATTCCTGTCGACCGTCCGGGACGTTACATTTACATCCGCGATGAAAAAACCAAGGATTACTGGTCCGCGACCTGGCAACCGGTGTTGAAGGATTTGTCCGAGTATAAAACCGAGACCCGCCATGGATTCGGTTATACCCGGGTCACCTCAACTTACCAGGGGATTACTTCCGATACCCTTTATGTCGTCCCTGTGGACGACAATTTGGAGCTTTGGAGCATCAGTTTGACGAACCGTACCAACGCGGTTAAGAACCTGACATTGACTTCCTACGCCGAGTTGTGTTTGTTCTTCGCGCAAAACGACATGATTAATTTTCAATACACCTACAACATTGCCCGGGCTTACGAAAAAAATAACACCATTCATCATACGACGATGATTGAAAACGCCGGCCACTATGCTTTTTTCTCGGCCGATAAGAAATTCTCCTCCTACGATTGCGATCGTGAAGTTTTCATGGGGCAGTACCATTCGGAAGCAAACCCGAAGGCGGTGCTCGAAGGAAAGTGCTCGGGTTCAACGGCCGACGGCGGGAATCCTGTGGCGGCCACTACTATTTCAGTTGTCCTAAAACCTGGTGAGACTAAATCCGTAACCTATATCCTTGGGGTGGCTTCGTCCATTGCTGGGGGGGCCAAACTCATCGCGAAATACCGGAAACCCGGCATGGTCAACAAAGTAATGAAGGACCTCCAAAATCATTGGGATGGGAAATTGTCCTCGCTCCAAGTCACCACCCCGGACAAGGATGTGAACCTTTGCCTGAACCAATGGAACGCCTATCAGGTCCACACGACATTCAGCATGTCGCGCGGCCCGTCCATATATGAAGGTGGAATCGGGCGTGGAATGGGTTTCAGGGACAGTAACCAGGACGTTTTAAGCGTTATCCACAGCGTTCCCCAAAAAGTAAAAAAACTTATTACCGATTTGGCCAAAAATATGTTTAAGGATGGGACGGCTTACCACCAATTCTTCCGGTTGACCGGGGAAGGGGATGGGAAGGGATATTCGGACGACCCTCTTTGGATCATTCTTTCCACCACCGCCTATGTCAAAGAGACCGGCGATATGAAATTCTTGAATGAAAAAGTGAAATGGGCGGATGGCGGTACGGCAACGATGTATGAACATCTAAGAGCCCCATTGGATTACACCTATAAGAATGTAGGCGCTCACCGGATTCCCTGCATGGGTTTCGCTGATTGGAACGATACCCTGCATATAAATGGTCCGAAACCCGGCGAAAGCGTGTGGGTGGCTGAGTTCTTGGTTAAATGCGCCAGGGATTTCGCTGAATTGGCAGAAATAATGGGGAAGGCCGCTGATGCCAGAAAATACCGTCGTATGGCGGATGATATGGCCGCCCGTACCAACAAGGTTTGCTGGGACGGGGATTGGTATGCCATGGCTTTTGATGGCTGGGGAACCATGTTGGGTTCGGATAAGCAAAAAGACGGAAAGGTTTACTTGAATACCCAAACTTGGGCGGTTATTTCAGGGGTTGCTGACTCGAAGCGTGGGCCAGAATGCATGGACGCGGTCAAGGAGCATTTGGATTCAAAGTATGGTGTCGCTTTGATGTACCCCGGGTACAAGCATTTCAGCCCTAGATTGGGAGGGGTCAGCACCTTTCCCCCGGGCTTAAAGGAAAATGGGGGTATTTTCAGCCATGCAAATCCTTGGGCAGTGATCGCTGAAACCATATTGGGCAGGGCCGATATCGCCATGAAGTATTACAAGCAATTATTGCCCACCACTAAAGACCAGATTCAAGATGTCCACAAGGCTGAGCCTTATATTTACGCCCAGGCCATCGCTTCGCGGGAGCACCGTGACTTCGGTTTTGCACGTAATTCTTGGCTTACTGGAGCCGCCAGTTGGAATTACGTCGCGGCAACCCAGTATATCCTGGGTATTCGCCCCGCCTACTCCGGGTTGATGGTCAATCCTTGTATCCCCAAGGATTGGGGTAAATATGAAGTTACCAGGAAATTCCGTGGCGCGACCTATCACATCGTGGTAAAAAACCCACGCCATGTGAGCAAGGGTGTATCATCGATGATAGTTAATGGAAAAAAAGTTTCAGGAAATATTATTCCTCCGCAACACTCACCGAAACTGAATGAAGTCGAGGTCATTCTAGGATAGGTCCAGGGGCTTTGTTGACAGCCCCCGGTACCCATGATATAAAAATCGAGTAAGGGTGTTTGGGGAGCGGGGAAAGTAAGGAGCCACGCTTGACCGGGTTAATGACGCTCAAAGTCGCCGCTAAAAGTAATCCCTCCACCGTGGCCGGTGCCATCGCCAACAACGTGAGAGACGGAAAGAGTGTTGAGATCGTGGCCATGGGGCCCGAAAGCATCAACAACACGGTCAAGGCCATTGCCATCGCGAGGGGATTCCTCAAGGGCGACGGAATGGACGCCAATTTCAAACCGGAGTTCATCCACCTGACGATTGACGGTGAGAAGAAAAGCGCAATCAAGTTTTTCCTGAATATCGAAAAAACCTCCAAATAATGTTTCGGGTGGCTTCCAACCCTAGGCGTCCATGACGCGCTAGGGTTTCTTTTTTTACGGGATTTAGGGGCGAATAGCTCAGCTGGTTAGAGCACCTGCTTTACACGCAGGGGGTCACAGGTTCAAATCCTGTTTCGCCCACCATACTTTTCAACACTTTTACGACTTCACCTCTTGCCCGGAAACGGCCCGTGTCATATCCGTGTCAAACTGCCTCTCGACTTGTTTCAGCGCGTTCACCCGATCTTGCCGGTCAATCCGGTTGTACCGTTTGAACATCGCATAAGTCTTGTGGCCCGATATGGACATGATGACCGAGTCGTTCACCCCCGCCTTTCTCAAGTTGGTCACCGCGCAATGCCGAAGATCGTGGAACCTGAAATTCTTAATCCCGGCTTTGCGGACGGCCTTCCAGAAGGCGGTTTTGATATTCTTGATGCGCTGACCCTTGTAGGTGAAAACATAGGGGCTTCCAAGGGTCCTAGGCGTCCTTTTGAGGAGTTCTAAAAGCCCCTCCGTCAGCGGCACCTCCCGTTTCTCCTGGGTCTTGGTGTCCGCGGCTTCCAGATTGACAACCTTGTTTTGGAAGTCTACCTGTTCCCACCGCAGTCCCAAAATCTCCCCCCGCCGCATTCCCGTCCAATAAGCCAATTGGAGAATGGAATTCAGGCGCGGGGAACAATATCCCAAAAGGGCTTGGTATTCCTCCTGCGTCAAGGTTCGGTCCCGTGATGCTTCCCGGAAGGCCCGAACCTTCTGAATCGGGTTTTTCTCCAACAAGCCGTTGAAGACCGCCCGATTCACGATGGACTTGAGAACGCCAAGGTCCCGGTTCAAAGTGCAGTTAGACAGGGGTTTTCCCCCAAGGGCAATGTTGCCCGCCTTGCGCCGTTGGGTCAAATAACCCTCTACGGTGTCCGGCGTCAAGCTTCTCAGGGGCCTATTACCAAAATAGCCCTTGAGCCTGTTCACCATGTGGATGTCGTTCTCATGGCTTTTCCTTCTTGCTTCGGAGTAAGCCAGGAACAAATCCGCCCCTTCGGTGAAGGTGACTTCCTGTTTTTCCTCGGCCAGAAACTTTCCCGCCACGATTTCCCGCGTGTGTTGGGATAAGACCTGCTTGGCCTGGGTCAAAGGAATCAACCCTAACCGCACCCTTTTGCGCTTTCTTATATCTCCTTCCCGGATGAAGTAATCCAGAAAATACCCTTTGTCGTCCTTGCGGAGAAATTGGGGCAATCCATGAACATTAGGTCTACTCATGCGTCCCTCCTAATGTCCCCAGCAATTTGAATATTACCAGGGATTAAG
>PLZG01000080.1 GCA_003152075.1 candidate division FCPU426 bacterium
TGGCCCAGCACGGCATTGAACTGAACCTGATTCCCACCGCCGGAGGCGTGGAGAACCTTAAACTGCTTCGCGACCCGAAGTCGGGGGTCCAGCTGGGTTTCGTGGAGGGCGGCGTGGCCGCCGAAACCGACTCGCCTGAATTGGTCTCTCTGGGAACCCTGGGTTATGAACCCATGTTTTTTTTCTCGCGCAAGCTCGCCTCGGACCGAGTCCTGTACGCTTTAAAAGGGAAAAGGGTGGCGGTGGGGCCCGAGGGGAGCGATTCGCGGGCCTTGGTGGAGGAACTTCTCAAACGCCATTCGTTGGACTTAACCCATTTCAAGGCGCTGAGTCTTTCCCCGGAGGAGGCCACGGATCAATTGCTCAAGGGCCAGATTGACGCGGCCATCCTTATGACAAGTTGGGGCTCGCCGGTAGTGCGGAAGTTGGTTACCGCCCCGGGTATCGACCTGGCGAACTTCAAACGGGCCGACGCCTATGTGGCGCTTTTTCCATCTCTCAGTAAGCGGGTGATTCCGGAGGGCGCTGGGGATTTGGAAAATGACCGGCCGCCCCACGACACAACCCTGCTGGCTACCAAGACCAGCCTTATCGTGCGGGGAGACCTGCATCCAGCACTTCAATATCTTTTGCTGGAAATCATCTCCGAGGTTCATTCCAGGGGCGGGGTGCTACAGAAAGCCGGGGAGTTTCCCGCGCCCGAGGCCCTGGAGATTTCCCTGAGTCCTAACGCGAGGCATTACTACAAATCAGGAAAACCCTTCCTCCAGCGCTACATGCCCTTTTGGCTGGCCGTTCTAGTGGAACAACTGGTGATTGTAATTATTCCCTTATTGGGCCTTCTCTATCCTCTGGGAAAGGGTTTGGCGTCCTTGTACGGATGGGGAATGCAGCGCAGGATTTTCCTGATTTACGGGGAGCTTCATTGGCTGGAAAGGGAGATTGACCAGCTGGGCGGGAAGCGGCCGACGGAGGAGATTCTAGCCCGAATGAAGCACCTGGAAGAGAGAGCCAACCGGGTTCGGGTATCCTCGAAATATATCCCGATGCTCTACAGCTTAAAAGAGACCATCGCATACGTCCGCGTTCGGGTGGCTACTCTGGGGAAATAATGCCCGAATGAGATTTCTCATCCTCCGCAATAGATTTGGGATTGTTTGGAACAGAAGAGGGTGAATGTTCAAAATGGTTTCTTTCGGTGAGTTGGAAGGTAAAACAGGACGACATCGAAGCGATGAAGTGGTATCAGAAAGCCCCCGAGAAAAAGAATGTGGACGCTCAAAAAGTCATTATCTTGTTAAATAAAAAAAATAAAAAGTAATTCAACTGAAAGGTAACCGTGCAAACTCGCAAATTAGGTAATTCGGATTTGAATATCACCCCTCTCGGCGTGGGCAGTTGGGCCATTGGGGGTCCGGAAGGTAACTACAACTGGGGCCCCCAGAATGACGAAGATTCGATCAGGGCTATCCGGGTCGCGGTAGAAAAGGGAATCAATTGGATCGACACGGCTCCCGCTTATGGCAAAGGACATTCCGAGGAGGTGGTGGGGAAGGCAATAAAGGGCTTATCGGCAAAGCCTTATGTTTTTACCAAGAACTCTCTGGCCTGGGGTAAGGACCGGGTCATCACCAATTGCCTTAAGGCGGATTCGGTTCGGCTGGAATGCGAGGAAAGCCTGAAACGGCTGGGGGTCGAAACCCTAGACCTCTGGCAGATCCATTGGCCCAACCCGGACTCCGATGTGGAGGAGGGGTGGGGAGAAATGGTCCGCCTGAAAAAAGAGGGAAAAGTTCGCTGGATCGGCGTTTCCAATTTCACTCCTGCTCAGATGAAGAGGGCCCAGGCAATTTCCCCTGTGACGTCACTCCAACCACCTTATTCGGCAGTGCGAAGGGACATTGAGAAGGAAATTCTCCCCTTTTGTAAAGAAAATGGCATCGGGGTTATCGTCTATTCACCAATGCAGGCGGGAATTTTAAGCGGGAGGATGACCCGGGAACGGATTCAAAATATGGCTGAGACCGATTGGCGCCGGAACAACGACCAATTCAAGGAACCGCTTCTCGCGCGTAATTTAGCCCTGCAGGACTTGTTGGGAAAAATCGGGGCGAGGCATGGCCATAACGCGGGTGTCGCGGCCCTAGCTTGGGCTTTGAGACGCGTTGAGGTTACGGGTGCCATTGTAGGGATCCGCCATTCCGACCAGGTGGAAGGGCTTATTGCGGCGGGCGATTTCCGCCTTTCGAAGGACGAAATCGAAGAAGTGGACAAATTGTTTTCCGCAAAAACTGAGCCGGCCATGGTTCTCGAATCCTAAACCTTTAAAATTTATTTTTGAAACTATTTTTGGGATAATCTTTTTCAAATCATTCGGAGGCTTGGATGAAAATCACTGAGAAAATGGCGCAAGAACTTCTTGAGGAACTTTTCAAATCGGAGTCGAAATTGAACAAGTGGCGTAAGCATGGGATCGGTATCGTTATGTCAAAAGAAACTTATGAAGCGTTAAAAGCGGCCGATCACCCCAAAAAAGGTTTTGTTTTGCAGGGTGTTTTGGTTGAAAGGCGTGGTAATCTCCGGTTTTAATCATTAATAAAATTCTCTTCGGGAGGTTTAATGGATAAGCCTCCACTGGGGATTGGTTGGAAGGTAAAGGAACTCAAAACACCGGCATTTCTGGGAACGGGTTGAGGTTCAAGTGGTGGAAAATCTCCGATTTTGATAGAGTCGTCCAATCCATTCCACGACAAGGAACCCCTTGCCTAAGACTTTCGTCGTCCTACCTGTTTACAACGAAGCGAAAACCCTGGGGAATATCCTCTCGCGCTTAAGTCCAACGGTACACACCATGGTTTGCGTGAACGACGGCTCCCAGGACGACAGTCTCGGGATACTAACCAAGTTTGTCCACAAAAGAAAAAATACCTATATCGTCAACCAACCTGCAAATAGCGGAATGGCCGGGGCGCTGAAGGCCGGTTTTTTGTTTGTTCTTTACTTGGGTAAAAGGGGGTTGGCCAATGAGGAGGACATCGTTGTTACCATTGACGCCGACGGCCAACATAAACCTGAATATATTCCCCAAATCGTGCGATATTTGAAACGGAAAAAGGTAGATGTGGTCTTAACCCGACGGAATTTTTACGTCTATCCCAAATACAAGGTTTTAGGAAATTGGTTTTTGACTAGGACAAATTCGATTCTTTCGGGAATGAATTATAATGACGTGGAATCAGGGTTGAGATTGCTGAAGGTAAAGACCCTCATACCCATTTTAAGCTACTATACGGGGGTAAAATATTCCTGCGCCCAGGAAATCGCGCTGGTTTCCGCGAGATCGGGGTTTAAAATCGATAATGAATTCAAAGTCGATATCGCTTACTACCGGGCAGGGACTACGATTTGGGATGGTTTTATTGTCTTGTTCCTAAGTCTTCTTGCGTTCTTTCGCTGCGTTCTGGGTCTCTCGGGCAATGTTTTATTTGATGTGCCCTTAATGAGGAGTTCTTTTGACGATTCACGGGCTTTATGGAATCGCAAGGGAAGAAGGGGGAAAGGCTGAACAATGGATTTCAATCTTCCGAAGGTCGGCGCTTTTCTTAGTTGCAACAACATTCAACAGGATGTTTTAAGCAAAAATTATGAATTGAGGGGCGTATTCCAGGGTTTCGGTCCGCCCGGATATCCTTTGGGAGCCGAATTCATGACCTTCACCCGTTTGTTTCATGACAAGGCGGGAGAGTTTCAGATCGACATCTCGCTTTTTAACGAGAAGGGCGAGAAGATATCGGACAGCCAACCCCGCAAACTCCTATTTGGTGAAATGCAAATGCATGATTTAATCACCGCCTGGCGTGTTATGTTTCCAGCAGCGGGAATTTATGTTTTTAAGGTTTTTTGCAATAACCTAAACTTGGGTGAATACAAAATTTTTTGCCGGTAATTCGCCCTTTTTGGCCCTTTTGTAAGTGTTAATTGCCAAAAAGTTGCGATATACTATGCGCCGTTCCGCACATTTAGGGCCTATTTAGCGTCAAAATTATTGAGCTTCAAAATACCTTCATTGAATTTAAAGGAAAAACGTGGCTAAGAAAGTCAAAAGCCTTTTAACCACCGACCTTTTACGAAAACCCCTCTTTTGGCTCCTGATCATCATCCTTTTGGGCGGTTTTTTCCGTTTTTATAATTTAGATTGGGATTTACAGCATTCCTTCCACCCTGACGAAAGAAACATTCTGGGGCAAACCTCCGCCATCCAGGCTTCGGCGGGTTACAAGGTTGGTTTTTTCGCCTATGGCCAGTTGCCAGTTTACCTGTACCGAGCTACAGGGGAATTGGTATCCACGCCTCAGTCTTTCATTGATTTTTTCCGCGGGCAGCAAAAGTTAGCCCAGGGGATTTATTGGGCTTTTCTCCTGGTTTTATTTGCGGGTATTCTGTGGTTTTTCTCCCAAAAAAGATTTGCGTTTCAAGCCTTTGGGGGGGCCGTTGTTTTGTTTTTAATGGCCATCTTTTTCAAATGGAATTCCACCCAGTTTACACGCTTCGATGTTTTCACTACCTGGTTTGCCGCTTTGGACGGTCAAAGGGGGTCCCTTAACTTATTACACTTGACCATTCCAATCCTTCCCGTTGTTTGTTTTGCATTTGTGGCGATAGCGGCTTTTGGAATTTCGGCCTTGATTTCCTATTACCTTGAAATGGAATGGGTTGGATTGCCTTTTTATTCCGCCTGCGGCGTTACATTTCTCATGGGAGTCGTTCCAGCATTTTTTCCTGACGGATTACATATAACTAGGAATATGGCGGCCTTGGCCTTCACCCTTATTTTGTGCGCGGGGGCGGTTTGGTTCGCCTGGCTTTCCAGGGTCGGAAGGGTTGTACTGGCCTTGCTGGCAGTTTGGATTTATTTCGCTTCCCGAGTCCACGGTGGGTTCACCTACACAGGCTATGGGGAATGCATGCTCATCGGTCGATGGTGGTCCGCGCTCTTTTCCACCCTGACAATCGGGGCCATTTATATTTTTGTCCATCGGGCCTACAAGAATAATGGGATGGCCTTATTCGCGGCTGCCAGTTTCGCCTTCGCGGTGGTTAGCATTGAACAAGCCCATTACTGCATTACCGAGTCTTTTATTACTTTGATGTTCGTGGTAGTGGCCCTCTGCGCCCTGGACATTATTGTTGAGGGTGGTTGGAGAAGTTACCTGACAGCGGGGACGGCCTTCGGACTCTCGATGGCAGCCAAAACCAGCTCCCTTTATTACGTCCTTCCCATCGTTTTGGCCCACCTCATCTTTATGGCGAAGAGATCGGCTCAAGAATGGGAGCTACAAGATAAAAAAACAAAAGCGAACCGAGAACTTAATTCGGTCCTGGCAGTCGCTCTTTTGGCGGTCATTCTGGCCATCTTTCCCCTGGTAGGATACAAATTTCAGGGTGTGATTCAGGACCTCTTTACCTTGAACCCATCGCTGGGGCACATGATCTGGATAGTTTTGTTTTCCGCTCTCACGGGATTGGGTGTGGTTTTTTCACTCTGGGGGTTCACGGAAATTAGGGTCATTCGTGCCCAAATTCCCCAGTGGATCAAGCTGGCCTCGGCCGGTGGGTTAGGTTTCTTTCTGTTTTGTCTATTGTCGCCTTGGTCCCTCCTTGATTTTGATGGGTTCATGAGTTCCCAAAATTATGAATGGCACGTGGTTTCCATTTCGGACGCTTGTTACGTCATTCAATTCAAGGATTCGCCCCGGTACCTTTATCATCTTCTCAATTTGATGCATGTTGAATTGTGGTGGCCCTTAGGGGTTGTGGTGGTGGCTGGAATGGTTTGGGTTTTGGGAAGGTTTTTGGGAAATCTTTTCCGTCCAGTAAAAAAAGGGTATCTATTGCCTTTGCCTTTTGCACGGGGGAAGGGCTTCGCTTTTTCATTGCCAGACCTGTTAATCCTTTGTTGGTTCATCCCTTATTTCGGTTTTATCGGTTCCTGGAACACGAAGTTCATCCGATATATGGTTCCGCTCGTGCCGGCTTTTTGTATTTTTGGGGCCAGGTTTTTAAACGATCTGGTACAAAAATTTAAATCATTCCCATTCACCCAATATGTAAGGTCTGCCGTCGCCACCGTAGTTTTGGGAGCCAGTCTATTTTATTCCATGGCCTATATGCATATTTATAGTGTTCCCCACACCTGGATCGAGTCATCGGTTTGGATGTTTAAAAACGTTCCACAGGGCGCCAAGATCATGACCGAAACTTGGGATGACGGATTGCCCACCGGGGTCGACCATCAAATGGACTCTCGTGTTGAAGGAACCATGGGGCCCCAAAACTACGGGCATGGGGACCTGACAATTTATGAGATGCACGGGTTTCCCTCGGACGACTCCCCGGTTAAGCGGAATTATTACGCCAACATCCTTCAGCAAGGGGATTACATCAGTATCGCTTCAAAAAAAATGTGGTACTCCCTTACCAACTGTACCCCTGAATTTAAACCCCATGGATACAATGTTTATCCCATCACTTCCCGGTATTATCGGTGCCTTTGGTCGGGCCTTTTGGGTTTCAAGATGGTCAAGGAATTCCACAGTTTTCCCAGCTTCCTGGGATGGGAGCATCCCGATGACATGGCCGAGGAGTCCTTCTCGGTTTATGACCATCCTCGGGTTTATTTTTTCAAAAGGTTTGAAACGGTTTCGCCTGAGCGGATACTCAAACTTCTGGATTCGGATGACTATGTCAAGGGAATCAATCGGGACATCATGCGGACCATCACGCCCGACAACGTGGATTCTTTTATCGCCGAAAGGCACAAATATTTGGAAGAAACCGGGTTGCTGAAGAAACTGGATGAGGCCGCACCTGTAACGGTTGCGGCGGAGAATCCCGCGAAGCCGGCAGCGGCCGCCCCCGCCACTGTTGCGGTGGCCGCGGGGTATCTTAAAAAACCATCCAAGAAACCCAACGCCGCAGGAATTGTCCCGGTTCCTGTCGTACCTACCCCGGAAATCAAAATTGATCCCCCGTCGACTGTGCCAGGTTTGCCGGACGATAAAACCCTTGGAGTTTTAAAATCTTACGCCGACCATCCGATGGTCGAAGATGATATTTCTAAAATACCCGAAGCGCCTGAGGAGAAAACTTCTTACCAGTTCCGAGCGTGGTTTAGCTGGCTATTTCTTTTAATTGTTCTGGGTTGGCTGGCCTTACCCTTGACCCTCAAGGTAATGGGCCCCCTAGCCTCGGGAGCCTATTCACTCAGCAAAGTCCTGGGTTTTTTCGTTTTTGCCTGGGTGGTTTGGTTTTTCACCAGCCTTAAATTGGACCATTTCACTGTGGGTTCCTGTTGGGTTTGGTTTTTACTCTTGGCGGCGGGTTCAGCTTATTTTTACTGGCGCGATCAAAAATCCCTTAAAGCGCTCTATTTAATGCACAAACAATCCTGGCTTATCCAAGAGGGGGCTTTTGCCTTAGCTTTTTTGGTGTTTACATTGGTGAAGATATACATCCCCAATATCCATGATCCAGTAGGGGAAGGGTATAACGGCGGCGGTGAGGCGGGTATGGATTTTGGGTTTTTGGCCTCGGTGGTTCGCGGTGAAACATTCCCGCCCCAAAATATGTGGATGGCCGGGTTGCCCATTGGGTATAGCTTTTATTACGGTCACCTGATGATGGGTATTCTCACCAAGACTTTGGGATTGGTCCCAGCGGTCACCTATAACCTTGCCCTGATCACCCTTTTTGCCATGATTTTCTCCTGCGCATTTGGGTTGGCCTTTGCCTTGTCCGGACGGCTCATCAGTGGCTGGATCGCCGGGTTCTTGTGCGCCGTGGCGGGAAACCCAGCGGGCGCGAAACAATATATGGACGTGATTCACCAATGCTTCGCCTCGATGAGTCTGGGGCCACTAATGCAGCATACCTATGACTTTTTCGGGCCGACGAGGGTAATACCGCCCCTTTCCATCAACGAGTATCCCTATTTCAGCGTTTTGTATGGCGATATGCACGCCCATACCCTGGCAATGCCTTTCGCCATGTTACTTATTGGGGCCGTCGCCTCACTTTATATGTCGAAGTCGGTTAATCCTTTTGACTTTAAAAATGACTGGCCGGTCCTGTTAACCATTGGATTTTTGCTTGGGGGGGTCGCTTTTTTGAATTCCTGGGAAATACCTGTCTGGGTAATTTTTACTGGAATTATTTTGGTAGTTCGCCATCTTTCCACTTTGAATGGCAAAGTCTTACAGAGGGGACTGACTATCGTTTTTGGCCTTTTGGTGGCGGCCCTGACTATTTTGGGATGGTGGACCAGGGCCAAACCTGGTTTAGATCCTCACGCGGTAGGAGGAAATACCGCTTACCTGGTTTTCTTTGTTTTGCTCGGATTAGCCGGTGCGACCATTTGGCTATATCAACAAAAAACAACCGTGATATTTTCAAAGCACTTAGTGGCTATTGCCATCGGTATGGTTGCTCTTTTTACCGCGACAGGTCTCTTATGGGCACCTTTTTTCGCTGGATTTCATCCTCAGCAGAGCACCGTTTTGTGGGTGTTGCCCACAATTCGGACCTCCGTCAGGAATTATTTTAATGTTCATGGATTTTTTCTTGCGGTCATTTTATTGAGTTTTGTGACCGCTTACTCCGATGAAATCGTTAGGTGGATGGGAAGGGCCAAATTAAAAAAACACCGGCCCAAACCTTTGATTGATCAATTGCTGGAGTGGTTAGAGAAAATGGTGTTACCCGAAAACGCGGTCCAAGGAATGGTCACTCTTGGTTTTGCGACTTTGGGAGTGATTTGGGGAGCTTCCTGGATTGAGTGGACTGAGCCCCCGGATAAGACCGCCTATTCACAGTTTTTGGGGATCGTGGCGGTAGGATTGTTGTTGGCCGCTCTTTATTTGAGGAAGCGGTGGGAATTGTGGCTGGCCGAAGCCACATTGGTTTTGCTCTGGATGGCGGTGTTGGTCCTCCATGGAATACACCTGATCCAAGATTTGCCCTTCACGCTGAACCTAGGTTTCTTTTCCCTTTTGTGGCTTGTGGCGTTTTTCCACCTGGGATTGGCGGTTAAGGTTTTCAAAAACCGCAATCTTTCTTTCGCCTATCTTTTAGTTTCATGTTTCTTTTTTATCACGGCCTTCGTGGAAATTTTTGCCATGAGTGAGTACTTTGGATTCGGCGAAGGGATGCGGAACAATACACTGTTTAAGTATTACATTATCGCGTGGGAAATGGCGTCCATCACTGCTGGAGTCTTTTTGCCGCAGATATTTGATTTTTTCGTGAAATTGTTCAGGTTGGTGAAAAAGGAATGGCCGGTGCCCCGAAGGGTAATGTTGGTTTTCTCAGGTTTTTTCATTTTTGTCCTTCTTTGGGCTTTGCTGGAGAGCTTTTATCCCTACATGCAATCATCCCTTGTTTACATCTCCGACATTGTTCTTGTCGGGGGGATTCTCGCCTGGGGGCTGTTGGAAAAATGGTTCAAAAAATGGAATTCGAAACGGATATTTATTGGCGTCTCTGCCGCCCTCATCTTTATTTCCTTGATTGCGTCAATTCCGCAGGGTAACGGTAGGGGATTGGCCCTCGTCCAACATTGGGCCGTGGATTTATGCGTTGGGTTTATATTTCCGGCCGCTTTAGCCTTCGCCCTAGTAAGCCTTGGTTATTTGTTGATGGAAGGTCGCAAGGATATTGGGAGGAGAATGGCTTCCTATGGTTGGATCGCATTGGTGGCGGGATTGGGCCTTCTCGTATCCATCTACCCTTTTGCGGCCAGTGTCAGGAAATGCCACGGTTTCTTCAATTCCATCCGGCAACAATGGGGTGGTTTCGTTGCCGGGCCCACATTAAACGGTCTCTCCTATATCCATCGTTCGAACCCGGGAGATGACGCGGCCATTCGTTTTTTAAACGACCATGTTCCTGGCCAGCCCTGTTTGATGGAGTTTGTGGGCGCGGGATATAACACTTGGGGATCCAGAATGTCGATTTTCACGGGAATTCCAGCACTCATGGGTTGGGATGGGCATGTGGGGGAATGGGTTGGAGCAAGATTGGGCGACGATATTCGAAACCGTGTTTCCGCCGTACAGCAAATCTTCAATACGACAGACGCTCCCTTGGCGCAAAAAATGTTGGATGCCTACGGCGTGAGATTGGTGATGGTAGGCTTGAATGAAAAGCATGGGGCTGCGGAGAAACCTGGCTATCTCCCCGAAGGTTTGGCCAAATTCGCTGGTTTTTTGCCATTAATTTACAAGAATCCCCAAGTAGAAATTTATTATAATCCTCCACCGGCCACTCGTTAATTTTCTGGTTCCGGCGGACAACAAACAGCTTCATTTCTCGGAGGGCTTTTGATGGGTTCCATATTTATTTGGTGGTTCGTGGTTTTGATCCTTGGTCTCGCCACTTTTCCCATTACATTTGTTGTCCTGAGGCATCTGCCCGACAAGGGCTATTTCTTCAGCAAAATTCTCGCCCTAATGATGACGGGTTACCTAACCTGGATTTTTGGATACGTATCTTTTAACGGCGGCACGATTTTTTTCACCTTTTTGATCCTAGTAGGTTTGTCGGCCCTGCTTTTGTGGAATTGGACGGGGGCCTATTTTTTTGATTTTTTTAAAAAAAATATTGGGTTTTTCATCGTTGTCGAAAGTTTTTTCTTAATGGCGTTCCTGGTGGCCGGCGCTTACAAAATGAGAACCTACGGCATTGTGGGTCAGGAAAAGCCGATGGACTTCACTTTCATCAATGGCATTTTATCCTCTCCCAATATGCCGCCCCATGATCCGTGGCTTTCCGGCGGAAGCATTTCGTATTATTACTTCGGCTACTTGATTATGGCCATTCTTTGTAAAATCACTATGGTGAGCGCTGGCGAGGCTTACAATTTGGCCGTTGCCTTGACTTGGGCCTTGGCGGCAGTGGGGGGATTTTCACTTGGCTACGCTTTGACGCGTCGGTATCGCTATGCGTTCCTTTCGGCCTCTAGTTTGGCAATTTTTGGCAATATGGACTACTGGCACAGGGCCGTTCAAAGTTTCCAAATCGGAGATTTGCAGGCTCCCTACTACAATCACGCGGTCAACCCGAATGTGCCCGCGGGAATCGCGGGATTCTTTGGTTTTCTTTTTAGTCCTTTAGAGCATAATTGGGATTATTTCCAAGCTTCCCGCATTATCCCGGTTCCACCAGCTGACAAGATGATCAATGAATTCCCCTCATTCAGCTTTTTCCTTTCCGATTTGCATCCCCATGTTATGGCTATTCCCTTTGTGTTACTGGCCATTGCCCTGGCTTTTAACCTTATAAAAACAACCACGGCCGGGGTAGGGGTTCTGGGTGGACGAAGGCCCTGGCAGTTATTTCAATGGGGACTCTTGATGATGGTTTTTGGGGGATTGTCTTTTATGAACAGCTGGGATTTTCCAACCTTCCTTTTTTTGTTTGGGGTCTGCTTGTTCCTTCAACAATGGTGGTCCAACGAGCAAGTGTTTGGTACTTGGTTTAAGGCTGTGGCGACATTTGGAATACCGGTGGTCATAGGGTCCTTATTATTGTATGCCCCCTTCTATTTTAGGTTTCAATCTCAGGCACAGGGAATTGGGATAGGGAATGACCGGACTGATCTTTATTATCTTTTTATCATTTTCGGCTTGTTTTTCACTTTGGTGATACCGGTTCTTTTGGGAAAAGCCATTTCAACTAAAGGGGAAAAGAACCAGAAGGGACGTGGAAAGAAAACCGGGGAAATGAGGTGCTCGATATGCGACAAGGACGGCACCGGGAGTAAGTTTTGTGGGTTTTGTGGCGGCGATTTGGCCCCGATGGTGGACGTGGAAATTGTTTCCTTGCCGGATGATTTGGCCCGGTCGGTTCTTACAAAAATTGGATCTTGGCTTTCTCCTGAATCGAACCCCTTGAGGGGGTGGATGGTGCTTGGAGGATTAGTTGGTTTATTGATTTTAGGTAATATCCCCATGCTTAAGATATCAACCATCCTTTTCGCGGCGTTATTCATCGTGTTTTGTTTGGTTTCTTTAGCTTCGAAAACCGAAACCAAGGAAATGATTTTTTCCACCCTGATGGTACTCATTGCTTTTTTGTTGATCCTGGCTTGTGAGGTTGTTTATTTGCGGGACCTCTTTGCCGGTTCCCTTTACCGAATGAACACACTCTTCAAATTTTATTACCAGGCCTGGATTTTGTTCAGCATAGCCTCGGGTCCCTTTTTGAAATGGCTTGTTGATAATATATGGCCACGTTGGGAATTCTGGAAAAAGGCCATATGGTTGGGTCTCGCGTTATTCGCGATTTTAGGGGCCATCATGTATCCCGCTTTGGCCTTTACATCCCGAATGAGGGGGAGCGCCGCCGACTTGGCCACAATGGACGGGTCAGTTTATTATGAAAATTCTTTTCCCGCGGATTACCAAGCGGCCCAGTGGATTAGCGCTAACATTAAACCGGTGAGTGGGAAAGTCCCCGTGATTCTTGAAGCTTGGGGAGATTCCTATATGACCACCATCGAAACATCGGGCGGACGACTTGCCACTTTGACTGGTTATCCAACACTTTTAGGCTGGGCTTGGCATGAAGTTCAATGGCGTGGTTCGGGGGATAAGGCGGTTATTCGTGGAGGGGACGAGAATGATACTATTCAACACCGGGAAGCCGATATTGACGCTATTTTCACTTCGCCCGATCTCAACCAAACAAGGGATTTGATGAAAAAATACGGGGTGGATTATGTTTACGTGGGAGATGTGGAAAGGGCGAAGTATAAGGCCCATCCAGAAAACTTGAATAAGTTTTCCCAGTTGGGAACCGTGGTACAGCTTTTTGGCGGCTCCGCGTTATATAAAATCAATTCCTAGGCGGAGCGGTAGTGGTTGTATGTGGGTGACATTTTTTGCCGTTAAAAATTTCTGATGGAGGACAGGCATGCTGAAGATAGGCGATCGTGAAGTGAATAACAAAGAATTAACGGCCGGAATTTTATTCGTGCTGGTAGCTCTTACACTGCTATGGGTTATGTTTCCCCCTTTTAAACCCGCGCCAACGGTTTTACAAATTGGCACGGTGGATCCGATTTTAATGCAAGGCGGCCAACCGGGGAGTAAAGCAGGGCAGTTCAGTTACCCAAGGGGCGTGGCGGTAGACAGTCACGGGGATATCTATGTGGCTGACAGCCGAAACCACCGGATTCAAAAGATCGACGGCAAAACCGGGAAGTATTTGCTGGAATTTGGGGGGCTGTTTAAAGTCGATGGCGGCGACCGTAAAAAAGTTGAGGGAACCGCGCCTGGCAAGATGCAAGAACCTAATGACGTAACAATTGGCCCAGATGACATGGTCTATGTTATGGATACTTGGAACAGCCGAATTCAGGTATTTTCGCCAAAGGGAAAGAACAAGAAGGTTTTCACGACAGATGACGGATTTTTCGCGCCGCGTGGCATTGTGGTGGACCCCAATGGATTTGTTTATGTGGCGGACACGGGAAAACACCGGATCGTAAAATTTGACCCGAAGGGAAACAAGATCCGGGCTTGGGGATCTAAGGGGGAGAAGGAAGGGGAGTTTAACGAACCCATTGGGGTGGCGCTTGACCAAGCGGGGAACCTTTATGTCGCGGATCGGTTAAATTTTCGCATTCAGGTTTTCAACTCGGACGGCCAATATGTCAAGGAATGGCCGATTAAGGGTTGGGCGAAGGATCAAATAGACATGGAACCCCACCTGGCTTTGGATAAAGTTAATTCGGTACTTTATGTTTCGGATGGCCGGGGGAAAAAAGTTTATGCCTATCATCTTGATGGAACCCTATTTTCAACCCTTGAAAACGATTCGCAAAACCGTCCATTATTCGCGGTCCCGATTGGGGTGGCGGTTGATAAGGATGGGAATCTTTATGTTGTAGACGCCTCAATGGCCAGAATATTGAAGATAAAGGGCCAACATTAATTTCCATCGGGAGCATTTGAATGGCTAAGAAGAAAAAAGGCAAAAAAAACAAAAAAAAGCCCAGTAAGGGAATAAAAGTATTTCTGGGCTTACTTGGTGTTCTGCTGTTAATCCTATTTTTGCGTTGGGGTTTCGACCAAATCAATGGAGCCATTAACGCCTCAAAGTCAATCGACGTGACCGTTGATTTGGAGTTGGGCACCCATGGAGATGGGCCTGGTCAATTTTTGGAACCCTGGGGAGTAGCTACCGATTCGAACGACAATTTTTATGTCGCAGATTTTGGCGGGCACCGTATATTAAAATTCAATCCCGAGGGAGAGCAGACCCTCTCGTTTGGCAAATCGGGTAAGGAAGAAGGTGAATTCAACCAGCCCAGCGGCCTATTTGTGGACTTGAAGGGAGATATATACGTTTGCGATACATTCAACCATCGGATCCAGAAATTCGATTTAGAAGGCAATTTCCTGAAAGTATGGAATCACAATTTTTTCGGGCCCAGGTCAATCACGGGAGACAACCGGAATCGGATCTATGTGGTTGATACGGGAAACCACAAAATCCAGGTATTTGATCCAGAGGGAAATTTCTTGTCGGAATTTGGCTGTTTTGGAACTGGTGACGGTAAATTTAGGGAACCAGTCGGAAGTACGGTAGATTCGGACGGTTTTTTATATGTTGCGGACTCGGATAACACGAGGATCCAAAAATTCGATCCGGTTGGTAAATTTGTTTCTTCCTTCAAGGTTTCAACCTGGAGGGGGAAGAATGAGGAATCCCCTTACCTGGCCTTCGGCCAGGGATTCCTTTACGCCTCTAATGCCAGCGCCCACACTGTCCTTAAATATGACCTGTCAGGAAAATTAGTCGCGATTTTGAAGAAAAAGGACAAGGAAGGTTTCTCCACCGCGACGGGAGTCGCCGCTGACCATCAAAATCGACTTTATGTGGTCGAAAGGGGCCCGGGAAAAGTGGCAAGGTTTTCGATTCCATCGGCTCCAGCCCCTTCCAAGTAATGGGTGTGTCTGGCTTAAAAGACACCTGGGATGGACAACTGGAAACCCTCGACGATCTCTCGGAAGCGGTTCACTATAACCGGTGGATCTACGGCATGATGAAACCCTATTTAGGGTCCAAAGTTATCGAGATTGGCTGCGGAATTGGAAATATGACGGGGTTACTTGCTCAAGGACGAGACGTTCTTGGGATTGATATCCATCCAGGGTATGTCAAAAAAGCACGGTCCAAATTCAAAAACAACAAAAACATTTCCTTTCGGGTTGTAGACATGGGGAAAAAATTCCCTTCTTTTAACAGTTTTAAACCCGATACGATTGTTTGCATCAATGTTTTCGAGCATATTCAAGCTGATAGGCTATTTTTAAAAGAATGCCTTAAACTCCTCCCGCCCCGGGGAAGGATTCTCATTTTTGTTCCGGCGCTTCCATCCCTTTTCGGAAGCATGGATTCAAGTTACGGCCATTTTCGAAGGTATGACAAGGATGATTTAATCGGGAAGATGAAGGGAGTTGGTTTTTCCGTATTAAAATGCCGGTATCTAAATTTATTGGGTGTGTTGGGGTGGTGGTGGAACGGCAAAGTATTAAAAAAAGCGATCGTTCCGAAGTCTCAAATCCTAATTTATGACAAGATCATTCAATGGATCGCGCCGGTTGAGAAATGGTTGCCCAAACCCATTGGCCTTTCTCTTTTCTGCGCGGGCGTGAAACTCTAGTTCTGAGCCGAGATTCTGAAATGCCTCAGCCAAAGGAAAAGTGGATGTCCAAAAGTCATAATAAGACCATCATCATTGTCCCCACCTATAATGAAATAGGTAACATTGAAATGGTATACCGGAAGATATTTAAAGCCACCAAAGCATGCGATTTGCTCATTGTGGATGATAATTCACCCGATGGTACGGGGGCACTCGCCGAGGGAATCGCGAGGAAGGACAAAAGAGTCGCCGTTCTTCACCGGTCAGGAAAATTGGGACTGGGGTCCGCCTATGTCCATGGGATGCAATACGCGCTTAAGAAAGATTATGAAAACGTGATCGCCATGGACGCGGACTTGTCCCATGATCCTGTTAATCTTCCTCGAATGCTTGAAAATATAAAAAATAATGACCTGGTTATCGGATCCCGCTATGTGAAGGATGGGGGAATGGTCAATTGGAACGCTCGCCGATTTCTTATCAGCCAAATCGCTAATTTATATTGCCGATTTATGTTGGGGTTAACCCAAGCGGATTGTTCGGGGGGCTATAAGTGTTATCGGGCGGATCTTCTTCGGAAAATTGGTTTGGCCAACATCTTTTCGCCTGGGTATTCCTTTCAGGTGGAAATACTTTACCGGGCAATTCGCGCCGGCGCGAAGGTCTTGGAAATTCCTATTATTTTCGTGAATCGCCACGAAGGGGAAAGTAAGCTATCTACCAGGGAATTGGTGGGATTTGGTTGGACCGTACTAAAGCTTAGGTGGCTCTCCTGGCTTGTGAAGGTTTAACCCTAAATTAAAAGCCTATATTGTTTGGTCATTTGAAAACCTTGATTATGTCTAGGTGGTTTGTGTTTCAGAATAATGATTTTTCCCCGTCGGGATTTTGCTTAAGGAGTGGTTCGAATCATGGGCAAAAAAACAGTCTCTTCTCAGATAAAGCCAATTCAGCGCTTAAGGCACCCAGACGCGCTTATTTTTGTATTAGGTGGAATAATTGGGGCCATGGTTAACTTTGGAGTGACATGGTTCCTTCTTGAAAAAATAGACATGAACCCCTTTGTTTCTTTTTTTTGCGGGACCATCGCGAACCAATTATTCCATCATTTGTATTACAACGTGGTTTACGTGAACCAGGAGATAAGGCTTAAGACACCCCTGCCTTTGCATTTATTCTTTTATTTATGCGTCGCGGGCTTCAGCTCATTATTGTTTTATGTTTTAAACGCACAATTTTCTTTTTCGTTGCTTATCTCTGTCGGCCTCAGCATCACCATCCTTTCGTTTGCAAACGTGTTTTTGATCAGGATATCCACTTTTGGATCGGCCCAATTGGCCGAGGTGGAGTATCGGGAAATGAACGACAGTTATTACGACGATCAAACGGATGAGGAAAAAGTTAGTCGGTTCAGGGCTTGGTATCATCGTTCCCGTTATGAGCGCATGACGAAATTCGTCGGGGAACATTTCCGCAAAGGCATGAAAATGGCGGATTTGGGTTGCGCCAATTGCTTGTGGAATATCCATGGATTACCGGTGGTAGGTGTGGATATCAACGACAAAATGCTGAAATGGGCGAAAAGAAACAATCGATTGAAGGATTATAAAGTGACGGCTAACTTGGCTCAAACGGGGTTAAAGACTAAAGCTTTTGACTTGGTTTTAATGAGTGAGACCTTGGAGCATATCTTGGATTTGCGCGGGGTTTTATCCGAAGTTAACCGGGTATTAAAGGATAAAGGCACTTTCTTGATCACTGTGCCCTATGACTATTTTTTAGGGCCCTTTTTCATCTTGTTCAATTTGAATTGCATTTACATGGGATACATCCGGGGAAGCATCTATCACAAATACCGTTGTGGCCATATTAATCACTTTACCAAAAGCCGATTAAGCCAAGTTCTAGCTGAAAATGGATTAAAGCTTAAAAGATGTTTCGTGGTGAATGGATTGTTACTTTACGCGGTTGCGGAAAAGGCTTAGTTAGGCCTTTGAAATCTGAAGTTGGGTAATAAAAAAAGGACGGCCTGAGGGCCGTCCTTTTTTTATTAGTTGAATCTTTAAGTGTTGCTTATTTTAGTGTTTGGAAGAGGAGGAGTTGTTTTCTGATTTGTGAGTGTGTTTCTTCGCTTCCGGTGTGGCTGAGGGGGTCGGCTCGGGCTTGGGGTAGTCGGAGGGAATATCAGCCCTGTCGGTACCCGTAAACCCGTATTTTTGAGCCAGATCAGGCCGGACCCACATCCGCATATTGTAGCTTCCCAAGTCGGACCAAACTTCCCTGTAAAGAATCCATTTTTTTAAGTCACTCCAATCCACCATGTCTGGGCGAGCTGGTTTTAAAGGCAGGAAATTACTGAAGAACCAGTCGAAAAATAAACCCATATTCATATCGGAACCAGGAAAGCCTTTTTTGAACCAAGCAGGAATCCACCAAACTCGAAGTTTGTATTTCCGGTTGACGTAACCGGCTTGGCTCAAGATGGGATAGGCCTGGGCGTCAGATTCCGTGCCCGTTAAAATAATTGGATTGTCGGCTACAGTGATCGTCGCCGGATGGTTCCGTCTGGCGAAATCCCTGAGCATCCATGCGAAAGGCCAGGAGCATTTGTCCTCAATCGTCAAGGCCATGCCGTCATGCAACCCCTTTTCGGCATCACTCGTCCCCGCGGGAGCGGTTGAGTCCGGGCCTCCGGTCTCCCCGTATGAAATGGTCCGGATGATTTTTTCCACATCTTTTACATCAGGCCCCGATTGGACATAAACCAAAGGCTCAACCGGATTTGCCTCATGATAAAAACTTAAAAGAACAGCTGAATGCAGGGAATAGGTCATCAGCAATCCGAAAACACTGATTACGGCGATCCGAGCGCATTTCCATAATTGCACTGTTGGTTTTGACTCGAATACTTGGCCCATGAAGTAAGCCGTTAATAGCAAGGCCGGGGTGAGTGGGTGGAGTATCAACCAAGGCATTTTTTCGCCCGCCCATGAAAACAAAACCAACGAGCCGATGTACCAGTAGGAGAGGAAAAGGGGAATGGTTTTTGGTTTGAAAAACCCGTAATAAACCATGGCAACGGCTGAAAACAGAAAGGAAACCAACTCATTGGCAGGGAGCTGAACCAAATAATAATAAGGCGGTTGGTCACCGCGGTGAACATCATGCTGATCCCACCAGTATTGCAAGCCGCCGAAGGCGCCGTTGTAAATCGCATAGAGAAGTCCATGTATCCGTCCTAGAAAATCTCCCTGGTTGGCGCCCACGGTAAAAAAGGTTGTGAACAGCAAGGTGAATATAATTCCAAATATTGAAACGGAACCGGTTAAGGCGGGAGCGACATTCGTCAACCATAACCAACAGAACCAAAAGAGCAGTCCAAAGTAAGCCATCAATAACAAGAAGGAAAATATGGTTGGTTGGTTGAGGTGAAGAGCGGGAATCCTGAGGGCCACCAGAGTTACAACCCACCAGAGACTAAATCCAAAAAGCGGCCACTGAATTTTTTCAACCCTAAGGTCCATGATGATTTTCCATAAATCGCTTCCAGCTTTTTGCTGCTTTAAATTTGTTTGCCATTGGATGAAAAGCTGAAAAACGGTGTACAAAAAGGCAGCTCCCAAAAGAAGGCCAAAAATTGGCATTCGGTAAGACTCGGTTTTTGGAATGATTAATTGGGTCAATATTCCAATGGCGGTTAGACCACCCGCGATGAAAACGTCAGCCCATGGTAAAAGACGAATAAAGAGGTAGGTGCCAATAACCGCAATCGTTAAAAAAATTGATTCTTTGGTACAGAAGGCGATGCTGAAGCCTAGGGAAGCGATCCAAAGATCGAGAGGAAGGCGCGAACGGTAATAGCGAATCAGAAACACCACCATGAGAAGGGTAGCGCCGGCGATATAGGCATCCTCACGGGTAAATCGGTCAAAGTACATGAAGCTCGGGGAGAAAACGATCATGGTGGTGGCTATAAAGGCTCCGAGACGGCCCCAAAATGGGGCAAGAAACATGGCTAAAACCACAGTAAGTATTCCAAAGGAAGCGGCTAGGTATCGGGAAGTGGCGTTGGATACCCCGAATAAGTAGTACATGAAGGCGTTGCCGTGAAACTGGAATGGGCCATGCATCATGGGGTTGTATTCGTAATCACCATCTTTAAACAATTGGTAAGAATAAAAGGCGTGCATGCTTTCATCGTGATGGTGTGGCTTGTCACCAAGATGATGAAATCGGGTGAAAATCGTGATCAGAATTAAGGCGACATAAGCGATTTCAAGCCAAGAAAAGGAAAAACTCCCCTTGATAACGGCGGAAGGGGATTGAGTTAAAGTTTTTTCTTTGGGCTCGGATTCGGTTTGTGACGAAACTTTGATATTTTTGGGGGGTGGAATTGGTTTCGAGGGCTTTTCATTTTGGCTAGGGGCTTGAAGTTTGGTCCCGCATTGCTCACAAAAATTATTTGAAACGGGGTTTTTAGAACCACATTTACCGCATACCTTCAATTCAGACATGAAGAACTCCTTCGGTGGGGTATAAAGGCCGCAAAACGTTTAAATCTCAAATCTTTTGAGCAAATTTGACGGTAAACTATACCTATCCGTTAAACCTTTTGTCAACAAATCGGGCTGGTACAAAAGCTTGATTTCAAAAGGTTTTTCGGTAATTCGCTTATTAATAAAATCTTCAAAGTGTGGACGTGTGAAAGCAGGAAAAGGGCCCCAACTTTGGAAGGAAATCGGGAACCGCGGAATTCATTTTCATTCCAGTTTAATTTTAAACCCGCTTTAATTGTGGCTTTTAAACCAATATTTTCTGCTTCAAGCAAAATACTGAAATGCCGGATTTTGCCCGCTAATGGGGGGATATAAAGTTGCAATTAACTAAAATGATTGATACACTTTTTTGACGCCCAAGTAATACGACGCCCAAAAATTTAGATCTTCTTTGAAGAGAGGAGAAATTTGTGATATCGAAACGATTTTCTTTTGCGGCGCTTGCAAGCGCTTTATTGCTTTTAGCCCCGGGGGTTTACGCTCAACAACCGGATTATGCGGCGGAGGTATTAACTAAGGGGGCAGGGGCAAGACCCTTGGCCATGGGTGGAGCATTTGTTGCGGCGGCCACCGACGCGACGGCGGCATATTGGAATCCCGCTGGTTTGGCCCTGATTGATGATATTGAAATTACCACGATGCACTCGGCCCAATCCGACCTTCAAAGTTATGATTTTATCAATTTGGCCTTCAACACACAATCAGCTGGCTCCTATGCCCTTAGTTATTTACGTTTGGGGGTCGATGGAATTGCCCTTACGAACGCAAATAGTCCTAATGTTGTTGGCACAACAACTTATTCCGACCAGGCTGCCCTCATATCAGGAGGCTGGAAGCTCGGAAAACAGTTTGCACTTGGCGGAACGATTAAACTTTTGAAAACTGATGCCGCTGGTGCTTCCGCTTTTGGTTTTGGTTCTGACTTGGGACTTATATTTAAGCCCATTAAAGAGCTATCCTTTGGCCTGGTGGCTAGAGATTATACTGGTGGTTCTTATATTCAATGGTCAGGTACGGCTACAAACCCCACTCAAGTTTTACAACCCAGCGTGACTCTCGGGGTTTCCTGGACCGAGGAATTGGGAAAAAGGCAAAAAACAGGGGATGCCCCCGTTCCCGTTAGCACTCTTTCCGTGAATTTTGACGCGGATACCCTATATGGCCCCAAAGGCTTGAACAATTACCACTTAGGCTTGGAATATTGGTACCGCCAGTTTGTGGCAGTTCGCGCTGGGGCGGAATCAAAGGGATTTCAGTTTGACGCTGATTCCTTCACCCCTTCAGCAGGGGTGGGAGTATGGGCCTATCTCTTCGAGATTGACTATGCCTTCGTGGCCAATTCCATCGGCGGGATCCATTACATATCTCTGATTACCCGTCTGTAAGAGCCCAGAAACGAAAAACTAAAAGAGGGGATTTTTAATAAAAAAAGTCCCCTCTTTTTTTATTTTTTGATTATTATATCTGAACGCCGAAGGCCTTTATTTCTCTTCCCTTGGGGTATTCATGAGATATCAACTGCCTCTTTCCGCGTTTCTATACTTGGTTTGTTTTCCAACCTTCGCTTCCTATCAAATCGCTCCATCGACTGGTTCCGGATTACCTTATTCCTTAGAAACTAAGACCCAGCTCAAGCAGTTATATAACGACAGGAGAGTCATAGGCGGTCAAATCATCGCCTTAAAAGACCAACCTGGAAAAAGTTATAGCGGAAATTATATTGATGTTGGTGATTTGGGAGGGGTCAAAAAGGGAGATGTTTTTGCTTTGTATACGCCCAAGGGGGAGCCGGTCGGCTTTATCCGTGTCAATGAAACCCAACACTATACTTCTACTTTTGACTTTGTGGAATTGACCGTTGATCCGACTGACAACTTATCGGCAAAAAAAATTACAGAGGATGTCAAAAGTCGTATTCCGGATAACTTGCTGGCCTTCCCGAACATGAGGCGTTACAAAAAAGGGATGGTTGTGGCTTCCAAGAAAAAAGGACTTCAGCCTCCGGGTGTGGCTCCGGCCGCAGCTGGGCAAGCAGCATTACCTCCTTTGCCGGGGGATAGCACCGCTACCGCCCCAAGCTCAAATCTTCCTCCCTTGCCCGGTGAAAACGCAGCAACACCATCGGGGACCAGCCTTCCGCCTCTGCCCAGCGATAATGCTGTACCTGCTGGTGGGGCTCAAGGGAGCGGCCTTCCGCCATTACCGATGGATAATACGACTCCTTCAAGCCCCGCTCCGGCTGGAGGTGCCTTGCCCGCTTTGCCCGGGGATACTGGAACGAACGCAGGCCTTCCGCCCCTTAGCACCGATTCTTCGGCTCCACCATTGCCTGGTTCTGATAATTCCGCTCCGGGTTTACCAGCCTTGCCAGCCACTGGAGCTCCTGATTCAGGCTTGCCAGCTTTACCAGGGGCAACGAATGGAACTGGATCGATAGCTTTACCACCGGATAATTCGGGAACCCTTCCCGCTTTGCCTCCGCCTGGGGGAGCAGATTCAGGGTTACCTCCCGCTCCGGGCCAAGATTCTTCTTTGCCACCGCTTCCAGGCGCTTCATCCTCAACCTTGCCTCCGCCGGCTGATTTGCCGCTCCCGGGTTTACCCGAGGGAAATCCTCCGAATCCAGGATCTTCAACACTTCCTCCGCAATCCGAACTTCCCGGGGCTGCTTCACCGCTTGCGGGGGGAACTGGATTGCCTGACCTAAATGCTCCGCTACCTCCAGTTGATAATGGTTTACCTCCGATTTCTGACGCGGGAACGACCGCTTCACCACCTTTAAGCGGAGATATTCCGTTGCCGCCGGCGGCCAACGCTTCTTTACCCCCACCTGCTGGTGACATGTCACTTCCACCTGTCGCCGACAATTCCTTGCCACCCTTGGCTTCCAACTCGTCAGGTGTGCCGGAATTACCGCCGCCTTCAACTGCTTCCTTGCCACCAATGGATAATGCCTCGGTCTTGCCGCCTCCGGATATGTCATTACCTCCCGTTGCAGACGCATCTTTGCCGCCTATAGCTTCAAACCCGTCTGGAGTGCCGGATTTGGCCCCGCCTTCAACAGCCGCCATGTCCCCCACGGGGAGCGGTTCAGCATTGCCGCCGCCTGATATGTCACTTCCTCCAGTGTCCGATGCTTCTTTGCCCCCCGCCAGCAATCCATCAGCCATGCCTGAATTGCCTTCAGTTACCGCAGGCTTACCTCCAATGGATAATAGTTCCGCTTTGCCACCTACTGCCGATTTGTCTTTGCCGCCCGTTGCCTCCAATAGCTTGCCCCCTGCCCCCTCCAATGAAAGCTCGATGCCCCTTCCTGGAATAGACAATACCGCTGCGACTCTTCCCCCGGGAGTTCCTGATATGAATAGCCAAGCCATGACGCCACCGGGCCTAGACGTGCCGCTGGTTGTCAATAATGGAACCCCCGCAACGACTTCCGCCTCCCATGCGGCCGACCTAAATCTTCCCTCGGTCCCTACTGAAGTTAAGAGCGGTTTTTTACAGGATCTCCCGACTCTTTCTTCCTCAAAAAAACCAGCGGCTTAATCTTTTTAAGCCTTACTTCATTACCTCTCCTCATTTCATCCCTTACGCAAGATATAATGTTTAGGCTGAAAATTTAGAGACCTTATTGGCGTATTTTGATTTTTGCCAATTACGGTTCAAGTTTTGAGGATTCTTCATGCCTGTTTTGCTCCGCTATTGCCTGAACGCCCTTTGGCCCCCCTTTTTGCTTGCCACAGGTTGTTTGGTTTTTGTTTTTAATCTACTTTTCTACCTTGTCCCGTTTTTGACGAACCTCTTTGTGTACCAAGCGGGGATTCTTTATTCTTTTCTCTTGTTGCTTTATGTGCAGCCGGGTATTTGGATTCTAGCCATCCCCGCTGGTTTTTTAGCGGCACTGCTTATTGTTTATGGGCGTCTAAGCGCGGATGGGGAACTAATGGCCATCGAATCTTGCGGTTTTTCGACATGGGGTCTTGTTTGGCCCATGTTCGTCGTTTCGCTTCTCCTTAGCCTGTTTTTAATAGTATTCATGGATATTTTGCTTCCTTGGGGAAATGTTTCTTATCTTAAACTGGATTACAAAGTGATGAACGAGAAGGCATCAATTATTGTCAAGGAACGGATTTTTATGGATGGGTTCGAGGGTTATACACTTCATGTTGATAGAAAGGATGACGCTCAAAATACCCTAAACGATGTCAAAATTTTTGCCTTTAAAGACAAAGATAAAAAATATCCCTATCGGGTGATATGGGCGGATCAAGGGGTTCTGCATCAAGACCCTCATAATTTTCATGCCATTTTGGACTTGGGCCAAGGGCGCATGCAGCAAATTGACGCAAAAAAACACCAAGGAAATTTTGATGAGTTTTTCGGTATGAAATTCAAGAGTTGTTCTTTAGATTTAAGCATTAACCAGTTTCATGATGGCCCCATCGATTTTCGTGATCCTCGAAATATTTCCATGCGAGAGTTGGCGGCGGACATCAAAGAAAAAAAAGAAAAAAATCAGGACGTTCGATATGCCGAATCAGAGTTTCACAAAAAACTTTCCCTTCCTTTTTCCGCTTTGGCTTTCGCCTTTATTGGAATTCCGCTGGGATTAACCGTAAGGAAAGGTTCCTTGATCGGTTATTTTTATGCCCTCCTTTTGGCGGCCATTTATTATTATTTTATCTTATTTGGCGACGCGGTGGGCCCTATGGGGGTATTACCTCCAAGTGTGGCGATGTGGCTTCCAAACGCGGGCTTGGTCGCCATTGGCTTGGTTTTAGTGTACCGGTTAATCCACAAACATGATTTTTGGGCAAACCCCTTCCGAAAAACAAAATATTCGCCCACGAATTTTATAAATTCAATGCAGCCCACGGACATAAAGCCAGAATGAAAAAATCTGTAATGGCTCAATTCACCGTTAGGCTTGGGTTGGCATGCCTTTTTATATTGTGGGGTGCCGCTTCTCAGGTTTGGGGGGATTTGAGCCTTTCCACAAATTCAAATGTCCATATCCAAGCAGACCGGATCGAGTATTTGAAGGACCAAGGGTTAGTGGTAGCAAGCGGCCAAGTGCATATCCAACAGGACCAAGTTCACTTATACGCGGATAAAATACGTTACGATATGACGGCCCAGAATATTTTTGCCGAGGGACATGTCATTTGGCAGGATGAAAGTCAGGAAATAGAGGCGAAAAATCTAACCTATAATCTCAGGGATAAAAAAGGAAAAGCCTTCGATATAAAAACCACGGCGCCACCTTGGATTAGCACGGGTTCTGAAATTGATATTGAAGATCGCAAAATCACCATTAAAAACGCCATAACCACCACTTGTGATTACGTGGAAGGGTATCGACATTACTTCCTTAAATCCGACCGAATCACGATTTACTCCGGCGATTACTTGGTGGCCGAAAATGTGGTGATGTATATTGGCAAGGTTCCGGTTTTTTATTTTCCTTTCTTTGTCCGTACCATCCATGATTTGAAAACGCCTTTTTCGATTTCAACTGGCGCAACGGATTACCTTGGTAATTACATTTTGCTTACTACCAATTACTTGTTAAGTACAACGAATTTCGGCGCTTTGTATTCGGATTATTTTTTTAAAAAAGGAATTGGCGTTGGATTGCGTCACGAAATCGCCTTAAACGATTCCTCGGTTCTCTCCCTTTATGGATACGGTATCCAGGAAAAAGACACGCCGAATTTTCGCTGGGAGGGCCGGGCCCGAGGCCTTTGGGCCCTCTCGTCCAGTTTTCAAGGTAGGGTTGAAGCCGATATTCCAGGAGACAGTTTTTTCAGCCAGGATTATTCGGTCGCCCGCAGGGATCCGAGCTTAGTTTCAACGGTCAAAGAGTTCGACGTATCCACTACCCTTACTCGTCAACAGTGGACGCTAGGCCTTCTGATGAGACGGCAGGAATCGGCGGATTTCACTAAACCTGTAATTTCCGGATTGGTCAGCAGTCCCGCCACGCTTTACTCAAATTATTTTCTTACTCTCCAAAATTTACCCCAACTGACCTTCACCCTTTTTCCCCAACCGATTATCTGGAAAAATTGGTTAAAGTACGATTTAACCCTTCAAGGCGACCATACCTACACAAAGGCCAATGACTATTACGTGAATCATCTCAGTGGTGAATTGGGTATTAGTCAAAGTCTTTTATTTTTACAAAATCAAACCCTTTATACACGGGTTGGTTTGAACGACATTTTTCAAGATGTTTCCGATGTAGGAGTAACAATCGGCAATGGGAGCGCGGGGGAAACGCATTCCGTCAATACCCAAGAAACTTGGTCTTCCCGTTGGACGGAATTTTTCAACACGAATTTTACTCATAATTTTTCCCAAAAAATCAATAACCTCTTGCCCACGGACCCACCCTATGGGGTCACCAGTGATCTTGTCACTGGAAGGCTTGAACTCACCTTAGGATCTTACTTGACTGCGCGGACCAGCACCACCTATGACTTGAACGCCCAAGTAAATACGGATGGAGCCCGTTTTGGGTACTTACGAGAGGAATTCCTTTTGAATGCGTCCACTCAGTTCGATTATTCCGCCTTCGCTGATTATTCTATGAAGGCCGAGGCGTTGAAGGATTTCAGCACGATCCTCAATTTGCGGAGTCCAAACAGTTTTTGGCAGTTCCAGATATCCGGAAATTTTGTCGATCCGAATGTCAGCAATATTGGATATGTTACCTTTGGACTACCCGCTTCTTTTTACATTGCGGGGCAAGTGTCTTTCGCTTTTTTCACCAATTACCGCATGAGTGCGTTGGAAAGCTACGACTTGACCAATTCGAAATTCATCACCCGGAGCATCAGTTTTTACCGGGACCTGCACGATTGGGAGGCGGAATTGAATTACAACGAAGATCCTGTTCTGGGTAAAACGGTCTTTTTTAAATTAAACTTGAAGGCCTTCCCGGGAAGGCCTTTAACCGTTTCGGATGACCAGATCACGAGGTTAAACAGCCTTCGAAATCAGGGGTTGACGGGTGCGGCAAGTCAATTCCAATAGCCCTGTGACCAAACCCTAAAATACACATGCCTGGAAAAACGGGAGAGAATGCTGTAATAATACTGGCCCATGAAAAAGAACAGTATTGTTGTTCGCGGCGCCCGTGAGCATAACTTAAAGAATATCTCCGTAGAAATGCCTCGGGATCAATTAGTGGTCATTACTGGAGTGTCGGGTTCGGGTAAGTCCTCCCTGGCGTTTGACACCCTTTATGCCGAGGGCCAACGCCGTTATGTCGAATCACTATCCTCGTACGCCCGCCAGTTCCTGGGCCTTATGGAAAAACCGGACGTTGACCTGATTGAAGGTTTGTCCCCGGCGGTTGCTATCCAGCAAAAGGCGGGAAGCCGGAATCCCCGGTCAACAGTTGGCACGACCACAGAAATCTACGATTACTTGCGACTATTGTTCGCTAGGGTGGGCAGTCCCCACTGCGTGAATTGTGGACGTCCAATTAGCCGGCAAACAGTTCAACAGATCGTGGACCGAGTCTTTTCATTTCCTGTTGGGTCCAAACTTCACATCCTCGCGCCCCTGATTTCAAGCCGAAAAGGGGAGTACAAGAAAATTTTTGACCAGGTTCGGAAAGACGGGTTTGTCCGGGTCCGTGTAGATGGTCAGTTAAAAGAGCTGGATGACGACATCAATCTTGAAAAAAATAAAAAGCATGACATTGAGGTGGTGATTGACCGTCTGGTATTAAAACCTGAAATAAAAAAACGCCTCGCGGATTCACTTGAGACGGCCCTGAAGCAAGGGGATGGGATCGTCAAAATCCTGATGGGGAGCGGATCCAAAGAAACTGAACAACTTTTTTCTGAACACTTCGCCTGTGTTTATTGCGGCATCAGCGTGGAGGAACCGGCTCCTCGGAATTTTTCATTTAATAATCCACATGGGGCATGCCCCGCCTGTACGGGAATGGGTTATAAAATGGAAGCAGATCAATCACTTGTCATCGACCAAGAAAAATCCATTGAGGAGGGGGCCGTAGACCCCTACAGCACTCCAAAGGCGGTTTATTACCAGAACCTTTTGGAAGGCGTTTGCCAACATTTCAAAGTTAGTCAAACTATCCCATTCAAAAAAATTCCTGAAAAGGTCCAGAAAGCCATTCTTTATGGGACTGAAGAGGAAATCGAATTTAAAATCCGCAAGGGAAGCTACCAGCAAAAATTTTGGGGACCCTTTGAGGGAGTTATTCCTAACCTGGAAAGGCGTTTCCACGAAACCGATTCGGAATATATCCGTGAAGAAATCGAGAAGTATTTGATTAGTAAGCCCTGTCGGGCCTGTAAAGGAACCCGTTTAAAGCCCGAGAGTTTGGCTGTTACGATTGGTGACATCAACATTATTGACGTCACTAAATTCTCCGTAAAAAAAGGCTTGGAGTTTTTTGACAAGTTAAAATTAAACGAAAAATCCTTGGCAGTGGCTGGACAGATATTAAAAGAAATTAAAAATCGTCTTTTGTTTTTAAAAAATGTAGGTTTGGATTATTTAACCCTTGACCGTATGACGGCTTCTTTGTCAGGGGGAGAGGCCCAGCGGATTCATTTGGCCACCCAAATTGGAAGCGCCTTAGTTGGGGTTCTTTACATCTTGGATGAGCCTTCCATTGGATTACACCAACGAGATAATGTGAGGTTGTTAAACACGTTGAACCACTTACGTGATATCGGTAATACGGTCATCGTTGTCGAACACGACGAGGATACGATTGAAGCCGCGGATTACATTATCGACATGGGCTTGGGAGCCGGGGTGGCTGGTGGTGAGGTTGTGGCTGCGGGTAGTTTGGATCAAATTCTCTCAAACCGGATTTCGCTGACGGGCCAGTATCTTTCAGGAAAATTATTTATACCGGCCAAAATGAAAATCGAAAAAAAGTTCGAAAAATACTTAATTTTAGAAGGGGCCACTAAAAATAATCTTAAAAATCTATCGGTTAAATTACCTTTGGGGTGTTTTTTAGCCGTTACAGGAGTATCGGGATCGGGGAAAAGCACTCTGGTTATGGAAACCCTATATCCGGCTTTATTGCACAAGCTTTATGGGCTCCGGGTTAAACCGGAGGGTTATGGAGCGATTGAGGGGGTGGAAAATATTGACAAAATCATTGAAATTGACCAATCCCCCATAGGCCGAACACCACGGTCAAATACGGCAACCTATACCGGTATATTTACCCATGTTCGGGATCTTTTTGCCCGCTTACCAGACGCCAAAGCAAGAGGTTACAAGGAGGGACGGTTTAGTTTTAACGTCAAGGGTGGGCGATGCGAAGCCTGTGAGGGCGATGGCGTCATCAAGATTGAGATGCATTTTTTACCGGATGTTTATGTACCGTGTGAGGTTTGCAAAGGAAAAAGATATAATCGTGAAACCCTTGAAATACGTTACAAGGAAAAAAATATTGCTGAAATTTTAGATTTAAGCGTTGATGAGGGTTTAAAGTTTTTTTCCGTGATACCCAAAATTCATAAAGTGATGGAAACCCTGCGCGATGTGGGGTTGGGTTACATCAAGTTGGGACAACCAGCCACCACCCTTTCAGGCGGGGAAGCTCAAAGGGTTAAGCTCTCCACCGAGCTGGGAAAAAGAAGCACGGGTAAAACTGTTTACATTTTAGATGAACCCACCACGGGACTTCATTTTGCCGATGTGGATCATTTGATAAAAGTTTTAAAACGCTTAGTGGATGCTGGTAACACAGTTATCGTGATTGAACACAACTTGGACGTGATCAAAACAGCGGATTACATTCTTGATTTGGGTCCCGAAGGCGGGGAAGAAGGGGGACAAATTGTGGCCTCCGGGAGTGTTCAGGAAATCATCGATTCGCCCAAATCTTACACAGGAAAGTTCTTGGCCGATAAAATTAAGAAAGACCAAAATAGGGTAAAATATCAAGGGAAAATGGTAGTCGGGAGCGGAAATGCCCGTTGACTGCCTTTTGGGGTAGGGATATAATTTTTTTATCATAATTATTTTAAAGGAGCTTTTTTTTTCTTGAAAAAATCACTTGGGTTTAAATCATTAAAACCATTTTTCTTATTTTTTATTTGCCTATATGGGGGCCTTGCGCAGACAGTTTTTGCGGGTGGACCCGGAAGTACGGGTGCTGTTGAGCTCAAAATTCCAGTTAGCCCAAGGGCTGTCGCCATGGGAGAAGCTTTTGTTGCTGTGGCGGATGACGCCAGCGCAGTTTATTGGAATCCGGCCGGCTTAAACCAAGCCGGTGGCACCCATCTGATGCTCGAATACAATGTTTTTATTGAAACTGTTCGTTATAACGGCGGCGATCTAGTGATAAAGTTGGATAAGGATTTTGCGTTGGGTCTGGGGGCAAAACTCCTATCCACTGGTACCGAAAATGAGGTAAATGCTGCCGGAGTTACAACAGGGAACACATTTAGCGAAAGCTACATGGATATTGACTTGGCGGGAGCTTACCGACTCAGTTATTATTTTGACGTGGGGTTAACCGCGAAATATATCTCCAAAAATTTGGCCGGGACCACGGCTTCCACTTTTGCGGTGGATTTGGGCCTTCTCTACCGGACTCCAATACCGCATTTGACAGCGGGAATGAACATCCAAAATCTTGGACCTGGACTTAAATTTGATCAAACCCCGGATCCCCTTCCGCTAAATTTGAAACTCGGCGTCGCTTATAAAATGTTTGAGGACAATTTTACCGTCGCTTACGACGTAAATTTTCCAAATGACAATGCTATTTCCACCAGTATTGGCGGGGAATATTGGTATAAAGACACATTGGTGGGCCGGTTCGGATACCAATTCCAGGGTTCCATCGACCAAAATCAATTAGGCATTGGTGGAAAAGCGGGTTTGTATTTGGGGGCTGGCGTGAAAGTCGCGGCGTTCAAGAACTTTTATTTGGGCCTGGATTACGCATGGACAGATCAAGGTTTCTTGGGTTCCAACCATCATTTCGCCATGGACTTTTATTTTTGAACCCTGTTGCCTTCCATTGGTTTTCCCTTATACTTCTTGAGCGTTGCGGTTGAGTTTCGATGTTGTTTATTTTAAATCCCAGGAAATGCAAAGCTTTTCAAAGTCCAGAGGGTCCAAAATGAGTACCGAACAAGAAATATTCGATAAATGTGGCCGTTCCTATAATCCGGGAGACAATATCTTTCGCGAGGGTGATGTTGGCAATGAAATGTATATTATTCAATCAGGCCGAGTCAAAATCACGAAGCAATTGAAGGATGGCGTCGAAAAAACCTTGGTTATTTTGGGCCCCGGGGACTTTTTCGGGGAGATGGCGGTTATCGATAAAGATGTTCGTTCCGCTAACGCGACTGCCGTGGATGCTTCCCGTTTAATCGCCTTGGACGAAGAAGTTTTTGAGATGCATATGCAGACCAATCCCAAAATAGTGAAAAAAATCCTGAAAAACCTGACTTCGCGGTTGCGGGACGCTAACCAACAAATCGCCAATCTCATGATCAAGGACGCAAATCGTCTGGTTGCCAACACCATTCTTTTGGTGGTACACAAGCATGGCCAAGAGGGCCCGACCGGAATCACCATGGATATCAGTTTTAACGTCCCCGAGTTAAGCAAAATGTGCGGGTTAGATTTACCCAAGACTCAAGAAATAGTTGATAAACTCATCAAGGCTAAGGTGGTCAGTTTGTCCGGGGACATTATCATCGTGACGAGCCTTGATAATCTTGAGAAATTCATTAGATTCTTGGAAATGAAAGAACAATTCGGGGAATAAGGCGCCCCTTGTTTAAGCCCCGCACTCCTTGTGGGGCTTTTTTTTTGTTTGCCAAAATTGATTAATCCCAGAGAAAAAGCGTGATCCTAACCGAAATTACAGCTCCCATCCAAAAAGACCTGAACCGGGTTGAGCAGGCGATTGCTCAAACCCTTAAAACGGATAATTTATTCATTCAACAGATGGTTGATTATCTTTCCCACTCCACGGGGAAAAGAATCCGTCCTGCCCTTGCCATACTATCGGCCAAGTATTGTGGAAACCTTCCGGATGAGGCAATTACTTTGGGCGCGGCTTTGGAAATGATCCATGTGGCTACCTTGATCCACGACGATATCATTGATAATTCAGCTGTTCGCCGAAAACAAAAAACCCTTAATTTTAAATGGGGTAACGAAATATCGGTTCTCATGGGCGATTATGTTTTCGCTTCTTCCTTTTTTTTAATGGCTAAAGTCCTTCCCAAGCCGGTGTTGAGTACCCTAGCGGATACTACCAACATCATCTGCCGGGGAGAAATTTCTGAAACTTTCAACCGGTTTAACGTCGACATGGCCGAAAAGCAATATTTGGAAGTCATCAAGGAGAAAACAGCCAGTTTGTTCGCGGCTAGCTGTCAAACCGGGGCGATGTTGGCGGAAGGGGATGACCTGACCATTAACCGCCTTTACCGTTTTGGAATGGGCGTGGGTATGGCTTTTCAAATTATTGACGACACCCTGGATTTCACCGGAAAGGAATCGAGAGTGGGTAAACCCGTCATGAGCGATTTGCGGGAGGGTAAACTGACCCTTCCGGTCATTCATTGCCTGGATAATTGCATCGCGGCCGAGAAAAAGCGGCTTAAAAAAATGATTTTAAAAAAAGTGAAAACAGGTGGCGATCTCAAATGGCTCATGACGCTTTTGAAAAAATATAAATCTGTCGAATACTCGCTTAATAAAGCAAAGTTCTTCGTGGAGGACGCCAAAACCGCGCTTTATCAGTTGAACGGTAACAGGGATAAAAACGACTTGCTTCAGTTTGCCGACTTTTTGATTGACCGGGATTTTTAAATCGAGAGACCGAATAAACTGGAAATTGTCTTAGGTTGTGCTTGAATTTTTACGGTGGGATGTGTATAGAATAAGCAGATTTAGCCTTCCATCCTCGAACCCTGAGAGAACGCATGCTTGAACAGTATGGCTATGTTCTGGTCTTCTTAATGGCGGGAATTGTTTTTATTCTTGGGGCTTTCATCACCGGCTGGGCATTGAGTCCCAACGGATTGCTCGGCTTGAAATACAAGTATAAAAAAGAGGTTCTTGTCGACACCTATGAATGCGGTGTTGAGACCTATGGCTCTTCCTGGTTCCGTTTCAACGTCAGTTTTTACCTTTACGCCCTCCTCTTTGTGATTTTCGACATCGAAACCGTTTTTCTTTACCCGTGGGCGGTATCGTTTAAAGCCCTAGGAATGTTTGGGTTTATGGAAATGATCGTGTTCATCTTGATCCTGTTAGTGGGACTCGCTTATGCCTGGAAAAAGGAGGCCTTAAAATGGGAGTAGGCTTGAAAGGTATGACCCGACCGGAAATTGAACAAATGGAGGGCGAGAGCCAGATCCCCGGCTTGTGGACCTTGGAAAAAGCTGTTGGGTTTATTTTCAAGTGGGCCCGGAAGAACTCCCTTTGGCCGCTTCAGTTTGGAACGGCTTGCTGCGCAATTGAGATGATGGCCACTGCCGCCGGGCGTTATGATATCTCCCGATTTGGTTCCGAAGTGTTCAGGCCCTCTCCCCGCCAGGCGGATCTCCTGATCGCCGCCGGCACTATTACGGAAAAAATGGGTTACGCCCTTAAAAAACTTTACGAACAAATGCCCAAACCCAGCTGGGTTATCGCCATGGGGAGCTGCACTATTGCTGGCGGTCCTTATTATTACGACTCCTATACTGTGGTGAAGGGAATCGATTCCTTCGTGCCCGTGGATGTCTATGTTCCGGGTTGCCCGCCACGCCCGGAGTCCTTGATTCACGGTTTGATGGCTATTCAAAAAAAGATCGAGGATGAGCCGATTTTTCGCCGCCGGAGAATCGATTAAGTTACCGAGTTTCTTGCCTTTCGACACTGCCGTAAGTTCAAAAGATAAAAGATTATTAACGATTTGATCTCAAGGATTGAGCCGCGTGACCAACGAAGAACTCAAAACAAAAATTGAATCCGACTTCAAGGATAAGGTCCTGTCGGCAACCATTTCCGCGCAAAAAGAACTGATAGTCGTGGTCAAACCAGAATCTTATTTGTTCGTTTGCCAAGGCTTGCGCGACAAAAGTGAATACGCCTTTCAGCACCTTTCTTGCCAGACCGCGGTGGACTATCCCAAGGAAAACAAGATCACCGTGGTTTGCCATCTTTGGTCTTATAAATATGGCCATCAAATCACGATCAAGTTGGATGTAGATCGTGCTAATCCCAAGGCGCCAACCTTGGAGAATATCTGGAAAAGCGCCAATTGGTTTGAAAGGGAAGTGTTCGATCTTTACGGGGTTATATTTGAGGGACACTCGGACTTGCGTCGCATCATGATGCCCGAGGACTATACCAAGTTCCCTTTGAGAAAGGATTTCGCGGATGACGGATTTATTATTAAGCCAAATTAAAGTTAACGACGAGTCCCAGTTTGGGACGGATGATTATGTCGTCAACTTGGGCCCCCAACATCCGGCAACCCATGGTGTATTGCGCCTGATCGTCAAGCTTGACGGGGAGACTGTTAAGGAAACAATCCCGGTTTTGGGCTATCTTCACCGCTCCATTGAGAAAATCTGTGAAAACCGCACCTATCCCCAATGCATCACTTATACCGACCGGGTCGATTACGTTTCCGCCATGAGCGTGAATTTGGCTTTCGCCCTTGCCACCGAACGCTTGATGGGTTTGGAAGCGCCCCCCCGGGCCCAATGGTTGAGAATGATCTTCGTGGAGTTGCAGCGTTTGGCCAGCCATCTTCTTTGGATGGGAGCATTCGCGGGTGATATTGGAGCTTTGACACCATTTCTCTATGGACTTCGGGAAAGGGAGAGAATTCTAGACCTTTTTGAGATGACTTGCGGCCAGCGGTTGACTTACAATTACATCCGCATTGGCGGCGTGATGATCGACATCCTCCCCGAGTTTGTCCCCAAATGCCGGGCCTTTCTTGATTATTTTGAGCCCAAGATTGCCGAGTACGAGGATCTTTTAACTTATAACCCCATCTTCCTGGAACGTACCAAAGGCGTGGGCGTAATTACCCCCGAGGTTGGAATTAATGCCGGTGTTTGTGGGCCGTCCTTGCGGGGGTCGGGCGTTTCCTGCGATGTGCGTAAGCAACAGCCCTACCTTTTTTACGATCAGGTCAAATTTAACGAATGTCTTGAGACGGCAGGTGATTGCTGGAGCCGCTATAAGGTTCGTATGAGGGAGTTGAGAGAAAGCGTTTCCCTTATCCGCCAATGTTTGGACCGCCTTGAACCCGGACCCATTGAAACGAAGCTTCCACCGGTTTTGAAGGCGCCCCCCGCGAGCGAAATTTATTCCCGGATTGAGTCGTCGCGTGGGGAAATGGGTATTTATTTAGTAGGCGACGGAACAGTTAAGCCTTGGAAGTGTAAATATCGTTGCGCTTCTTTTAACAACACCTATGTTCTTGACCAGCTGACGCGGGGTTGGAAGATCGCGGATATCATGGCGGTGTTGGGCAGTTTGGACATGATCGTTCCTGAAGTTGATCGGTAACTTTTAAAGGAAATTAATAACAATGTTAAGCGGCGAAAATATCGTCAAATCGGTTTCGGACCTTCTGCACCAGCTTTACGCGATGGTCGGCCTATCCGCCTTCAAGGGCGTTTTGGATCCCATTGTGGCGGCGCACGTCATGTTTGGTTTCATTTCCGTTTTCGTCATGTTCCTGGTTTGGATGGAGCGTAAAGTTTCGGCCCATATGCAAAGCCGCATTGGGCCCAACCGGGTAGGCATATTCGGACTTTTGCAAACGGTGGCGGATGCCATCAAGCTCACGATTAAAGAAGACATTAAGCCCGTGCATCGGGACAAGATTCCCTATTACATCGCGCCTATCATCGCTTTTGTTGCCACTTTTGCTGGAATGGTGGTTATACCATTCGACAAGGGTATGGTTGTGCAAGACCTGAACATCGGCCTTCTATACATCATCGCCATTACCAGCTTCACGGTCATCGCCATATTGTCCGCTGGCTGGAGCTCTAACAATAAGTTCGCACTTTTAGGCGGTTTTCGCTCGGCTGCGCAAATCGTAAGTTACGAAGTTCCCCTGGTTCTTTCCCTGGTTCCGGTCATCATGATGACCGGAACCCTCAGGTTGGGCGGTATCGTGGAATATCAATCCCAAAACCATTGGTTTGTTCTCTACCAATTTATCGCTTTCTTCATTTTCATCACTTCGGCCACGGCGGAGGCTAACCGGGCGCCTTTTGACATACCGGAGGCTGAATCGGAGCTTATCGGTGGTTTTCACACCGAGTATTCGGGGGTGAAGTTCGCCATGTTCTTCTTAGGGGAATATATTGCAGTGATTGTTTCTTCGGCGGTTGCGGTCACTGTGTTCCTTGGTGGGTGGCTTCCACCCTTTGCTTTTCTTGCATTTGTCCCGGGGTTCATCTGGTTCATGATAAAGCTTTTGTTGGTTATCTACCTTGTTATGGCCTTCCGTTGGACTTTTCCCCGATTACGTGTTGATCAATTGATGGATTTTGGATGGAAAGTTTTAATTCCTGTAGCCATTCTCAATATTTTAGTCACGGGGTTTTGCGTTTTGTTTTTTGGGAAGGGGGTTTAGCATGGGAGCGGTTGGCCATTATTTTTCAAGCATCGTCATGGGTTTTTGGAACCTTGTGATAGGGCTTTCAGTTACTACTAAGTATTTTCTCCGGATGAAAACCAATACCCAGCAATATCCTGAGGAACGCCTGCCCTTGCCGGAGAGAAGCCGCAGCATGATCAAGCTTATTTACGACGGGGAAAAGGATCAATTTAACTGCGTGGCCTGCATGATGTGCGCGAAAGCATGCCCCAACAGCTGTATCAAACTGGAAGGCGTGCGCCAGCCCGACGGAAAACGCCGCGTGACAACCTTCAAACTGGATTTCTCCACCTGCATTTTCTGTGGCTATTGCGTGGAGGCCTGCGGGTTTGACGCCCTTACTTTCGTTTCCGAGGAATACGAGAATTCGGTTTACCAGCGGGGAAGCCTCTTGCAAGACGAGCAAGCCATGAAATGGGTTCGTCCCGCTCATTTGACTCCTAAAACGGAAGAACCGGCTAAGGTCGCTGCTCCGGCCGGCGCGACGGCGGGGGCATAAGGAATGGCAAACGTCCTCTTTTACCTAATCGCAGGAGTGATCATTGGGTCCGCCTTTTTGGCCATTACGCTTCGGAACCTGTTCCATTGTGCCTTGTTTTTAGCCCTGACGATGTTCGGGGTGTCGGGTATTTTCCTTTACTTAAATTCGGAATTTTTGGCCGCTGTTCAGGTTTTAATTTATGTCGGCGCGGTCACTGTCCTCATTATTTTTGGAATCATGCTCACCCGGAACGTCATGGATGAAAAGACCAGGGTCATGAACGGCCAGGTTTTCCTCGCCTTGGTGGTGGCTGCGGCAATGATGGCAATATCCTTCGCGGCCATGAACAAATCCGTTTTTAAAACCAATGACCATCCGATGGCGGCAGTTTCAGCTTCACCTGATCAATCGCAGGCCTCTCCCTCAACCCATACGGATGTTTACTCCTTGGGGCCAGAATTGATTCGCCCTGAAAAAGGCTTCGCTTTCGCTTTTGAGTTCGTCTCCATCCTCTTGCTTTCCGCCCTAGTGGGGGCAATCGTCATCGCCAGAAAGGACCCGGCATGAGCACGATCCCGGTCGTTCATTTCCTCTACCTAGCCATCATCCTTTTTGGAATCGGGTTGTTCGGGGTCCTGGTACGTAAAAACGCTATCTCGGTCTTGATGGGTGTGGAGCTGATGCTGAACGCCGTGAATATCAACTACCTGGCATTTGCCAAATACTGGAATTGGAACAGCCTGACTGGTACGGTTTTCGTGGTTTTTGTCATTACCATCGCGGCGGCAGAGGCGGCCGTGGCCCTGGCCATCGTTATATCGATTTATAGACAATTTAAAAACGCGAATGTGGACGAAGTTCATTATTTGAGCCAATAGGGTCGAACGCCGCTTGTGACGGGTTGGGTCGTACTACCTCTGACAAGGAATTTTGGAATGATTCAGTATTCTTGGCTGATCCCGACGATGCCGGCACTGGCTTATGTCGTGATCATCCTTTTCACCCGTCGATCGAGGATTTTGTCTGGGCTCATTTCCATTTTTACCATGGCAATCTGTTTCGCTTTTTCAGTGGGAATCCTACTGGAATTGCTTGCCAAGGCGCCCGCTGATCGCTCCATTCCCTTAAGCTGGACTTGGCTTGAGATCCCACCCTGGTCCGCCAATGTGGGCGTATTAATCGACCCTCTATGCGTGAATATGCTCCTAGTCGTTACTCTCATTTCACTTTTGGTCCAGATTTACTCCTGGGGTTACATGCATGATGAGGAGAGGTTTTCCAGCTACTACTCCTATCTTTCCCTTTTTACCGCTTCCATGTTGTTGCTGGTGGTGTCCAACAACTTCCTCCAGATCTTCGTGGGTTGGGAACTAGTGGGTTTGTGCTCTTACCTCTTGATCGGCTTCTGGTTTTTCAAACCCGAGGCCGCCGACGCTTGTAAAAAGGCTTTCGTGGTGAACCGGGTAGGGGACATGGGTTTCCTCATGGGTGTGGTCACCATCGGGATGGTCTTCGGTACTTTTGATTTCAAGACTGTGTTTGACGCCGTCACCTTGGGCATCGCCAACGGTACCTACGACACCACCCACCACTATATCGCGGGGATTGCTCTCTTGCTGTTCTGCGGGGCTGTAGGGAAGAGCGCCCAATTCCCATTGCATGTTTGGCTTCCCGACGCCATGGAAGGTCCCACACCGGTTTCCGCCCTCATTCACGCGGCTACCATGGTCGCGGCGGGTGTTTACATGGTCGCCAGGACTTACATGCTCTTTTCCGCCGATCCTTTCGCCATGACGGTGGTGGCCTATACGGGCGGCTTCACGGCCATTTTCGCGGCCTCCATCGCCGTGGCGCAAAACGACATCAAACGCATTCTCGCCTATTCAACCCTTTCCCAGTTGGGCTACATGATCCTGGCACTTGGCGTGGGCGGTTTTACCCCCGGAATGTTCCATTTGACCACCCACGCTTGTTTCAAGGCCCTCCTATTCCTGGGAGCTGGCAGCGTCATTCATGGAGTTCATAACCAGGACATTTGGAAAATGGGTGGGTTGTGGAGCAAGATGAAAATAACCGGCACGACCTTCTTTATCGCCAATCTGGCCATCGCGGGTATCTTTCCATTGGCGGGGTTTTGGTCCAAGGATGAAATTTTATCGGCGGTAAGCGAGAGTAAGATTCCAGGTCATGAGATTCTCTATTACGCGGCTGTTTTTACCGCCTTCCTTACGGCCTTTTACATGTTCCGACTTTTCTTTGTGGTTTTCATGGGCCAGCCCCGCGACCATCACGCTTATGACCATGCGCACGAATCCCCGCTAACCATGACGGGGCCCCTTATGGTTCTCGCGGTTCTTTCCATTTGCGTTGGTTGGTTAAACCTCCCGGGTGTTGACTCTTTTTCTAAATTCCTCCATTACGGCGAGTACCACGAGGAAGTTTTCCACATGGGTATCGCCATAGCCTCCTCCATCGTGGCATTAGCTGGCATTGGCCTCGCCTTCGTCTTCTACATTTCTAAGCCCGAGCTGGCGGGGAAAACGGCTGACACCTTTAAACCTATTTATTTGCTTTTGAAAAACAAGTATTACGTGGACGAGTTTTACGGGTGGATGGTTAAGAATTTTCTGTTTGGTTTCGCGACCATCTGCACCTGGTTTGACGACAACATCGTGGATGACGGAATGGTGGATGGAACGGGTTGGATTACCCGGAAAATGGGGAGCCTCTTTACCTTGACCCAGACCGGTTACGTTCAAAATTACGCCTTGGTTATTTTCGCGGGCGTTGCGGCGATTTATTTGTTTGTTAGCTTCTAAACTCTCAGGAGAAAAGACTCAATGCTCCAAGTATTAGCAACCATTTTGATTGGCTTTGGGATTACCTTTAGCTTTTTCCATTCCGCTGCCCAAGGCCCGAACGTCCTTCCGATTCTGACCTGTTTCATCATTGTCCCGGTCATCTCGGCCTTGTTGATCATGGTCTTGCCTGAAAAATGGACGAAATGGATCAGCCTTTTCATGGCCTCGATGGAATTAGGTATCGGTTTCAAGCTTTTTTTCATGTTTCAAACCGTGTCGGCAGGGTTCCAATTTGTGGAAGAGGTCCCCTGGCTCAAGAACTTTGGGATTAACTACATTCTTGGCGTGGATGGAATGAGCACCCTCATGGTCCTCCTGGTAGCCTGCGTTTATTTCGCCGGCACCCTTATTTCCTGGAATATCACAATGCGGACCAAGGAGTACTTCGTCCTCTTTTCATTGCTGGTGGGTGGTGTGGCGGGGGCCTATGAAAGCCTTGATCTATTCTTTTTCTTCCTTTTTTACGAAACCGCAGTTCTCCCCATGTACTTGTTGGTGGGCATTTGGGGTAGCGGTCGCAAGGAATACGCGGCCATGAAATTGACTGTGATGCTCCTGGCAGGATCTGCCTTCATGTTGGTGGGATTTATCGCCATGTATTATTCCTCCGGCGTTCATACATTCGATATCCGGGTGTTAGGGGATTTGAGCAAGACCGGATTTACCCTTGAGTTCCAAAAAACCTGGTTTCCATTGCTTTTCGTTGGCTTTGGCGTGATCGCCGCGCTTTTCCCGTTCCACACTTGGTCACCTGACGGATATGGCTCAGCCCCGACCGCAGCATCCATGCTGCACGCCGGGGTCCTGAAAAGCCTGGGCGGTTACAGCATCATCCGGGTGGCCTTGCCCGCCATGCCCGATGGGGCAAAATATTGGTTGCCCTTACTTGTGTCCCTAACCCTCATTAACATGCTGTACGCCGCCATCGTCGCCTTGAAGCAAAAAGATTTCAAATACGTCATCGCCTATTCTTCGGTTTCCCACTGNNACCTTGTCCCACGGTATCGTGGCGGCCATGACCTTTGCCCTGGTGGGTACGGTCTATGGAAAGGCCCACACTAGGGAATTGGCTAAGTTGGGCGGTCTTTCGGCTGTCATGCCGATATTGGGCGGGCTTTTCGTGGCGGCGGCCATGGCAAATGTGGGTTTACCGGGTTTAAGCGGTTTCGTGGGTGAGTTCCTGATATTCCTGGGGGCCTACAAGAGCGGCTACCATGGAGGCTTCACGATCCTTCATATCCTTTTCCCATTGGCCATTCTGTCCATCGTTTTGACGGCCATCTATTACCTGCGGCTGGTCCAAATGGTTTTCTACGGCCCGTTGAAAGACCCGCACTATAAGGATGAAGTCAAGGATGGGACATTCATTGAAATTCTACCTATAGCCTTTTTGCTGGTGATCTCCCTTTGCGTGGGTTTATATCCCAAACCATTTGTTGACATGTCAAACGCCACGATCGGGCCATTGATTGACCATATCGGAGGGTTCAAGTGATCAACTACCTGACATTTCTGCCCGAAATAATTTTAGTCTGCACGGCCATTCTCATACTGGTGGTGGAGCTCTTCCAAGCTCCCAGCTCCAAGCGTTCGTCTATTCGGTGGATCGCCTTTCTGGGCACTCTGGCCGCTTTGTTATGTCTCTCCTGCTTAAGCGGTTCCTGCCCGCTTGGATGCAACTTGACCGACGGAACGGCCCAACAAGCTTTCAACGGGTTTATCAAGACGGATGGGTTGGCCTTGTACTTCAAGATGATAATCCTACTGGCTACTCTCTTCACGCTCCTGATGACTTACCGGCACTTTGAGACGCACAAGACGCCTTATCCCGCGGAGTTTCTGGCTATCCTGCTGTTTTCCGCAGCTGGCGCCTCCGCTTTGACCTCGGCCCAGGAAATTATCACCCTTTATATCGCTTTGGAAACCTTGACCATTAGCAGTTACTTGCTAGCTTCTTTCATGAAAAAGGACAAGGGGAGCAACGAGGCGGGAATGAAATACCTTCTGTTAGGAGCCTTCTCATCGGCCCTGCTCTTGTTCGGTTTTTCCTACATTTACGGCCTAACGGGGACCACGGTTATCACCGAAATTGCGAAAAGCTTGGCCATGCAGCCTTCCAGCCCCTTGGCGGTTTTCGCCTTGATTCTGGTGGTGGGTGGATTGGCCTTCAAGATTTCCTTGGCGCCTTTTCACATGTGGACGCCGGATGTCTACGAGGGCGCCCCAACTCCCGTGACCGCTTTCTTGTCAGTAGCCTCCAAAACCGCCGGCTTCGCGGCATTCGTCAGATTGTTCTGGGTTGGATTGAATGTTCCGTCACTTCAACCGATTTGGATGGGCTTGTTCGCCGTGCTTTCGGCCATGAGTATCATCCTCGGAAACCTGGAAGCTATACCCCAGAAAAACATCAAGCGCCTGATGGGTTATTCTTCCATCGCCCAAGCGGGTTATATCGCCACCGGTTTCCTGGCCATCGGCCCCATGGGTTTAACAGCGCTTTTGTTCTACATCTTCGTCTACCTCTTTGCCAATCTGGGGGTCTTCTTGACTATTGTCATTGTGGCCAATAAGACGGGGAGTGAGCAAATCGAGGATTACGCCGGCATGTGGAAACGCTCACCACTCATCGGGATTGTTCTTCTTGTTTGCCTCTTGTCGTTAGCTGGCGTCCCGCCCTTCGCTGGTTTCTCAGGTAAGTGGTACCTGTTCGGGGCCGCCATCTCCAAGGGCTATACCTGGTTGGCTTTGATCGGCATGACCTTTAGCGTGGTGTCCCTCTTCTATTACTTGCAAGTCGCCAAGCAGGCTTTAGTGGTGGCCCCGAAGGACCCTTCACCAATCGAAATGAGCCTTTTGGAAAGAAGCGTTCTAATACTTTGCGTGGTGGTCACCGTAACCCTGGGCGTTTGGCCTAGGCCCATCATGGATCTGGCCCAAGCGGCGGCTTCATCCCTTTTTTAAACACGATTGAATAAGACCTCCGGCCTTTGGTCGGGGGTTTTTTTATTTTGGGCCATTTCTAGGGTGGAAACATCCAAATACGAGGATTGGTTGCGCCTCTTTGAAAAGGAATGTAAAGTGCATTCAATTGTGGAAAGTATTTTTGGGAGAGGATCACGATGACTTTGCTTACGGGGCTTTTAGCGACCATCGCCTTTTTCTACGGCTTCGGCTGCTGGTATTCATTCCGCTATTACAAGAACCTCGATAATACCTCGGATGGGCTATCCGCTCGTTGGCTAACGGCCGGGTTTTTGGGGCAGGGAATCATCCTGGGGGGGAAATGGGTCACAGAAGGCTTCGCGCCTTTCAATACCATGGATGGAATATTAACGGCTTTGTCTTTTTCATTGGCCACGGCATTCTTGATTGGCCGCCTTAAATCCCCGGTCGCTATATTGACCTCGCTTTTCCTGCCTTTTATTTTTCTCCTTTCTTTTCTGGCCTTTATAACGGGCTTTAACATGGCCCCTTTGATGGACAGCCACCTCATGTCTTCGGGCATGGCCTGCCACATTTTCCTCACCTTCCTGGGTTTTGCCCATTTCACCCTGGGATTCGGTGTGGCGGTGGCCTTTTGGATTCAGGAAGGCCAGTTAAAACAGCATCAGATTAAGAGCTGGAGTTATAGGCTACCGGCCCTCGAAATCCTCGACAACCTCACGGTTTTTTATATCGCCCTTGGTTTTCTTTTCTGGCTGGGTGGGCTAGGGCTTGGCTCGATACAGGCTTTTCAGGTGTGGCACAGGCTTCCATTGGATGACCCGAAGATTTTGGGCTCGTTCCTTGTGTTGATTATTTACGCCTGTTTTTTCCTTTTGCGATGGGGCCTCAAGATACATGGGAAAAAATCGATGACACTGGTTATGGCGGGTTATTTCCTGGCCCTTTTTACTTTTGTAGGCGTGCGGGTTTTCCTCACTACCCGCCACCTCTTTTAAGCGGGAAGGCCCTTCGATGAAGTTTATCGCCTACGGGATGAATCACACCACGGCTCCCATCGAAGTACGAGAAAAATATGTCCTTCCCCCGGAAAAGGTCAGAGAAGTCCTTCAAAAGTTGAAGCCCAAGACCGGCGAGGTTGTGTTCCTACCGACTTGTAACCGGGTGGAATTTTACATGGCAACCGACCAAGTGGAGGATAGTTTGGAGGAGATACACAAGGTCGTAAATCTTTTCCACCACATGAAACCCGCTGAGGTCAAAAAATACTTTTACCTTTACGAGGGCCCGGAGGCATTTTCCCATTTGTTCCGCGTGGCTAGCTCTTTGGATTCCATGGTCCTAGGCGAAGCCCAAATCCTGGGCCAGGTGAAGGACGCCTACCAGGAGTCCCTGGAAGCGGGCATGACGGGAACAATCCTGAATGGCATATTTTCCCGCGCTTTTAGCGCGGCTAAAAAAGTGCGGTCCCAAACCGAAATTGCCCGCATGCCCACCAGTGTTTCCAGCGTGGCGGTTGACCTGGCCAAAAAAATATTCCGTTCCCTCGCCGAGCACCAGGTTCTGCTCCTGGGCGCGGGGGAAATGAGCGAGCTTACGGCCAAGTACCTTGTCGATTCGGGTGTATCCGGTTTTTTCATCGCTAACAGGACATTGGATAAGGCCAAGTCGATAGCCCAAAAATTAGGTGGTACGGCTTTGGCGCTGGAGGAAGGTCTCAAAAAGATCGGTCAGGTCGATATTGTTTTGACTTCGGTCGGGGGAAGCGGCTTTCTTCTGACGAAAACCGACATTGAGAAGACCATGAAAAGCCGTAATGGCCGCTCCCTTTTTATTATAGATATCGGCGTCCCCCGAAATGTCGACCCGGAAGCGGGTAGGCTTGAGTCTGTTTACCTTTACAACATCGATAACCTGTCCTCCATCGCTGAGGAAAACAAGGGCGTGAGACAAAAAGCCGTGGAAGTGGCGGATACTCTTTTGAAGGCGGAAGTGGATAAACTTTGTTCCTGGTTGGACACCTTGGAACTGGTGCCAACGGTGGTCCGTTTGAGGGAACGATTTGAGGCGATACGAAAATCAGAACTCGACGAGTTTTTCCGCAAGAACTCAGGCTTGGCAGAAAAAGAAAGAAAAGAAGTGGAGAGGCTGACCAAAGACCTTCTTGGAAAGCTTTTACACGATCCATCGGTTAACCTGAAAAAGGTGGAGAGTTCGATGGATCGCTTTGAGTACGCGCGGATGCTCGGTGAAATATTTTCCTTGATCGAACGGCCCAAAAATGATTAGCCGGGTTTCTCGATGAAAATACTTGTTGGCACCCGTGGAAGCCAATTGGCCCTGACTCAGGCCGAAAGTGTTAGGGTTCAGATTGCCCGGCTACTTCCGGCTGACGAAGTCCAATTAGAGGTCGTAAAAACCTTTGGCGACCATCTTTCGGCAAGTGATGCGACGGGATCGGGTGGAGAGCCTCCCCAAGGCCTATTCACAAAGGAGTTGGATGAAGCACTTCTTTCGGGCAAAATTCGGGCAGCTATCCACAGCCTTAAAGACGTGCCCACGGTATTGCCGAAAGGTATCCAATACGGGGCCCTTTTAAAACGGGAAGACCCCCGGGACGCCTTTGTTTCCAGGTCGGGAGTTAAGTTTTTCGAATTACCGGCGGGCTCCCGGGTTGGAACCAGTTCACCCCGAAGAGAGGCCCAAATCCGGGCAGTCAGGGCGGACCTCAAGGTAATTCCACTTCGGGGCAACGTCGATACGAGGCTTCGGAAACTTCGTGAAGGCGATTATGAAGCCATTTTAGTTGCCGCCGCAGGCCTTAAGCGGCTGGGACGGGATGGGGAAGCTACAGAGCTTTTGCCGCCAGAGGTGATCCTGCCTGCTCCGGCCCAGGGTGTGCTTTGTGTTACTTTGCGGCAGGAGGACAATGAGCTTTTAAAGATACTGGAGCCACTTAATGACAGTCCCACTCGGATATGTGCCGGAGCCGAAAGGGCCTTTTTAAGGACCCTCCAGGGAGGGTGCCGGGTTCCCGTGGGGGCACTTGCCTCCATTGACGGCCAAACGCTTTTGCTTTCGGGATTAATCGCCAATCCAAACGGAGAGGAAATTATGCGAAACAGCCAAAAGGGCCATGTGGACCACCCCAAGGAATTGGGGGAGGATTTGGCAAAGTTGTTCTTAAGTAAGGGCGCCCAAGAAATTTTGATTGAATTTGGAAGGTCATCCCTGTGAGTAATTCAAAACCAATGGGAAAAGTATATTTGGTAGGGGCTGGTCCGGGTGACCCTGGACTGTTAACCCTGCGTGGTAAAGAAATCCTTTCCCGGGCGGAAATTGTCGTTTATGACGCCCTCATTCATCCCCGGATACTTAGTTTCATTCCTGAAACCGTCAAGAGGATATTTAGGGGTAGCCAAGGCAAGGCTGGCGCCTTGAGCCAGGCCCAGATAAACACTTTGTTAATTCGGTTGGCTCTGCAGGGCAAAAAAATTGTGCGTCTCAAAGGAGGCGACCCTTTTGTTTTTGGAAGAGGAGCTGAGGAAATCCTGGCTTTGATTGAAAAGAAAATACCCTTTGAGGTGGTTCCGGGGGTTAGTTCTGCTTTTGCTGTACCGGCTTACGCCGGAATTCCGGTCACTCACCGGGCTTTGAATTCCTCTTTTACTGTAGTGACGGGGCACGAAGATCCCTCGAAAAATGAAACCCAAGTGGATTGGACCCACCTAGCCCAAGACCAAGGCACCCTCATTTTCTTGATGGGCCTTCATACCCTACCTGAACTTTGCCGACGTTTGGTTGTGGAAGGGAAGGAATCCCACACACCTGCGGCAGTTATCCAGTGGGGTACCACTTCTCGGCAAAAAACGGTCTTGGGGACGCTTCAAACCCTGCCACAACTTGCTCAAAAAGCTGGGTTAAAACCTCCTGCGACAGTGGTAGTTGGCCCTGTTGTTTCCCTGGCCCCAAAGCTCGAGTGGATTTCACAAAAGCCTCTTTGGGGTTTAAAGGTGCTCGTCACCCGTACCCCGGCAAAATCCAGTTATTTATCAGGGCTATTGGCCGAGGAGGGGGCCGAGGTAGTTGAAATCCCCACGATTGATTTGAAACCACTCAAGTTGGGTCAAGATTACCTTAAATTGGTTCGGATGGCTCCGACGTATGATTGGATCATTTTTGCAAGTGCTTACGCGGTGGAAATCTTCATGGAACAACTTGCGAAGGTTGGATTGGATAAAAAGGCCCTGCGAAAGGTGAAGTTCGCTTGCGTGGGAGAAGCCACGGCAAAATCTTTGAAGACGTTTGGGTTAAAGGCCGACCTGGTCCCTAAAGACTATAAGCAGGAAGGCTTGGTTCGATCTTTCAAAAAACTGGATTTAAAGGGTAAAAAAGTGTTGTTTGCTAGGGCTAAGGAAGGCCGGGATTTACTCATAAAGTTTCTAAAAAGGAAAAAGGGCAATGTGAATTTACTGGCTCTTTATGAAAACCTCGTGCCCGTGGGTGCAAGAGAGCAATTGCGCCGGTTGTTTCTTCATGAGGGAGGTGTCGATTTGGCGACCTTCGCCTCTTCATCCTCGGTGGACCATTTTTACTCCCTTTTTACGTCTGCCAAGAGGCATCAATGGTTGAGGCGCCTTCCGGTGGCCGTAATCGGCCCAGTAACAGGGGCTACAGTGAGGAAATGGGGCGGCAAAGTGACGGTTCAACCCCGAAAGTACACCATGCCGGCATTAGTGGAGGCCATTGGGAAATGGGCAAAGAAGCGCAAAATTACCCCACTTTGAAAAAGGGGGGACAGAGGGGATTTAGATGGTGCTCCGGTATAAGTCTAAATTAAAACCGTACTCACGTAGTTTACGTTCGAACATGACTGACAGCGAACAACTATTGTGGTCCAAGTTACGCAAGAAGCAAGTCCTCGGAGTCCAATTTTACCGTCAGAAACCGCTTGGGAATTATGTCTTGGATTTTTATTCTCCAGCGTCAAAGTTAGTAGTTGAAGTGGATGGTGGACAGCATCTGAACGATTTAAATATTAAGAAGGATATGAAGCGGGATAATTATTTGAAACATAAAGGGTTACGGGTACTTCGCTTTGACAACTTACAGGTGTTAAAGGATACTGAAGCAGTTATGGAAGTAATTCTTCAAGCCGTAAGGAGAGGCTAAATCCCCCCTGACCCCCCTTTTTCAAAGTGGGGAATTTTTTTAAAAGGCATAAAATGAGTTTTCCAACGCACCGCATGCGACGATTACGCAAAACAAAAACCCTCAGAAAGCTTTTTGAGGAAACACGCTTAGGCCCGATCGATTTTATCCTGCCGCTTTTCGTGGCCGAGGATCTCAAGATCCCCGAAAACATTGCCTCGATGCCGGGTGTTCAACGGCACAGCTTTTCGTCCCTCGTCCGGGAGGCCGCATCTTCCCATGCCTTGGGTATTCAAGCGGTTCTTTTATTTGGAATACCCCACAAAAAAGACTCTCTTGCTACTGAAGCTTTTAAAAAAAATGGGGTAATTCAAAAGGCTGTTGGGCTTTTGAAAAAGGAAGTGCCATCCCTCGCCGTTATTACGGATGTTTGCGCTTGTGAATACACGTCTCACGGGCATTGTGGAATCATTCAAAAGGGGGATGTGTCTAATGACCCGACACTCGGACTGCTTCAAAAAATCGCCTTATCCCACGCTCAGGCCGGGGCCGATATGGTGGCTCCTTCGGACATGATGGACGGACGTATTGGGGCTATTCGTAAGGTGCTGGATCGAAAGGGTTTTACGGACACACCCATTTTGAGTTATGCCGCGAAGTTCTCCACTTGTTTCTACGGTCCTTTTAGGGACGCGGCGGATTCAGCACCCACTTTTGGGGATCGAAAGACTTATCAAATGCCCGCCACAAATCCACGTGAGGCTTTACGGGAAATCCAACTGGATATCGAAGAAGGCGCGGATGTGGTTATGGTGAAACCCGCCTTGACGGCATTGGACATTATCGCCAAGGCCAAACTAAAATTTTTCGCGCCCCTTTGGGCCTACCATGTTTCCGGGGAATACGCCATGATCAAAGCCGGAGAGAAAATGGGATGGCTTGCCAAGGACACGGCTATGGCGGAAAGCTTATTGGCCATCAAGCGCGCCGGGGCCGACCGAATTATTACCTATTGGGCCAAAGAAGCGGCGAAGTTTTTCAAATAAAATTCATCATTCGAAAATTCGATTGAAAGCGGTTTATGCCAAGACCATTAAAATTTGATCGATCTAAAAAGCTGTTTGAGATTGCCCAAAAGCATCTCGTAGGGGGCGTGGACAGCCCCGTGCGCGCTTTTAAAGGGGTGGGAGGATCCCCCTTGTTCTTTGTTCGCGGCAAGGGGCCCTATTTGATCGACGCGGATGGGAATCGCTATATTGACTTGGTGGGGTCCTGGGGCCCTTTGATTCTCGGCCAGGTAGACACGGGCGTACTTAACGCGGTCAAAAGGGCTTTGCGCAAAGGGTTCACTTTCGGTGCTCCTTCTCCCTTGGAAACCGAACTAGCTATCTTGGTAAAAAAGGCCTATCCCTCAATCGACAAAGTGCGGTTCGTGAGTTCTGGAACGGAAGCGACTTTTAGCGCCATTCGGCTTGCGCGCGCCGCCACGGCGAAGAAACGAATCATCAAGTTTGATGGTTGTTATCACGGTCACGGAGACAGTCTACTCGTCGCGGCAGGGAGCGGCCCGGCGACCCTGGGCCTGCCCGATAGCCCGGGTGTTCCAGAAGAAATCGCCTCGCTTACCCTAAGCCTTCCCTATAACGATCTTGGTGCGGTGGAAACTGCCTTTTCTAAGTTTACCGATATCGCCGCAGTTATCGTTGAACCCATTGCCGGTAATATGGGGTTGGTTCCTCCTCAACCGGGTTTCTTGCAAGGGTTGAGGGAACTCACCCGAAAACACAATTCCATATTGATCTTCGATGAAGTTATGACTGGATTCCGAGTGGCTTTTGGTGGAACCCAAGAGCTTTATGGGATCAAACCTGATTTGACTACCTTAGGGAAAATCCTCGGCGGGGGAATGCCGGTGGGTGCTTATGGCGGGAAAGAGGAATTGATGGCCCAAATTGCCCCAGAAGGCCCGGTGTACCAAGCAGGTACGCTTTCGGGTAACCCGGTGGCCATGGCCGCGGGCATTGCCACCCTTAAAAGACTGAACGATAAGAAAATATATGATGACTTGGAGGAAGCGGCTGCCTTTGTGGAAGAGGGAATTAAAAGGGCTGTGCAAAAAACAGGGATTGAGGCCGTGTTTCAAAGGGTTGGCAGTATGGCAACGTTGTTTTTTAGTAAAAATCCAGTCAAGAATTATTCTGAGGCCAAGGAATGCGACCGGAAAAGATTCGCCAAGTTTTTCTGGGCCATGGCTCAAAGGGGAGTCTATCTTCCTCCCTCCCAGTATGAATCTTGGTTCTTTTCGACCGCTTTGAAGCGAGATCACCTTAAGAAAATAGTCAAATCCGCTGGAGAAAGTTTAGAAGAAATCAATCGAGCTAGTTGAAAAAGGCCCAAAGAATACTTTTTCAACAAACGACATTGCCCCGAAAAATTCTCGGTACAATGCCCGAAAACTTGTTAAAATCCTATCAAATCCAGGAGGTGAAAATTTGAAAACCTACCCAAAAGCATCCATTTGGACGCAAATTTCAATTATGGTTCTTGCGGTTCTTTGTTTAATGGGTACGAGCAAGGTATTGGCTGAAGTTGAAATCGATTTGGATGAAGCTTCTAAACCGACCCCCATGGTCAAGCTAACCCCTACCCCCTCAAACGCGTCCCATAAATTGCCAACCGAGACGCCGACACCCCTCCAGGGCATAGTGAATACTCCGACGCCTGAAATTACCGTTACGCCTGCTCCTGAAAAAGAGGATGTGGAAGTTGAAGAGGGATCCACTCCAAAAGACGAAATTGTTCATGGGGTTTTAAAAATGAAGGATGTTTATGAGGCAGGGATTAATTCCTATAAAGAAAAAGATTATGATCAAGCTATTCGATATTTTACGAAGGCCGTTAGCATGGAAGATAAATACTCACCGAAATTTTATTATGCCGAGGCTTACGCCATGATGGGGGTTATCTATCAATTTCGGATTATTCGCTATCAAACGGCTTATGATTATTACAAAAAAGCTCTTAAGTATGAGCCCCGCAATAAAACCGCTAGGAAGCATATAAAAGAAGTTGCGAAACACCTGAAATGAAGGCGGTGGTTTTGGACAAATTAAAACTATGGATAGTTGTATTGATTTGTTTCTCCACGAATACAGTTTGGGCTGATATTTCTCCCATTTCTCTCACTTTGTTTGGCCAATATGGAGAGCCGGTTTACCCCCCCGCGTTGGCGGTTCCTGCTCCCAATGCTTTTGGCTTCAATATTCTTGGGGAATGGAACGCGACTTCTTACTGTTCCTTCGGCCTGGGATTCGAACAGACCACTTTTTATGGCGCGCCTGATTTTACGACTTCTATGCTGAATTTCGAGGGCCGAGCCTTTCCATTGGAGAATGAGAAAGGGAAATTTTCACCCTACGTTTATGGGGGTGTGGGACTTAATCTTGCCTCACCCGCCGTTTGGCACGGACCAGTCCAACTCAAGGCGGGAATTGGAAGCAGGATAGCCCTGATTCCACCGCTTTTCCTAGATGTTGCGGTGGGAAGCCATTGGATACAGCCCCCGAACGCATTTCAATATGTGGATATCCGTTCGGGATTAAGCCTTTCCTTTGGGTTCAAGGATAAAGCCTCAGCGGCCTCCAAACCGGCTGAAAAACCCCTCGCTACCACGACGCCTATTTCGACAGCTAATTCGACACCCTCTCCAGTAGGAACTCCTCAAATAATTTGGACCCCGATGCCAACACCCATATTGGAAGTCCAGGCCGCTCCTGTGACGACTCTTGCCCAAGTAAAAAAATACTATCGTCTAGGCATGAAAGCCTTTGGCAAACGTAATTACAAATTAGCCTTAAAAATGCTGAAGAGATCGTTAGGAGTAAAGGAGATTCACAAGGCAGCTTATTATTACGCGGAAACTTATGCCACGATTGGGGTCATTTACCAGTTTCATGCCAGCAAGGTGAAAGATCATGATTTGAAGGCCCTGGATAATTACAAGAGGGCATTGCGGATTGATCCGAGTACCAAGTCTGCGAAGACTTATTACAAAAAATTAAAGGCTAAAGTGGCCAAGCAGAATAAAGCGAAAGCGAAAGTTAAACCGGAAAATACTCCTTTGGTATTATCTGTTGATATTTCTTCGCCGGATTCAAGCACGGTTGTATCGTCTGAAACCGCTAAAGGGAATAACCCGGCTCAGGCGGTAACTCCGGTAATTAAGTGAGTTAATTAACGGTTTGCCTGATGCGTTCGATCTTGGTGGCCTTGCCCGTCTCTTTATCCACCGAAACCACTACTCCTTGGAAAAGGTAGGGAAGCTCTTCGGACACCTCAAAACGGGAAGGGGCTCCTGTCAGGAAACGTGAAAGAACCTGCTGTTGTTTCATTCCGATGATCGAATTTGGTGAGCCTGACATGCCGATATCCGTTAAGTAAGCGGTTCCTTTCGGCAGAATTTCCTCATCCGCTGTCATGATATGGGTGTGGCTTCCAGTGACGGAGCTTACCCGGCCATCCAAATACCATCCCATGGCCCTTTTCTCGCTGGTGGCTTCACAATGCATATCGACGATAATTATTTTGGTTTTCCCTTGGATTTCCTGAATGGCCCGGTCAGCTGTTTTGAAAGGGCAGTCAATGGGATACATGAAAACCCGGCCCATTAGGTTAAGGACCGCGATTGGGGTTCCCTTACAGTCGAAAACTCCCAAGCCCGATCCTGGATTTTCCGATGGATAATTGTGGGGCCTCAGAAGACGAGGGTCTTTTCCCAGAATTTCCCTCACCTCTTTTTTTGACCATATGTGGTTACCGCTGGTGACAACGTCCACGCCCGTGTCGATGAGGCCCTTGAAAGAATCGGGTTGGATGCCCGTGCCACCCGCGAGGTTTTCCCCATTGGCGACAACAAAGTCGATGGAATAATCGTTTCTAACCCGGTCCATACAGTTATGGACGGCGTGACGGCCAGGTTTGCCGATGATATCGCCGATGATGAGAATGTTCATGAAAACCCCAATTAACCACCAAGACACCAAGGGCAACAAGAAAATATTGGAACCCTGGTTTAATGGAAATTTAAATTTATCCCACTCGAAAAACAGAGGTTATTTATACCATTAAGCCGAAGGCTTTCCAAAGGGTAATGCTTGATTTATCGGGCTTGGTGCTCTTGGCGTCTTGGTGGTTCGATCAGGATTTGCAGTTGGTGAAGCCTTTTTCGGTCAGGAGAGCCTTCATGGGGAAATCCTCTGAAGTGTGGGGGACTTGGTCGACGATTTGAAAGGTGTAAGCGACCCCTATGACAAGGGTTGTTTTCTTAAGACGGGGCAACATTCGATCGTAATAGCCTTTGCCGAAACCTAAGCGGTTTCCTTGGTGGTCGAAAGCCAAGCCCGGAACTAAAACCAAATCCAATTCGTTCCAATCGGCCGGATTATTGCCGGTAGGCTCAAGAACTCCAAAAGCTCCAACGGCCAAGTTTTTAAAATCATGAATGGGGTAGAAATCGAAATGAGTTTTATCTTTGACTGTTTTAGGCAGAAATAGTTTTTTACCGGTTTTAAGCGATCCTTCCAATATGGAAAAGGTATTAATTTCGCTNNACATTTTGGGAAGCCGCCTCGGCCATGTCGGGTGTCACTTGGGCTCGGATTTGCTTCAGTTTTTCCCGCAGAAAGGCTTTGGTTTGGTGGATAGGGTCGAAAGAGGAATTGGGAGTCATTAGTTGATTTTTTCTCTCGGGTCGGAAGGTTTTCCTAATTCCTGTAAATGCTCCAACCAGGCTTTGATTTTAGCCTCATATCCCAAGTTGGTGGGGATGTAGTACTTGGCGGCGTTGCCCACATAAACCTGTTTGACGTAATGGTCCGGATGGTCATGGGCGTACTGGTAGCCCTGCCCGTGGCCCAGGACTTTTGCCCCCGGATAATGGGCGTCCTTAAGGTGGGTTGGCACTTCCTTGCTGGTTTCCTTTTTAATGTCTTCGGTGGCGTTTTCCAAGCCCATATACGCTGCGTTGCTTTTCGGCGCGCAGGCCAGGTAAACGGTGGCTTGGGCCAGGGGAATACGACCCTCGGGTAACCCAATAAATTCGAGGGCCTGTTGGGCGGCTACGGCCACGAGTATTCCCTGGGGATCGGCATTGCCCACATCCTCGGCGGCGGAAATGACCAAGCGGCGCGCGATAAACCTGGGATCCTCACCCGCATAAAGCATCTTAGCCAACCAATAGAGAGCCGCGTCCGGGTCGGAACCCCGGATACTTTTGATAAAAGCCGAAATAGTGTCGTAATGCTGGTCACCGGTGGAATCATACTGGATCATTTTCTTTTGGATGGACTCCTGGGCCACTTCCAGATCAAAGTGAATCACCCCCTTGTCATCGGGTGGGGTAGTGAGGGCACCCACTTCCAAGGCATTCAAAAGAGTTCGTGCGTCGCCCGAAGCCGCTTTTAACAGGTGGGTTCGGGCATCCTTGGAAAGTTCGATTTTGTATTGACCAAGGCCTTTTTGGGAATCGGTTAAGGCCCTGTCCGAAATAATGGAAAGGTGTTTTTCGTCCAAAGGCCGCAACTCACAGACCCTAGACCTGGAGAGAAGGGCGCTATTCAGGGCGAAGAAAGGGTTTTGGGTCGTGGCTCCAACTAAAATGATGATTCCCTGCTCTAAATGGGGTAGGAGGGCATCCTGTTGGCTTTTATTAAAGTGATGGATCTCGTCGAGAAAAAGAATGGTGGATTGCTGGTATAGCCTTTTAGTTTCGGCGGCTTCGTCAAAAACTTTGCGTAGGTCGGCCAGCCCCGAAGTGACGGCGTTGAGGGCCACAAACCGGCTTTTGGTTCGGCGGGCGACCAGCCGGGCAAAAGCGGTTTTCCCCGTGCCGGGTGGACCGTAAAGGATAATGGAAATGACCCGGTTGGATTCCAAAAGACGTCGTAAAAGCTTGCCGGGCCCCAGTAAATGTTCCTGGCCCACGTATTCTTCAAGGGTTCGGGGTGACATACGAATGGCGAGGGGCCTGGCGCTGGATTCCTCGGTTGCGGATTCAAATAAGTCCATGGGGATATGATACTTCTGGTTGGAAAGAGGGAACAAGGGGATAGAGAAAGCAGTTTTAAGTTTTGAGTGTTTAGTTTTTAGTTGTGGAAAGTCATTTAATTCGTGGATTAAATGACTACTTGGTTCAACTTACAACTCAGAACTTAAAACTCATAACTCTTTTTTCCCGAAGGGGAAAAAAGTAAGCCCCCACCTGTGCCGGTTGAAAAGGTACTCTTTTGAGGCCTTACATAAGTAAGGTGGGCGCCCGATCAAGCGGTTCATCTGCTTCCGAAGAAGACTATCCCCGATTGGTTTTAGAACACCCGGTTTTTATTTTGTGGCTCAAAATTTCCCATCTCAAGATCGAACACCGCAGAAGGCTTGAAAATATTCTAGGACGCCTCAGGAAGATGTCAAGGAAAGTTGTTTTGGCCTTTTTCCAATGAAAGACTCCATCTTGACAAACCCTGAAAATCACTTCTTGAGAAAAAACCTTGTCTGTAAGAAAATGCATCGCATTCTCAAGGAGTGTTAGATGATGAGGCTCCAGGTTCAATCTTTCCAATTGCCCCGATGGGTGGCCCCGGTGATGATCTTGGTCGCCCTAGGGCTCGTGCCTTTTGCCCTGATGTTGGGGCTGGCCTTGACCGCGATTGCCATCGGTTACTCAACCCTGCGTCTTTTTCTCCCGGGTTCCAATTCCCAAACTGATTTCCAAACGCTTCATGGTCAAACAGGGATAAAAAATCACTCTCCAACTTCCGGTGTGATCGATGCCGAATATCAAGTTAAGGACGAAGATGGCAAAAACTAACGGTACCAAGACAACCAAAGGTCAATCGCTACGCAAACGTTCCGAGGCTTTGCCCCGGACCAAAGCGGAGTATGAAATATATAAGGGCCTCCGGGCGGATGACTTCAAATTCTCTTTTCAGGAAAATCTGAAATACCGCTTGGTGAAAGAGTCGGGTACCACTACCGATTATGACAAGTACCTATGCCTGGCTTATTCCATTAGGGACCGTTTGGTAGAGAATTGGGTGGCCACCCAAAAAACATACCGGGACAAAAAAGTTAAAAGGGTTTATTACCTCTCGCTCGAGTTCTTAATGGGCCGTACCTTAGGTAATTCAGTTATCAATCTTCAAGTCGAAGAAAACGTCTCTAAGGCCCTTCATGAGTTGGGCCTGACCTTGGAAGAACTTAGGGAAGTTGAGATTGACGCAGGTTTAGGCAATGGGGGATTGGGCCGACTCGCCGCCTGTTTCATGGATTCCCTGGCGACCCTTCAAATCCCGGCCTACGGTTATGGCATCCGGTACGATTATGGTATTTTTCGCCAAAAAATCGTCCGAGGTTACCAAGT
>PLZG01000109.1 GCA_003152075.1 candidate division FCPU426 bacterium
CAACTCCAAAAAAACCAGGACCTGGTGGCGGGTTTGCAATCCCTCACGCCCGGGCAACACGACCTCTACGTGGTGACCCCCGCCGACTGGGGCGACAGGGTGCCGATCAAGGATATCCGTAATGTCCGCGCCTTCAAGGTGAAGCGGCGGAAGATGGAAATAGCCGTTCCGTGAAAAAGGTTAAAAGTGGAAAGGGTTGAAAGTGTGAAGGCGCAAAGGTGAAAAAGTTGTCCGGCCCGAATTTCACTTCGGAACGACAAGGGGAGGATGGTCCCGAAGGATGGGCCTCAATTTTTCCATGGCCGCCGCAGGGGTTTCATCCCCCTCCCATACCCTTTCCAAACCGGCCGTGATAAGGTTTTCCACTTCCTGCCAATTGCCGCACAAGGGGAAATATTTAACGTACTGGACCGCGTCAATCAAAATTTTCTTGTTTAAGGGGTCCTTTTTATCCAGGAAAAGGTTGGAATCCGCCATCTTCCTTAAGGCGGGCTGGGCCAATCCGCTGGCCATTCTTTTTCGTTCAGCTTCCTCGCTGGTCAGGTATCTAACCAATTCCCAAGCGGCCTGCTTGTTCTTGGATTGGCTCGAAATGCCGTAACCCGAACCCCCGGTGGAAAAGGCCCGGTCCCCGCTGGGGCCCTTGGGAAGCATGGCCACATCCCATTTGAAATTTTTGATCTCGCGGAAGTGGGGGGTCCATTTCAAGCCCGAAAGGTACATGGCGGCGGAACCAAAGCGGAACATATCCGAACCTTCGCTCACCGTAAAGCCGGCTATTTGGGAGGGCGCCAGTGTGACCTTGTGCTTATGGATCAAATCGTAACGGAACTGGACCCCCTTCAGGGTGCGCGGGTCGTCGGCGAAGGTCCAGCGGGTGGGTTGGTGGACGTCGTCCGCGAAGGTCCCGCCCGCGCTGAAAATCCACGCGCTCGGAAGGGTCTTATCCTCGATGAATCCCCAGCGCAAGACCTCGCCCGAAACTCCCTTTTTTTGGACCTTCAAGGCCGTTTCGACGAATTGATCCCAGTTCCAATCATCCTTGGGATAAGGGACATTGGCCTCGTCAAAGGCGGACTTATTGTAATAAACCAGGCACCAGGGGGCCGTGTCACGGGGAATGACGTAGGTTTGCTTCTTGGAAGTAAAGCGATCCAGGACGGCCGGGTAAAAATCCGTAAAATCCAGGCGGTCGGCCTTGGCGTAGGAATCCAAAGGCTCGAGGATCTTTTGGTGATAAAAATCGGCGAAGTTATTGACCTCCACGAATAGGACATCGAGGCTCCTGCTCTTGTGAAAGGCCAATACGGTTTCCGAGTATTTGGCATAGGGGGCGCGCCGCAACGTGACTTTGACGGACGGGTTTAATTTCATGAAGTCATTGATCAGGTCGATCAGGACCTGGTTTTCCTCCAGGTCGCCCCAAGAGAACACAAGGATGTTCGCTTCCTTGGGTTTCGACCCTGAGCTGGCGAAAAAGCGAAAAGCCATGGCTTCCCCTCCGAAAGGCGGCGGAATCCGGTAAAAGAAAAGGGGACCGGGCCCCCACGACAATCGATTGAAGTTTAAAATGAATGAGAATGGTTATTTAAAGCCTAAACCGTTACCCTTTAAGTATCCCAGATTTTTCAAATAATATTCCCCCAAAACGTCGCCAGGGTTGTCTTTCCCTATATCCTTTATTCCCGGCCACTGGGGCTTTTCCCCCCGCCACCTTAAATATGCCTATTTTTCTTGTCCAATGGGGGTCCCAGTCGTGGACGACCAAATCCATCTCAAATTGGTTTCGGAAAGAAAGCTAGAACTTAAGTCCTTTTCCCAAACTTTCAACAAAGTCTGCCCCCGTACCCACCCAATCCAAATCAGTCGCAACCACCATTTTAGGGTCATTGAACATTTTGATAATCACTTTGCGGGCCAGCACCGACCTTTGCCTTGTCACGGTGCTGAATCCGTATTGAAAATGGGCGGTCGTGCCCCAATTTTCATCCAACGAAATTATTTTGTTTTGGGCGGCGGGGTTCTCGAATAACAGGTCATGAATTTTATTTTCCGCAAGATCACGGAAATTGACAAAACCTTCGTAATTCAAATAGACATTCGGCTTTTTCCCGTAGTCTTCCAAAACCCCGGCAGTGGTTTGATCAATTTCTTCCCAAACCCTTATTTGATTTTGGACCAGGGACAAATTCCAAGGGGTACCTTTCAACTTGGGGAAAAAGTAATCGGCCAAGGTATATTCCGGCGGAGCGAATATTTGAAGGCTTTGCGACATGATGGTTCCCCGCCAGACCTAAGGTGTTTTGCACAACATCCTGTAAAATTCAGCCTCAAGCCCCCACCCTTTACACAACTTGTCCACTTTGGGTCCCCGTCGTGGACAACCTCTTATTATCAATTTTAACCAAAAAAATCAGGTTAAATCATACGGATCGATAATACGGATTCGAGGACTGCTTTTCCGTATTATTCGAATAATATCTATCAAATTTTCCATGTCATATACTTGAAAAGAACTGTTAGATGTTCTAAAAGTAAAATAAAGGTATTTAAATTCCAACGTTTTGCCCGTCTGAATTTCAACGATGTCTTTTACTTTGATACTGAAATTTCGAAATGTTTTTATGAAATTAATTTTTTCGTTCGATTCGTCATACCAGACGAACCAAACTTCGTTAAAAACCTTTGTAATAAAAAAAATTCCAATCAATCCAAGAAGGGAAAAGCCAAGAATGTGTTTAGGGTTATGTGGCCAGGATAATTGTTTGAAAAGTAGAAAAAAGAACCAACCGGCATACCCCAGATATAATGCGTTAAAAAGTATTTTCAATTTGAATGAAATACTTCTGATCATTGAAACGCCTTTGAACTTACGTTGTTTCTGAGCACTTTGTTTTGTCCACTCCGGGTCCCCATCGTGGACAAACTAAA
>PLZG01000092.1 GCA_003152075.1 candidate division FCPU426 bacterium
AGCGCCGCCATGGACACCGTCACCGAATCCCGGCTGGCCATTGCCCTGGCCCAAGAAGGCGGATTGGGAATCATTCACAAGAACTGGACCATCGAACAGCAAGTGGGTGAAGTGGACAAGGTGAAACGCTCCGAGGCAGGCATGATCAGCGACCCCATCACCTTGACGCCCGACAAACGGGTTTCCGACGCCCTGGCCATCATGAAGCACTATCACATCTCCGGCATTCCCATTGTCCAAAAGGACGGAAGACTGGTGGGGATCGTGACCAACCGGGACCTGAGGTTCGTCAAAAGGCTCGATCAGGAATTGAAAGAAGTCATGACCAAGGACGACCTGGTAACCGTGCCCGTTGGGACCAACCTGGAAAAAGCAGCCGAGACCCTCCATGAGCACCGAATCGAAAAATTACTCGTCGTCGATAAAAAAGGGAATCTTCAAGGGCTTATTACCATCAAGGACATCAACAAACGCATTAAATTTCCCAATGCCTGCAAGGATGAACTGGGCCGCTTGAGGGTTGGGGCCGCCGTCGGCGTGGCGAAGGATACCGAGGAAAGGGCCGCGGGCCTGGTAAACGCAGGGGTGGACGTGCTGGTCATTGATACCGCCCATGGCCACTCGGAAGGAGTACTCAAAACCGTAAAAACTATCCGTAAAAAATATCCCAAACTTACCCTCATCGCGGGCAACGTGGTTACCGGCGACGCCGTTAAGGCCTTAGCCGAGGCCGGGGCTAATATCATTAAGGTGGGCGTGGGGCCAGGTTCCATCTGTACTACCCGGGTGGTCACGGGTGTGGGAGTTCCCCAGGTATGGGCCATCGCCGAATGCGCTAAAGCGGCCCAGAAAAGCAAGGTCGGCATTGTCGCGGACGGTGGAATCAAATACTCGGGCGACATTACCAAGGCTATCGCCGCAGGGGCGGACGCGGTCATGTTAGGAGGACTTTTCGCCGGTACCGAGGAATCTCCGGGTGATGTGATCAATCTCCAGGGCCGGATGTTCAAGGTTTATAACGGGATGGGATCGCTAGCGGCCATGCAAAAAGGAAAGAGCGCGGACCGATATTTCCAAGAGGGTGTCACCGAATCCAAAAAACTGGTGCCCGAGGGTATCGAGGCCCGCGTCCCCTATCGGGGCCAACTGTCAGACCTGGTTTACCAAATGGTGGGGGGCCTCAGGGCCGGGATGGGCTATTGCGGCACCAAGACCATTAAGGATTTAAAGCAAAACGGCCGGTTTGTCCAAATTAGCTCTGCGGGGTACCAGGAAAGCCATCCCCACGACGTGGTGATTACCAAGGAAGCGCCGAATTACTACATAGACTAGTCGGCGGTCCACAATCGGCAGTCGTCAGCTTTTGTTTAAGTCTTAAATCTTTAGCTGTGAACCGTCGACTGTCGACCATCGACTTCCTTTGGAGACGTTCTTGAACCACGACACGGTCATCGTCCTTGATTTTGGCGCCCAATACAGCCAACTGATCGCCCGCCGGGTCCGTGAATGCAAGGTCTACTGCGAAATCCTGCCTTTCAACGCATCCCTTGACAAAATTCTCGAGAAACAGCCTAAAGGAATCATCCTTTCCGGCGGTCCGGCCAGCGTTTATGCCAAGGGTGCTCCCCATGTCTCAAAGGAACTCTTTGAATTGGGGATTCCAGTTCTTGGTATTTGCTATGGCATCCAGATGATCTCTTACGGCATGGGGGGGAAGGTTCAGAAAGCCGCTAAGAGGGAGTTTGGCCTATCTCCCTTGAAGATAAAAGACCATCGCAGCCTATTCGCAGGTCTTCCTTCCACTCTCCAGGCCTGGATGAGCCATGGGGACCATGTGACCAAGCTACCGGCAGGCTTCAAGGTCTTGGCTTCCACGGCAAATTGCCACCTGGCGGCGGCGGTGAATGAGCAAAAGAGGATCTACGGCATCCAGTTCCACCCCGAAGTCGTTCATACGGAAAAGGGCACCAAGATTATTGAGAATTTTGTACGCAAGGTCTGCTTATGCCGACCCACCTGGAACATGGATGCTTACGAGAAGACGGCCGTTCATCAAATTCGCGAGCAGGTGGGGAATGGACGGGTGATTTGCGGAGTTTCCGGCGGGGTGGATTCCACCGTCACGGCAGCCCTAATCCACCGGGCCATTGGCAACCAGCTTTCCTGCGTCTTCGTCAATAACGGCGTCCTGCGCCTGAACGAGGCCGAGCAGGTTGTGGCCATGTTCAAAAAAAATCTTAAGATTCCTCTTCATTATGTGAACGCCGAGAAACAATTCCTCGACCTGCTTCACAACGTCAGTGAACCCGAGAAGAAACGCAAGATCATTGGACGCACCTTTATCCGGGTCTTCGAGAAAGCCGCCAAGGATCAACAGCGAAAAAAAGGGAAATTTGATTTCCTTGCCCAAGGAACCTTATACCCTGATGTCATCGAGAGTGTCTCTGTCAAAGGGCCCTCGGCCGTCATCAAGAGCCACCATAACGTTGGTGGACTGCCCAAGGATTTGAAGTTTAAACTGGTGGAACCCTTGAGGGAGCTTTTTAAAGACGAAGTGCGGGAGCTTGGGGAGCGCCTTCATATTCCTTATGACCTGCTTTGGCGTCAGCCTTTCCCCGGGCCGGGCCTTGCCGTCCGGCTGATCGGCCCTATCACCCGGCTGGAACTGGATATCTTGCGCCGCGCGGATGCCGTGGTGCAGGAGGAAATCAAAAAAGCCGGGTTATACCATTCCATCTGGCAGTCCTTTGCCGTTCTAACGCCATTGAAATCGGTGGGGGTCATGGGGGATGAGCGTACTTACGAGAACGTTTGCGTGATCCGTGCGGTGCATTCCACGGACGGTATGACCGCTGATTGGGTGAAATTACCTTATGACCTCTTAGGCAGAATGTCCAACCGCATCATCAATGAAGTTCGGGGGATTAACCGGGTAGTGTTTGACATAACCAGCAAACCCCCCGGGACGATTGAATGGGAGTAATAGAACCACAATGTAGAGTTGGACATTAACAGGGCCTAAAAAAATTCCTGGTAGTTTAAGAGACAAACGAACCTGTAATTCATTGCTATCATTTTGAGAATTTAAATCAACCGTCTATCCACCTAAATCCCATCCACTAAGTCAACCGCGTTAATTCAAACACGTACAATTGCACGTGTTGTGTGACTAAGGTCATAAGTCCTTTTTTCGCTTCAAATTATGATGTGGTGATTCCGAGCGGGAGGGTGTTATGGAAATGAAAGAAGAAAATCCGGCGATGCTGATGGCACGAAGCCCCGAAATGCGCAAATTGATGGAATTGGCCAAGACTATAGCTCCGATCGATTCCACGGTGCTCATCACCGGCGAGAGTGGGACGGGGAAGGAAAGGGTAGCTCGCTTTGTCCATGACCATTCGGTCCACGCGGCTGGTCCCTTTATCGCCTTGAATTGCGGGGCTATTACCGAAACCCTGTTGGAAAGCGAACTTTTCGGCCATGCCCGCGGATCTTTCACCGGCGCGACGGGGGAACGCCCCGGACTTTTTGAGGCCGCTAACGGTGGGACCCTCCTATTGGATGAAGTCGGCGATATCACCCTTGCCATGCAGGTCAAGCTCCTGAGGGCGCTCGAGGAAAGGGAAATCCGCCGGGTCGGCGAGAATAAAAGCCGTCCCATTAACGTGCGAATCTTGAGCGCCACCAACAAGAATCTGAAGGAGGAGGTGGAGGCGAAAAGATTCCGTGAGGACCTTTATTACCGCCTGAATGTGGTCGAGCTGGCTGTCCCACCTTTGCGCCAGCGAAAGGAAGATATTCTTCCCCTCGCACGGTTGCTTCTCGCGGAAGCCGCCGTTCACATGAGGCACCCTGTGGACGGGTTGACCGCCTTGGCGGCGGACCAATTGGTCGCCTACGACTGGCCCGGCAACGTGCGCGAGCTGGCCAACGCCATGGAGCGAGGAGTCGCGGTGGCCAAGACGAACCGGGTTGATTTAGGGGACCTTCCCCTCGAAGTTCGAACGGGTTTGCCGCTAGTTTCCGACAAGGGAGTACCCCGGTTTTTAAGGGATGTGGAGATGGATTGTATTCTGGGAACCTTGGAAAAAACAAAAGGGAACCGGAAGAAGGCCGCTGAATTGATGGATATAGGCGTAGCCACGCTTTACCGGAAACTCAAAGCTTACAAACTGCATGTGGTGACAAGTTAAAATTATTTCCTCGTTCTTCCACTTTTAGGCAAGAAGCCCAAGCTTTATGGTGAACCCCATTATTTTGGTGTTCATTTTAAAAGGTTAAGTGCCAATTTGCGGCTAAGTGGGGTTGGTTTTTAGTTATAATTCCCCCATGTACCGATTCACTTCTGGAAAAATTAATTTAAATAAATCGGCACAATACCGACCTCTTCTAAACCTTTTCATTAGAATGTCGGCATGAACCGCCCCGAATTCGTCCATCTTCACCTCCACAGTCAGTTCAGCCTCCTCGAGAGCACCATCCGTTTTGAGCCATTAATGGCCCGCTTGAGGGAGCTGCAGATGCCCGCGGTGGCCTTGACCGACAAGGGAAACCTGTTTGGCGCTATCGCCTTTTATCAAAGCGCCCTCTCCCACGGCTTGAAACCCATCCTGGGTTGTGAAATTTGGGTGGCCCCCACCTCCCGCTTTGAGAGAAACAATGTTCCCCATGGTCGGCAAGTGGCCTATTCCCTCGTTCTTTTGGCCGAGAATGACGAGGGCTACCAGAACTTGATGAAGCTCTCGTCGGCAGGGTATTTACAGGGGTTTCACCAAATTCCCCGGGTGGATAAGGAACTCCTGGCCCGGCACAGCAAGGGCCTCATCGCCCTATCGGGCGGGGAAGACAGCGAGATCAACTCCTTTATTCTCAAAGACGAGAACCCCCTAGCCACGCGAATCGCCGGGGAATACCAAGAACTCTTTGGCAAGGACCATTTTTTCCTGGAGATCCAAGACCACCGCAAGCCAGCCGACGCCAAACTTCGCAAGACGTTGGCGGAGATAGCCCAAAAAACCGCTATTCCTCTGGTAGCCGCCAATGACGCGCGTTACATGCGCCGGGAGGAAGCCACCTACTATGAGGTGCTTCAATGCCTGGGGCGGGGCGAGGTTTTATCCAATCCCAACCGTTTCATCCTGGGGTCAGACGACTATTACGTAAAGTCCGCCGAGGAAATGGGGGAGCTTTTCAAGGAAACACCTGAGGCCCTTCGGAAAACTTTGGAAATTTCCGAACGGTGTCACGTGACCTTTGAATTCGGCAAAACCCTCATGCCGACCTTTCCCGTGCCGGACAAGGGTGTTACCGAGGACGGCTACCTGGAAAAACTCTGCCGGGACAATTTGGAAAAACGCTACGGACCCAAGGCCCAAGACCCGGAAGTAAAAGGCCGCATGGACGAGGAATTGGCCATTATCCGCAAAACGGGTTTCAGCGGTTATTTCCTGATCGTATGGGACTTCATCGCCAAGGCAAAACAAAAGGGCATTCCCGTGGGGCCGGGAAGGGGTTCGGCAGCAGGAAGCCTTGTGTCCTATCTTATCGGCATCACCGAGGTGGACCCCATCAAGTACGACCTGCTATTCGAGCGGTTCATCAACCCCGAGAGGGTCAGCGCCCCGGATATCGACGTGGACGTCTGCGACCGGCGGCGGGACGAGGTTCTGAGCTATATCACCCAAACCTACGGCCAGGACCGGGTTGCTTCCATCGTGACCTTTGGGACCATGGCGGCCAAGGCGGTTATCCGGGACGTGGGCCGGGTGATGGAAATTCCCCTGGCCGATATCGACCGTATCGCCAAGATGATTCCTTGGGAACCCAAGGTGACCCTGGAAGACGCGGCGGGAAAGGTGCCCGAATTAAGGGCTATCGCCCACGAGCAGGGGCCCTTCCGCAAACTTTGGGATGTCTCCCGCGCTTTAGAAGGTCTCGTCCGCCATGTTTCCACCCACGCGGCTGGGATCATCATCGGCAATGAGTCTTTGTTTGAACAGGTTCCCCTCTGTAAGGGAAGCGGGGATGAGGTATTAACCCAGTACGACATGAATGCCTTGAAGGACGTGGGACTTTTAAAGCTCGACATCCTGGGCTTACGGACCCTTTCGGTCATCGACGACGCCGTCCAACTCATCAAGAAAAACCGCAAGTTCGATTTGAAACTTTACGAAATACCGCTGGACGACCAGCCAACTTTTAAGCTTTTGAAGGAAGCCAAGACCGGGGGCATTTTTCAGTTGGAATCCCGCGGCATGAGGGATTACATCCGCAAGCTGGAACCGGAAAATATCGAGGATTTGATCGCCCTTCTCGCCCTTTACCGCCCGGGCCCCCTGGGAAGCGATATGGTGGATGATTTTTTCCATCGGAAAAAGGGGTTGGTAAAGTTTGAATACCTTCACCCCAAATTGGAACCCATTTTAAAAACCACTTATGGAATCATCCTTTACCAGGAACAGGTCATGCGCATCGCCAAGGACCTGGCGGGGTTCACATTGGGGCAGGCGGATCTGCTGAGGCGGGCCATGGGAAGCAAGAACCCGGAAAAAATGGAGCAGATGAGGGGAAAGTTCCAGACCGGAGCCAAGGAAAGACATATCCAGCCCGAAATCGCCGAGTCCATATTCAACCAAATGGCCAAGTTCGCGGGTTACGGTTTCAACAAGTCCCATAGCGCGGCTTACGCGTTGGTGGCCTACCAAACGGCTTATTTGAAGGCGCATTTCGGGCCGGAATTCATGGCGGCGCTCCTCTCCAGCGAGGCGGGGAACCAGGACAAGATTTCCCAATACATTTTCGAGTGCAAGAAAATGGGAATCAAGGTTTTACCGCCGGACGTTAATGAAAGCTCGGACACCTTTACAACGACGCCTCAAGGACAAATTCGCTTCGCCCTATCGGCCATCAAGAACGTGGGCACGCCGGCGGTGAAGTCCATAGTGGAAATGAGGCAAAGGGCGCCTTATGAGTCTCTATTCGATTTTTGCAGGCGGGTGGACTTGAAGGCCTTTACCCCCAAAATGGTGGAATGTCTCATTCTGGCCGGGGCGTTTGATTCCATGGGAGCCTCACGAGCCACCTTAAAAGCCTCGGTGGAAAAAGCCTTCCGGGCGGCCCAATTGGTGCAGGCCGATTCCCAGAGGGGACAGACCTCAATGTTTGAGATGATCACGGCCGAAAAAAGCGATTCGCTCACAGAGGTAAAGGAATTTTCCGCCGCCGAAGCGCTCATTGCCGAAAAGGAAGTGCTGGGTTTCTACCTTTCGGGACACCCCTTGTCCGAGCATGAGTGGGAATTGGACCATTACGTGACCCCCCTGCACGAGCTGGAGGAATTGCCGGATGGTTTTGAGATAAGGGTTGCTGGGCTGGTACGGGGGTTAAGCACCAACACCGTCAAGAAAACCAAGGAACTTTACGGGCGTTTCGTGCTGGAGGACCTCCATTCCCACGTGGAAGTCATCGCATGGCCGGAGGTTTACCGCAAATACCAGAACCTGCTGGTCAAGGACAAGCTGGTGGCACTGAAGGGCCGATTGGATAAATCGGGGGATCGGGTGCAGATTATCGCTAACGAAGCCATTGATATGAACGAGATGGCGGTCAAGTGGGCCAAGGGCATTCAACTAAGCATGAACGTGGTAGGGCTGGATGACAGCCTTTTGCCCAAGGTGAAGGCTGTTTGCGAGAGGTATCCGGGGAAGGCCAAGGTCTTTTTCCACATGCAAACCACCCATCATGGATTAATGGTTATGGAAGCAGGGGCGAATTTGACGGTGAAGCCCACGCGTGGCTTCTTGAAGGAGATTTACGCCCTGTTGGGGGAGGATAGTATCGAGATTGAGCTTTAACTAGCCGCGAATTTGGTGAATAAGATATTGGGTTGTCCATCCGACGGGGACCCTTCGTGGACAACGAAAAAGACAAAAAAGGTGACCGGGAAAAAGGAACAGAATGGCCCAATCCAGATTTAACGACGACATCACCGCTAAGGCTTACCAAGACCTTCTTCTGCCCTTGATCTTCAACCCTTGGGGCCGGTTGCTCATTGGGAAGGCTGGCCTCAAGTCGGGCGACCAAGTCCTGGATGTGGCCACGGGACCAGGAACCTTGGCGCGTTTGGTATCCGAGACCTTGGGTTCCGAAAGCCGAGTGGTGGGTGTGGATAGCAGTCCCCAGATGTTAGCCCAGGCGAAAGCCAAACCACCTATCGTCAATGGCGCTGACTTATCCTACCTGGAAGCTCCGGCCGAAACCCTTCCTTTTCCGGGAGCCCATTTTGACGCGATCGTTTGCCAGCAGGGTTTGCAATTCTTTTCAGACCAACTGGGAGCGCTGAAGGAAATGAGAAGGGTACTGAAACCCGGGGGACGCCTGGCCCTGGCCTTGTGGAGGGATGAAACGGCGATGACCTTTTTCGTGGCGATCCATGACGCGCTGGAGGGCACACTGGACGATGCGCTCCAAAGGGCGGCCTTGGGTTGGTTGGATAAATCCCATCTTCAGGATTTACTGGCAGGTGCTGGATTCAGCGACCCGGTCGTGACCGAGGAAACATTAACCGTGACCCTTGAGCGGGGATTGCCGCAAGCACTTGAATGCGCGATGGGAACCACCTCCGGGTTCGCGATCCGGGCTATGAATGCGGAAGAACGAGCGCGTTTTGAACGGAAAGTTTCCGAAAATTTGGATCCATGGAAAAAAGGTCAGGCTATTCTCGCTCCGGCCCGAGCTTTGGTGGCCGTGGCCATAACCTGAAGTTTGTCCACGACGGGGACCCGTTGTGGACAAAGAAATACCTGTTGGGATTTCCAAAAGGGCTCGAAAGTTGATGTTAAGGGCCTTCTTTTTTCTCGCCCCGAATATGATCCTCAAAAAAGTTGGGTGATGCGTCTTTCTCGATATTGCTTTCCTGGCTTGTCCCCGAGGCATGGCCGACACCTTTATTGTTTTTGCTGGGTGGTTTGGCCTCCTTTTTCGGGAGGGGTAATGATCCTGGCTTATTATTATGTTTAAGCATTTCAAACTCCTTTAATTGAATTTTGACCCGACCCAGCTTGAGCAGGTTTGGGATCCTTGTTGTGAGTTAATAGGGCGATGTGGGCTTTAACGCTTTTATCGACCCCTTTTTAGCGATGACCTATAACTTCGGGGATTAAATTTTCCTTGAAATTCTTTTCCGCGAAATGCCAGTTCAAGATCTTCCAAAAAGCTTCAATATATTTGGCCCGGGCGTTGCGGTAGTCGATGTAATAGGCATGCTCCCAGACGTCGCAGGTGAAAAGGGGTTTGTGCCCGCTGGTCAAGGGGGTGGCGGCATCTGCGGTAACTTCGATCACCAGGCTATTGTCCGCGGGGTTCAAGGAAAGCCATGCCCAACCAGAACCGAACTCTTTGATTGCCGCGTCGGTGAATTGCTTCTCGAACCCGGCCCGGGAGCCGAAGCTTTTCTCGATGGCCTGGGCCAGGGGGCCCGCGGGGGACTGGTTTTTCTCAGGGGAAAGGCTGTTCCAATAGAAAGAATGGTTCAAGTGTTGGGCCGCGTTGTTGAAAAGCGAGCCGGTAGACTTCTTCACCAGAGCCTCCAGTTCCAAACCCTCGTTTTTCGTTCCCGCTACCAGCTTGTTCAGATTGTCCACGTAACTCTGGTGGTGCTTCCCATAGTGATACTCGAGGGTCTCGGCGCTGATATGGGGTGCCAAGGCATCCTTGGCGTAAGGCAATTTAGGCAATTCAAACTTCGGCATAACGGCTCCTTTTAACAACCGGATTTTGATTTTTGATTGAATATCTTCCTGTAAATGAGGCAAGAAACGGGCCTTATCTAACCCATGGAAAAAACATTAATTTGCCCAAAATTGGGGTTTGAAAGATCAAAACGATTGGCCCGGTTCTCATATTGATATTCAATAATTACTTTTACCGGAAATATTTCGCCGGTGGATTAAACCCCGAAATGAGAAATAAAAATCCTCCGGTTTGGATTTCTAAAGGAAGACGAGCGTGATTTGGCGGCACTCCAAGTATTTGGCCAAAATCGGCCAAACTATCTTGATTCTTTTCTCTACCTTCTTCTAATGTGGCGCATCAAATCAATTTAGGAGAGTCTTATGCCACTTCAAGCCGGCAGCCCCGCCCCGGATTTCAAGTTGAAAGCGGTTGATGGAAGTACCGTCGAGCTTTCCAGCTACAAGGGTAAGAAAAACGTCATCGTTTATTTTTACCCCAAAGACGACACGCCGGGTTGTACCAAGGAAGCCTGCAATTTTCGGGACGACATCTCCAAAATATTGGCGAAGGACGCGGTGGTTCTGGGTATATCCACGGATAACCTGGAAAGCCACGATGCCTTCAGCAAAAAGTTTAATTTGAACTTTCCGCTTTTAACCGACGCGGACGGCGCTGTTTCCAAGGCCTACGACGCCTTCAACCCGGAAAAAAACATGAGCCGCCGGGTGACGGCGGTGATCGACAAGGAAGGAAAGATCAAAAAGTATTTCGCGACAGTGAACCCGGAGGGCCATAGCCAGGAAGTTCTTGGGGTTTTCAACACAACCCTTTAATCCAGCCGGTCCCCGTTTTGTCTTTTGTGTAAAAATTCAAGGAGGTAACGGTCAAATGAAAAAAATAGTTCTGTCTTTGTTGCTGGTCTTTTCAGCTGGGGTTGTCAGCGCGGAGGGTGTGGCCGGAGCGCCAATAACCGTCGCTACGGACGCAACGGCATCCAAGCCCGCCGTGGAGGCGGCTCCCTTGTCGGCGATGTGCACTTTGTCGCCGGCTTCGGGAAGCAAGGTCGCCGGTTGGGTGAAGTTCACCCAAATGAAACATTATGTCCTGGTGGAAGGCGATGTTACGGGATTAACCCCGGGAAAGCATGGGTTTCATATCCATGATAAGGGGGATTGCTCAGCTGCCGACGCGACTTCAGCCGGGGGGCATTTCAACCCCACGAAACAAGAGCATGGCCGTCCCAACAGCGCGAAGAGCCACATGGGCGATTTAGGCAATATCTCCGCCGACTCCAGCGGCGAAGCGAAAATTAAATTCAAGGATAAGATCATCCGGTTGTCAGGCGAAAATACCATCGTGGACAGGGCCATCATTGTCCACGCGAATTTGGACGATGAAAAGACCCAGCCCGTAGGGAACGCGGGCGCGAGGGTTGCTTGTGGGGTCATCCAGTTGTCCAAATAGGAACGATCATTCCAAAGGTCCGTGACGGTTTGTTTCCAAAGCATTGAACAAAAAAGCCCTAGCTCCTGCGGGGCTTTTTTGTTTTAAGGCTCAATGGTTAGGGATCAAGGAAACCGGGGTCCGGCCTGGCCCCGATCCTGTCCACGGCGGGGACCCGCCGTGGACAAATTTTTTCGGGGGCCCTTCAGCCTACTCAAACTGCTGAATCAAATCATTCATAATCTTTTTCGTTCCCAGGCGGACGACGCTATCCGGCCTCAACTTTCCTCCTTTGGACTGGCCGGATCGGAAACCGGACAGGATGATTCCGGTTCTTGTGCAGAAAGAGCCGCTGGAAATACGCTTTTGGACACCCATTTCAGAGGGCGAAATGGAAAACTGGAGAAAATCCTAAAAGTATGCTGAAAAAGTCCCGCTACGATGGACTTTCACCACATTTTCCTCTTTTTGAGAATTTATGTAAATGTGGCACGTCCCCGTTTTCCATTGAAATTTTAAAACAGCTAAACGGGGGTTCATAAAACATTCAAGGTAACCCCCAAATTCCTGTGGAATTTTAGGGGTAGGCGAGCTGCTGTGTAGCCCTATTTTAGTTTTTCAGCAGCCTGCTAAAACGAATTCTTTAAGAGGAAATTTACCCTTTCCCCAAAACCTTCTCGGCCTGATTGCTTGGCGGTTTTCACGTCCCTGAATTCTTTAACGGGGTGTTAAAAAATGGTTTTCCACCCTGTCTACGGCCACAGGCGTGGCGCGAATCTTCTTACCTCCATTTCATCTTAAAATTAATTTACCGTATCGACAAGGAGTCAAGGCAATGAGTATCTTTTCCTCTTTCCTCAACGTATAAAAAGTGGACCCTCATCCAAGGGAAGACAAGCGGTTTATGGATCAGCACGGCGGCGGGAGAAGTTTTTTCCGTAAACGCCTGGAAATTCCGGTTCGTTGTCCGGGAGGCTTATCAAAAGAAATTCGGACCTCGCCGGCTGCTCAAGGGGGTCTTGTCGGAAGCCCAAAACCCGGAGCTTGTATCCCGGATGAAGGAAAGCCGGATATTCGTCGACGGGACGAATCTAGTGGCGTCTTTCCAGCTGGGGGACCGGTTGCGGGTGAGGCTTTCCAACCAGCCCTTGTTATAGGCCCTTAAAAGGGTTTTCGTCATTCACAATTTGCTCGATGGACGCGGAAGCGGGCCAACCGACCACCCTTTTTATCACCACACTCTCGGTCAAGAAATTCTTCAGGTAGGTGTGGCGGACGATCTTAAAAAATTGTTCCAGCTCGGGGCCGACATGGTTGTTTTCAAGTTTCAATAAATTCAAGGCGAGGCTGAAGGCCATTTCCACGAATTCATGCCGCATAGCGTCATCCCGGTCGGAAAATTCGTTGTATCTCTTGATCCCTTTCAGGTAAACCTCGGCGGCCATTTTGTCGTTTTGTCCCTGGTAATATTTTCCCATCAGGTAATAAATCTCCAATTCCCGCAGTTCCAAATGGTCGATGCTTTCAAATTGTTTGACCGCCTCAATTTCATCCAACCGGGAGACGCCTTGATGGCTGAAGTAATGGTTCAAGCAGAACTTGGCGAATCGCGCCCGGAGGACGTAGTCGTTCGGGTTTCGTTTGACGGCGTCCTTGAATTTTTTAAACTCAAACCTGTGGGCTATTTTGAGGAAGATATCCATGAATGTCATTTAACGGCTCCTTTTACGGCGAACTCGGCCTTGTCCGGGGAAGGCCTAGGCCTTCTCTTCTTTTGGATTTTCTTAACTTTCACCCTAAATTAAAGCAAGTTCTATACCCCATGGGGATTTCAGGGAAGCCCCGCCAATCCTTTAACCGGCCTGGGGAAACAGCATTTCGGCCCAACCTTGAAATATTCAACGGAATTTGTGAGTAAGTAATCGATCAAAATGATTTTTTGACCCTCATTTTGATTGTTTGCGATTGTTTAGTTAGTCATAGGCGGATGTATGATAAAAAATGCATATCCGCTGTCCATGGCGGGGACCCGCGGCGGGCAAGAGAAAATGGTTATAGGGAATTACCCCGTTCACTTTTGCAACTTGGGAGGCGCAGTGAAAACGAACGCAGACTTGAAAAGAGAATACAAAGAAACGCCTATTCCGATGGGTGTTTTTTTGGTTCGAAATACTCAAACTAATGAATTTATCATTGACGCCAGCCGTAACCTCGGGGGTTCTATCAACATGTACAAGTCTGTCCTGAAATGGGGCAAGGTCAATGACCCGTTGATGAAGAACCCCAAAGTCCTGGAAGACTATCGGACTCAGGGAGAGGAAACTTTTGAGTTTAAAATTTTGGATACCTTGAAGCCAAAGCGGGAACCGAGTTGGGACCCCGGGGAGGATTTAAAGGCTCTTGAGAAGATTTGGTTCGAAGAATTGAAAAGCAAAGGTTGGACGGCTTATTGATTGTCCACGAAGGGGACCGGTCGTGGACAGCCAAATACCTCAATGTTGGCCATTGAAACTGCCGCTTTTTCAGTATTTTTGGATTAAATGGGTTTGAAACCGTCAAGAAGTTAGATCATAAGACCCCATCCCTCCGGGGCGGAGACTAGACGGGTATGAACATTAATTTTCACTTACGGATTATTTTACTTTTGGCCCTGGCCCTTATTGGGACGGTAACCGGCTGTTCCAAGTCCTTTACCATAACACCAACTTCCCCTGAGATGGCGCCCACCGACACCCATACTTTCACTTCGACGGCGACCCCCGTCCCGCCAACGCCCACCAAAACCTTTACCCCTAGTTTTACCCCCACACCCATCGTTACTGCGGCGATCCCAACCCACACCTTTACCTCGACTTTTACACCCACCTCCACCCCCACTGTGGCGGCCACCACCTATATCTTTACACCGACTTATACCGTCACTTCTTGTCCCACGGGCGCGAATGAGGTCTTTGTATATGGGGGGTCTATCCCGACGACCGTCGCGTCCGCAGGCACCACAGTCACCGGCATAACTTTATGGCCCCAGGGGGATATCAACAGCGTGATCAATCAAACGAACCAGGTCCAATTCACTTTCACGGTGACCGGAAATCTCGGAACCCATATCAGTGAGGGTCAACTTTGGATCGATAACAATGGAACTGGCATCGTGGGTCCGGGTGACACCCTTTTGGCAACCCTCCCCGCCGGGCTTGGACCCCTTTTCACACCAGGATCATTTACAGGTAGCCCCTTATTCAAAACAGGCGTTTATTCGGGCCCTAACCTCATCATCGCTTACGTCACCACACCTGGAGCCTCTGGAACCATCCAAACCACTATCTCCTATATGGGCGGCTCCTCACCTTGCAGTTTCTATTGGGCTCTTTTGCTACCGTTCACAGGCCCAACGCTCACCGTTAAGTAAAAACCAATCGTTTAGTGAAAAGACGGACTAGAATCACACCCCGTATCATTCAAAAGGTGGATAAAATCAGGTGAAATTATTGTCCGCGATGGGAACCCGGAGTAGACAAAGAAGCGAAGTGGGCAACGTTTAATTTGAGGAGGAGATTAATGAAATCTCTTGTGGTATTTTTTTTAATCAATGGGTTCATTTTGACCGGGTTCCAAGGCACTTCCCATGCCCAAACCAATCCAAAGCCAACGAGTAGCCCAACTCCGACGGTCCAAAAAGCAGGCAATGGAGGGGCGGACACTCAGCCGAAAAAAGAGGAATCAATTTCCGAGGGGTTAGGAATTGTAATTCCGGTCGCGATAATCGGAATTATCGCGGGGCTGCTCGCTATCGTGTTCGCTGACGCCGCAAAAAAATCCTCTTGAAGCGACTGATGGGGCTGATTAAATAGAGTGGAATTTGCCTGTCCACGACGGGAACCCGTCGCGCACAACCAAACGTGCTTTGTTCTCCACCCTCCCACAGGCCTACTCATCCAAAACCGAACGGAAGAGCTTTTTGCCGGACTCTCATTATGATAGGTCTGGAAATAGGGATTCAGATTCTTAAATTATGTATCTAATAATTTTTTAAAGGGCCATACTCGTTGAACTAGGACATTTCTCCAAATCGTTTTTTGGCCAAATGAAGAGAGGGCCAAAAAGTGACCTTCCCCAAGACAGTACTCCTCCTGAAATGAGTCGGCGTTGAAAACCCAGATTGAAAATAGGGATTTTGAAGTCATGATGGTGGAAGATAACCTGGCGGACACCATCCTCATGAAGGTGGCTTTCAAGGAAAACCGGATACCGGGCAACTTGAATGTCTTGGGCGACGGCGAGCAGGCTCTCGACTATTTGAACCGGCAGGGCAAATACACCGACGCTAAGACGCCGGACTTCATTCTTTTAGACCTCAATCTTCCCCGGATGGACGGGCGGGAATTCTTGAGACAGGTCAAGCGCGAAGGCCTTTTCAAGTCGATTCCCGTCATTGTCCTAACAAGTTCAAAATTGGAGTCGGACATCCGGGAAGTTTATGAAATGAACGCCAACTGCTATGTCGTCAAGCCTTCGAATTTGGACGGTTACATCGAAACCGCCAAAATCATTCAGGCTTTTTGGATGAATTTGGTCCAGTTTCCCCCCCGACTTAACTCCTTAAACTAAAGTCAGTTTCCCAAATCAAAGAGAACTGTCGATCTGGTTCGAGTCCAACATTGGGAGGCTGGAAAATGTTGGCTTAGGCTTGCTTGCGCGTTGCGGTTTATCTCTAACTTTGCAATTCTCTTAACGGTCGAGAGTGGCCAAAAGCGATTTTCGGATGGACGGGATCCCCCCTAAAAGGAATCGACATTGAACAAGCAAATTGAAAAAAGAGATTTTGAAATCCTGATGGTCGAAGACAACTCGGGGGACGCCCTCCTCATTAAGGAGGCTTTCAAGGAGAGCCATATACAGTGCCACTTGATTGTCGTGGGTGACGGCGAGGAGGCCCTCGACTATTTGAATAGGCGGGGCAACTTCGCCGACGCTAGGACTCCGGACTTCATTCTTTTAGACCTCAATCTTCCCCGGATGGACGGGCGGGAATTCTTGAAACGGGTCAAGAGCGAAGGCCTTTTTAAGACGATTCCCGTCATTGTCCTAACGAGCTCAAGATCGGATTTGGATATCCGGGAGGTTTGGGAATTGAACGCAAACTGCTATATCGTCAAGCCCTCTGATATGGATGGGTATATCGCGGTAGCTAAAAAAATTAATGACTTTTGGATGAACTTGGTCCAGCTTCCTCCCCCCCCCCGTCCGAACCCTGAGGCTTAAGTTTCGCCGACGACACTCCGCTGTCAGTTATGGTTGAACCATAGGAGACTGGCCGTGATTGAGAATGAAACGCGCGTCAACATTCTTTTAGTGGATGATGAGCCCGCCAACCTGTTGGCCCTGGAAGCAGTATTAGAAAGCCTGGGCCAGAACCTGGTGAAGACCAGCTCCGGGGTAGAGGCCTTAAGACATCTCATTGACAAGGATTTCGCCGTCATCCTTTTGGACGTGATGATGCCGGGGATGGACGGTTTTGAAACAGCGGAATTGATCCGCCAGCGCGACCGCAACCGCCATACACCCATCATTTTCCTGACGGCGATTGGAAAGACCGAAACGGCGATGTTCCAAGGCTACGCGTTGGGGGCCATCGACTACATGGTGAAGCCTTTCGACCCGGGGGTGCTACGGTCCAAGGTATCGGTTTTGGTGGATATTTACCTCAAGACCCAGGAAGTGATCCGGCTAAATGATGAGCTCAGGCTCGAAAATGAAAACCGCAAGCGGACCGAGGAGGAATTGCGCCGGTCCGAAGAGATGCTAAAAAACCTCAACGCCAACTTGGAAGCGAGAGTCGCCAAACGCACGGCGGCGGTCGAGGAAAGCAGCCGCCAACTCACCCGGATTAATGAGGAGCTGGAGCAGTTCGTCTACGCGTCCTCCCACGACTTGCAGGAGCCCTTGCGGACGATGACCAGTTTCCTGGAACTGATCGAGCGCCGTAACCGCGACAAGCTCGATGAGGATTCAAAGCGGTTCATTGAATTCGCCGTCAAAAGCGCCGAACACATGCGCAGCCTGATCAATGGCCTGCTGGAGTACTCCCGGGTGACCGTGAAGGAAAAAAAATTCAAGAACGTCGACTGCAATTTGGTGGTGAAACGGGTCCTCGAACAGCTGTACGCCTCCCTCCAGGAAAGCGGAGGCAAGGTGGAATGCCTGCCGCTGCCGGAGGTTTACGGCGAGCCGCTATTGTTAGGACAGCTTTTCCAAAATCTGATCGGAAACGCCCTGAAGTTTCGTAACGAACTTCCTCCCCGGGTGGAGGTGGGGGCGGAAAAGCGCGAAAGAGAATGGCTTTTTTGGGTTAAGGACAACGGTATCGGCATTGAACCGCGTTTCTTCCAGCAGATTTTCCGTCTTTTCCAACGGCTCCATAGCCGTGCGGAATATCCGGGAGCGGGCCTGGGCCTGGCCGTGTGCCGGAAGACGGTGGAACTTCATGGCGGAAAGATTTGGTGTGAATCCGAATTGGAAAAAGGTTCCAGCTTTTACTTTACCATTCCTATTTACGATCCCTTTTCCAGGCTTGCCGACGAAGAGTCGAATTTGGAAACCGTTCCCGAAAGCAAAAAGTCCGAAAAAAGGGTGTGAACTAGGCCGCCGGAGGTGGCGGCAGGGCGTTGTCCACGACGGGAACCGTAGTGAACAAGAAAAGAATCGCGGGACCCCGTAATTTAAAAATATTAAACCCTGGAATTAGGTGGCAAAGTGTAGGGCGGTATTATGAAGGACAAATTACTCGGAGACATAGCCAGTCAAAATAACTTGGAAAATCTTCCTTTATTGCTTAGATTTATACTCTAATTAACGCTACTATCATTCTGATCGAGCGGCTTTCTTGCCGCTGATCCCCGGCCCCGGCGAATGTCTTAATGGAATCCGTCCCAAGCTTTTAGCTCCTCTTGGTTCACAAAACTCGGCCCTTCAAATCATGATTATTTCAATCACTAGAATACTAGTGTTTGCCAAGGGACAGTTTATGCGTGTGGCAGATCTCGAATTAAAAAAATTTTTGGAATTAAACCCAGGAGGGGGAACGGCTCATTTCTCCGGCCAAAGGGCTTTGATCTTCGATGCCGTGTCCCATTGGGTTCTTCGTAAAGAACTTATTGATAACTTCGGTGAGAAGACGGCCCAGGGTCTCCTTACCCGATACGGTTATATCCACGGCAGACGTTTGGCCAAAACCCTGAAAAACAAGTTCAAATGGGATAGCGACGAGGACTGGCAAAAGGCCGGAGCCCGGATTTATGTTTTGCAGGGCCTTTTTACGCTGGACCCGAATGCACCATCCCCCTTTGGTCTTGAGGGTGGTTCTTTGCGCGATTCCTATGAAGCCGAGCAGCATCTTCTTCTGAGGGGCCGATCGGATAAGCCTGTTTGCTGGAACCTTTGCGGGCACATCAGCGGTTACCTGAGTTTTGCCATGGATAAGGAAATATACGCCCTTGAGGTTAAGTGCATTGGAAAAGGTGACTCGACTTGCCATCTGATAATCAAGTCTGAGGAAGAATGGGGCAGCGCGGTTAGCGATGAACTGGCATTTTTCAAGCTGATCGGAATAGACGACGACTTGGGGTACTTCACAACCACGCTGAAACGCAAGGAAAGTGAATTGGCCGAGAGAACACGCAAGCGGGCGATATTGGCCAAAATTGAGGAGGCCCCAGCGGAACTCGTAGCACGAAGCCCCGAGATGCGCAAATTGCTATTCTTGGCCAAGACCGTCGCCGTCACCGACTCCCCAGTGCTCATTACGGGCGAGAGGGGCATGGGGGAGGAACGCATGGCGCGCTTTGTGCATGATCATTCCGCCCATGCGGCAGGTCCCTTTATCACCGTGAATTGCGGGGCTATCACTGAGGCCCTTCTGGAAAGCGAACTTTTTGGTCATGCCCGCGGGGCCTTTCCTGGAGCCACAAAAGACCAACCTGGACTCTTCGAGGAGGCCAACGGCGGGACGCTTTTCTTGGACGAGGTCGGCGAGATTACCCTTCCCGTGCAGTTGAAGCTTCTTTGGTTGCTTCAGGAGAGGGAAGTTCGCCGAGTAGGTGATATTAAAAGCCGTCCTATCAACGTGCGGCTTGTAAGCGCAACCAACAAGGATCTGACGGTCGAGGTGGGGGAAAAAAGATTCCGGGAGGATCTTTATTCCCGCCTTAATGTCGCCAAGTTACCTGTTCCCCCCTTGCGCCAGCGTCGGGAGGACATCCTCCCTCTCGCGCGGCTGTTTCTGGTGAAAGCCGCGCTTCAAATGAAGCGGTCGGTGGACGGATTGACTCCCGCAGCGGCGGACCAACTTCTCGGTTACGCCTGGCCCGGCAATGTGCGCGAGCTGGAGGATTCAATGGAACGGGCGGTTGCACTTGCCAAGACGAATCTCGTGGATGTTCTGGATCTTCCCCCCGAGATGCGCCTGGGGATGCCCCTTATTCCCAGCAAAGTAGCGCCCCGGCTTCTGAAGGATATCGAGAAGGATCACATTCTGGAAGTCCTGAAAAAAACAGGCGGCAATCGGATAAAAGCCGCTGAATTGATGGGCATGGGCGTGGCAACCCTCTACCGAAAACTCAAAGCTTACAAATTGGATAAGGAGAGATTTTAACACGGTGCTAGTGAAGTGGCGTTACCTACCACACGATATCCTTTTTAAAAATATTCCGGGGGAGATTAATGCTGGGAAAATATCTCAAAACGGGCTCCGAAAAAAACCTTCCCGTCCCCCAAGCCGGCCGATGGGGCGGGGACCATCAAATTTAAGAGATAAAATATACAGCGGGGTATGTGAAAAGAAATGATGAATAGGATCAAATCCAGGCCCACCTTGAAGCAGATCGCGAAATTTTGCGGCGTTTCCCATACAACCGTGTCCATGGTCGTCAACCGGAATCCCCGCATATCCTCCGTTACCACTGAAAAAGTGATGGCGGCCATCAAAAAGTTCAACTATTACCCGAACCTGGCGGCCCGTGACTTGGTTATGTCCCGGACCAATACCATCGGCATTTTCGGGACCATGTTCGATTCCCCCTATTACAACGAGATCATCCGCGGGATCGAAATGGAATGCCGCCACTTCAACGTGGATTTGAAAATTTACAATTGCAATGGCACACTGGAGGACTTCAACGACATCTACGACCGCATTCTGGGGGAACGGAGGATCGATGCAATCATCGCTTTATCCGTGCCAATGGAGGACGCCGTTCTGGAAAGGTTCCAAAAGGAAGAACTTCCGCTCATTATCCTCCAGCCCGTTGCCATCGAAGGCCCTAACCATTTATTGGAAAAAATACCGATCCTTCAGGCGGAGGATCGAAAAGGTACTTATAAGGCGGTCACCTGCCTGATTTCCTTGGGACACAAGAAAATCGGATTCGTGAACGGCCCGGAAGACCTCAAAATCTGTCAGGACCGCCTGACAGGTTATCGGGAAGGACTGCGGGACAACAATATCCCCTTCCTGGAAGATTTCGTGGCTTATTCCCATTTCCGTCCGGATGCCTTCACGATGGAGGCCGGCTTCCAGTTGGCAAATGGGCTTTTGGACAAGTTTCCTGATTTAACGGCTATCTGCTGCGTGTCCGACACCATGGCCATCGGCGCCATCAAGGCCGTGCGGCGAAAGGGACGTTCGGTGCCGGAGGACGTCTCTATCATCGGCTTCGACGACACCTATGTGGCACGTTTGGCGGACCCCGCCTTGACCACCCTTCACCAACCCCTTTTAGAAATGGGAAAGTCCTCGGTCACCATTGCCTATTCGATACTGAATAAAAAACCGGTCGAGTACCTGCATAGGGGTTTTGACGTGGAACTCATCATTCGGGAATCCACGGGTAAACCGCGCAAAAAATAGCGGGGATAGGTTCCATCACAAAAGTGAGAGAAAGATGGAAAGGTTGTCCACTACGGGGACCCCGGTTGGACAGTAGGAAGCCCGTATATTCTCCGAAATTAAGAACTTTTAATGAGGGGGCAGATCATCTGGGAAATCCCTGGTTAAACCAATTCCTAAATAAAGACTCGGAGAGAACTCGGGGTCTTCTTCTATCCTTTTTTGTTCCAGTCAAAAGCATTCATTGAGAAGAGAAGGGTGTAAAGGGGGGTGAAAGCCCTGTATGCCCATTCTGAGGATTGACAGGACGGGGCTGGCCTAAGAGCGGCTTTGTTCCTCTGATTCCGGGATATTGGCAACCGATTTTTTATGGCAACTGTTTCGTTTGTAACGGTTGCCACAACCAAACCTTGCCGTTCGCCAGGTAGGCTCTCGGCAGGTGTCAATCTATCGGGTGCGCCCAAGGCTTGAACCTCACCTGGTGTTTCGGCATAGGGGGGCGGGCTTAATTCGGTATCCCACTTTTTCCCCGAGCCGATCAAAGTGACACCCAATCAGATCAAATTGATTCACTCCTGAACCAACCAACCCCAAAGTTCAGCGTCACTGCCAATTTTTTAATTCTTTCCCCTGTCCGCGCGGGGCATGATATTTGCTTTGTTACCATTCATGACTTCCATAAGAAGGTTTATGGTTTTCAAATTTATCTTAAGAAAGATACCCATGAAAAGATTTTTGGAAACCAAGATTTTATTTTTGGCTTTATTCCTGGCGGCGATTCCCGTCCTTTATTTAACGGGATGTTGCAACAACAGCCTGGTTGGCGCGAAGGGGATGTACGGGACCGGCCTGGGCCCGGGTCCGGTGGAAATGGGAAAGGCGGGAAATTTCGTCATCCTCGCCAAAACCGGGGTGGATACGGTTCCGACCTCAAAAGTAACCGGGAATATTGGCGTGAGCCCGATTGACCGGACGGCCCTAACCGGTTTTTCCGAAACAATGGATAGTTCCAACGTTTTTTCAACCTCCGCTCAGGTGACCGGAAAACTTTACGCGGCTGATTACACCGCTCCCACCCCCGCGAACCTTACCACCGCCATCAGCAACATGCAAACGGCCTATACCACCGCCGCCGGACTACCGGCGAAGGTCACCGAACTGGGCGCGGGAAATATCGGGGGCCTTACCCTGGCTCCGGGAGTCTACAAATGGGGGACCGGCCTTACCATTCCGACGGACGTGACGCTCGCCGGAGGCGCTAATGACACCTGGGTTTTCCAAATCGCGCAAACGTTGGACCTGGCGGCGGCCCACTCGGTCCTGTTGAGCGGAGGAGCCAAGGCTTCCAATATTGTTTGGCAGGTCGCGGGAGTCGTGACCCTTAACACGACCTCGCACATGGAGGGAACCATCCTGGCGCAAACAAAGATCGACATGCTGGCGGGCGCCTCCATCAACGGCAGGCTTTTCGCCCAAAGCGCGGTTAACATTAAAAGCAGCGTCGTTACCCAACCCTAGTTTTAAGGATGTTTTTTGAAAGGGTCAGGGTTTAGGGCAGTGAAAATCCAAATTGGGAGAAGAAAATGAAAAAAATATTGAGTTTGGTGGCGGGTCTGATGCTGGTTGCCTCACTATCCTTCGCCGACGAAGGGAAGCCGGAGGGAATGTACCTGGGCCTCGGCGCGGGCATGGATTTTCCGGGATACAATTGGTGGTCCGGAACGCCAGTGGGTTTGGGCGGGAAGATTTTCGGGGGTTATTCGTTTGATCGGTCCGCCGCCATCCAGCTGGATTTGGATGGGGCGATTTATTCCTACTCCAACGGCAACAGCACCTTTGATCTTTATATATTGCCGGAATTTAAATACACCTTTGATAACCCGGGTTTCCAGCCCTACCTTTTGGTCGGCGGGGGATTAAACCTGTCCCTCAACTCCGGGGGAGGAACTTCAACCTCCGCTGGTTATTTCGCGGGTGTCGCCGGTGTCGGGTTCCAGTTTGACTTGGGGGGCAGCACCTCGCTTTTCTTGGAGGGTAAACTCCATATGGCCTTCGTGAGCGTCGCGGGCGCCTCGGATGTCGCCGATGATTTTCCCTTTACCGCCGGATTAAAGTTCCCACTTTAACCGGGTGCTGGCGAAGCCGCGCTGAATTTTCACAAAAGTCTCAAAATCTATCGACCTCACGGTCATGTCGGTTCAAGTCCGACCTCGGGCACCAATTTTTTCTTTTTTTAAAACTGTGAAAAACCTTAAAAATCATTGTCCCTAGCAGGCTTTGAGAGCCTCCGCTCGTAAAATTTTTACGCGCGGAGGCTTTTTTGTTTGTGGCAGTCAGAGGCAGTCAAGGGCAGTCAAAACCGGTAAAAACTGGACACCAAAGACTCGTATAAGACACGGGATGGACACCAACCGAAGGGCAAAAGTCTATTGCAAAATCTATTGTGTCCTCTCCGAGTATTTATCAGAGGTCGATAGACAAATAGTCTATTGCTCTCCACCCCTGTTTAGACTTGCATGATTACTGAACCTTGTTAATTCTAAATGTGATTTGGAGTTACTCTGAGGTCAGGTTAGGGATTAATGTTCAGGAATTTCTTTAAGGCAGTTGAGAAGCATACACCGCCTGTCCTTATGGGATTTGGGGTCTATTCGGCTCTCAAGTTCACGCTGGAGGTCTCTGGAGTAATTGGGGTGTCTTTAACCCCATTCGACACGCTATCGGCCCTTTCTGTTGGATTTCTCTACCTTTTCGAGAAGCATGTCCCCATGAACCACATTTTGGCGTTAGCCCCCGCTGTTATTGCCCTTTCCTTTTTTCATGACTTTTTCGGAGTGTTCCTTGGGGCCGATGGGTTTACGGGGGATGTGGTACTAGGACTTTCTGTTGTGATTGGGGTTTGCGTTTATTTCATCCACTTTGCAATGAGAAAAATCCCTGAACAGGAAGGGGAATCCCCAAAGCATGAAGGGGGAAGATATTCACTTTACCTAGATGCGGAGAACAAGTTCTTTATTCCCGCAGAGTTGCTCAAATACCACACCGAAGTAATCGGATCTTCCGGTATGGGGAAAACAAATATCTTCAATTACCTCATCGAACAGGGAATTAGAAACGGTCTTGGAATGTTTGTGTTCGATGCCAAATCCAATTACAACAAAACCATTCCGTATTACGCTTCAAAACACAAAAGACTTAACGACTTTAAATATTTTGATCTCGCAGACATAAAGAGGAGCCAAACCTACAATCCAGATTTCAAAGACAAACCGGACGAGGTTTTTAACGGTCTAATGAAGTCGATTTTTTATGGGCCAGTAACGCAGGAATATTACCGCGACCAAGCCAGCGACATTTTAAGCAATCTAACCAACCTTCTATTCCTAGAATTCAAGCACGTTACCCGCATGGATTACCAAAATCTTATTTCAAACGAGATAAGGTCTTTTAAAACCATAGAGCATTTAGCCAAACGGCATAAGGATTCTGTTTCAGGAAAATACTTCCTTGAGAAATGGGTCAAGATGGCCGAGAAGGATAGGGAAATGAACCTATCAGGACTTACGAGCAAATTGGCAAGGTTTACCAGCCGCGAATGGTCCCCTCTAATCAATACCTTAAACCCGGATATCAAAATGCGTGATGTTGTTGAAAAACAGCAAATTTTCTTATTTGGTACTTCTTCATTGGTGAACCAGGAAGACTCAAAACCAGTAATCATTTCGGCTTTGATCGACTTAGCGGGGGTTATTGGTCGTCGGCTTATTGAAAAGCCAGAAATCCCATTTTTCGTATTTTTGGACGAGTTCTACACAGCGGCATATCCAGGCTTAAATGACCTTATATCCCTTGGCCGGGAAGCCAATGTTTGCTTTTTCCTTGCCCATCACAGTTTGGGTCAGCTTGGAGCCGTAAGCCAGGAATTTAAGGACGACATTCTTACCAATACAAATCACAAGATCGTTATGAACATCACGGAGAAGGACACTGTAGATTTCTTTGCCTCTATTTTCGGAACAAAGGTAACCAAGAAGGACGTTTACTCTTACGACACCCGCATGGCCCAAGCAAGGGGAAGAACCGAGAAAATGGATGAAGAATTCATCATCCACCCCAATTATTTAAGGGGAATGAAACGCGGTGAAGCTGTCTGTCGGATCGTTTATGTAGGAGGGCCTAAGGTTTTTAAGATGAAACTCAAGGAAATCAAACCGCCGCCAAGAGAATTTGATTACGTGGGTTGTGTCCCGATCAGAAATAACCATTTAAAACAAAACGAAACCAACATTGTCGAAGTCCCGGATGCCCCGAAACAACAAAAGAAAGCGACTAAGGGAGAAGCTCCTGTTTTGGAAAAGATCGAATCCGAATTACCAATGCACAATGAATAGTAATTAAAGGGAAAAGGTTGGGTTTTGAATAAAAACATTGAAATAACCGAAGAAGAGTTAAGCCATTTAGCGTGGATTCATTCAAATAAATTTACGATTCCAGAATTATTCCATAAAAGGTTCATCCAACCAAGGACCTACCGAATGGCCTGCCATGTCCTCAGAAACCAGTATTTGAAAAGGGGGTTCCTCGAAATGACCAAGGCGGAAAGCACCACCTTTCAGGACACCTTGTATTACTTAACTGCGGGGGCCATTCAAATTTTGGACGAGAAGGAAAAGATACTGGTGAGGTCAACAAATTATCCCGTTAAGGTCAATCCGCATGAAAGGAACCACGACTTATCAGTCCAGGCAATCCGAATCGCATTTGAAAACAATAAAGAGCTTGGGAGGTTATTTTGGTTGTCTGATTTTGAAATGCGATCTGGAATCACCCCGGCAATTAAGAAAACCTTCCTGGCAGGGGAGTTGGACAAAGAGGAATGGCGGTCTAATTGGGTAAATATCCAAATCAAGGGACGCCGGACCCCGGATGGCTATTTTGAAGCGGATTTAGAAGGGAAAAGATATGGATTCATTTTGGAATTTGAGAATGTTCCTAACCCTGAGGCGAAAATAAGCAGGATGATCGAATACTTGGACGAATCCTTCCCCGAAGCATTAAGGCTAGTAGTTTCGGCAGATGCCAAAAACGCGGTGAGAATGATTAACATTCTTCGTTCCAAAATTAGCGACCGGGAAAAACATCGTTGGTATGTAGGCAATTTGGAAAAAGCCGTTACTTTGCCTTTTAAAAAGATTTGGCATCAGATTAACCACCCAGTTATTGAGTAACCAATTTTTGGTATTTTGGTGGATTTGACAGTACGCCATATATGGCGTACTCTAAAGGGGTGGAAACGTGGATCATGTTGAAACCGAAGAATTTATTAAGTTCCTACATTTCCATTTCAACGCTAAAGAAATGGAATCTTACCGACTTCTTGTTAAGGAGTTTCTGGGGTTTAAGGACCGGCGCGGGTTAATCGAAGGGTACATCTACAAGGACGATGAGAAAAAATATCACTTATACTTTTATTATGGCCGAAATTCCTTCTATACCGTGACCGCCCACCTGGAACGAAAAGGCGAACCTAAAAAGGGATTTTCTGAAACGCTAAAAAACTACATCGCTTATCTGGAAAAGGAGGGGTAATTATGAAAACAACCAACAAAAGTAAATTTGTTCCTCGCTTTTTGACCGAGAAGGAATCAATGGAGAGGCTTAAAAAGAATAGGCCTGATTTGTACGAAACCTTAAAAAAACCTTCTCCTAAAGCTTGCCTGGGGGCCAATGTTTCCACTTTGCGGCAGAAGAAGGGAATTAGCCAAAAGGAGTTAGCCGACAAAGGGAAGGTTGGTTTCCGCACTTTACAACGAATCGAAGAGGCGCAGCCGAACTCAAATCCGACAATGAACGCCATTGAAGGAGTAGCAAAGGCTTTAGGGGTTGAAGTTCAGGATCTCTTTAAAACGGTTGATCTTACGAAAACTTTTGGGCGGTAACCAATGGGGCGGGATGGCAAAAGTTTTAAAAAGGGTTATATCCCGCTTAAATCCTCAACCGAGTACCGAACCTCAAAATTGGATTTAGCTAGAAACATTAAGGTGTTTGATAAACTTTGGAAAAGAGGCCTTTTACCCAAAGACTTCAAACAGCATTACTTCCTTACTTGGCTTGCATATAGCAATGGGAACGCATCAAAGCTTTCAAAGGCTTTAGGCCTTCATCGAAATACCATTATTTGGGTTTTTAAAAACCTCAAGATCAATAAGACCTATAAATTTCGGATACTTTGGCGTAACCACCAAATGAAATCCCTTAAACAATCTTTTCATAAACAGTTCAATTCGTTCTTCAAAAAGATGGGTGGGAAACCCTCATTTAAACCTTTAGAGAATAAAAGCCTAGTAGCCTTGTGGCTGATGAAAATGCCGCCCAAGGCGGTAAAGACTCATTTTGTTTTATGGGCTTTAAGGAGTGGCTTTACCCGCAAACAAGTAAGCCAGAAACTCGATATTTCTGAAAGATCAATGCACAGGATTCGATTCAATGGTGCCCAAAAAAGTTCAAAAATGGGACAATGGCTTGCTCCATTAAAGCCAACCGTAAAAGATTGGTACCCTAATCGTAAAGTTACTTAGGACGGGTTATGCCTGTATTTCAAAAAGGGGATTGGATTTCCCATAAACAAATGAAAATTGTAGGGAGGATCCTATCGGTGGATGAGAGAAACCAGGAGTACGAAGTTCGTGTGGCCGAAACATTACCGACACAGAATTGGGTTTTATCAGAAGTTGAGTTTTATCAGGCGAGGCCATAACCATGTGTGGGCGCTATACAGTTAAAACAAAAGATAAAAAACTCGCTGCCCAATTCCAGGCCAGCCTTCTTGAATCCTTTGATAATCACTTTAACATTGCCCCAACTTTTAGAGTCCCTGTTGTCTTAATGGACACCGAGAAGAATGAACGCGTCTTAAAGAGGGATTATTGGGGTCTTGTTCCGTATTGGGCTAAAAACCCTAAGATCGCTTACCAAACTACCAATGCCAGGGCGGACACTGTCTCGGAAAAACCATCCTTCAAACGAGCCTTCAAAAAAACGCGTTGTCTAATAATTATGGATGGATTTTTCGAGTGGGAGCGATCCGTAACCCCCAAACAACCCTATTACATTTCTATGAAGGACGAACAGCCTTTTGCTTGCGCGGGGCTCTATGAAACATGGAAAGTTCGTTGGGAGGAGGACAAGAGAGACATCGAAAAAGCTGAAAAGACCGGGAAGAAACCTAAGGCAGTAAAATGGCCGATCAATCTTGGCGGGAAGAATTACAACGAGGGTGAGGAATTGGAATCCTGCTCAATCATAACGACCGAGCCTAATCCGCTTATGGCCAAGATCCACGACCGGATGCCGGTAATAATTGACCCGAAAAACTATGAAGTTTGGCTTGACCCCAAAATGCACGACGAGGGTGTCCTCAAAACCTTATTAAAACCCTATACAGATACAAAGATGCAATGCTGGCCCGTGAGCCAGGTCGTTAACAAGGTGGGGGATGATGACACCGAAAATTGCATCAAGGAAGTGAAGGTGCAATCGTGAAGGATTTTCCGTTTTGGAGGGGGGCAATTTACACCGCTAAGACTGCCCTTGCCTTAAAAGCCGTGGGGGAAGACCTCTCCCAATTCCAGAAACAGTCTGGACTTTTTGGCGATGAGGAAGCCAAGCTTTCGGAGGCCCAAGTGGCTACCCTTCGGAAGCAATATTCCGAAAAGATGAAAAAACTTTTCACAGAAAGAATTTAAAAATGAAAGAATCTTTTACTTCGTCGGATGATAACCCGACCCAAGATGGTTTGAGAATTCTGCCGAAGTTCATTACAAGGGAGATTTTAAGAGAAGGATTGATTCGTAGGAGGTAAAATCAGTTGATAAAAATTGGAGATATTAAATGGATAAATTATTTTTTGCCTTCGTTACAACTGGACCTCTTAAGGGTCGTAAATACATTGTTAAAACTGACTCCAAAATATTAATCGGCAGGGGCAAAGAATCAAACATCAGGATTGATTCGGATGATTTTTGCTCGCGAAAACACGCTTTATTGTATTGGGTAGAAAGCAAATGTTTTTTGGAAGATCTTAATAGCACAAACGGAACTTTTCTCAATAAGAAAAAAATCGTCGGTAAAAAAGAAGTCAAAAACAAAGATATTATTGGCTTAGGCAATACTCAGTTATTGATTGGAATTAAAGAATTGCCAACTATTCAAAATCGAGATTCTCGCAAATGAAAATTGGAACAATTACCAGTGTCAAGTTTTTTGGAAATGAGAAATTTGCCGTTGGAAAAATACTTGAAGGCGGAATGGGAACGGTCTATCAACTCATTCCCATACGAATGGGAATGCCTGTATTCGCCCTTAAAACTTTAAAAGGCAATATGAAGATACGGGACTTTGATCGTGAATGTGAAGCTTGGCTTTCGGTTTCTCAGCACAAGAACGTAGCCAGAGCGTTTGCTTTCGGCAATTGGGAAGGAATGCCATCCATCCTAGTTGATTGGTACGGAAAATCATTGGCCGAATTAAAAGCAGAAGAATGCAGCAACCATTTTATTATTGAAATTATAACTGGACTTTTTTCTGCTCTAAATTTTACTTACAAAACAACTGGAATGATTCATCAAGACATTAAACCCGCCAACGTGCTTATCGATGATCAAGGTTGTATAAAACTTGGCGACTTTGGACTTGCCCGTTGTGGAGTTAATGATATAGAAGTGAAGGAGAGTGAAAATTTAGATTACGCAAACCTCAGTCGCACTTCGTCAGGAGTGTTGGGCGGAACTCCATTTTATATGGCACCTGAACTTTTTACGGGAGAAAAACCTTCCATCAAAACAGATATTTTTTCTATGGGCGTAACCATATACCATTTTCTTACTGGGGAACATCCTTATTTTGGTTCTGAAACAAACGGCAAACTTTCAAAGCAAATTAGAATGGAACCGCTGAGACGATTCTTAGATAAAAATGATAAAGATTTATTAAAAGCAATAAATGTCATTATTGCCTGTCTTTCTATCGATCCGAAAGGCAGGCCTAATAATTACCAAGAAACGGGAATGGTAGTTGAGGCAAAACTAGAAAAAGAAAACCAAGATAAGGAAACCGACTCAAAGGTTAGAGCAGTAGTTGCCAAAGCAATGTTGTACATAGATAAGGGTGATATTCAAATTGCAGATAATCTTCTTTTGGAAAATCTTTCTAAATCTGCCGAAAATCCAATTTTATTAAATTTTCTAGGCAGTCTTAGACTCAAGCAAGGAAGAAATAGCGAAAGTTTAAGTGCTTTCAAATCGGCCTTTGAAGTCCTAAAAAAGAAAAAAGGCCTTTTTCGAAGCGATCTTTTTCTTGAACCAGCGATTAACTTAGCAGGTCTGCTTCTCGAATCGAAAAATTTTAATGATGCCAACAAAATATTAAAATCAACATGGAGTTGGGCAAAAGAACACTCCAATGACGAAGATGATCTTTCTTTTCTGTTTTACGACAAGTATTGTTTCGGTGAATTCGGATGGATGTTTTTGAACGATGGGGATTTTGGCCGTGCCTCAGTTTACCTTGAAAACGTGATTTCAAAAAAAGAGACAGGCCATATTTTCACTTATTATCTTTTAGAAGCGGCCTGGCTTTCAGATCAAATGAAAGAATACGCCGACTTGGTTGGTAGGAGAATTATTTCAAGAAAAGACCCATTTAATCCTTTACAACCTGATTTAGCTTCCGCTTTCGCAAATAGAATTACATCTGAATTTGTAAACCCCCAATTGAGGCAGCAACTTTGGGGAAGCCAAAGAGCGGGTTTAAGGGATTACATAAAATTGGAGGATGAATCAGGTCTAAAAAACGGTTCCCTAGTTATACCCAAAACTTTTGAAGCTCAAAAAATACTTATTCTTTCATTGGATAATATTTTAACGGGAGGTAAACACAATGGGTTTATTAGACAAATATCTCAACCCCGTTTGGGACAAAGTTAGCCAAATTCAACCGCAGGGAATATTTGAACTCTCAACTATTATCTGCACGCACCAATTTCTTCGTAAAAGATTGAACGATGAAATGGTCGATCCACTTGATAACATTTTATTAAAAGAAGCAAAAAGATTTAATAAAAAGAGTGACGGAGCAGAGGTACTGATTTCTGATAAATTAAAAGAACTTTTGATCGATGAAATCGAAATTGGATTTCTTTGCTCCGTTCGCGGAAAAGTCTGGGGAAAAATAGACTTTAAATATTTAGAATTATCTCTGCTCCCTGATTGCGCAGGCATTATTGCCTTAATCGAAAATAATGCTCGGCTAGGTAATGAATGCACAATTGGTTTAGCAGATACCGGTTACTCACGGGAACGAGAAGAATGTCGTGTCCAAATAATTATTAATTGGATGAAATTAATTAAGATAGACGACCCAGAATTTGTTAATTTTATTTCAATGAGATACTTTGATAAAAAATGGCGCACTGTTTTAAAGTCTTTCCCCGAAGAATACTCTGAAAGTATTTTAAGGGAAACCTCGGAAACCCTTTTGGCGAAAACCCGTAAGGAATTTATCGCCTTCAGCAAGCCATGCCAAAAATTTATTTTTCCCATAGCAACTGGTATCGCCAAAAAAATATACGAACAAAATATTACGGAACAAAAATCCCAAGTAGATAAAAAGCTAAGTTCTTCTGATCGTAGCAGAAATATGCCTCTTTGTTTTATCTCCGCAAAAGGCCTTCAGGAAATAGTGAATGATGTCGCAAACAAAACAATGATTGTTTACAAAGATTTAAAGATAGATCACTATGAATTAACGAGACTTACCAGGGTCAAAAAAGATTGTCCGGTTGGCATTTTGGTAAGGACTACTCTTTTGGATTGCTATGTTTATGCCTACACAGTTGTTCTTTCTACCGCCGTTATCATTCAACCCGAAAATTTCTTTAGCTGTTATGTTGATAAAGAATTTGAAAAACATTTCCGTGACCAATACGGGGTAGAAATAGGAAAAAATGGGTTAAGTGGTGAAGAATATTTTCAATATGAAAATAATGAACAGGCCACAGAAAAACCTACTGTTGGTGATCATTGGCTAAGGGTGCTTCTGCAAATGCGGAAAACCGCGGGTGATTATTCAAAGAGAATAAGCACGAATAAAAAACCTGAACCAATTACGTTATTTGACGCCACGACAGTTCTAAAACATGTGTGTTGTAGCCCTACTTGGAAAAATTTGTTCACTAAGTTTTCATTAGAAAACGAAAAAGAAATTAGGTTAAAGGTAGAAAAACTTGTTGAAAAGATTAATTGGGAAAAAGTTCTTTCGAGGGAAAAATATGTTTCTGCCGATTTGCCGGAATAAATTTAAAATTTTGGTCCGTTAAATAAGGGGTTAGGGGGGGGAATGGCAAGAGTTTTTATTTCACACAGTGAAAAAGATTTAGAACTTAAAAATTTCATCGCAGGTTTATTTGCCTCTTCAGACGTAACTGCTTACTTTGCGGAATGGGAGAAAGTGATCGATAAAAACCCCGTAGATGGAATTAAGATTGAAAATGATATTAAACAATCGGACGCTTTGTTTATATTGTTGAGCCAAAACGTAGAAAATTTAAAACATACTAGGGACTGGGTTCAATGGGAGACAGGTATTGCAAAAGGCGCAGGAAAAGAAATATGGGTTTTTGAACCAGCTGGTCAATTGGGAAGCATTACTGTAGTAACACCTTCCTTGCATCATTTAGTAATTTACGCAACTAATGACCCGTGGCACACATATCTGGCTTCAGCAGTTAGAGCCTTTGGGAAAGCCAAAACTGTGGGCGTTTCAACGTTACTAGGTATAGCCATTGGCGCTTTGTTGGGTGGAGAACGAGGCGCTGTAACAGGTGGAGCACTTGGCCTTGGTCTCTCTCTAGCAGCGACTGATGATTTAAAAAAACCAGCAGGATTAGATTTTAAATGTGGTAACTGTCAGGGTTCTTTCAAAATACATGTACCGGAAAGATTACAAAAACTGAGATGTCCTATTTGTAATTCAATTAATGAAATGGCCTGGCCTAAGTTGTCTTAACCGCAAGATTCTTTTCCAAAATTCTTGACCCTTAATAAAGCTCGCCGGAGGGACAATTTCCAAATGTCAAATCTTGAATACATTCTCGTTATATTTTTTGGTCTTGTTTCAGGCGTCCAGTTAATAAATTCACAATTTCAACAAGGAATTGGAACTGCTGTTATTGGTGTGTGCATTGTCCTGCTTTTTCACTTTATTTTTAGAAAGCAAAAGATTCAGCAAACACCTCTAAATTGTGTGAAGATTTTTTTAAAAAAGAGGAGCAAGTCCGCCATAAAATTAAGTGGAAGAAATTATCTTTCGATCGAACTCGTTTATGCATGGGAAAACAGGAGCATGGAGGCGTTTGACATTGCTTTCAAAAATGGGCGAAAAGATTTCTTGGATATAAAAGAAAGAATCAACGGATATAACTCATTAAAAACAAAAGAACAATTAGTTAAAATATTAGAAGATTATTCAGTTCTCTTCAGAATCATGGCGGGAGAAGGAATTAATATGGTTGCAGGCAATGCAATCGTTTTAAGTTCTTTGAACCCGGAATTTAAAAACTGCGAAGACTTAAATGAGTTTGAAGTGGATAGACCTCTAATTTAATTAGTAGTTGTGTCTTTCCATGCAATGGCTGAAGAACCTTGTTAAAATCGCTTAATAAACTCACATCAAATTTAGTATATAATTTAGTCCGCTACCTATTATTTAAGACCACATTGGAGAAAAAATGAAGTCCAATCTAATTGAATCAACTCTGATATACACTAAAAACAATGGAGCCAAAGTAGGGTCTTTACCAAACATGATTTATAACGAAGAACTCGGTGCTTGGACAATCCCGCATTTGGGTAAATACGTTCCAATTGTCACAACGGAATTGAGTTCCGTTATAAGAGCAGGTTCCAAGAAAAATGACATAGAAACGGGAGAAGATGTAAAAGGAACGTGATAGAAATATCACTTGGTTAGCCCTCGAATTCTCTTAATTTCTAGCACATTGGATTTTAGTACTGATTACATTGCCGTTGGACTAGGTCAATTAGGCGTGCCATTTGTCAGATTGAATCGCGACACTTTGGCCGATTCCGAAATAAATTTTTTCCCCACAAAAAGGACTTTGGAATACCGATCAAAACAATTACGGTTTAGTATCTCCGATTCCAAGCTTAAAGCTGTTTATTACAGGGCTCCTACATTTTTAAGAGAACTAGGAAATCAAAATCTTACTCTAAATGAAAAACTAGTCGTTTCACAATGGGCTACATTTTGTCGAGCCCTATCGGTTTTTGAAAAAGCAAAATGGATTAATTGGCCAGCTGCAACCTATTTAGCAGAGATCAAACCTTATCAACTCTCAATGGCCGAAAAAATCGGTTTCAAAATACCCAATACCATAATCACCAATAATCAAACCGCAGCAAAAAAAATAAAATCAAAAACTATTGCGGTAAAGAGCCTTGATACGATTGTAGTTTCTGGTAAAAATAAAACTGGATTTTTTTATACAACAGAATTTAAGAAAACCGAACTTTCCAAATTTGCCATGCAAAAAACACCTGTAATCATTCAAAGTTTTTTGAAAGAAAAAATCGACATCCGCGTTACAGTGGTAGGGAAAAAAATATTTTCTGTCAAAATATTGTGTGACGGTTTCGGTGTCGAAGGTGACTGGCGGTTAAAAAAAGCCAACCTCAGATATATACCTTTTGATCTTCCCAACGACATAAAAAGAAAATGTTTTGCATTAACGAAACGCTTGGGACTTGTTTTCGGCGCAATAGATTTTGTTTTAGTGAAAGGTAAATACTATTTCCTGGAAATAAATCCAACCGGTGAGTGGTCATGGTTACTTGACACCGCAAAGCTTCCGATAGATTCTGCCATTATTAGAGAATTAACGCTTTAGGGAGTAAATATGTTATTTCCAAATGATTACTTCAAATCCGAGGACCTACTCATTGGTCAAATAAATGCAAAACTTTCTGAACCTCCACCCAAAACTCTGCTCAAGCTTGGCTTCCGAAGACTTGAAGAATTAAATAATAAAGAAATAGAGCGAAAAAAAATCATTGAGGAAAAAGCTCGAACAAATTTATTGGGTTTGAGCGTTGGATTTCCCCTCGTATTTACAGGCGGAAGTTTTATGTTTAAGGTCGCAATAACGGTCAGCGGTTGTTTTAGTTCGTTTGTTTTAAAGTCACTTCTAGCAAGTGGTATTGCATTCATCCTTTTAGGCGGTTGGTTTTCGTTGCGCGCATTAAGAATACGAATGGTTTATTCCATTTACCTTCATGACGAACTAGAGTTTATAAAAATACCAAATAAACGGTTACGCATAAAAAAATATTGCGACGAGCTTTGGCGAAGTATAGAAGTGAACCTAAGATATACGATGATCCAATCAAATTATGTAGACGGAAGCTACGTCTATATCAGTATAGGAATAATTTGCCTCGCGTCTTATATTTTTTACGTTTTCTTTGGCTTAGATGGGACCACTAAACTAGCGATAGCAACTGGTATTAAATAAAAAAACTCAATCGGTCTCACAAGGGAAAGCGTAAGATTATTAATTTTGGATAAGAACTTATAAAAGTGTACTTCCAAACTTGTTCGCCACGAGGGGATTAGTAAATGACTGAAATTATTGTAAGCAAGATAAAACGTATCTATTCCGCCGTTGGTGAAATGAATGAAAAAGATTTAAATACATTGACTCCTATACCCGTAAAGGAAGGGGATTTTAAAGGAGTTAAATTTAACGTCAGAAATGACTTAACCGATGAGCAGTTAACTAATTATTGCTATTCGGCCATACATAACGTTTCTAATTTAAAAGACAACATAACTAAGTGGGCAAAAAATAATGGCAAGGATTCTCAAAAAATTCTTGATGAGTTTAATAAATCACAGGAATTAAAAGTTTTATCAGATTTGTCGAATCAGGATAAACATGGCGGTGATGATCGAGATGGTGGCTTTTCTAAGTTATATCCAAAGTTAAATAATGTTAGGCGATTATTACAAATATCATCTACAGACCCTAACACACCAGCCCAAATAGGACCTTTGCTCGATGGAAAAATTAATATCGTTGGAAACAATACCAAACTTGTTATTACTGGAGATATTTTCGACTCAAACGGACAGTTGGTTGGTGATTTAAATGATTATTTGGGAAAGGCTTTAGTTATTTGGGAAAGTATTCTTAAGAGTTATGGATTAAAATTTTAAAGACTGTTCTCGATTTCAGTATCCAACTATTCGATTTGAAGAATACTCAGAGTTCTGAGCTTTCCACTACGGGGAGTAATAAAGTGAGTTTTCGATTTCGCATAGGCCCCTTTACATTCGGTAGCACGGGCGTTCGCTTGAGCTTATGGGGTCGTGGAATGGGGGCTTCAATCCCGTTGTCGGGGAAAGGTCGCTCTTTTGGCAAGGTGCGCGTGGGACCGATTACCAAGTATTTCTCTGGCAAGCGTTCGACTGAAGCATGGGAAGACGATCCAGCCACTGAACGGCAGAAGAATTTTGCGAACGATTTGAACATCAAATACCCGAAAAACGTAACCAAGGGTGAGCTATCCGATATGATTTCAAAGGCAAGGGGTAAGAAGCCAAATTGATTCCGGTCAAGTCAACTGCTATTGAGTTCTAAACTTGTCCACCACGTGGACCCGAATTGGACGATCATTTTAGCAAGCAGGTCTTTTAAAATTCTTTTCCAATATATAATTAGACAGGGCAATTAAATGCGTCACTTATTTGATCAATATGAGCAGCCCGAAAACAGGCTGACACATGCCCTAGTTATGGGTTTATCTCAAGACAATAAACTTTTAAAAGCCTTTGTGCTGTATTTTCTGGGACGGAAAATACCTAAACGAGAACGATTGGTAATCGTAGAACAGACAGTTCCTGGAAAAGCAGAACCTACGGAAGAGCAAGCAGAAAAGAAGGGCCTTCCGGACGCATTTATATATAGCGAGAAATCCGGGTGGGCTTTAATCATAGAAAGCAAAATAGAAGCGGCACTTACAATAGATCAACTTGAACGGCATTTAAAAACGGCCAGGAAACACAACTTCACTAACGCTCGAGTGCTTGTCCTGGCAACAGAAAATAAACTCAAAAACATTCCTAAGAAATACAAGGCAGCTTCTTGGCCTACAATTTATACCTGGCTTTCAAAACATCGTAAGAAATCACAATGGGCTCGTCTCATAACCGAGTACATTGAAATCTTGGAGGCGAAAATGGCGCAAAAAGAACAGTTGAAAAGTGGAACTTTAACAAAGTTTTCTGGTGTTCCTTTCAAAAACGAGAATCCATATACCTATATTCAAGCCAAACGAATACTGGAACTCATCATGGATGAACTAAAGAAAAGGAAGGGTATTAAAAATCTAGGTGTGGACTCTAATCATCCTGGACGCCCAGCTATAAAAAGCGGCAAAGATAATTCCGTCTGGGATTTTATGAAACTTAGGTCATCTTCTATTAATGACGCTTTTACAAGACATCCTCATTTGACTGTTGTCATTAATGCTGAAACGGTTCAAGTTTTGGTCACTATGCCCAATAGGGTAAAAAACAAAATTAGGATAAGCGTTTTTGGAAAAGACATTGAACCTTTCGCATCTTTAATTGAAAAAATCGCCAAGAATATGAAGTCCGTTACCAGGATGGAGCCCACTGCAATGCCTTACTTACAAGTGCTCCAAAGACATTATAAAAGCCAAAGTAGCACTCCAATTGTAGATGCAATTTTGCGGTATGACATTCGAACTGTATTGAAGAAGCAAGAGTCGAAACAACCAAAAATCCAACCACAATGGATTCAAACCACCTATGACGTAATGACGCATAAAAAATCAAACATACAATTCGAATTTGGGGTCATTTTCCCTTATCAGGATTCAAAAATATTGTCGAAGCCAAAGGCTATTGATGCATTTGAAAAGGCGTTTGTGGCTATAAAACCGTTTTTGGAGATGGCTATCAAATAAGATGAGTTGTCGTATTGGCGAGAAAAAAATTGTCACAATAGGGCGATATCTCATAAGGGTCTCGAATGCTTGGAGCTATTCAAATTGAAAAACGATCTGTTGCCCTTTTTAAATAGTATAAAAGAACTTTTTCACACTGAAATGGATCGGCAGACTTCCGCCTGTTTATATGGGTCTGCGGCCACAGACAATTGGGTCGCAGCAAGAAGCGATTTAGACCTATTTGCACTTGTTCCCGAGGAAAAAATAGAGCTTTTTGGGGAAAAGATAAAAATATGGAAATCGATACCGACTAATCCAGGCCTGGATGGGTTTGTTCTTTATTCGTCGGGCAACGTTCCTATGGTTAGAGAATTTAAAAAATTCGAGAAAGCGATTCGGCTTACGGCGAATTTCATCCCGTTTATTGATCTATGGAACGTTAAGAATCAATCCGTACATCTTTTTGGTCAAGATATGAAAACATTCGTTCGGGAGATCAATCGAGAAGAACTAAAAGACTGGGCGATCAAGGATATAGAGAATCACTGGATTCCGATTATGAGCTATGGAGTTTCGCTTTGTGACCTTACCCCCGAAAACTGATCCAAAAATATGTTAGCTTTGGAAATCAGATTCGGGAGGAAAAAATGGCGAAGAAACGGTTTTTGTCCGAGCAGATAGTGGCTATTCTCCGCGAGGCGGAGAAGGCTCCCTCCGTTGAAGAAGTCCTTCGAAAACACGGTATTTCCGAGCAAACCTACTACCGCTGGAAACGCATGTACGGAAACCTTGGAATTTCCGAGGTCCAGCGGATCAAGCAGCTGGAAGAGGAGAACCGGAAACTCAAACAATTGGCCGGGGATCAAGCTCTAGCGATCCAAGTCCTCCAAGAACACATAAAAAAAAAGGGGTACTGACCGAGGAACAAAAAGGCATGGTGGAAGCCTTGAAGGCACAAGAAGTGCCAGAAAGACGAGCCTGCAAGGTTTTGGGTGTGAGCCGGTCTAGCTTTCGGTACGAGGTTAGGCCGGAAGACCCGTTGAACCAGGTGATCCGGGAAGAAATGGTCAAGCTGGCGCAAAGGAATCGACGGTTCGGAAGCCCACGGATGTTGTGGATGTTGGAACGCCAGGGATTCGACGTGAATCACAAGAAGGTGGAGAGGTTGTACAACGAAGCAGGGCTTCAATTGCCGCGCAGGAGGCCCAGGAAGAAGCGAGTTCAAAGGGAGTGGAAAAGGCCACATCCAGCCTTGGGCTCCAACGAGGTTTGGACGATGGATTTCGTGCATGACCTGACGTGGTTCGGCGGGAAGGTGAAGTTCCTGACGGTGCTGGACGAAGGATGCCGGGAATGCTTGGAGATCCGGGCGGAGAAGCGGCTGAGGAGCCGCGACGTGTTAGAAACTTTGGATGAGTTGATGACGGAGCATGGGGCACCAAAATACATGCGGGTGGACAACGGACCGGAGTTCGTGGCCTGGGAGCTTAGGAACTGGCTTGAAGAGAAGGGTGTTCAAGTGCTATACATCGAACCGGGGAGCCCTTGGCAGAACGGGTTCATCGAAAGTTTCAACGGAAAGTTCAGGGACGAGTGCCTGAATCAGGAAATTTTCCTGTCGAAAGCGGAGGCTCAGGTGGTCGTGGATTGGTGGAGGCAGGTGTATAACTGGCAGAGGCCGCACAGCAGTCTGGGTGGCAAGACGCCGATGGAAGCAAAGATGGAAAAGTTGGGCCTTAACTAACTTAAATTTGGATCGAATATTGGGGGAAGGTCACATCGTCTGAAACTAAAGTTTCACTATCCACCCTTATCATTACGGCCAGCGGAGTAGCTCGAGCGCTCATGCTCGCAAGGGGAAATATTTGTAATTCCAAGCGCGAGTCATTGCAGTGGCTTTCGGGCGAGTGCGGCGAAATTAAGGAGATGATTAGTCTGCTTATAGAAGACTTTGAGAATTCAGATGATTTAGCCGTAAATTTCACCCTTCGGCAGACTGCTTCTTTAGGAAGGTCTTATTTACGTCTACTTCAAGAGGTAAAGCCCTAACCAACTCGCGGTGTATTTTTTTAGATGGGGAGGTTTTCGAATATGGGAAATTGTTTATTTACGGATGAAGAAGCACGTATAGTTATGTTTCCAATGAATGGAAAAATGAATGGGAATTTATTATATAAATCGGAAATTTGTGGATATTACGGAATTTCTGAATCTTTAGAAAGATTTTTAAAAGCAAAGCCATTAACTGATCAAATGAAGGCGAAGTGTGCCTACCAGTGTCTGAAATTGATGAAAAGCAATCCCGAAAAAGCGTCATTCTGGGTAAATAAAGAAAACGAAAATTCAATGTTTCAAATTCTAAAAGAAGAGAACTTGGATTCAAATTGGCTTATTTATGTTTTCGAAGACGTAATCAATGAATCTGTAGATCATGCAGAAAAACCAAATGATTTATTACAAATCTTAGCCCAAAAGTTGAATCTCAAAGGGGCCTTTGATGAAGTTTCGATATCTAAAAAAGATATGCTAATGGCCAGAATTGATAATGTGGCTGAATTGTTTAGAGTCGTTGATTATTTGGAAAATAAAAATTATTTAAAGGTTCAATATCCTCTTGGGGATGGTGGTGCCGAACATAAAATGCACACAATTTTTAATTTAAAACTTAGATTTAATATTCAAGGCTGGGAAGAGATTAAAAGAAGGTCTGCTTTCCAAAACACAAACAAAGTTTTGATTGCCATCCAATTTATTTGGCCCGATGAACAGGAGTTGCGGCAAGAGGTTCTTTTAGCGATAAAAGAAGCGTGCAAAAGTAATGGATATGAAGCTGACGTAGTGAATCAGGATCATACTGGGAACGTTAGCGATCAAATTATTTCCGACATTAAGAAGTCGAGGTTCGTTGTCGCGGAATTAACTTACAATAACCGTGGTGTTTATTTTGAAGCCGGGTTCTCTCGTGGGTTAGGTTTGCCTGTTTTTCATTTAGTTCGTAACGGCCATATTGATGGCGAGGATAAAGAGGGAAAGAAAGTTCATTTTGACATTCAACAACTAATGTATAGAAAGTGGACTAACCCGGAAGAATTAAAGAATGGATTGAAATCTTGGATTGCTGCAACAGTTGGACCATACGAAGTAAAGTAAGTTGGGATCATGGAACGCAACCTGTCCACGACGGGGAGCCAAATTGGACAAGAAATAAGTATCCGTTAAGCCGTTCGATTTAGGGGGTAGAAAGTATGGTGTGCAAAAGGAATGATTGTTAAATAGTCCGGAAAGGTTGACATTCCATGCTATGGTAAGTAATTATACCGACAGCTTTTCAAGTAATTAGGAGTCGCAATGCGTTCCCAGAAGTGGATTAAACCTTTAGCATTGTCACTCATGGTGATTTTCACCATGGCGGTTACTGCTGAAGGCTTTATTCATCACCACCATGCAAAGACTGAGGATCAGGACTGTAGCTACTGTAGTTTTCACAAAGCGACTTCCCAATCCGATATTTCGGTTTCTCCCCTTCATTTAGTTCCTCTTTTTTCCGTTTTCTTTGCGGTTTTAATTTCTCAACAATCGGTTCATACAATCCTGTTTTCTTCCAATTCAGGCAGATCTCCTCCAGCCGTCCTTTCTTAAAATAAGCGGGAAAACAGACCAGGGCATGAGTGCGTTTTAAGCACTCAGTTCTTTAGTTACACAAATACCCGATTCAATCATTTCCCAAAGTTCCAAATCTCTGATCTTAATTTTCCCTCTTAAACGGACAGCCGTTTATTTCCCTATTTTTATTTTTAAATTTAAACCGTTTTAAGAACGTGAGGAAAAAATGAAGGTTCTAGAGATTAAAAACCTAAAGAAGTCTTACCTGTCACCCGAAGGTGAACGCCACGACATTGTGAACGTAAGTTTCTTTTCCCTTGGTGGAGGCGATCAGTTGGCATTGGCAGGCGAAAGTGGTTCTGGAAAAACTACTTTTTTAAACCTTATAGCCGGAATCCTAAAGCCCGACGAAGGAGACGTTACACTCGCAGGTAAACATCTGCCCACACTAAGCGAAGGTCAAAGGGATTTGTTGCGAGCCCAATCTCTTGGATACATTTTCCAAACCTTTAATCTTTTGCAGGGATATACGGCCTTGGAAAACGTGAAGCTAGGCATGATGTTTGGCCGGGGTGTTGACGCCTCTTATGCCACATCCCTGCTTGACCGAGTAGGGCTAAAAGCGCGGCTCAACTATTTGCCGAGGCAAATGTCCGTGGGCCAACAACAGCGAGTAGCGGTCGCCAGGGCCTTGGCAAACCATCCAAAACTGGTTTTGGCTGATGAGCCTACGGGTCATCTAGACCCTGTCCGGGCCATGGAGTCCCTTACTTTAATTCGCCAAATCTGCCGGGAGAACGGCGCAGCCCTTCTTTTGGTGAGCCACGACAAGGAAATTCTCGCCAAGTTTGAACGGATTGAAAATCTTAGCCGCATTAACCGTGTTCCCGCAATGACTGGAAGTGGAGGACACAAGAAATGAACCTGTTAGAAAAATTAAAAAATTTAATCTTTCTGGTGAAGCGGAGCCTTAAACAGCACGCTCTTTCCACAATGATTACGGTTTTTTCAGTCGCCTTGGCGACAGGATTGACCATGGCTGTTTTTTCAATCCAACACCAGACTCGGGGAGCCTTTACGGGAGGGCGTGTTGGCTTTGACGCGGTTTTGGGGGCCAGGGGAAGCCAATTGCAATTGGTTTTGAACGCTGTTTACCAGTTGGAAACTTCTCCCGGAAATATACCTTGGGCGCTTTACGAGGAAGTTAAGAAAGACCCGAGGGTGGAACTAGCCATTCCCTATGCCGTGGGGGACAACTATTTCGGTTATCGGATCGTCGGGACGACCGGGGATATTTTCACCAGGTTCGAATATCAAATGGGAAAACACCTGGAAGTGATGAATGGGGGAAGGTTTTTTGACCCACTCCAAAAAGAAGCAGTCATCGGTAGTTTTGTGGCCCAGAAACTTGGACTCAAGGCGGGGTCAACTTTCAAACCCTATCACGGTCTTTTTTTCGACCCCAGCATGCAACATGAGGAAGTTTTCCAAATCGTGGGCGTGTTGAAAACTACCAATACTCCCTCGGACCGGGTCATTTGGATTCCCATTGATGACGTGTACCGCATGAAGGGACATGTATTGCGGGGAACCGGAAAAGAATACACGGCAAAGCAAGGCGTGGAAATACCGGACGCCAGCAAAGAAGTTTCCGCTGTCATGTTGAAATTCCACAGTCCCCAGGCTGGTTTTATGCTCGACCAAACCATTAACCGCCAGGGCAAGGTGGCGACCTTGGCTTGGCCCATCGGGAAGGTAATGGCAGAACTTTTCGACAAGATGGGATGGGTGACGAAAATCCTTACCTTGGTAGCCTACCTGGTGATGTTAGTGGCGGCAGGTTCCATCCTTTCCAGCTTGTACAACACATTGAACGAAAGGCGAAGGGAGTTCGCCATATTGCGGTCCCTAGGTGCCAGACGCTCCACCGTATTTTCTGCCATCGTTTTGGAGGCAACCGCTATCGCCGGAATGGGTTCCGTCGTGGGGTACGGTGTTTATCTGGCTATTTTTTCAATAGCCGCCTTGGTAGTGCGCCAACAGACAGGCGTTGTAATGGATGTTATCCAGTTCCATCCCTCCTTATTGTCCGTGCCAATCGGCATGACGATCTTGGGAGCGGTTTCCGGGCTGGTCCCGGCGATCAAAGCTTATTCCACTGATGTGGCCCGAAATTTGGACCCCCTATCTTAAAACCTATTAAAAAGGAGAACTGAAATGAAAAAAGTTAAAACATTACAGGTTTTAGTTTCTGTCGTAATGATGTCGTTATTTCTCTTACTGGCCGCTCAAGTATCCGCACATGAGCACCATCCGCCGCATCATGGCACTTTGGTGGTTTTAGGAGAGGAGTTCTCCCATGTGGAGCTTCTTTTGGACCCCGCTACAGGTCAACTGGACGCTTTTATTTTGGACGGGGAAGCCGAGAATCCGGTGAGGATTTCCCAAAGTTCCCTTCAAATCCGCATAAAAGGCAAGGCGAAGGATTGGGTGCTGAAACTGAAGCCCATTTCCAACAGCCTGACCGGGGAAACCAGGGGTGACACTTCCCAATACCAAGCTGTTTCCTCCAGGTTGAAGGGGGCGACCAAGTTTCAAGGGGAGATTATTTATATCAAGGCCAAGGGAACGGATTTTAAAAACGTCTGGTTTTTATATCCGGAGGGAAATGAAGGCGTGAAAAAACCGAGTTGGGTCAAAGGAATATAAAACAAGTTCTACTTATTTCGGGAGGGGTCGCAATGAAGGAAGAATTGATAAAACTCGTGGGCCGATGGGGCTTTCGATTGGGAATTGTCCTGGTTTTAGGTGGGTTGATTACCGTTGGAGAGATAAAAGGACAGTCCCCGGCCCCGAATCAATACCCCATCAAACCTATTGACCTGAAATCCGCTCCGGCAACCGTTTATACCCAACTTGAGGGCCACCCGTTAGTGACTTGGAACACCTTGGCGCATTTTCGTTATGACGCACCGAATATCGAGGAGGAAATCGACCCCAATCTGAGGCTGAAGAAGAAAAGGTATCCGGTTCCTGGATTTGTCAAAGCCTTGGATAAGGCTTCTGTCGCAACCTATGGGTTCATGATTCCCATCGATACGGATGAGTCAGGGAATAAGGTGTTGTCCTTCATCCTGGCCCGGAGCCAAGCAACTTGTTGTTACGGGATTACTCCTCAGATGAACGAATGGATGTTCGTAACAATGGCACCAGGAAAGCCGGCGGAGTTGATGATGGATGTACCGGTAACTGTTTTTGGCGTCTTGTCGGTTGGAGAGGAAAAGAAGAAAGACATGGGTTGGAGCCTTTACAGGATGGTATCAGCCAAAGTTATTGTCCCGAAAGGCCTTTGGTGAAAGAGATAAAGCGACTATTTCGGAAAGTCCATTTTATTTTTTGGGGAGGAATATTTATTTTTGGGTTTGGTGTTTTGGTTCAAGCGGGAGCCAAGGGTAAGAAAATGGGAGCCGTTACGTCCTCTTGCCCGGTGTCCGTTGCACGGGAATCCAAAGCCGCACCCGTAACCGTTTATTCCTTGGTCGAAAACCATTCTTTGGTTAAGTGGGACACATTGGCTAATTTTGACGCTCCGAACCCCGGCGATGAGGAGGACATGAAAGTAAGCGAGGAAAATAAAAAATATCCTGTTCCGGGTTTTATCAAGGCGCTGGACGGCAAAAAGGTCGCGGCCATCGGTTTCATGGTGCCATCGGAAACTGATGAGGACGAAAAAGACGAGAAGGCGATTTCATTCTTCCTGACGAGAACCCAAGGAAGTTGTTGCTTTGGACTTGTACCAAGGATTAACGAATTTATTTTTGTCCAGATGCAGAAAGGGAAAAAAGCGGAAATTGTAATGGATACCCCGATAACGGTTTTTGGAACCCTTTCGGTAGGGACGGCAGATTTGAGCGACACCGGAAGAAGTCTTTACCGGATGGTCGCGGAGAAGACCGCTGCTCCTAAAGAACCGAATTGGTGAATAAACAATGAGAACTTATAAAGTGGTTATCGGGAAATTGTCGGGCAAAAAGATAAAAGTTACCTATCAATCCGTCATTCCCCCACGCGATTGGAAATTTTGGACAATGACTGTAATCACTTTTGCTTGGTTTTTCCTATTGGCTTTCATTCTTATGAAATCAACGTACATGCCGACAATTAGCCAGTGGTGGAAAGACCAGAGTGCTTTGGAACAATTTGGCAAAATCAACGATGCGCGGGTAGCGGAATCTAAATCCGCCCCCAAGGTCGAATTTCCCAAGGATGGAAGTTACTACCAATTGAACTTTGATGTTCTTAGTGGTTTCCCGGCCGAGGCACCCGACCTGGTTAACCCAAGGGTTGATCCCCGCCTTAAAAGGAAAAAACCGGATTCAACAGTACCGGAGTCCATAAAGGCTTTAAGCGGCCAAAAAATATCGGTGTCCGGCTTCATGATCCCCATGCTCATGGACAGGGACAAGGTTTCGTCTTTCATTCTTGCCCAAAGCCGAATGACTTGTTGTTACGGAGTTATTCCCAAACTCAATCAATGGATTTACGTCAGGATGGATAACGGGAAAACAACCGAATCGACAATGGATATTCCCGTTACTGTCTTTGGAACTTTTAGTGTTGGCAGTGAATTTGACGAGCAAAACAAGGGTTGGTGCCTGTATCGGATGACTTTCGACAAGATAGAAGTCCCGAGGAAGTCATGGTTTTAATCTGGATCATTACTTGAGGATTAAGTGAGACTTAACAAAAAGATTCTTAAATTTCTTCTTATGGGTCTAGCCCTTGCGCTCTTTTTGATCGTAGGCGGTGAGGGATTCGTGCATCACCATAAGCATGATGAGGCACATGATCGTAATTGCGCTTATTGTCATTGGAATCATACGGGGTCCCAAGGCGTTACCAATTCGGTTCAACCGTTACTTTTTCCTCTCTTCTTTTTCTTCTTGTTCTTTGCAAAGAAAGTCGAAACCGTATTTATAAGCCTCTTTTTTTATACCGGAAAGTCCCCGCCTATCTTCTCGTAATTGAATTTGTCGGCTCCTGACATGGGAGCTTGATTAATTTACGAGCGGAATTCCAGCAATTTATGTTTATCAAATCTTTTAAAGGATAGGGGATAAAAATGACGATTCATAAAAAAATACTGTTTTTATTTTTTCTTTTTTTTAGTTTGTGTTTTTCAAGTGCTAACGCAACGGTAGACGGCGCTTTGTCGGGGACGATTACAGATGATAAGGGGGTCGCAATCCCGAACGCCAAAGTAACGGTTAAAGGAAATGGCATTGAAAAAGATGCTACTACTACAGCGACCGGCATGTTTCAGTTCTTTCCTTTGACCTTGGGGGAATACAAGGTGGCAGTCGAGGTTTCCGGCTTCAGCCCTTATCAGGGGGTTGTGGAGGTATCGGGAACCTCTGAGCCGCTTGATATTCAATTAGCTTCGGCAGGAAGCGGGGAAATGAAGTTGGAGGTCAAGGCGAAACGCCACTTGATTACTCCCTCTTCGACAAGCGGTAAGGAATTGAACCAAGAAGACATTGAACAATTACCTCAAGGAGCCACTGCTTCATTACCCAAACTGTTGGTGAACACCAACGCGGGCATGGTGGAAGGGCCTTTTGGTCAAGTCTTCACGCGGGGAAATCACGCAAATCTGCAATATCAAATTGACGGTATCCAACTTCCCGATTCGGTGGGAGGTTCTTTCGGGGAGGCTTTTACGCCGCTTGACATCGACCATATGGAAATTATCACAGGAGGTTTACCCTCCGAGTATGGGACTAGGCTGGCCGGTGTCGTCAACATCGTTACGAAGTCCGGCACCACCGAACCGGGGGGTCTTTTGGGTTTGAGTTATGGAACTAATAACCAAACTGCACCATTCCTTACTTATGGCGGCGCAGATGGTTCCGGAACATTCCATTATTTTCTTTCGGCCAACGGTTTATACACCGAAAGGGGAATCGACACCCCTAACCCGGCAATTCCAACGGATGATTCGCAGGGCGGACATGATTCTGTCCATAACCAGAGTTACGGCGGTGGGCAATTCGGCAAGTTTGATTGGCAGGTGGATAACGACAATAAATTGAGTCTGGTGGGCTTCAATGAACAGAAGTTAATTCAGATTCCCGTATATCCAACCTCATTCGACGCCAGCAGTCCTTTTTTCAACACCTACACGGACCCTTATGGCAACGGCCCTTTTCCATACGTGCCTAATGGAACGAACGATTCCCAATTCGAGTCGAACCAATACGTGGAATTAGCGTGGAAGCATTCCTTCGGGGACAACTCTTTCTTGCAGGTTTCGCCCTATTGGAAACAATCTCACGTCACTTTCAACAACGACTTCGCCAACGACTTGGCCGCCTCAACGGTATTTGCTGGTACACCACAGGGCACGGCGGATTCCTTTTCGGAAGACCGCACCAGCAACAACCTTGGTTTCCAGGCGAACTATACGCTTAGGGCGGATAACAACAACCTGATCAAGATGGGGGGTCAGTTTCTTTGGACCCAATCTTCTGGGCCGATTTCCATTACCGATGTTGACAACTCAAGCGGTACGCCGGTTACGACGGCTACAGGCGATAACGCGACGGATAACGGCTACCAAGAAGGCGTATTTCTTCAGGACGACCTGACCGTTGTTAAAGGATTGATCTTGAATGCCGGATTAAGGTTTGACGCTACCCAATTCGTTTTTCCAGATGCCACGGCTACCGATTACTTGTTGGAACCAAGGGTCGGGTTGACCGTATTGGTGGGTGACAACACCAAGTTCCACGCATTTTACGGAAAATTATTCATGCCAGCGCCGCCGGAGGACCTCAGAGACACCTTCAACAATCTTGGTCAGGGGCAATTGACGCCTTATGACATCAAGGCGGAGAAGGACGACTACTTCGAAGTTGGAGTGGCCCAGCAAGTAGGCAATGAGTTGGTTTCCGTCAACGCCTACTACAAGGATGCTACGAACATGTTGGACGAAACCCAACTTTTGAACACCGCCATTGCCCAGCCTTACAATTTTGAGAAAGGCTATGCCTATGGCATTGAACTGTCGGTCAACGGAAAGATAGATGACCAATGGTCCGACTTCGCCAACTATTCCTATGAAATCGCCCAGGGCGAAGGAATCAACGGTGGGATTTTCGCTTTTCCAGCGGGAACAACCTACGGGCCTACCGATTACCAGTACTTGGATCATTGCCAGATTCACACGGCCAGCGGGGGTTTTACTTATAACCCTGGGGATGTTTGGTTCACGGCACAGGGACTTTTCGGCGGGGGTTTGAGCACGGGGGATAACAACAGCCTAAGGCTTCCCTCCCACTTCACTTTGGACGGCACGTTGGGCTATGCCTTCAAAAAAGAGAGTTGGTTCAACGGTTTGAAAGTCAGCCTTGACGTATTGAATGTTTTTGATAACACCTACCCGATTTTTATCGCCAATGGTTTCAACGGGAATCATTACGAAGCGGGCAGGCAGTTTATTTTCCGCCTGACGGAAAAGCTGTAAGGAGTAGTTCTCTTAAGCGATCAGGTGAACGCCGACCGGTTTTCAGGGGCCGGTTGGCGTCTTACCATTTTTAATTTTGAATAAGAAAGGGAAAAAATGGACGGATTATTAGAAGGATTCAAACTGATATTTAGGGGTGGTTTTATGATGGTGCCGCTTTTGGCTTCGTCGCTTATCGCTTTGACGGTCATCATCGAGCGTTGGAAAGCGCTCCATAAAAGGTACGTGACACCATTAGGATTTACGGCTGAAATCCTGAAAAAAGTGAAAGAGGGTAAGGTGTCCGAGGCGACAGAATCTTGCCAAAAAAAAGAAATCCCTGTGGCCGCAATCTTAAAGGCGGGGCTTGAGCATTTTAAAAACCCTGCGGCTGAAATGGAAATTGCCATGAAGAACGAGGGTGAGAGTTGGGTACCTATCCTTGAAAAAAGGGTTCACGTCTTGGATACGACCATCACCATAGCCCCTTTGATGGGGCTCTTAGGAACCATCATCGGCATGATGGGCTCTTTCAAGGTTTTGACTCAAAGCGGGGTAGATGATCCCTATTCCATCACGGGTGGCATCGCCGAAGCCTTGGTCGCGACGGCCACGGGTTTAGTCATCGCGCTAATTTGCGTCGTCGCCCACAACTATTTCAACACGGTGATTAAAAATTTCATTTATGAAATGGAATCGGCGGCTTCCCGGCTGATTGAGGTTCGCATGGCCTCGGAACGGAGAAAAGGCTAATGCAAATCCGTCAAAGGCCGGTTAAACGGGTCAGGATTGAAATCATCCCCATGATCGACGTCATTTTCTTTTTATTGGTTTTTTTCATGGTGACTTCCCTGGCAATGACCCGAATCAATAGCATTAAGGTGCTCTTACCCAAAACAACAGGAGCGCCGGAAAACATGAAGCAAAACATTATCCTTTCGGTCAAAAAAGACGGTTCCCTAATGGTAAACAAGATGCCGGTAACCTTGGACACATTGGGGGGGCGTCTGGTTTATGAGATGCAAGCCGAACCACAAGGGGTTGTCATTGTAAACGCGGATGAGGGGGTGGGGTATGGCTTGGTGGTTCAAGCTATGCAAAAGGCAAAAGAGGCAGGTGTCCGTAAATTTGCTTTGGCGGCTGAAGCGGGGAAGGAGAAATAAAAGTGCCACTAACTTACTCCAACCTAGCGGATGATCGACAACAGCTATCCCGAGCGGCTGGAATAGCCGTAGCATTGGAATTGGCGTTCTTTCTCTCTTTGGGATTGGGGCATCTTCCAATTTTTCATAATCCTTTTGATTCGGCCCAATACGTGGAAGCCCAAATTCTCCAATTGCCTGCGAATGCTCATTTAAGCGGAGCCACGGCCACCAAGGATGAGGATGAAATTGTGTTTAATCCAAAACATAAGAAACTTAAACCAATCAAAAAAGAACAACCCAAAGCGCCGGAGCAAAACCAGGTCAATGAGGGTCCTGTCTTGGGTCCAACCCATGGGCCTGTAGCCCTTTATTCCCCGGCCCCGGCTATTCCATCTTATTTGAGAAACCAAAACCTGAAAACGAACGTAGTAATCGAATTTTTCATCACGGCCCAAGGACAGGTAACCCCAAGGCTACTTGATTCAAGCGGTAATGATGAACTTGACGCCATTGCCTTAAACACGGTGAAAAAGTGGCAATTCAAACCAGCGGCAAATGACAACGTGCCCATTGATTCAAAAACGAGACTTCGAATTTTATTCGAGGTTTATTAAAGGAGTTTTAAATGGAAGACCAAGTCGAGTTTGTTAACCACTCACGTTTGGACCGCGTGGGAGCCTTATTATCTTTCACCTGTGCGGTTCATTGCTTGGCATTTCCTCTTTTGGTGGTGGCTTTGCCTTGGCTTGGATTAAGTTTCTTGCTGGGTCGCAAGTTGGAGATTCTCTTCATTATGGGCTCCCTGTCCTTGGCGACGATCAGTTTTTGTTGGGGTTACCGGCTCCACAGAAAGATTCGATTGCTTCTGATTTTGTACCTTTGTACGGGAATGATTGTAATAGGGAAGCTTTGGATTGGTGATCCGAGAGGTTTGTGGTTGGCTGTTCCTGGTGCCTTGGGGTTAGCCGCAGGCCATTTGTTGAACCGAAAACTTTGTAAACATTGCGTTGAGTGTGGTCATTTACACCACGGCAACGAATAAAGAAATGGAGAAGTGGCTCAGATCGGCTGTTGTTCCATTAACGTTTTTAGTGGTCGGCCAGGCTGGAATATGCCAAACGGTCAAAAAACCAGCGGGACCAGCCAGCGGATATAGTGTTCAAACGAGTATGCAATATTTGGATGACAAGAACCATACCGTGAAAATCACCCTAGCGGTCCAGAAGGCTGGGAAAGTTCTATGGACGGATGCGGCTACTAGCCCACGAAAGAAATCTTCCATCATTATGGAAAACGGCAGGTCATTTTTTGAGTTGGAAAACGGGGAAATAAGGGTTTACGACAGGAAAGGAAAAAGAATTTTAAGCCAAATGGGAAAATTCCTGGCGGTCTCCATTGGCGGGAACTACATCGCTTTCAACAAACTTCAGGCAGACGGTGGATCGGGACCTAGTCCAGTTTTGATCCTGGGTGTTAAGACCTCGGAAAAGTATGAGGTTCGAATAGTCGAAGGTTCTTTGGTTGAAGCGGTGGCAGATGATGGAAAGCTCATTCTTGTCCGAACTGACCCACCGACACCTTCGCCAAGCGAATATTCAATGGTGGACAACCATGGCCGGGAAATTTGGGAGAAAAAGCAGTGCCAATTTTTAAGGGTGGAGAAAAAAGGAATGTGGATACTATGGGTAAAGAACAATGGGAAGACAGTGGAGTACAGCGAATTCAAGACGGGGAAAACCATCATGGAAATGTCGATGCGAAAGTTCACCGCATTTTACAATCTTCCCCAAAATTTGCGGCCCTAATCTTCGTACTGTTACTTTCGGTATCATCCTTAGTGGAAGCGAAACCCAAGAGAGCAATAAAACCGGTTGCCAAAATCACCCCTATTCCTACTACTCCCACTCCATCCGCGACACCTACTTTGGATGAGAGTCAGGCGGAAGCATTTCCGCCCCCTGAAACCGAAAAACCGAGTAGCGCAAAAACTTTTAACTGGTATTTACAACATGGCCCTGCCTGTCCTCATTGCCAAAAATTAGCCCGGCAGAGGCAAGCGGCAGAGGAACAACGGGAAAATCTTTTTAAGCCCTAACGATGGAAACAAACACAGTATTTTCCTGAAAAACCTTCCGTTTTAAATTAGCCAACCTCATAAAACTTGACCCCCCTCCTGAATCAGGGTTATATCTAAGGTATACCCCTGTATACCTACCTATTTTCTGGAGGATTTATGCCCACACATGCTCACTACCTTGGTTCTGTCGAAGAGTGTCAAAACGTCCTTTTGACTTTGGTGTTACCACCTGTCCCATGTGGAGCCCCAGGCCCCCCGGAGTCCTACCGGGAAAAGCGGGTTCAGATCGGGGACTTGATCGACCACCCTTACGCCTCGTACCTTTGGGTCGCTTCAGGGGATTCCATGACGGGAGCTGGTATCCATTCCGGCGACTTTCTTCTGGTCGATAAGGCATTGATCCCCATACCCAACGACATTGTCATCGCGGCGGTCAATGGGGAACCCACGGTCAAGAGGCTAAGTTTCGAGGATAAAAAAGTTCTTTTGCTACCTGAAAACCCGCAGTTCAAACCCATTCCTATTGACCCCGAAGAGGGAGTCAAAATGCTGGGCGTCATCACCTTTACCATCCATCCCTTGAGAGGTTCCAATGGAGTACGTCGTCGCCTTAGTGGACTGCAATAATTTCTATGTCTCTTGTGAGAGGGCCTTTAATCCCAGGCTAGACAAAAAGCCGGTTGTGGTTCTCTCGAACAATGACGGCATTGTTATAGCCAGGTCAAATGAGGCCAAGGCCTTGGGCTTCACGATGGGAGATCCTGTCTTTTTGAAGCGGGATTTCATAAAAGAAAACAACGTCATTGTTATGTCCTCGAACTACCCTCTTTACTTCGATATGTGCGACCGGGTGAGGGAAGTGCTGTCCCTCTTTACCCCCAAGCTTGAAAAATACTCCATCGACGAATGTTTCTTAGACCTGTCTGGTATGCCCGTGGATGAACTAACCGGCTATGGGCGGCGGATCAAGGAGATGGTGGAAAGGTGTACTGAAATATCCGTGTCGGTGGGCATCGCCGGGACCAAGGTGCTTGGGAAAGTCGCCAACAAGATCGCCAAGAAGTCGGTCAAGGCCAAGGGGGTTTTGAATCTCTTTAAGTCCCCTTACCTTGAGAGGGCTTTGGCTCAAACCGACGTGGGTGACCTTTGGTTTGTGGGACCGGCCTATGAACGAATGCTCAAGGAGAACGGAATCAATAACGCCTTGGAATTCAGGGACGCCCCGGAACATTGGGTGAGGGCCAAGATGACGGTCGTTGGAGCCAGGATTCAATCGGAGTTAAGGGGAGTTTCTTGCCTACCTTTGGAGTTGGTTCCACCGGCCAAGAAGATGGTGGGTACGGCCCAAGGGTTTGGAGTCCTTATCGAATCCTTAGAGGAGTTACGGGAGGCCGCGGCGACTAGGGCCTCGGAGGAAGCTTTGAAACTCCGAAAGGAGAAGCAATGCGTGAAGGAACTAACCATCTGGATTCAGACCAACCCTTTCGGGAATGATCCCCAATTTGGGGAAGCCCAGACGGTGGTTTTTCCGGTGGCCACCAACGACACCTCGACCCTGATCCGGTATGTGGTGGCCGTGGTGGAGGGGCTTTATAAGCCGGGGTACAGGTACAAGAGGATAGGCTTGAACGCCGACAAGATGGAGCCGGAGGGTACCGTCCAGGGGCACTTGTTTGTTGCCGAAGACCCGAGGAGGCCGGTCTTGATGAGGGTCATTGACCAGCTCAACGAGGTCAAAGGAGCCGGCACGATCAGGATGGCGGCGGTTGGGATCAACCAAAGATGGCTGACGAAATTCGAGAAACAATCCCCACACTACACGACGAGGATTCGGGATTTGCCCATTGCTAGGGTCCCCTAAAGTGGGTTGTCCATGGAAATGGCATTTCCGCGCCATGGAAATGGAAAAATGAACTTTTCGGTTTGTTTGGGTGGGTTTTCCACTTCTGCGATGGCGAACCCCCCTATCTACGCATCAAGTGATGATGCTAGAACCGATAGGGGGGTTCGCCCTCTACGCAGTGGAAAACCTTTAGAAATCAGAGAACTTGAATTGATGCGGAGATAGAGAGAGTTGAGAAGAAGAAACACACAGAAACAGTAGTGGGAGGACGGGAGGGAAGTGGTAGGTGGAGTTAGAAGGGTACTAGGTAAGGCAGACCGGAGCAGGTGGAAGTAGTTTTAGGTGGGTGTTGGTAGTGGTAAAGACAAGGCAAAGAATCGAGGCAATAGGGCTTCCTGGTAAACCACCAGGAAGCCCTATTTTTTTAGACAGCTTGGGAAACAGGCTTGGGGACTTCTTTGAGAACAGAAGGGTGGGAGACAGACCAGAGGAGATACCGGATAAAGACATAAAGAAAGACATCACTAAGAACTTAGAAGGCTGTTTAAGGGGGGAACGAAAAAGGGAAGCACTTTTTCGTGGGCCTTCCCCCTGGGTCAAGCTACCCCACAAAACCCGTGGGGCATCTTGACCGCACCCCTTTCCCCTGGGGGCCTTGCCCCCAAGCCCCTTACCAAAAGGGAAAGACCCCCTTTTGGAATTCCGAAAGGAAGACCTCCCTAGCCAAATTCTCTCTATATATAACCCTCTTCTCAGACAGTCATAAGAAGCTTGTTTCAAGCTATGAGAGCTTGAGCAGGATGTTCAAAAACGTTCATCCTTTGTCGGGTTATGCCGAACAAAAGAACCTATTTCTTTCCACTTTGCCCCAAGTCACCGATGCGGCAGGGCATGAGCATCTTCAAGCCACGGCGGTACTGGCAAACGCCGTTCCTTGTTTATCTGACCCTATAGCCGAAACCGATGGGGTTCCTTTGGGTAAAACCCTATCAGGTCAAATGGTTCAACTCGATTTATGGAGCCGTGAAACCGAAAACTGGAACGTGCTGGTGGTGGGTTCTTCCGGGACTGGGAAGTCTTTTACCATTAACCAGCTTCTCATTAAAAATCTCGCCTTAAACCCATACGTCATGATTATCGACAAGTCCCAATCCTATAAAACACTCTGCCGATTGGCCGGGGGCCGTTACCTCAATTACGACCTGGACAGTAAACACCACTTGAACATCTTTGATTATCCCTTGGACGAGATTAAGTCTACGGAAGGGGAAATCGACCCGGATCATATCGCCAGCATCATCATGTATTTGGGGGTTGTGCTTGCCAACATAAAGGAAAACCGGATTGAGGAATCAGAGGAATTGGACAAGGCAATCCTTCAAGAGGCGGTAAAACAAACCTACCGAAATTGTATTGGTGAGGGAAGGGTTCCACTTTTAAGTGACCTCAAGGAATCCCTTTTAAAGACATCGGTGGACAAAAAAGTTCCTTCCGAATTCCAATACATTTGCCGCAAGCAAGCCGAAGTCCTGAAGCTTTATACCGGCAAAGGAATGTACGCCAACCTGACCGACCGGGAATCGACCGTCAAAGCCGATAACTCCTTCATTGTTTTTGACACTTCCGGTATCAGCGATAACGACAAGAAAGCCGTCGGCTTGGCGGTGTTTACCATCTCAAACTACTGCTTATCCAAAGCCAAACAAAACAAAGAATTGAACCGCCTCTCCCAACTGGCAATGGATGAATGCTGGTACTTGGCCCAATACCCTGCCGGGTTAGCCTTCCTTCTTCGTATTGCCAAGACCGCCCGACATTTGAGGCTCCAGCCAATATTTGCCACACAGGAAATCGGAGAGTTTTTCGGTGTTAAAGGTGTTGAAGCCATCTTGAAGAACACCTCCACCAAAATCCTTTTGAAGCTTGTTGGGGATGACATCGAACACGCCAAGGGGCTCCTACAGTTAAATCCTAACCAAGTGGAAAAGGTGATGAACCTCCATTTGGTAAAGGGAGTTTATTCCCAGGCATTGATTCACCAGACCCTAAGGCAGGGAATCGTGAACATTTATCCAGACGAGTTGGCTTACCACATTGCAACAACCTATGGCCCCGAGGCGGCTATCCGAGACCTTTACCTTGAAACTTACGCGCCCGATGAAGACCCCGTTGCAACCCTTGGGGCTATCGCCAAGTGGATCGAGGACAAGGAGACGAACACGATTCTAAAGCTAGTAAATAAGGAAAAGGGTGAAACGCCCATTGCCAGGAAAGTCGAAGAGGTAGAAATGAAATGACAGAACCGGAAAAAACAGAAGGAGTTGAAGTCCTTGATTTAGTTGAGAACGGGCCAAAGAAGAGCCGCTATACCGGGAAAATATTGATTGCGCTTGTCATTGTGATCTTGGGTTCGGGATCAACCCTTTATTGGGGAAGGGCAGTGCCGAACGACCAAACCAAGGATAACCAGGGGACTAACACAAAACCAAATGGGGAGGATGCCCAATACGCCGACATTAGGAATTTCGCAGAAAAGTTCACCATCATGGCATTCAACGTCAGCTACACCGACGTCAACCATCAAGTGGACAAGGTAGCCAATTTGATGAGCGACAACATGATGTCCTATTACCAGGAGGCTTTCCTTGACCCCAAATGGATCGCCTTCTTATCGGATAACAAAGCCTATGTTTCTTATCAAAAGATTGACCGCTCAAGTGTTGAAAGCACCGATGGAACTCACTATTGGGTCCGCGTTATCGGCAAAAACCTTTTCAATTCGGATGCCAGGGGGCCGGGGTCTCAAATTGAACTCCCATTTCACATTGTGGTGGTGGTCAAAAACGACAACGGAAAATTGATCGTTACTGATTTTCAAAGGCTCTGATATGGAAGAAAATGCCCTTCATATTAACCCTGAATTAGCCAAACGATGCCTACAGTCAGCTCACCTTTTAATGGAGAAAAACCGTTTCTCCGAGGCCATTAAACTCTTTGATGAAGTAATTAGTAGGCATCAACCCCAAAACATTGAGGCCCATATTGAGGCCGCGAAGATTTACGTCAGGTACAAAAAGCCCAATTCAATAATGAAAGTCATCAAACGACTTCACGACTTTTCTCCCAAGACACCGGAAAGCCTTGTTTTGCTTGCCAGAGCCCAATTTCTTTTATCCCAATATGCGGATTGCCAAGTGACTTTAAAGGAAGTTTTTGCTCAAAAGCGGGATTACCCGGAAGCCGTGGCATTGGAAGCGGAACTCTGTATCCACACCGGGAAGTACGAAGCCGCAGTTGAGAAATTTGAATCCTTAAGTCTTCGTTACCCCAAGGATTACAACTATCTGACTCTATTAGCGGTTTCCCACTACTTAATAGGACAAACCCACCGAACCATAACCCTTTGTACAACGATTATGAAGGCAGGCTTCTCCGACCCCAAGGTCTCGAATCTTTACGAAATGGCGAAAAAGAGGCGGCGGAACGAAGCCCTGGGAAAATTGAAGAAGGTTAAACCCCTCAAATGGCTTTTCGCTCAATTATTCGACCCATTCCTTGAAAGTGAAATGAGAGCCCAATCCGATAGCCAAACCACCCAAGAAAATCTAGTCAATGAAACCCTGGTTGACCACCGCACCGGGCTATTAAACGACAGGGCTGCCGCCCAGCAGATCCCGACCCTTGCCCAAAGAAGAAAAGGTCATTTCTTTCTGGCTATGGCCGATATCGACTTCTTCAAATCATTCAACGATGTCCATAACAACCACCAAGTCGGAAACGCGGTTTTGAAGGCTTTGGCAAAGGCGGGCCAGCAGATATTTAGCAAGGGCAGGATTTGGCGCTATGGGGGCGAAGAAATTGTCTGGGCATTTGATGGGACGGAAGAGGAGGCGCTCGAAAAAGCAGACCAATTTAGGAAGTATTGCGAAGAGAA